>NZ_JBKJOQ010000059.1:0-125979 GCF_046595475.1 Rhizobacter sp.
ATCTGATCTGCCGCGCCTTCGGCCAAAAGAAGCACGGCGACCTGATCGTCGGCCTGGGCGTACTGGCCTTCGTCGCCTTCGCGTCCTGGCTGGCCTGCCAGCTTTTCGCGAAGGCGACGAAGGCCAGTACGCCCAGGCCGACGATCAGGTCGCCGTGCTTCTTTTGGCCGAAGGCGCGGCAGATCAGATCGTAGACGAACCAGCAGGCCACGAGGAAGCCGAGCGAGGCCGCGACGGCCGCGCCGGCCGACCAGTCGTGCACGCTCTTGTCGACCAGAAAGGTGCCGGCATTGAAGAGGTACATCACCGTGAAGAGGGCGAAGCCGGTCAGCCAGGTGCTGTAGCTTTCCCAATAGAACCAGTGAAGATGCGCCGGCAACTGCTTCGGTGCGAGCTGGTACTTCTGCGGGTGGTAGAAGCCGCCGCCGTGCACGGCCCAGAGCTCGCCGCTGACGCCTTTGTCGACGAGCTCGGGCGCGGTCGGCGCCGTCAGGCTGTTGTCGAGGAAGACGAAGTAGAACGACGAGCCGATCCACGCGATCGCGACGATCACATGGGCCCAGCGCAGCAGCAGGTTGGCCCAGTCGAGCAGGTAGGCGTCCATGCTGCATTCTTGCCGCATCTGCTGAACTAGACTTTGCCGTGATGCCTTCTCCCGCCGCCGCGCCCGCCGCTCGTTACCCCCGCGACCTGCGCGGGCACGGCCGCGAAGCGCCGCATCCGCAGTGGCCCGGCCGGGCCCGCGTCGCGCTGCAGTTCGTCCTCAATTACGAGGAGGGCGGCGAGAACTCGGTCTTGCACGGCGACGCCGGCAGCGAACAGTTCCTGTCCGAGATGTTCAATCCGCCGGCCTTCGCCGCGCGGCACCTGAGCATGGAGAGCCTCTACGAGTACGGGTCGCGTGTGGGCGTCTGGCGCCTGCTGCGAGAGTTCGAGCGCCGCGGCCTGCCGCTCACGGTCTTCGGTGTCGCAATGGCTCTGGAGCGCTGCCCCGAGGTCACGGCGGCCTTCGTAGAGCTGGGCCACGAGATCGCCTGCCACGGCTGGCGCTGGATCTCGTACCAGAACGTCGACGAGGCCACCGAGCGCGAGCACTTGCAACGCGCCATGGCCGCCATCGAAGGCCTCGCCGGCCAGCGCGCGCTCGGCTGGTACACCGGCCGCGACAGCCCCGCGACACGCCGCCTGGTCGCCGACCACGGCGGCTTCGAGTACGACAGTGACTACTACGGCGACGACCTGCCGCTGTGGTTGCAAGTGCGCAAGAGCGACGGCAGCCTGGCGCCGCACCTCGTCGTGCCCTACACGCTCGACTGCAACGACATGCGCTTCGCCTTGCCGCAGGGTTTTTCGCAGGGCGACGATTTCTTCACTTATCTGCGCGACGCGTTCGATGTGCATTACGCCGAGGGTGCCGTGCGGCCCAGCATGATGAGCATCGGCATGCACTGCCGCCTGCTCGGGCGGCCGGGCCGGCTGCGCGGCTTGCAGCGCTTTCTCGACCATGTGCAGGCCCACGACCGGGTCTGGATCGCACGCCGCGTCGAGATCGCGCGCCACTGGAAGTCCGTGCATCCCTTCGATGCCGGCACTGCCTTCGTTTGGGAGTAAAGGCCATGAGCCTCGGCCTGGATCGCATCAACACCGCGAGCACCGACGAGGCTGCGGCACTGCTCGCCGGCACCTACGAAGATTCACCCTGGGTCGTCGAAGCTGCGATGGCACGACGGCCCTTCGCGAGCCTGTCGAAGTTGAAGCTCGCGCTCGTCGACGCGGTTCGCGAAGCGGGGCGAGAACGCCAGCTCGCACTGATCCGGGCCCATCCTGAACTGGCCGGCAAGGCGATGGTCAGCCAGTCGTTGACGGCCGAGTCGACCGACGAACAAGGCCGCGCCGGGCTGACCCACTGCACGCCGGCCGAGCTCGCGCGCATCCAGCAACTCAATGCCGACTACAACGCCAGGTTCGGTTTCCCCTTCATCCTCGCGGTGCGCGGGCCGCGCGGGCAGGGGCTGCCGAAGGCCGAGATCATCGCCACCTTCGCACGGCGGCTCGACCACCACCCGGACTTCGAGTTCGCCGAAGCGCTGCGCAACATTCACCGCATCGCCGAGCTGAGGCTGGCCGACAAGTTCGGCGAGTCGCCCGAACTCGGCAACCTGGTGTGGGACTGGGCCGAGCGCCTGGCGGTGCACAGCGACCCCGGCTACGCCGAGCGTGGCGAGCTGACCGTCACCTACCTGACCGACGCGCACCGCGCCTGCGCGCAGCAACTCGCGCACTGGATGCGTGCGGACTGCGGGTTCGACGAGGTCGGGATCGACGCGGTGGGCAATGTCGTCGGCGTGTATTGGGGTGAGGCCGAAGCCGCTGACGCTGGCATGCGCAAGCCCTCCCCTGGACAGGGGAGGGTTGGGGAAGGGTCGGGCTCGTTACGCCCCGTGGGACCTGTCGGCAGCCGAAGCCTGCTGACAGGCTCCCACTACGACACCGTGCGCAACGGCGGCAAGTACGACGGGCGGCTGGGCATCTTCGTGCCGATGGCCTGCGTGCAGCAGCTCAAACGCAGCGGCCGGCGCCTGCCCTTCGGCATCGAGGTGATCGGCTTCGCCGAAGAGGAGGGCCAGCGCTACAAGGCGACCTTCCTCGGCTCGGGCGCGCTCACCGGTCACTTCGACCGCGCCTGGCTCGACCAGCGCGACGCCGATGGCGTGACGATGCGCGAGGCGATGCAGCACGCGGGCCTGTGCATCGACGACATCTCCCAGATCGAGCGCGATCCATCGCGCTATCTCGGCTTCGTCGAGGTGCACATCGAGCAGGGCCCGGTGTTGAACGAGCTCGACCTGCCGCTGGGCATCGTGACCTCGATCAATGGCAGCGTACGCTTGCTCGGCGAGATCGTCGGCATGGCCAGCCATGCCGGCACCACGCCGATGGGCCGCCGTCGCGACGCGGCCACCGCCGCTGCCGAACTCGCGCTGTATGTCGAGCAGCGCGGCAGCGCGCTGCCCCATTTGGTGGCCACCGTCGGCATGCTCGAAGTGCCCAACGGCTCGATCAATGTCGTGCCGGGGCGTTGCCGGTTCAGCCTGGACATCCGCGCGACGACCGACGGCGTGCGCGACGCGTGCGCCGACGACGTGCGCGCCGAACTGCAACGCATCTGCGAACGCCGCGGCCTGCATTTCAAGCTCGAAGAAACGATGCGCGCGGCCGCGGCGCCGAGCGATGCGGCCTGGCAGCAGCGCTGGGAGCTCGCGGTGTCTGCACTTGGCCTGCCGCTGCAGCGCATGCCCAGCGGCGCCGGCCACGACGCGATGAAGCTGCACGAATGCATGCCGCAGGCGATGCTCTTCGTTCGCGGCCTCAACAGCGGCATCAGCCACAACCCGCTCGAAGCCGTCAGCAACCACGACGCGGAGCTGGCGGTGCGCGCCTTCTTCAAGCTTCTCGAACAACTGGCCGGCCCAACGACTGCCCCGAGATGAACCCACACGACAAGCTCGACGCCTGGATCGATGCACACTTCGACGAGCAAGTGCGCTTTCTGCAAGAGTTGGTTCGAGTGCCCACCGACACGCCGCCCGGCAACAACGCACCGCATGCCGCGCGCACCGTCGAGTTGTTGCGCGGCTTCGGCTACGAAGCCGAGGCGCACCCTGTACCGGCCGACGCGGTGAAGGCGCAGGGGCTCGAATCGATCACCAACCTGATCGTGCGACGCCGCTGGGGCGCGGGCGGGCCGACGATCGCGCTCAATGCCCACGGCGACGTCGTCCCGCCGGGCGAGGGCTGGACGTACCCGCCCTATGGCGGCGAGGTCGTCGACGGCCGGCTCTACGGCCGCGCCGCCGCGGTCAGCAAGTGCGATTTCTCGACCTTCGCTTTCGCCACACGCGCGGTGGAATCTTTCGGTGCGACGTCGCCTGAAACGCTGCGCGGCGGCGTCGAGCTGCACTTCACCTACGATGAGGAATTCGGCGGCGAGCTCGGCCCCGGCTGGCTGCTCGAGAAAGGGCTGACGAAGCCCGACCTGCTGATCGCCGCGGGCTTCAGCTACCAGGTCGTCACCGCACACAACGGCTGCCTGCAGCTCGAAGTCACGGTGCACGGCAAGATGGGACACGCCGCGGTGCCGGACACTGCGGTCGACGCGCTGCAGGCCGCCACGCTGATCCTCAACGCCCTGTATGCGCAGAACCGGCTGTACAAGCAGGTGACGAGCCGGGTCAAGGGCATCACCCACCCGTACCTCAACGTGGGGCGCATCGAGGGCGGCACCAACACCAATGTCGTGCCGGGCAAGGTGGTGCTGAAGCTAGACCGCCGCATGATTCCCGAAGAAGACCCGGTCGCCGTCGAAGCCAGCATCCGCCTGGTGATTGCCGATGCCGCCGCGCTGCAGCCGGGCATCACCGTCGACATCAAGCGCCTGCTGCTGGCGAGGGCGCTGCAGCCTCTGCCGGGCAACAAGCCGCTGGTGGAGGCACTGCAAAAGCACGGGCTGGCGGTGTTCGGCGAGCCCCTTCCCACCTCAGGCACACCGCTGTACACCGACGTGCGCCTGTACTGCGAGCAAGGCATACCGGCCGTGATCTACGGCGCCGGGCCGCGCACCGTGCTCGAATCGAATGCCAAGCGCGCCGACGAACACCTCGTGCTTGAAGACTTGAAGCGTGCCACCAAGGTGGTGGCGCGCGCCTTGTATGACCTGTTGGCATGAACCATCTCCCGTTCAGGCTGAGGTATCGAAGCCCCATGCATGCACAAGCCGAGCGCGGCTTCGATACCTCAGCCCGAGCGGTTGGTGATGTGCAAGCGCCTTGAGGACAAGCATGCTCCGCCTCGAACTCATCAAGCTCAGCAAGACCTACCCCGCCGTCAAGGCCAACGACCAGGTGAGCCTGCGCGTGAAGCCGGGTGAGATCCACGCGGTGCTGGGCGAAAACGGCGCCGGCAAGTCGACGCTGATGAAGATGATCTACGGCGCGGTGCGGCCCGATGAAGGCGAGATTCGCTGGAACGGCCAACCGGTGCAGGTGCGCAGCCCCGCCGAGGCGCGCGCCCTGGGCATCAGCATGGTGTTCCAGCACTTCAGCCTGTTCGACACCCTTACCGCCGCCGAGAACGTGTGGCTGGGCCTGGGCAAGACGCTGACGCTGGCCGAGGTGATCGCGCGCATCACCAGCGTGTCGAAAGAGTACGGCCTTGATGTAGAGCCGCTGCGCCCGGTGCACACGCTGTCGGTCGGCGAGCGCCAGCGCGTGGAGATCGTGCGCGCGCTCATGACTGCACCGAAGCTGCTGATACTCGACGAGCCCACCTCGGTGCTCACGCCTCAGGCGGTGGAAACGCTCTTCGTCACGCTGCGCAAGCTGGCAAGCGAAGGCTGCAGCATCCTCTACATCAGCCACAAGCTCGACGAGATACGCGCGCTGTGCCACCACTGCACCGTGCTGCGCGGCGGCAAGGTCACGGGCGAGGTGGACCCGACGCAAGAAACCAATGCCGGCCTGTCGCGCCTGATGATCGGCGCCGAGCCACCGCAGCTACAGCACAGTCAGGCCACGCTGGGCGGTGTGGTGCTGGCCGTAAAAAACCTGAGCCTGCCCAAGCTCGACCAGTTCGGCATGACGCTGCAAGGCATCTCACTCGACGTGCAGGCCGGCGAGATCGTCGGCATTGCCGGCGTGTCGGGCAACGGCCAGCAAGAGCTGATGGCCGCGCTGTCGGGCGAAGACACGCGCGCTGCGCCGGCCTCCATCGAGCTCTTCGGCAACCCCATCGGCAACAAGCCGCCGCAGGTGCGGCGCCAGGCCGGCCTGCACTTCGTGCCGGAAGAGCGGCTGGGCCGCGGCGCGGTGCCACCGCTCTCGCTGGCACAAAACACCTTGCTCACGCGCACCGAGGCCGTGGGCCGCGGCGGCTGGTTGCGCACCCAGCAAGTGACCGAGTTGGCTCAACATCTCATCCAGCGCTTCAACGTGAAAACCGGCGGCCCCGGTGCGGCGGCCAAGAGCCTGTCGGGTGGCAACCTGCAAAAGTTTCTGGTGGGTCGAGAGATCGACGCCAACCCGAAACTGCTGATCGTGTCGCAGCCCACCTGGGGCGTGGACGTGGGCGCGGCAGCGCAGATCCGCGGCGAGCTGCTCAAGCTGCGCGACGCCGGCTGCGCGGTGTTGGTGGTGAGCGAAGAGCTCGACGAGCTGTTCGAGATCAGCGACCGGCTGATGGTGATCGCCCAAGGCCGCATGTCGCCTGGCATCGCCACTCGCGAAGCCACCGTGCCGCAGATCGGCGAATGGATGTCGGGGTTGTGGGGTGATGCCAACGACAAGAACAAGACTCAGAAGGCCGCCCATGCTCAAGCTTGAAGCCCGCCCCGAGCCCAGCAAGTGGATGTCGGTGGTGTCGCCCCTGCTGGCGCTGGCCATCACGGTGCTGATCGGCGTGGTGCTCTTCGTCATCCTCGGCAAAGACCCGTTGCACGGCCTGCAGGCTTTCTTCGTCGAGCCCGTGAAGAGCTGGTACGCGTTGACCGAGCTGGCGATGAAGGCCACGCCGCTGCTGTTGATCGCCCTCGGCCTGGCGGTGTGCTTTCGCTCTAATGTGTGGAACATCGGCGCCGAGGGCCAGTTCATCCTTGGGGCCATCTTTGCAAGCGGCGTGGCGATGATGGCCGACAAGGATTCGAGCCGCTGGATCGTGCTGCCGATTTTGCTGGCCGGCGTGCTGGGCGGCATGCTGTGGGCGGCCATCGTGGCGCTGCTGCGCGACAAAGCCAACGCGAGCGAGATCCTGGTCAGCCTGATGCTGGTCTACGTGGCCGAGATGGTGCTGAGCTACCTGGTCTACGGGCCCTGGAAAGACCCGAATGGCTACAACTTTCCGCAGACCATCAGCTTCCTGCCCGTCACACAAGTGCCGAAACTCTTCACCGGCTTTCGCGTCAACATCGGCGTGCTGATTGGGTTGGGCTCGGTGGTGGTGTTGTGGTTGTTCATGTTCCGCAGCTACTCGGGCTACCAGCTGCAGGTGGGTGGCCTGGCGCCTGCCGCGGCGCGCTACGCCGGCTTTTCTTCGCGCAAGGCTTTGTGGACGGCGCTGCTGCTGTCGGGCGGCATGGCCGGCCTGGCGGGGGCGCTCGAAGCCGCCGGCCCCTTGGGCCAGCTCACGCCGCACGTGCCGGCGGGCTACGGTTTCGCGGCCATCATCGTGGCCTTCGTTGGGCGGCTGCACCCGGTCGGCATCGTCTTCTCGTCGATCTTGATGAGCATGTTCTACATCGGCGGTGAGTTGGCGCAATCGCGTCTGGGCCTGCCGAAATCTCTCACTGGCGTGTTCCAGGGCCTGCTGCTGTTTTCGCTGCTGGCCTGCGACACGCTCATCCTCTACCGCATACGCTGGGTGGCCGCACGGCCCATCTTGAAAGGAGGCACCTGATGGACGCCTTCGCCCTGCTGCTCGCCGCCACGCTCAGCTCTGGCACCGTGCTCGCATTCGCCGCGCTGGGCCTCTTGATCAACGAGCGCGCTGGCATCGTCAACCTGGGGGCCGAGGGGATGATGCTGGTGGCCGCCATCGCCGGTTTCGCCGTGGCCATCCACACCGGCAACGAATGGGCCGGCCTCGCGGCGGGCGCGGTGGCGGGTGCGCTGCTCGCCGCTGCCTTCGGCCTGCTGGTGATCTGGCTCAACACCAATCAATACGCCACCGGCTTGGCGCTCAGCCTCTTCGGTGCCGGCTTCTCAGCCTTCGTAGGCATCAAGTACACGCAAGAGAAGCTGCCCGAGCGGCTGCAGTTCCAGATCCCTGGTCTCGCCGACATCCCGTTCATCGGGCCGGCTTTCTTCCGCCAGCACCCGATGGTCTACATCGCCATCGCGCTGACCTTGGCCTTGGCCTGGTTTCTCTACCGCTCGCGCTCAGGCCTGGTGCTGCGGGCGATAGGCGAATCACCCGAATCGGCGCACGCGCTGGGCTACCCGGTGCGGCGCATCCGCCTGGCGGCGGTGATGGTGGGCGGCGCCCTGTGCGGCTTGTCGGGCGCCTACATCTCGGTGGTCTACACGCCGTTGTGGGTCGAGGGCATGGTGGCGGGCAAGGGCTGGATTGCGCTGGCCCTCACCACCTTTGCCACCTGGCGGCCGGCACGGGTATTGCTCGGTGCCTATCTGTTCGGCGGCGTGACCATGCTTCAGTTTTATCTGCAGGGCGAAGGCGTAGAAATCTCAAGCCAACTGCTGACCATGCTGCCTTATCTCGCCACCATCGTGGTGCTGGTGCTGATCTCGCGCAACGCCACCTGGATACGCGTGAACATGCCGGCCTCGCTGGGCAAGCCGTTCTTTCCTGGGAGCTGATAATTCAAGGCGCGCTGGATCACAGCGCCCAAATCCTGTGCGTGGTGACGTATGACGAACTTTCATCTGGAGAAGACATGACCCAAAAATCCAAACGTACCCTGCTGAAGATCGCAGGGTGGAGCACCCTCGCGGCGGCTGCCGCGCTGGTGGGCTGCGGCAAGAAAGAAGAGGCGCCAGCTCCCGCTGCGCCGGCGCCGATGGCCGCTTCCGCACCGGCCAAGCCTGCCCCGCTGAAGGTGGCCTTTGCCTACGTCGGCCCGGTGGGCGACGGCGGCTGGACCTACGCGCACGACAACGCCCGCAAGGCCGTCGAGAAGCAATTCGGCGACAAGGTTGTCACGAGTTTCGTGGAAAACGTGCCCGAAGCCGCTGATGCCGAACGCGTCTTCCGCGACATGATCGGCCAAGGCAACAAGCTGATCTTCGGCACCACCTTCGGCTACATGGAGTCGATGCTCAAGGTCGCCCCCGAAGCCAAAGACGTGAAGTTCGAGCACGCCACCGGCTACAAGACGGCCGAGAACATGCGCACCTACGACAGCCGCACCTATGAAGGCGCCTACATGGCCGGCATCATTGCCGGTGCCATGACCAAGACCAACACGCTGGGCGTGGTGGGCTCAGTGCCCATCCCCGAGGTGATTCGCAACATCAACAGCTTCACCTTGGGTGCGCAGTCGGTCAACCCGAAGGTCAAGACCAAGGTGGTGTGGGTCAACAAGTGGTTCGATCCGCCCAAGGAAACCGAAGCCGCGCAGTCGCTGATCAACGGCGGCGCCGACGTGCTGTTCCAGAACACCGACTCGTCTGCGGTGCTCAAGGCAGCAGGCAAGGCCGGCAAGTACGCCTTCGGCTGGGACAGCGACATGTCGGCCTACTCCCCCGAAGCGCACCTGGCCTCATCGATCATCAACTGGGCGCCGTACTACATCAAGGCCACCGGTGATGCGCTCGACGGCAAGTGGGCCACTGGCAGCGTGTGGTGGGGCGTGAAAGAAGGGGCGATCGACATCGTGTCGATCTCCGACAAAGTGCCAGCCGACATCAAGACCAAGGTCGAGACCGTGAAGGCCGGCCTGAAGGATGGCAGCTTCGCCATCTGGAAGGGCCCCATCACCGGGAATGATGGCAAGCTGCTGATCAAGAAAGATGAAACCGCGGACGACAAATTCCTCGGCGGCGTCAACTTCTATGTGAAGGGCGTTGAAGGCAAGGTGCCTGGCGCCAAGTAAGCGAGCGGCGACGCAAGCAACCACGGAGGCCGCCGCGTGCGGCCTCTGCCACATTTGTTGAACCATGATCGAAACGACGCTTTGGCACCCGGTGGCAGACAGCGCAGCACTGGCCGATGCGCCGCTGCCCGCACGCCTGCTGTCGCAAGACCTGGTGCTCTGGCGCGATGCGGCAGGCAGGGCTCATGCCTGGGCCGACCGCTGCCCGCACCGCGGCACAAAGCTGTCGCTGGGCCGCGTGTTGCACCTTGATGCCGGCTCGCAGTTGGAGTGCCCGTACCACGGCTGGCAGTTCGCGGCCGACGGGGCATGCCAGCTGATTCCCGCCAGGCCCCATTTCGTGCCGCCTGCGTCGCACCGCGCCTGCACGCACGAAGCGCATGAAGCCCACGGCCTGATCTGGGTGCGACTGCAGGCAAGCCACAGCCTGCCGCCCGCCTTTGACGCCGAGCACGACGCGCGCCTGCGCAAACTGTTGTGCGGCCCGTACGAGGTGGCGACCAGCGCGCCACGCATAGTCGAAAACTTTCTCGACCTGGCGCACTTCGGCTTCGTGCACGACGGCTTGCTGGGCGAGCGCGGCCACACCGAGCTGGTCGACTATCGCGTCGACCTGACGGCGCACGGCTTCATCGTCCACGACTGCGAGGCATGGCAACCGCAGAGCAACCGCCTGGCCGCGCAGGGCAGCACGGTGGCCTACCGCTACGAGCTCACCGCCCCCTACACCGCGCAGCTCACCAAGCTGCCGCAGGCGCAAGGCGGCTACCAAGACGTGATCGGCCTGTTCATCTGCCCCGTGGAGCCCGAGCGCAGCCGCGTGTGGTTTCGCCTGGCCGTGACCGATTTCGATTCGAGCGACGAAGAGTTGCGCGCCTTTCAAGACACGATCTTCATGCAAGATCGCCCCGTGCTCGAATCGCAAAGCCCCAAGTGCCTGCCTCTGAGCGGCAGCGAAGTCCACAGCGCCGCCGATCGAAGCTCGGCCGCCTACCGCCGCTACCTCGGCGAGCGCAGCATCACCTTTGGAGTGTGTTGACGATGACCTCTACCGCCCCTGAATCCCTGGCCGCCATCCCGCGCGAGCGCCTGCCGGCACTGCTGCGCGCCATGCCCAAGGCCGAGTTGCACATCCACATAGAGGGCTCGCTCGAGCCCGAGCTGATCTTCGAGCTGGCGCAGCGCAACAAGGTGTCCATCCCCTTTGCAAGCGTCGATGCGCTGCGCGCGGCCTACGCCTTCACCGACCTGCAGAGCTTTCTCGACATCTATTACGCCGGCGCCAGTGTGTTGATCCAGGAAGAAGACTTTTTCGACATGACCATGGCCTACTTCCGCCGCGCGGCCGCCGACCAGGTGGTGCACGCAGAGCTCTTCTTCGACCCACAGACCCACACCGAGCGCGGCGTAAGTTTCGAGACCGTGATCAACGGCCTCACACGTGCCTGCCGCACAGCGCAGCGCGAGCTGGGCGTGAGCGCGCTGCTGATCATGTGCTTCCTGCGCCACCTGAGCGAAGAGGCGGCATTCGCCACGCTGGAAGAGTCGCTGCCCTACCGCCAGCATTTCGTAGGCGTGGGCCTGGACAGCGGCGAGCGGGGCAACCCCCCGGAGAAGTTTGCCCGCGTGTTCGAGCGCTGCCGTGCGCTTGGCCTGCATGTGGTGGCGCATGCCGGAGAAGAAGGCCCGCCCGACTACATCTGGGACGCGCTTGATGTGCTCAAGGTGGAGCGCATCGACCACGGCGTGCGCTGCTTAGAAGACCCGCGCCTGGTGCTGCGCCTGGCCGCCGCGCGCATGCCGCTCACGGTGTGCCCATTGTCCAACGTGAAGCTGCGCGTGTTCGACACGATGGCCGAGCACAACATCGCCACTCTGCTGGAAGCAGGCCTGTGCGTGACCGTCAACTCTGACGACCCCGCCTACTTCGGCGGCTACATGAACCAGAATTTCATCGAGACCTTCGAGGCGCTGCCCCAGCTCAACGCGCGCCACGCATACCAGCTGGCGCTCAACAGCTTCGAGGCCAGCTTCGCTTCGGCAGACGAAAAGCAAGCTTGGCGCTCACGCCTGGAGAGCGCTTTCGCCGCTGCCCTCTGACGCACCAGAGCATCGCAAAAGCGCCAGCCGCCGAGGCAATTTGCGGCCGCGTCCTACAGCGTGGTGACATGAGCTGCGATACGCTCTAACTCCCTTATTCAGATTAGATTCAGGCGTCCACCTGGGCCTGCGATCCTTGCCACCATGTTCGACAACATCCGGGCCGACTTGCGGTCCTACAAAGGGCGGTGGTCTCAGCAAGGCTTCTGGGCCATGGCGGTTTACCGCTTCGGGCGATGGCGCTACCGCGTACGCCCCGTTGTGCTGCGCAAAGCCTTCTCCTTGCTCTACAAGATCGCCCACAAACTGGTGCAGATCATCACGGGCATAGACCTGCCCTGCGAGGCAGAGGTCGGCCGCAACTTCGTTATCGACCACTTCGGCGGCATCATCGTCAGTGGCTATGCGAAATTTGGCGACAACTGCCGCATACGCGACGGCGTGTCGGTGGGCCTGAAGCGCGTAGGCGAGCCCTGCGCTCCGGTGATCGGCAACAACGTCGACATCGGCTCGGGCGCCAAGCTGCTGGGCCGCATCACCATAGGCGACAACGTGCTGATCGGCGCCAATGCGGTGGTGATCACCGACGTCCCGTCGAACTCGATCGCCATTGGCGTGCCGGCCACCATCAAGCCGCGCTATCCGGTGTTGGTGCGCGTGAATGAAACGAGTGGGGCCCGCCCGCCCCAAGGCGCCTGCCGCTAGGCCTGCGACAATCCCCCACCCCCCGCCACCGGTTGCGTGCCTCCGCAGCCGGTTTTCATTTCAACCCAGAGGCCATGTAGAGGAACACCATGTTCAAAAACCTCGCCCGCGGCCTATTGGCTGCGATGCTGGCCGCTTGCGCGGCTCACTCTGCCACCGCACAGGCCCCGCCCAAACCCCCTTTGAAAGTGGGCTTCGTCTTCGTGAGCCCGATCGGCGACGCCGGCTGGAGCTATCAGCACAACCAGGGCCGCCTGGCGATGGAGAAAGCACTGGGCCAGCAGGTGAGCACTACGGCCATCGAAGCCGTGGCAGAAGGCGCTGACTCGGAGCGCGTGATGCGCGACCTGGCAGCGCGCGGGCACAGGCTCATCTTCGCCACCAGCTTCGGCTACCTGGAGCCCGCGCTGCGCGTGGCCAGCGACTACCCCGATGTCGCCTTCGAACACGCCGGCGGCTACAAGACCGCGAAGAACGTCAACACCTACAACGCGCGCTACTACGAGGGCCGCTACCTCGCGGGCCTGCTGGCGGGCAAGACGAGCAAGAGCGGGGTGGCCGGCTATGTGGCCGGCTTCCCGGTGCCCGAGGTGATCCAGGGCATCAACGCTTTCACGCTGGGCATGCGCGCGGCCAACCCGCAGGCGCAAGTGAAGGTGTTGTGGCTCAACACCTGGTTCGACCCGCCGCGCGAGCGCGAAGCCGCCGTGTCGCTCATCAACCAGGGCGCTGACGTGTTGACCAACCACAGCGGCTCTCCGGCCGTGCCGCAGACCGCACAGGCCTACTTCAAGAGCAAGGGCGTGCACGTCATTTCCTACCAGAGCGACATGCGCGCCTATGCGCCCGATGCGCAGCTCACGGCCATCACGCACCAATGGGGCGCCTACTACACGCAAGTGGCCGAGGCCGTGATCAAGGGCACGTGGCGGCCCAAGCCGGTGTGGGGCGGCATGAAAGACGGCTTCGTGGCACTGGCACCCTTCTCGCCCTCGGTGCCGACCGATGTGGCCCAGCTCGTGAAGGCGCGCGAGGCCGACATCGTGGCCGGCCGCTTCCACCCCTTCTCAGGCCGGCTGGTCGACAGCGCGGGCACGCTGCGCCAGGCCTCAGGCACGATGGACGACGCCACGCTGTCAGGCATGAGCTGGTTCGTGCAAGGCGTGGTGGGCAGCCTGCCCAAGCCCTGAGCCCGCCCTGCTGAAGCGCGGCACACTCGGGGGATGAGCTCACCGCACGTCATCACTCCCCGTGTCGCCCTCATGCTGACCCTGCCGCCTCTGCTGTGGGCCGGCAACGCGGTGGTGGGCAGGCTGCTGGTGGGCAGCGTGCCGCCGCTGGCGCTGAGCGCCATGCGGTGGGCGCTGGCCTTGGTGATCCTGCTGCCCTTCGGCTGGCGCCTCTTGCAGCGCCCGCAAGACATACGCCAGCGTTGGCCCTACCTCGCGCTGCTCGGCTTTCTGGGTGTGGGTTGCTTCAACGGCCTGCAGTACCTGGCCCTGCAAACCTCCACGCCAATCAACGTCACGCTCATCATTTCGAGCATGCCGCTGTGGATGATGGGCATGGGCACGCTGTTCTACGGCGAGCACCCGACGCGCCGCCAACTGTGGGGCGCACTGCTCTCGCTGTGTGGGGTGATGCTGGTGTTGTCGCGCGGGCAGCCCGAGGTGCTGATGGCCCTGCGCCTCTTGCCCGGTGACCTGGTCATGCTGTTGGCGATTGCGTTGTGGGCCGTGTACAGCTGGATGCTCGCCCGCCCGCCGGCGCACATGCGAGGCGAGGCGCGGCCCGACTGGGGCTGGGCCGAGCTGCTGCTGGTGCAGGTGCTGTTTGGTGCCGCGTGGGCAGGCGCTGCGGCGGGTGTCGAGGCTGCCATCAACCCCGCGACTATCCGCTGGTCACCCTGGGTGGTGGTGGCACTGGCCTACGTGGCCATCGGCCCCTCAGTGCTGGCCTATCGCTTCTGGGGCACTGGCGTGGCCACGGTGGGGCCGGCCATTGCCGCCTTCTTCAACAACCTCACGCCGCTCTTCGCCGCGGTGATGTCGGCGGCGTGGCTGGGCGAAGCGCCGCATTGGTACCACGTGGCGGCTTTCGTTCTCATCGCCGCGGGTATCCTCGTCACTTCGCGACCTGCCAAGGCTTGACCACGCCCATGCAAACCAAATCGCCGGCGCCGCCTCCACCTGTCAACAAGCCACGCCGCGCCACGTGGCAGCTCTTGTACGGCGTGGCCGCCGTGCTGATCCTGCTGGTGATCGCGCTCGATCAGTACCGGGCCATACAGACCAACGCAAGCTTCGCCCAGTCGATCGTGGCCGACCGCGAATGGGCCCAGCGCCTGGGCTCACTGTCCGATCTGCGCCAGGCGGCAGGCAACGTCAACGCGCCGGCCAACGAAGTCTTCGCCTCCGGCAAGCCCGATGCCGAACGCCAGCGGCTCGCGGCTGGCAAGACTCTCTTCGCCGAGCGGCTCGCACAATCGCGCAAACTTTTCAGCACCCACACGGTCGAGGCCGAGCGCGAGCTGATGCTGCATGGGCTGGACAGCACCGAGCAGGCCACCCAGCGCATGGTCGAGCAGGCCGAGCTCACGCTCACGAACTATGCCGGCCAGCGCCTAGACGCGGCCGCCCGCACCATGGCCGAGGTCGATCGCAGCTACGCCTACATCCAAGACAACATTCGAAGCGTCGGCCAGACGGCCCGCAACATTCAGAAGGCGCAACTCACCGTGCTGGCCGACTCGGTCGAGCGCAACCGCTCGCTTGAGATCATCAGCATGGTCGTGGTGACGGCGATCACCCTGGGCATGCTGCTTTACGGCTTTCGCATACGCCTGCAAATGGAGCTGTCAGCGGCCGAGAAGGCACGCCACGCGTTTGACCTGCACGCCGCGAAGGAAGCAGCCGAGCTGGCCAGCCAGGCCAAATCGCAGTTTCTCGCCAACATGAGCCACGAGATCCGCACACCCATGAATGGCGTGCTGGGCATGACCGAGCTGCTGCTGGGCACAGCACTCAACGACCAGCAGCGCCGCTTTGCCGACAGCGCGCATCGCTCGGGCCAGGCGCTGCTGGGGGTCATCAACGACATTCTTGATTTCTCGAAGATCGAGTCGGGAAAGTTCGAGGTCGAGTCGCTGCCATTCAACCCCTGCGAGGTGGCCTACGACGTGGCCGAGCTGCTGGCCGTGCAAGCACACGCCAAGGGCCTGGAGGTGATCTGCCAGATGGGTACCGACCTGCCCATACGCGCCTATGGCGACGCTGCCCGCCTGCGCCAAGTGCTGATGAACCTGCTCGGCAATGCGCTCAAGTTCACCGATCACGGCCACGTGATGATTTCGGTCAACAAGCTGCCCGCGTCGAGCGCGGCCCACAACCACGCAGCGCTTGTGGAGTTCTCGGTGTCTGACTCGGGGCCTGGTATTTCACTGCCCGATCAGGTGCGGGTGTTTGAGGCCTTCACGCAGGGTGATGGCAGCCGCACGCGCCGCCACGGCGGCACCGGTCTGGGCCTTGCAATCTCAAGCCAGTTGGTGGCCATGATGGGCGGCAAGCTGCAGCTCGAAAGCACGCTTGGCGAAGGCTCGCGTTTCTGGTTTTCCTTGCCCATGCGCCTGGTGCCTGAGGCGCCCATGCTCACCGACCGCGAAGCCGCCGCGCTGCACGGTGTGGAGGTGCTGGTGGTTGACGACAACGCCACCAACCTCGACATCCTGCGCCACCAACTCACCGCCTGGGGTTTGCGGGTGGACACCGCCACCAGCGGCCTGCAGGCACTAGAGCTGCTGCAGCACCGCCCCGTGGTGCACGACCTCGCCATTCTCGACGTGCACATGCCGGACATGAATGGCCTGGCCCTGAGCGAGCGCATCCGCGCAACGCCGAAGCTCGATGAGCTGAAGATCGTGATGCTCAGCTCGGCCGGGCTCGACATCCCGAGCGCAGGCCTGGCACGCCTGGGCCTGGCGCGCTGGCTCTCCAAGCCGGTGCGCAAGCTGGAGCTGCGGCGAGCGCTGATCGACTTGCTGGCCGCCTCGGTTGCCCCGGCGGCGCCCGCCCTCGCCCCACAGCCGCAGCCTATGGCCCCTGGCCGGCGCGCACGCATCCTGCTCGCAGAAGACCACCCGGTGAACCAGGAAGTGGCGGCGCAGATGCTGCGCATGGCGGGCTACCAGGTACAGGTGGTGGGCGATGGCGATGCGGCGGTGAAGGCCGCCCTCAGCGGTGAATTCGACCTGGTACTGATGGACTGCCTGATGCCCGGCACCGACGGCTTCGAAGCCACCGCACGCTTGCGCGAGCACGAGCGCGACCAGGGCGTGGGCGACTTGCAGCGCCTGCCCATCGTCGCGCTGACGGCCAACGCAATGAAGGGCGACGTCGAAGCCTGCCTCGCCGCCGGCATGGACGACTACGTGCCCAAGCCCTTCACGCAAGAGCACCTCATTCGCGTGATCGAGCGCCGCCTGCGGCGACCGGCAGGCTCGTCAGATTCGGCGGGCTCGTCAGATTCGTCCGGCGCGTCGGGTCAAAACGTGCCCGGGTAGGCGCCGCCGTCCATCAGCAGGTTCTGGCCGGTGATGTAGCCGGCGTGCACGCTGCACAGAAACGCACAGGCCGCGCCAAACTCTTCGGCCGTGCCGAAGCGCTGCGCCGGGTTCTGCTGGCGGCGCACATCGGCGATGGCTTCGATGCTCTGCCCGCTCGCCTTCGCTGCGCCCTGCAGGGTGACCCGCAGGCGGTCGGTGTCGAAGGGGCCGGGCAGCAGGCTGTTGATGGTCACGTTCTTGACCACGGTCTTGCGCGCGAGGCCCGCGGTGAAGCCCGTCAAGCCGGAGCGCGCACCGTTGGAGAGCCCGAGGATGTCGATCGGTGCCTTCACCGCTGCCGAGGTGATGTTGACGATGCGCCCGAAGCCGCGGCCCATCATCGGGTCGACCACCGACTTCATCAGCTCGATGGGGGTGAGCATGTTGGCGTCTAGCGCCTTGATCCACGCTTCGCGGTCCCACTCACGAAAGTCACCCGGCGGCGGCCCCCCCGCGTTGTTGATGAGGATGTCGACCTGCGGGCAGGCGGCCAGTGCCGCAGCCCGACCTTCAGGCGTGGTGATGTCGCCCACCACCACCCTCACCTCACCACCCTTCAAGGCGCGCAGCTCTGCAGCCGTGGCTTCGAGCACCTCGGCGCCGCGCGCGGTAATGACCACGTTCACGCCTTCATGCACCAGCGCCTGCGCGCAGCCTTTGCCCAACCCTTTGCTGGCGGCGCACACCAGCGCCCATTTGCCTTGTATGCCGAGATCCATGTGAGCTGCTCCTGTGAGTAGAGGGGCGAGCCTAGCAAGTCTGGTGCGCCGTGTCGTCGACCCCTCTCAATCCCACCCGTGGCGCAGTGCCCAGTTCAACGCCAACGCGCGAGCAGCCAGATGCCCACCAGCACCAGTGCCGTGCCCGCGGCGATCCAGCCGGTGAACGGCTCTCCCAGGATCACCACGCCCATCATGATGGTCGACAACGGCCCGAACATGCCGACCTGCGTGGTCATGGGCGCGCCTATGCGCTCGATCGCCAGCATCACCAGCAACACCGGGCAGAAGGTGCAGGCCGTGGCGTTTAGCACCGACAACCAGATCACCTCGGGCGCCACCGCCATGGCCGACACGGGGCGCAGCACGAAGAACTGCGCGATGCACAGCACGCAGGCCACCGAGGTGGCCAGGCCGGTGAGGCGCAAGGCGCCCAGGCGCTTGACCTCTTCGCCGCTGTAGACGAGGTAGAGCGCGTAGCTCACCGTGCTGGCGAACACCAGCGCCGCGCCCAGCGCCACGTCTGTGCCCAGCAAGGTGACCTCGTGGCCAAACACCAGCAGCACGCCGCAGTAGCTCACCCCCAGTGCGATCAGTTGACGACGAGAGACCTTGCGCTTGAACACGAACACGCTCATCGCCAGCACCAGCGTAGGCGCCAGGTACAAGATCAAACGCTCAAGCCCGGCGGTGATGTATTGCAGGCCGGCGAAATCTAGAAAGCTCGCCAGGTAGTAGCCGCTGAACCCGAGGCCGAACACCGCCAGCCAGTCGCGCCGCGTGAGGCTCGCCTTGCCCCGCCCCGCCCACCACGAGAGCGCCAGGAACATCGGCAGGCCGAACAGCATGCGGTACATGATCAGCGTGACGGCATCCACCCCATAACGGTAGGCCAGCTTCACGATGATGGCCTTGCCCGAGAAGGCAATGGCGCCCAGGATCGCGAACAGCAGGCCGGGCCACAAGGCGCGGGGCGGTGAAGCAGAGGCCGCCGTGGCGCTCAAAACACCACCGCCTGGCCGTCGCGTCGCGGGTCGCTGGCGGCCACATAGCCCTCAACGGCCGGGTCGCCCAGGCGCCAGATGAACTGGCCGGCGCCGAAGTCTTGGTAAGAGTCTTGAATCACTTCCATCACATGGCCGCGCTCGGCCAGGCCCTGCACCGTGGTGGCGTTCATCGCGCTTTCGACGTTGATCTCCAGCCCCTGGTTGAAGCGCCAGCGCGGCGCATCGCAGGCGGCTTGAGGGTTCTGCTTGTAATCGAGCATGCGCACCAGCGTCTGCATGTGGCCTTGCGGCTGCATGTTGGCGCCCATCACGCCGTAGCTCATCACCGGCTGGCCATCCTTGCTGAGGAAGGCCGGAATGATGGTGTGAAACGGCCGCTTACCTGGCGCCACCACGTTGGCGCTCTTGGCGTCTAGGCTGAAGGCGTGGCCGCGGTTCTGCATCGACAGCCCATAGCCCGGCACCACCACACCCGAGCCGAAGCCCATGTAATTGCTCTGGATGAAGCTGACCATCATGCCGCTCTCATCGGCGGTGCTCAGGTAGATGGTGCCGCCCTTCACCGGATTGCCCGCGCCGAAGTCTTGCGCACGCTTCATGTCGATGAGCTTGGCGCGCGAGGCGAGATACGCGTCGTCGAGCATCTGCTCTGGCGTGACCTCCATGCTGGCGGGCTCGGCCACGTAGCGATAGATGTCGGCGAAGGCGAGCTTCATCGCTTCGATTTGCAAATGCTGTGAATCGACACCGTCGACCTTCATGCCCGCCAGGTCAAAGTTTGACAAGATGCCCAGCGCGATCAAGGCGGCAATGCCTTGCCCATTGGGCGGAATCTCATGCAGCGTGTGGCCGCGGTAGCCCTTGCCCAGCGGCGTGACCCATTCGGGTTTGTAGGCGGCGAAGTCTTCCACTGTGATGGCGCCACCATGCTCGCGTGCGTGGCGTGCCGCCGCCTCGGCGATCTCGCCGCCGTAGTAGGCCGCGCCCTTGCTTTCGGCGATCAGCCGCAGCGAGCGCGAGGCCTCTTGAAGCCGAAACAACTCGCCCACCTCGGGTGCGCGCCCACGCGGCATGAAGGCTTGCGCGTAGCCCGGCTGGTCTTGCAGCAAGGGCGCGGCGGCCGCCCACTTCTGCTGCACGACTACCGACACCGCGTACCCGCGCTCGGCGATCTCGATGGCTGGCTCCATCAGGTCTGCAAACGGCAGCTTGCCGAAGCGTTCGCTCAGCGCCACCCAGCTCGCCACGGCACCGGGCACGGTGACACTGTCCCAGCCGCGCACGGGTGGCTGCTTCGGGTCGTTGCCGTACTTTTTCTTGAAATACTCAGGCGTCCAGGCTTGGGGCGCACGGCCCGAGGCATTGAGGCCAAGCAACTCCTTGCCATCCCACAAGATGCAAAAGGCATCGGAACCCAGCCCGTTGCTCACCGGCTCGGTGAGCGTGATGGCAGCGGCGGCGGCGATGGCTGCATCGACCGCGTTGCCGCCCTTGAGCAGCATGCGCAAACCAGCTTGCGCCGCCAGCGGGTGCGAGGTGGAAACAACGTTGCGCCCGAAGATTGGCAGGCGCTGGGTGGCGTAGCCCGCGTTCCAGTCGAAAGTGTGATGCGTCATGACGAGAGCTCCTCGAATCTCTTGGCCCCAAGGTTAGTCGGAAACGAAACAAGCCGCCCGAGGGCGGCTTGTTTCGGCTGGTGGGCGGCCTGTGCGCCAAGAGATCAGTCTTCGATAAAAGCCACTTCGCGTTTCTTCCGGATAGACGGGAGCATCACGATCACCACCAGCAAGAACGCCGCGATCAGCAGGCCTGCCGACAGAGGGCGGACGATGAAGGTGCTCCAGTCGCCGCGCGCCAGCAGCAGCGCGCGCCGCAGGTTTTCTTCCATCATCGGCCCGAGAATGAAGCCCAGCAGCAGCGGCGCGCCCTCGCAGCCCAGCTTGTAGAAGAGATAGCCGATCGCGGCAAACAAGGCCGTCATGTAGACGTCAAAGTTGTTGTTGTTCAGCGTGTAGACACCGATGCAGCAGAACAGCGTGATGGCCGGGAACAGAAAGCGGTACGGCACGGTGAGCAGTTTGATCCAGATGCCGATCAGCGGCAGGTTCAGGATCACCAGCATTGCGTTGCCCACCCACATCGAGGCGATCAGGCCCCAAAACAGCTCCGGGTTGCTGGTCATGACCTGCGGGCCGGGTTGAATGCCCTTGATGGTCATGGCACCCACCATCAGCGCCATCACGGCGTTGGGTGGAATGCCCAGCGTGAGCATCGGGATGAATGAGGTCTGCGCACCCGCGTTGTTGGCCGACTCGGGGCCTGCCACGCCACGGATGTCACCCTTGCCAAACTTGCCGCTTGCGCCAGCCAGTTTCTTCTCAAGCGTGTACGAAGCAAACGACGACAGCAAGGCGCCACCGCCCGGCAACACGCCAAGCAGCGAACCCAGCGCCGTGCCGCGCACCACCGCGGGCCAGGCTTCCTTGAAATCTTGCTTGGTGGGCCACAGGCCCTTCACCTCATGGGTGAAGACCTCACGATGCTCGGCCGGTTGCCCCAGGTTGGAGATGATTTCGCCGAAGCCGAACACACCCATGGCGATCACCACAAAACCGATGCCGTCGGTGAGCTCAGGGATGTCGAAGCTGTAGCGGGCGGTGCCCGAGATCACGTCGGTGTTGATCTGCGCGAGCGTCAGGCCCAGGATGATCATCGCGATGGCCTTGAGCAACGAGCCCGAGGCGAGCACCACCGCGCCTATGAGGCCCAGCACCATCAGCGAGAAATATTCTTGTGGCCCAAACTTGAAGGCCAGCTCAGTCAGCGGTGGCGCAAACGCCGCGATGATGATGGTGCCCACACAACCCGCGAAAAACGAGCCCAGGCCAGCGACTGCCAGTGCCGAGCCCGCACGCCCCTGGCGCGCCATCTGGTAGCCGTCAATGGCGGTGACCACCGAAGACGATTCGCCCGGCACGTTGATCAGGATGGCCGTGGTGGAGCCGCCGTACTGAGCGCCGTAATAGATGCCGGCAAGCATGATGAGTGCGGGCGTGGCGTCGAGCCCGTAGATCGAGGGCAAGAGCATGGCGATCGTTGCGACAGGGCCCAAGCCGGGAAGCACACCGATGAGCGTGCCCAACACGCAACCACCGAAGGCGTACAAAAGGTTTTGGACGGTGAATGCAACACCGAACCCAAGCGCCAAGTTACTGAGCAAATCCATGGTTCAACTCTGCTTTCTGTGGCGAGCTCGGCTCAGCTGGCGATGAATGAAGGCCAGAGCGGGATCGTGAGCTTCAAGCCCGCGACAAAGATCAGCCATGAAAAAAACGTGAGCACGACGGATGCGACCAGCACGCCGCGCCACTTGAACTCGTCACCCGCGAAGCTGGTGATGATGATCAGGATGGGGATGGTGATGACCATGCCGAGCCGCGACAGCAAGGCGCCGAAGATGGCAATGGCCAGGGTGATGACCAACAAGGGGCGCCAGGCAATTTGACCAATGCGGTCGCCGCCTTCTGTTTCGATGGTGAGCGACTTGAACAGCACCACTGCACCGAGGATGGCGAGGATGACGCTGAGGATGAGCGGGAAATAGCCTGGGCCAGGCCGCGCGCCGGTTCCCATGCTGTAGTTGGTGGCGCCCACAGCAAACACGACGCCCACCACCAGGAACATGATTCCCGACCAAAAATCTTTCTCGCTCTTGATCTTCAAGTGCTGCTCCTCACGAACCAGAATCAAACGATTCTAGGCAGCAACAACTAGGGCAAGCTGTGTGGTTTACACGTAGCAGCCTGCGGGTTGGCACGCCATTCAGTTGAGGTTCACTTGCTTCGTCAAACGTCCCATGCAGGCGTGGCGCGCAGCACTTCTTCGATGGTGGTTTGGCCCTCGGCCACCTTCATCGCACCCGCAAGACGAAGAGGCCGCAAGCCCTCGCTCAAGCCTTGCTTGCGTAGCTTGGCGATGTCGGGCACAGGGTGTATGCACGCACCCGCCGCAGCGCTGATGTTGAGCAACTCGTAAAGGCCTGCGCGACCGCGATAACCTGTCATGCGGCACTCTAGGCAGCCCACGGCCTTGTACGGTTTGACCTTGCCGTTGATGCGCCACGGCTTCACCACTTCGTCGATGGTTTCGGCTGTGGTCACCTCATCGGGCTGTTTGCAGTTCGCACACAGTGTGCGCACCAGGCGTTGCGCCAGCACGCCGATGACGGTGGCACTGATGAGGTAGGGCGGCACCCCCAGATCGGCCAGGCGCGTGATGGCTGAAGCGGCGTCGTTGGTGTGCAAGGTGCTGAACACAAGGTGGCCGGTGAGCGCAGCCTGGATCGCCATCTCTGCGGTTTCGAGATCGCGTATTTCACCGACCATGATGATGTCGGGATCTTGACGCATGAGTGAGCGCAATCCTTCGGCGAACCCGAGGTCGATGGTCGGTTGCACCTGCGTCTGGTTGAACGCCGGTTGGATCATTTCGATCGGGTCTTCGATCGTGCAGACGTTGACCTCGTCGGTGGCCAGACGGCGCAGCGTGGAGTACAGCGTGGTGGTCTTGCCCGAGCCGGTGGGCCCGGTCACGAGGATGATGCCGTGCGCACGCGACACCAGCGATTCCCAGCGCTGCGCATCGTGGCTGCCGAAGCCGAGCGCGTCGAGTTGCTTGACGGTGGTGTCGGGGTCGAAGATGCGCATCACCATCTTTTCGCCGAAGGCGGTGGGCAGCGTCGACAAGCGCATTTCGACTTCATCGCCCTGCGGGTTGCGCGTCTTGATGCGGCCGTCAAGCGGGCGGCGCTTCTCGACCACGTCCATGCGGCCCAGCAGCTTCACGCGCGCGACCATCGCGTTCATCACGCCAGGCGGCAGCTGATACACGGTGTGCATCACACCGTCGATGCGAAAGCGAATGACGCTCAGGTCGCGCCGCGGCTCAAGGTGAATGTCGCTCGCGCGCTGATCGAAGGCGTACTGCCACAGCCAGTCGACCACCTGCACCACGCCCTGGTCGTTGGCGTCGAGCTGCTTGTTGCTGCGGCCCAACTCCACCAACTGCTCGAAGCTCGCGGTGGAGGTCATCTCGCCGGTTTTGATGGCGGCCTTGACCGAGCGCTGCAACGTGTAGAACTCGGTGGTGAAGCGCACCACGTCGAGCGGGTTGCACACCACCATCTTGAGCGCCTTGCGGGTGTGCGCCTCGATCTCGGGCACCCAGCCCAGATCAAAGGGCTCGCTGGTGGCGACCGTCACTTCGCTGAGCCCGAACTGCAGCGGCAGCGCGCGGCGGCGCTCGGCGTAGGTGATGGACATCACGTCGGCCACGCGGCCCACGTCAACCTTCAGCGGGTCGATGCGCAAGTACGGCAGGCCGCAATGCCCGGCCACCCATTCGGTGAGCATCTCGATGTCGAGCGGCTTGCCGGTCTTGGCGTTCATCAGCTCGGCGTTGGCCAGGCGCACCAACGGGTGCTGCACGCTGTCGCCAGCCGCAAAGCGGTGCGACGTCTGCTCGTGGTTGGCGGCGCTGATGATGCCGTCTTCGAGCAGCCAGCGCAGCAGGCGCCGCCACTCCAGCCGGCCCGCAGGGTGCGGGCTCGAGGGTTTGAGTGGCTTCGAGGGTTTGGCTTGAGAAGCGGCAGTCGTCATGGTGGGGGCTGTGGCCGGTAGACGCTAAGAGAGGACGCGAATCATGCGCAACCACTTGCGTGCTGGCAGGCCGAAGCGAGTTTCAATGTTTTCAGCACGGGCAGCAAGCAGGTCGCGGTCAGGAAAGGCAAGGTTCTTCACCGCGAGCACGACCGTGTTGCCTTCCTTGGTCGGGCGCAAGGAGAGCACGGCATGCGGGCCGAAGGCCGCGGCGATGCGGTTCGCGCTTTGCTCGAAGCTGGCGTCGCGGCCGAACAGGTTGACCGTCATCACGCCGCCGTCTGCCAGCAGGCGATAACAGGCGTCGTAGAAGTTCTGGCCGTCGAGCACGGGGCTGGCGGCGTCGTGGTCGTAGAGGTCGACGCACAACACATCGGCCGAATCGGCACGCGCCGTGTCGGCCACGTACTCGGCCGCGTCTTGGTTCAGCACGCTCAGGCGGGCACCGTCGGCCGGCAGATGAAACCACAGCCGGCAAGCGGTGATGACGGTCGGGTTGAGCTCCACCGCCGTGGTCTTCATCTTCAGGTTGCGGTGGCAAAAGCGCGTGATCGCGGCCGAGCCCAGGCCCAGCTGCACGGCATGGCCCTTCGTCAGGCGACCGCCTTCGCGAAACAGCAGCCACACCATCATGCGTTGCACGTAGTCGAGCTCTATGGCGTGTGGCTTGCGCACCCGCATGGCACCTTGCACCCAGGGCGTTCCCAGGTGCAGATAGCGCACGCCATCAAACTCGGACAAGGTGGCGGGCGCCATCTCAGGGGGCTTTTTCTGTTTCATGCGATCTGGTGGATGGTGAAGGCTGCGCGCCAGGCGGCCAGCTTGCGCTCGAAGCTCCATGAAGCATTGGCCGGGCTGGTCGAGGGCAGGCGCAGCACATCGACACCAAGCGAGCGGGTGTAGCGCATGGCCCGCGCCGACTCGCCACCATTGTGGGCGATGGCCTGCAGGCACGGTGCCCGCGGCTTCAGGCCCAGCAGGTCGTTAAGCTCGGCATCGTGGATCGCGCTGTCGAGGCTGCCCTCGCGCCGGCAATGGGCGTACACGTCCCAGATGCCCAGACCATGTCGCATCACTTCTTGCAAACGCTCACCGTAAGGCATGGCGCGCAGGTCGACACCCCAGAGCGACGACAGCAACGGCCAGAAGTGGTTGCGCGGGTGGGCGTAGTACTCGCCGGCTTGCAAAGACGCCACGCTCGGGAAGCTGCCCAGCACGATGAGCCGCGTGTTTGCGGCGATCACGGGGTCTAGGCCCTCTAGCAAGGGTGTGGGCAGGAGCGGGTTCGCAGGGTCGTGGGCAACAAGCATCGGCGAGTCAGTCTGCCAGAGCGGCCAGCCTGGGCAGCGCGGCCAGGGAATTGGCGGCGCAGGTCTGCGCCGTCTGCGCCAGGCTCCAGCCGCGCAGCTCGGCCAGCGTGGCGGCCATACGCGGCAACTCGGCCGGCTCGTTGCGGGCCGTCGCACCGGCGGCGCGCTGTTCGGCGGTCTTGTAAAGCCAGTGCGGCGGGATGTCGGGCGCATCGGTCTCCAGCACCAGCGCCTCGGCCGGCACTAGCTGCGCCAGGCGCCTGATCTGCAAGGCACGGTCGAAGGTCATGGCCCCGCCAAAGCCGAGCTTGAAGCCGAGCTCGACGAAGATTTGCGCCTGCTGGTCGCTGCCATTGAAGGCATGGGCGATTCCTTTGACCGAGATTCGCCGCAGATGCTTGAGCAAGGCATCAGCCGAGCGCCGCACATGCACGATCACGGGCAAACCGGCGTCACGCGCAAGCGTGAGTTGCTCGGCATAGAAATGTTCAGCCTTGGGCTGGTCCAGCCCGGGCACGAAATGGTCGAGGCCGATCTCGCCCACGGCCACCAGGCGCGGATCGTCCCGGTGCGCTGCCAAGGCATCGCGCAAGGCGCCCAGGTCGCTTTCTGCGGCATCGTTCACACACAAGGGGTGGATACCCAGTGCATAAGCGAGCCCGTGCTCGTGGGCCAGAGCGCGCACGTCTTCGAAATTGCTGCGGGCGACGGCCGGCAGCACGATCTGCGCAACGCCCGCCGCCTTGGCGCGTGCCACGACGGCGGCCCGGTCGGCACCGAATTCCGGCGCGTCGAGGTGGCAATGGGTGTCGATCCAGAACATGGCGGCATCATGCCTTGCGAGTGCACGGAACCCGCTGGCGTGATACGGTGTGCCTGTCGCCGGCCGGCTTTTTCGCGCCGGCTCCTGGTTCCCCGTGAACGCCCCCTTTCGGTGGAGGTGGCAGGCATGAGAAAGGCTCCGCTTTACAGCCGCTCGCCGCGACAGGCCGCGATGCCCGCGCCCGCCATCCATGCGGCAGCGCCCGCCCCAGCCACCGCCGCCAAACGCCACCGGCTTCGCACGCGCCTCGCCTGGGCCCTGGTGGGTGTGCTGCTGGTGTTGACGGGAGCAATGACAGGCCGCTTCTTCCTGCCCGCCGCCCAGCGCCTTACCCAGCAAGACATCGATGCCTCGGTGCGCCGCGCACTTGAGAAAGACCCGCTGCCCTCGGCCTACGCCAAAGCCTATGCCGCCATCTCGCCGTCGGTCGTGCGGGTAGAGGGCGACGACGAGGTCGACGACTCGCCCACGCCGCCGCCAGGCAAGGGCAAGAAGAAGACCGACGATGAAGGCGAAGCTCCCTCGCGCGGCCAGCACGCCACCGGCACTGGTGTGGTGATCGTGGACAACGGCACCATCCTCACCAACCTGCACGTCGTCTCGGGCTCCAGGCGCCTGAAGGTCACCTTTTGGGACGGTAGCGAGTCCGAAGCCGCCGTCGTCGGTGTGCAGCCCGAAAACGATCTGGCCGTGCTGCGCGCCAAGTCCATCCCAGACGACTTGCAGGCGGCCACCATGCGCTCCACCGGCGACCTCATGCCCGGCGACGAAGTGATTGCTGTGGGCTATCCCTTCGGCATTGGGCCATCGGTGTCGGGCGGAGTGGTGTCGGGCCTGAAGCGCGAATTTCGCTCGCCGCAAGGTGCGCGCAAGCTGACCAACCTGATCCAGTTCGACGCTGCCGCCAACCCAGGCAACTCGGGCGGGCCGCTGGTCACCATGGATGGCAGTGTGGTGGGCATCGTCACGGCCATCTTGAACCCGTCGGATCAGCGCACCTTCATCGGCATCGGTTTTGCCGTTCCCATCGAAAACGCCGCCGCTGCGGCGGGCATGCCGCCTTTCTGATTGAAATCCACATGAGCATCAAAGAATCGAGCCCGACCGCCACGCTGATGGAGCAGATCCTCTACGAGGTGAAGCGCGTCGTCGTCGGCCAAGACCGCTTTCTCGAACGCGTGATGGTGGCGATGCTGGCGCAGGGCCACTTGCTGGTGGAAGGCGTGCCCGGGCTGGCCAAGACCATCACCATCAAGACGCTGGCCACCACCTTGCGCGGCAGCTTCAAGCGCATACAGTTCACGCCCGACCTGGTGCCGGCCGACCTGGTGGGCACGCGCATTTACAACCAGAAAACCGGTGAGTTCGCCACCTCGCTAGGGCCGGTGTTTGCCAACCTGCTGCTGGCCGACGAAATCAACCGCGCGCCGGCCAAGGTGCAGAGTGCTTTGCTCGAAGTGATGCAAGAGCGCCAAGTCACCATCGCCGGCGAAACACACAAGGTGCCGTCGCCCTTCCTGGTGATGGCCACGCAAAACCCGATCGAGACTGAAGGCACCTACCCGCTGCCTGAAGCGCAGGTCGACCGCTTCATGATGAAAGTGCTGGTCGACTACCCGAGCGAAGAAGAAGAGTTCGTGATCGTTGGCCGCGTGACCGGTGAGCCCACCATCACCAACGCCGTGGCCAGCACCACCCAGCTGGCCGAGCTGCAGCGCGAGTGCCGCCAGGTATACGTCGACCCTTCGCTGGTGCAATACGCCGTGAAGCTGGTGGGGGCCACGCGCACACCGGCCAAGCACGGGCTGGCCGACCTGGCCAAGTACATCAACTTCGGCGCCAGCCCGCGCGCCACCATCGGCCTGATCGAAGGCGCCAAGGCGCTGGCCATGATGCGCGGGCGCAACTACGCACTGCCTGAAGACGTGCTCGACCTGGTGGCCGACGTGCTGCGTCATCGCCTGGTGCTGAGCTACGAGGCACTGGCCGATTCGCTCACGGCCGATCAGATCATCCACAAGATCGTGCAGAAGGTAGCCAAGCCCAACAAACCCATGGCCCACCATGCCGGCGAACGAAGCAACAACGTCTGAGGCCATCCTGCGGCGGCTCGAATGGACGGTGATACGCCGTCTGGACGGCGTGCTGCAGGGCGACTACCGCACGCTTTTTCGCGGCGCGGGCCTGGACCTGGCCGACCTGCGCGAGTACCAGCACCACGACGATGTGCGCCACATCGACTGGAACGTGACGGCGCGCTTGCAACAACCCTATGTGCGCGAATTCACCGAAGACCGCGAGCTGACCGCGTGGTTCTTGCTCGACCTCTCTGGCAGCGTCGACTTCGGTTCGCAGCGCAGCAAGCGCAGCGTGTCGACCGAATTCGTGGCCGTGCTCGCCCGCCTGCTCACCCGCCATGGCAACCGGGTAGGCGCCATGCTCTACGGCACGCAACTCGACGAGGTGCTGCCTGCGCGCAACGGCCGCACTCATGTGCTGCATCTGCTGCAACGCATCCGCAAACACACCACGCCACAAGCCAAGACGCAAACGCAGCTGCAAGACCTGCTGCTGCGCGCGGCCCCGCTGATCCCGCGCCGCTCGACCGTGTTCGTGGTGTCGGACTTCATCAGCTCGCCCGGTTGGGGAAATGCCCTGGCACAGCTGGCCCAACGCCACGAGGTGCTGGCCGTGCGTCTCTACGACCCAATGGAGATGGCCCTGCCCGACCTCGGCATGGTCACGCTGCAAGACGCCGAGACCGGCGAGCACCTGCTGGTCGATACGCAAGACCCCGGCTTCCGAGAGCGCTTTGCCCAGGCCGCCGACCAGCAGGAGGCCGAGCTGCGCGCCGCACTCACGCACGCCGGCGTGGACGCGCTGGAGCTGTCGACCGACGAAGACCTGGTCGCCACCCTGCTGCGCTTTGTCGAGCTGCGTCGGCGACGCAGCCGTTTGTCGGCGGGAGGGGGCATGCCGACCCACCTGAAGCCGTCACAACCTGCGGAGGGTCACCATGAGCTTCGCGTGGCCTGACCTGCTCTGGACACTGCTGGCGCTGCCAGCGTTGGTGGCGTTGTACTGGTGGCTGCTGCACCGGCGCAAGAAGAATTCGCTGCGCTTTGCCAGCCTCACCATCGTCAAGCAGGCCATGGGCAAGGGGCCGGGCTGGCGCCGGCATGTGCCGCCGGCGCTGATGCTCATCGCGTTGGCCACGCTGCTGCTGGCCAGCGCCCGGCCGCGCGCGGTGGTCACGCTGCCGCTGCAGCAAGAGACCATCATCCTCGCGATGGACGTGTCGGGCAGCATGCGCGCCACCGACGTACAGCCCAACCGCATGGTGGCTGCGCAAGAGGCGGCCAAGGCTTTCCTGAACGACCTGCCGCGCCACGTGCGGGTGGGCGTGGTGTCATTTGCAGGCACCGCAGCGGTGGTGCAGCCGCCCACGCAAAACCGCGAAGATATCGTGGCCGCGATCGACCGCTTCCAGTTGCAGCGCGGCACCGCCATCGGCAGCGGCATCGTGCTGTCGCTGGCCACCATATTTCCTGACGCTGGCATCGACCTCTCGCAAATCACGGGCCAGCGCAACATGCCGCTCAGCCCGGGCGACAAGCCGCCGAAAGAATTCACCCCGGTGCAGCCTGGCTCGTTCAACTCGGCGGCCATCGTCTTGTTGACCGACGGCCAGCGCACCACCGGCCCCGACCCGCTGGATGCCGCCAAGATGGCCGCTGACCGCGGCGTGAAGGTGTACTCGGTGGGCATAGGCACCAAAGAAGGCGAGACCATCGGTTTCGAAGGCTGGTCGATGCGCGTGCGGCTCGACGAAGACACGCTCAAGAATGTGGCCAATTTGACGCGCGCCGAATACTTCTACGCCGGCACCGCGGCCGACCTGAAGAAGGTCTACCAGTCTCTTAGCTCACGCCTCATCGTCGAGAAAAAAGAGACCGAGATCACCGCCTTGTTTGCCGCGGTGGCCGCCGCCTTGGTGCTGCTCTCGGCGGGCTTGTCGGTGTGGTGGTTCGGACGGGTGGCCTGAGCGCTTAACCGTCCAGCCGGCCGAGCGTCAGCCGCAATACGCGGTCGCACTTGGCAGCCAGGCCTTCGTCGTGCGTCACCATCACGAAGGCCATGTGCTGGTCACGTGCCAGGCCCAGCATCAACGCGAAGACACCATCGGCCGTGCCGCGATCCAGGTTGCCGGTGGGCTCATCGGCCAGCACGCAGGCTGGTTTGCCGGCCAGGGCACGCGCAATCGCCACGCGTTGGCGCTCACCACCCGACAACTCAGCTGGCCGGTGGTGCACCCGCTCGGCCAGCCCCACTTGCGCGAGCACGGCTTGCGCTTGCGCGCGCGCTTCGGGCTTGGCCATGCGGCGTATGCGCAGCGGCATGGCCACGTTGTCGAGCGCGGTGAACTCGGGCAACAGGTGGTGGAACTGGTAGACGAAACCGAGCTGATGGTTGCGCCAGTCGCCTTGGGCAGAAGCGCTCATGTGGGAGAAGTCGCGCCCCGCCAGCTGCACCGCGCCCTGCGTGGGCGCTTCCAGCCCGCCCAGCAAATGCAGCAAGGTGCTCTTGCCCGAGCCTGAGGCGCCAACGATGGCCACCGTTTCGCCACGCTCCACCTGCAGGTCTATGCCCTGCAGCACATTCACGTCGAGCCCGCCTTCACTGAAGCGCTTGTGCAGGCCGCGTGCCTGGATCACCGGCGAGTATGTGGACTCATTCATAGCGCAGCGCCTCGGCAGGTTGCACACGGCTTGCGCGCCAGCTCGGGTAGAGCGTCGCCACGAACGACAGCAGCAGCGAGATCAGCGTGATGGGCAAGATGTCAGCCGACTGCGGCTCGCTGGGCATGCGGCTGATGAGATAGATGCTGCCCGGCAGGAAGCTGGTATGGAAAAGGTGCTCGATGACGGGCACGATCACGTCAACGTTGAAGGCAATCAACAAGCCGAAGAGCACACCCGCAAAGGTGCCGATCACGCCCGCCAGCGCACCCTGCACCATGAACACGCCCATGATCGAGCGCGGGCTCGCGCCCAGCGTGCGCAAGATGGCGATGTCGGCGCGCTTGTCGGTGACGGTCATCACCAGGGTCGACACGAGGTTGAACGCCGCCACCGCCACGATCAGCGTGAGGATGATGAACATCAGGCGCTTCTCGAGCTGCACGGCCGAGAACCAGTTGCGGTTGGTGCGCGTCCAGTCGCGCACCGAGACCGCCTGGCCTAGTTGTTCTGACAGCTCAGCCGCAACTTGCGGCGACTGGTGCAGGTCTTTCAGGCGCAGTTGTACGCCGGTCGGCCCTTCCACGCGAAACAGCCTGGCCGCATCGTCGAGGTGGATCAGCGCCAAGGTACTGTCGTATTCGTAGTGGCCTGAATCAAAGGTGCCCACCACCGTCATCTGCTTGAGGCGCGGCACCACGCCAGCAGGGGTGACCTGCCCGCCAGGGGCGACGATCGTCACGTTGTCGCCTTCTTTCACCCCGAGTGATCGGGCCAGCTCAACCCCCAGCACGATGCCCCAGGTGCCCGGCGTCAATTTGGCGAGCGTGGTGTCTTTCAACTGCGCGGCAAGGTCGGTGACGCCGGCTTCATCGTTTGGCGAAATGCCACGCACCACGGCGCCCCGCATGTCGTCGCCGCGGGCGATCAAGGCCTGCGCGGCGATGAAGGGCGCCGCGCCTATGACTTGCGAGTTCTGCTTGGCCTTGGCGGCCGTGGCCTGCCAGTCGGTGAGGGCTGCGCCTTGCGAGTCCATCACCTCGATGTGGGCGATGACCGACAGCATGCGGTCGCGCACCTCTTTCTGGAAGCCGTTCATCACCGACAACACGATGATCAAGGCCGCCACGCCGAGCGCAATGCCCAGCATGGAAACGCCCGAGATGAAAGAGATGAAGCCGTTGCGCCGCCCGGCGCGGCCGGCACGGGTGTAGCGCCAACCAATTTGAAGTTCGTAAGGCAAATTCATGTTGAGGCGGATGCTACCTGAGGGTCGAGCATGCGCCGCATGCGACAAGCGCAGCGAGTTGCCGATCATGCAACGCCCAAGGATCCGGCTTTGCCGGGCCTTAGGGCGGCGCCCCTTGGGGGCAGAAGCGCAGCGACTGGGGGGCTAACGTTCTATCCGAGCGTAAGCGCTGTGGTTGTGGATCGACTCGAAGTTCTCCACATCGACGCTGTAGCGGCCAATGCGCTTGTCGGCATTCAGCCGCAGCGCCACATCGCGCACCAGGTCTTCCACAAACTTGGGGTTCTCGTAGGCGTGCTCGGTGACCCACTTCTCATCAGCTCGCTTGAGCATGGGCCATATCTCCGACGAGGCCGACTCTTCGGCGAAGCGCACCAGCTCGCCCCACGCCACCTCTTGCAGCAATTCGGCGCGAATGATCACGTGCGAGCGCTGGTTGTGGGCGCCGTAGTCAGAGATTTCCTTGGAGCAGGGGCACAGCGACTTCACCGGCACCAGCACCTGCGACCACACCGTGGTGACGCCATTCACGGCTTCGGCCACCCAGCTGCCCTGGTAGTCGAGCAGGCTTTCCAGGCCCGACACCGGCGCGCGCTTGCGGATGAAAAAAGGAAAGCTCACTTCCACGCGGCCTTCGGTGGCGTGCAGCTTGCTCAGCATTTCGGTGAAGCGTGTTTGCAGCAGCGCGGCGTCGAGCGGCTCGTTAAGCGCATCAAGCCAGGCCACGAAGCGTGACATGTGCGTGCCCTTCTGCTCGGCCGGCAGCGCCACGGCCATGTCCCACATACCGATGGTGGGCTGCGTGGCTTTGCCGGTGCGCAGGGTGAGCGGGTAGCGCACGTCTTTCACACCCACGCGCTGGATGGCCAGGTGGCGCTCGTCGCGCTCGCTCTGCGTGTCGGGAATGTGCAGCGTGTCTTTCAACGCACTCCTGAGTGGATCCGGCTTTGCCGGGCTGCTCAGATCCCCTCGGGGGACGGCCGGCTCGGCCGGCCTTGGGGCGTTCTTCAAGTCAGTCATTTGGTTCATAGCAAGCAAGGATGACAGCTATTGCGACGCCCTGAAGGGCCCAAGGGCAAAGCGCTGCGACTTCTGAACGCTATCGGCTGGCGGCAGGCCGCAACAGGGCCGGCCGCGCGCCGAAGCGCTGGAGAATCGACTGCTCGATGCCCGCGGCATCCAGGCCACACAAGCTGAGAAGCTTGGCGGGGTCACCATGCTCGATGAACTCATCGGGCAAGCCCAGAGTGAGAACCGGTACCTCGATGCGCGCCGCCGCCAGTGCTTCTTGCACCGCACTGCCGGCGCCGCCCATGAGGCAGCCTTCTTCCACGGTCACGATTGCATCATGGCTGCGCGCAAGTTCAGTCACGAGCGCGACATCCAGCGGCTTGACGAAGCGCATGTTGGCCACCGTGGCGTTCAGGTTTTCGCCGGCGACCATCGCCGGGTAGAGCATGGTGCCGAAGGCCAGGACGGCAATGCGCTCGCCCTGGCGGCGCACTTCGCCCCGACCCCAAGGCAAGGCGGTGAGCGCTGCGTCTGTGGCCACGCCAGCGCCAGCGCCGCGCGGGTAGCGCACAGCCGTGGGGTGGTCTTGCTGGAAAGCGGTGGTGAGCAGTTGGCGGCACTCGTTTTCGTCGGCCGGCACCAGCACGCTCATGTTGGGTATGCAGCGCAGGAAGGCGATGTCGTAGGCGCCGGCGTGCGTGGCGCCGTCAGCACCCACCAGGCCGGCGCGGTCTAGCGCGAACACCACCGGTAGGTTCTGGATGGCCACGTCGTGGATCAGCTGGTCGTAAGCGCGCTGCAAAAAGGTGGAGTAGATCGCCACCACCGGCTTCATGCCTTCGCAGGCCAGGCCGGCTGCAAAGGTAACCGCGTGCTGCTCGGCGATGCCCACGTCGTAGTAGCGGGTAGGAAAACGCTGCTCGAACTCAACCATGCCCGAGCCTTCGCGCATGGCCGGCGTGATGCCGATCAGGCGCTTGTCGGCCTCGGCCATGTCGCACAGCCATTGGCCGAACACCTGGGTGAAGGTCTTCTTGGGCGGTGTGGCAGGCTTTTGCAGGCCCACCGCAGGGTCGAACTTGCCGGGCCCGTGGTAGTTGACGGGGTCGGCCTCGGCCAGCTTGTAGCCCATGCCCTTCTTGGTGACCACGTGCAGGAACAGCGGGCCTTTCATGTCACGCAGGTTTTCGAGCGTGGGCACCAGCGAGTCGAGGTCGTGGCCATCGATGGGGCCGAAATACGTGAAGCCGAACTCTTCGAAAATGGTGCCGGGCACGACCATGCCCTTGGCGTGCTCTTCGAAGCGCCGCGCCAGCTCGAACAGCGGTGGAGCATTTTTCAACACGGTCTTGGCGGTGTCGCGCGCGGCGGCGTAGAACTTGCCGCTCATCAGCCGCGCCAGGTAGCGATTGAGGGCCCCGACCGGCGGCGAGATCGACATGTCGTTGTCGTTCAGCACCACCAGCATGTTGGCGCCCGACACGCCGGCGTTGTTGAGCGCCTCGAAGGCCATGCCGGCCGTCATGGCGCCGTCGCCGATCACCGCCACCGAGCGGCGCTCTTCGCCCCTGAGCTTGGCGGCCATGGCCATGCCCAACGCCGCCGAGATGGAGGTGGATGAATGCGCGGTGCCGAAGGTGTCGTACTCGCTCTCGATACGCCGCGGGAAGCCCGACAGCCCGCCTTGCTGTCGCAGCGTGGACATGCGCTCGCGCCGGCCGGTGAGGATCTTGTGCGGGTAGGTCTGGTGGCCCACGTCCCACACGATGCGGTCGTGGGGTGTGTTGAACACATGGTGCAACGCAATCGTAAGTTCGACCGTGCCGAGGTTGGACGACAGGTGGCCGCCGGTCTGAGACACGCTTTGGAGCACGTAGTCGCGCAGCTCGATGGCAAGCTGCTTGAGCTCGGGGCGAGACAAGCCACGCAGATCGGCCGGGCCTCCGATGGTGTTGAGCAGCGTGTGGTTCATGGTCAGCAGTCCCTTTCCACCACTTTGTCGGCCAACTCGGCCAGCCAACGTGCATTGGCCAGTGAGCTGCGCGCGAGTGCTGTTTGCGCTTTTTCGCGCAACTCCTGGGCGTGGCGCCGGGCGGCGTCCAGCCCCAGCACCGTCACATAGGTGGGTTTGTTGTTGTGAATGTCTTTGCCGGCGGTCTTGCCGAGCGTCTCTGACGCCTGGGTCACGTCGAGGATGTCGTCAACCACCTGGAAGGCCAGCCCGACGGCGTCGCCATAGTCGCCCAGGGCCTGCCATGCAGTGGCGCTCGTGATGCCGCAGGCCGCGCCCATCAGCACGCTGGCCTGCAGCAAGGCGCCGGTCTTGCGATGGTGCATGTCGCGCAGCGCTTGCTCGTCGAGCGACAAGCCGACGCTCGCCAGGTCTATGGCCTGGCCGCCGGCCATGCCGGCATGGCCGGCCGAGCGGGCCAGCAGGGAACACAGCTTGGCTTGCAGCACGGGCGGCACGCCTTGTTCTGGCGTGAGCACTTCGAAGGCCAGCGCCTGCATGGCATCGCCCGCCAACATGGCCTGGGCCTCGCCGAACTGCACGTGCACCGTGGGCTTGCCCCGGCGCAGCACGTCGTTGTCCATGCAGGGCATGTCGTCATGCACCAGTGAATAGGCGTGTATCAGCTCCACCGCACAGGCCGCGCGCAAGGCAGCTTCGCCTTGCGCACCGACGGCATGGGCCGCCGCCAGCACCAGCAGGGGTCGCAGGCGCTTGCCACCGTCGAGCACGCCGTAGCGCATGGCCTGGCCCAGGCCGGCAGGTGCCGCACCGGGCACCCAGGCCGACAGCGCCGACTCGACGGAGTCGAGCTGCTGGCGCGACCACGATTCGTAATCAACCTCGGTCATTCGTTTTTCCAAGGCTTCAGTTGGCCTTCTTCGAGCACCTTGACCTGCACTTCCACGGCTTCAAGGCGTTCGCGGCAGTAGCTCAGCAAGTCGGCGCCGCGGCGGTAGCTTTGGAGCAGGCCGTCCAGGGGCAGTTGGCCGCCCTCCATGGCCACCACCAGGGCTTCCAGCTCGGCCAGGGCCTGTTCGTAATTGGCGGGCAACGGGCTGGAAGTCGGGGCGGGGGGTGTTCTGGCCATCGGGTACGGGCAAAAGCAAGATTGTAGTCAGCCAGCCCCCGCCAAGCGTTGCCTGGGTGCACCAGATGGGCACAGCCCACCAAAGAGACCGCAAGAGACCCGCGAGTGCCGACGGCCTCTGACCCGGTGGGTACAATCCCGCCTTCGCTGAATGACAGGGGCCGCCCTGTCCGCGCCGTGCGCAGCGAAACCTCCCACCCGCAAGCGATACACGGGTGGCACGTTCACATCGGTTGTAAGGAACCCTCGGGATCATGTCTGACCTGAGCCTCGCTCTCCCCTCTCTTGGGACCGCTTTAGAGCATCCCCGCCCACAACTTCCAGTCTCTGCCTACTTCGACGTCGATTTGCATCGCCGCGAAATGGAGCTCATCTTCCAGCACGGGCCCCGCTATCTGGGGCACGAGCTGGCGATACCTGAAATAGGCGACCACTATGCCCTGCCCCAAGAAGGTGAAGGCCGCGCACTCGTGCGTACCGACAAGGGCATTGAGCTGATCTCCAATGTCTGCCGCCATCGGCAGGCGGTGATGCTGCATGGCCGGGGCAATACGGGGCAGAACATCGTTTGCCCGCTGCACCGCTGGACGTACGACCTCAAGGGCCAGCTGATCGGCGCGCCACACTTCGAAAAAGACCCCTGCCTGCACCTCAACCGCTACCAGACGCGAAGCTGGAACGGCCTGGTATTCGAAGACAACGGCCGCGACATCACCGCCGATCTGTCTGCCATCGGCCCACGCGCCGACCTCGACTTCAGCGGCTACGTGCTAGACCGCGTGCACATGCACGAGTGCGACTACAACTGGAAGACTTTCATCGAGGTCTACCTGGAGGACTACCACGTCGGCCCCTTCCACCCCGGGTTGAGCCAGTTCGTCACCTGCGACGACCTGAGCTGGGAGTTCGGCCGCCACCATTCGGTGCAAACGGTGGGTGCCAACAAGGCGTTGGCCAAGGCCGGCTCCGACGTGTACATGAAATGGCATGAAGCGGTGCTGGCTTTCCGCAACGGCCAGCCGCCCAAGCAGGGCGCCATCTGGCTCACCTACTACCCGAACATCATGGTCGAGTGGTACCCGCACGTGCTGGTGGTGTCCACGCTGTACCCCAAGGGCCCACAGAAGACGCTCAACGTGGTGGAGTTCTTTTACCCCGAAGAGATCACCGCCTTCGAGCGCGAGTTCGTCGAAGCCCAGCAGGCGGCTTACATGGAAACCTGTGTGGAAGATGATGAGATCGCCTTGCGCATGGACGCCGGGCGCAAGGCTTTGTATGAGCGCGGCGACAACGAAGCCGGGCCATATCAGTCGCCTATGGAAGACGGCATGGAGCAGTTCCACAGTTGGTATCGCAGAACCATGAATTTCCGTGGCTAATCTTCCGCCGTGGGCGCTCATGATCTTGGCGTCACTGCTCTTCGCCACCATGAGCGTCTGCGTGAAGCTCGCCTCCGAGCTCTACCCCACCGGCGAGATCGTGTTCTACCGCGGCATGGTGGGTGCGCTGGCCCTGGCCCTTGTCACCTGGCGCCAGGGCGGCACACTGCGCACACAGGTGCCGTCCATGCATTTCTGGCGCAGCATGAGCGGCGTGCTGGCGCTGAGCCTGTGGTTCTATGCCATTGGCAACCTGCCGCTGGCCACGGCCATGACGCTCAACTACATGTCGTCGGTGTGGATGGCGCTGTTTCTGATCGGTGGGGCCGTGATGCTGGGCACCTCTCGCGTCGACGGCCGCCTGATCGCAACAGTGATGCTCGGCTTTGCCGGCGTGGCGCTGATCCTGCGGCCCACCATGGAAGAGAACCAGCTGTGGCACGGCCTCATCGGCCTGCTGTCGGGGATGATCGCCGCCACCGCCTACCTGCAGGTGACGGCGCTCGGGCGCGCGGGCGAGCCGGTCTACCGCATCGTCTTCTACTTCTCGCTGGGTGGCATGCTGCTGGGCCTCTTGAGCACGATCTGGAGCGGCGGCCTGCACGGCCACACGCTACGCGGCGCGGCACTGCTACTCGCAGTCGGCGTTCTCGCCACGACCGCACAGATGATGATGACGCGGGCCTACAGCACCGGCAAGATGCTGGTCAACGCAAGCCTGCAGTACCTGGGCATCGCCTTCTCCTTCGTCTACGGCGTGCTGCTCTTTAACGACAAGATCACCTGGATGGCGCTGCTGGGCATGTTGTGCATCGTGTGCTCCGGCCTGGCCGCCACCCTCTTGCGCAGCAAGACGGCCTTCGCAGACACCGCAACCCCCAACGAAAGCTGAGCCATGAACCCCCTGATCAGCGCGACCGAGCTGCTCGCCGCCTCGCAAAAGCCCGTGCTGCTGGACTGCAGCTTCGACCTTGCCGACCCCGCAGCCGGCGAGCGCAGCTACAACGAAGGCCACGTGAGCGGTGCGCAGTACGTGCACCTCGACCGCGACCTCTGCGGCCCCAAGACCGGCCGCAATGGCCGCCACCCACTGCGCGATCGTGAGGCCTATGCGCAATGGATGGGTCTATGCGGCATAGCGCCCGGCACGCCTGTGGTCGTCTACGACCGCCAGGGCGGCATGTATGCAGGCCGCGCGTGGTGGGTGCTGCGCTGGATGGGCCACGCCGACGTGGCCTTGCTCGATGGCGGCCTGGCCGCATGGCGGCAAGCAGGCGGCACCTTGACGACCGACGTGACCAGGCCGGCACCCCTTGCCTCCTACCCCACGCAACCGGCCGCCACGCCCACACTCGACGCCACCCAGCTGCTGGCGCAACTCGGCAAAGTGCAGGTGATCGATGCCCGCGCGCCCGAGCGCTATCGCGGCGAGGTGGAGCCGCTGGACGCCGTGGCCGGTCATGTCCCCGGCGCCGTCAACCGCTTCTTCAAAGACAACCTGCAAGCCGACGGCCGCTTCAAGCCCGCCGAGCAACTGCGCGCCGAGTTCAGCGCCCTGCTAGACGGCCAAGCTGTGGTGCACCAATGCGGCTCGGGCGTGACCGCCTGCCACAACCTGCTGGCGATGGAAGTGGCCGGGCTGGGCACCAGCGCCCTCTACCCCGGCTCCTGGAGCGAATGGTCCAGCGACCCGTCGCGCCCCATGGCCAAGGCGTAGGGATAGGCCTACAAGCGAAGAGCCAGGCCACAGTTGACCCGGGCCGCCCATGGGACTACCTTCGCATCGAACACTCCCGTTCAAGTCACTGACTCAAGGAGCTGATCATGTTCAATCGCATTCTGGTTCCCACCGACGGCTCAGACATCACGAAGAAGGCGGTAGACACCGCCATCGCGCTGGCCAAGTCGGTCAACGCCAAGCTCTACGCGCTGAGCGTGAAAGAGCCGTTCCCCTACAGCGCGATCTCAGAGATGCAGCCCACGCCGCCGCAAGAGTTTTTCGACGCGCAAGAGCGCATCGCCTCGGCCCGCGTCAAAGAAGTGCGCGAATCTGCCGAGCGCACAGGCCTGCAATGCGAAGCCCACTCGGTGGAAGCCCTGCACCCCTGGGAAGCCATCATCGAGCACGCTCGCCGCCATGAGTGCGACCTGATCGTGATGGCCTCGCACGGGCGCCGCGGCGTCACCGCTCTGTTGCTGGGCAGCGAAACCCAGAAGGTGCTGACCCACACCAAGGTACCTGTGCTGGTGGTGAGGTAGCCCCCCGCCGTGCGGCTTGGGCCGGCCCGGCGCCGGACCTTTCCGCGCTTCGTGGTACCGCTAGTGGCCGTGCACGAAGCGCAGCACGCCCACGATGAGCAGCATTCCCACCGCCAGCCACGCCAACTGGGCCAGCGTGTCTTTCATTGACAGGCGGTGCTGCAGCTGCGGGATCAGGTCGGCCACCGCCACGTAGATGAAGCTGCTTGAGGCCACGACCAGCAGGTAGGGAAAGAGCTCTACCCACGGGCCGACGATGAAGTAACCCACCACGCCGCCCACCACGGCAGACAGGCCAGACAGGGCGTTGTACAGAAGCGCTTTTTTGCGCGACAGGCCGGCGTTGAGCAGCACGATGTAGTCGCCCACCTCTTGCGGAATTTCGTGCGCAATGATGGCAAGCGCGGTCACCAGGCCCAGGTGCGTGTCGGTGAGAAAAGCCGCCGCGATGATGATGCCGTCGCAAAAGTTGTGGATGCTGTCGCCCATCAGCACGCTCCAGCCGCCGCGCCCGGCCTGCTTCTGGTCGAAGTGATGGTCGTGGTGGTGCCCGTCGCCCTGATGGTGGTGGCTGTGGCGGTAAAGCTCAGCTTTTTCCAGAAGGAAGAAAAAGATCAAACCCGCCAGCAGCGTGGCAAACAACGCCTGCGGATGGGCACTCTTGCTCTCGAAGGCCTCAGGCAGCACATTGAGCAAGGCAGTGGCGAGCAGCACGCCCGCCGACAAGCTCACCAGGTGTTGCACCACGCGGCCCAGTACCTTCACGGTGAGGCTGGCGGCAATCAACACCGACAGCAGGCCTCCGGCCAGTGTGGCCGTGATGATGTACAGAAGAGTCATGAGCGCAGCGGCAAGAAAAAGCGGCGCAACACGCGCGGCTTCGAGGGGCTGAAGCTTACGGCAAGGTGGAGCCCCCCGCAGCGGCGTGAACAACCGCACGAAGAGCCCCGCCCCTTCACGCCACCACCCTGGCTCGGGGGTGCTGTCGTTTTCGGCACTTTTTGTCCGATAGCCCGTCGGCAACAGAGCGAGTGGCATAGACGCCCTTGCGCCCCGCTGCGGCAGCGGCAATCCTCGCTTCTTGCGCCGCAGGTGCGCGGCTTTCGGGCTGTGCGCAAGCGGCAAATGCACGCCCCTGTTGCGCCCACATCCACCCCCGCCTTGAACACGCAATCGCAGCTCACCAACGACAGCAGCCTTGCTGATGGAGCCGAGCCTTCCGAGCTGCCAGAGCCGCAAACCAACGATCTGCGGGCTCGGTTGCGCGCGCTGCAAATTCGGGCGGTGCTCACGCTTACGCCGCTGGTGGTGGTGGCCAACGCCGTGGGCGTGGGCACCTTGTGCTGGACGTTTCGCGACCAGGTCTCGCCCCTGCTGATGGCCACCTGGGCGGGCCTGCTCGCCTGCGCCGTGGGCATGGGCGCGCGCGCTTGGTGGCGCTGGCAGCGGGGCTATGCGCCCGGCCAGGTGTCACGCCGGGCCACCGCGCACGCCACCGCGCACGCCACGGTGATGGGCCTGCTCTGGGCGCTGCCCCTACCCTGGCTCACCTCGGTCGCTACGCCCGCGCAGTTCTTGATCCTCACCGCCGTGACGGTGGCCGTGATGTGCGCGGGCACCACCGCCCTGGCCGCCATCCGCCAGGCCGGCACCGTCTTCCCCTTGATCATGGGCGTGGGCGCCGCCGCCGCGCTGGCGCAGCAGGCTGAGGCTGTCATCTTGCCGATGACGATTTTGCTGATGGTGTACCTGCTCGTCATGGGCTTCGGCGTGCAGACCTGGTCGCGCATGTTCAAGGGGCGGCTGATGGCCGAGCTGCGCTCGGACAAGCAGCGCGAGGTGATCGGCCTGCTGCTGCGCGATTTCGAGCAGCATGCCGCCGACGTGCTGTGGGAAGTCGATGGCGAAGGCCGGCTGTGCAGGGTGTCCCCACGCATGGCCCGCATGTTCGGCCGCCCCAGCGAAGCGCTAGAAGGCCGAAGCCTGCTCGAGCTGCTGCTGCGCCGCCAGCGGCGGTTGCGGGAATCGGTGGCCGCCGAAGGCGCTGAGGCACTCAAGCGCCTGGCCGATCACCTCGTCGGGGGCACGCCCTTCAGCCACATCGAGCTGCCAGTGCGGGTGGCTCAACGCACGATCTGGTGGTCACTCACCGCCAAGCCCATCGAAGGCGGCAAAGGCTGGCGCGGCGTGGCCGCCAACGTTACCGCGGCCCGCGAAGCGCAGCACCATGTCTGGCAGCTCGCGCATTTCGATGGTGTCACCGACCTCAGCAATCGCCACCGCTTTCGCGTCGAGCTCGACGCCGCACTTGAAAACGTGCGCAAGGCGGGTGAGCACTGCGCCGTGTTGTGCCTGGACCTCGATGGCTTCAAGACGGTGAACGACGCACTGGGCCACGACATGGGCGACCAGCTCTTGCGCGTGGTCGGCCAGCGCCTGCAGGCCGCGCGCCGTGAGGGCGACGTGGTGGCGCGCCTGGGCGGCGACGAATTCGGCCTGATCGTGCGCGACGTGAGCGACGTTGACGAGATCGCCCTCGTCGCCGGCCGCGTGCTCTATGCCCTGAGCAAGCCCTGCGAAATCAGCGGCGTGACGGTGCCCCTGAGCGCCAGCCTCGGCGTGGCCATGGCGCCGCAGGACGGCGTAGAAGCTGACATGCTGCTCAAGCGCGCCGACCTCGCGCTGTACGCCGCCAAGGCCGCGGGCCGCGGCCAGTTCAGCTTTTACACGCCCAGCATGGAAGCCCGCGTGATGAAGCGCCTGAGCATCGAGCGCGCGCTGCGTGAAGCGATTCCAGGCAAACAGATGCACCTGGTGTTCCAGCCGCAAGTGAACCTGGCCACCAACGAAGTCACCGCCTTCGAGGCCTTGCTGCGCTGGCAGCACCCCGAATTGGGCGAGGTGCCACCGCAAGAGTTCATCCCCGTGGCCGAAGAGGCCGGCATGATCCACGAGATCGGCAAGTGGGTGCTGCACCAGGCCTGCAAGGAGGCACGCGCCTGGCCCGAGGCCATACGCGTGGCGGTGAACCTGTCGCCACTGCAGGTGATGGCGCGCGACCTGCGCGCCGACGTGGCCCATGCACTGGCCACCAGCGGCCTGCCCGCACACCGCTTAGAGGTCGAGATCACCGAATCGGTGCTGATGGGCGACAGCCCCGCCACGCTCGACAAACTGCACACGCTGCGCGAGCTGGGCGTGCGCATCGCGCTCGACGACTTTGGCACCGGCTACTCGTCGCTGGCTTATCTGCGTCGCTTCCCGTTCGACCAGCTGAAGATCGACCGCGCTTTCGTGAGCGAAATCGTTGAGCGCCCCGACGTGCGCGCCATCGTGCGCGCCACCATTGACATGGCACGCGCACTGCGCATGGAAACCCTCGCCGAAGGCGTAGAAGACGCACATGCGCTCCAGGTGTTGCGCGAGCACCGGTGCGGCTCGGTTCAGGGCTTCCTGATCGCGGCACCCCTGCTGCACCATGAGGTGAGCGGCTTCTTGCAAGCCCACGACGCAAAGGCCGCATCAAACGACGCCGCCACGGCCGTCGAGACGGCAGCGCACTACACAACCTGAAGCGCCACGCCAGACAGGTCGTCACAGAAATCCCCGCACAATCCGGGGCATGGAATCATCGCTTTCGCCACATGCCGGGCTGCTGGCCGCCATCGACATGGGCTCTAACAGCTTTCGACTGGAGATCGGGCAGCTCAGCCCGGGCCGCTACAAACGCATCGATTACCTGAAGGAAACCGTGCGCCTGGGTGCGGGCCTCGACACACAGGGCCTGCTCACCGAAGACGCCATGCAGCGCGGCCTGGCCTGCCTGCGCCGCTTCGCCCAGCGGCTCGATGGCATTGGTACCAAGCAGGTGCGCGCGGTCGCCACGCAAACCCTGCGCGAGGCGCAGAACCGCAACGCCTTTCTCGCCCGCGCGCAAGCCGCGCTCGGCCACCCCATCGAGGTGATCTCGGGCCGCGAAGAAGCACGCCTCATCTTCGCTGGTGTGGCGCGGTTACAGCCATCCGGGGAGCGCCGCCTGGTGATCGACATCGGCGGGCGGTCCACCGAGATGATCCTTGGCCAGGGCCGCACGCCGGTGCGCGCTGAGTCGTTTCAAGTCGGCAGCGTGAGCCTGTCGATGCGCTACTTCGGCGAAGGCCGGTTCACCGAAGAGGCGTTTCGTGGCGCACAGGTGGCCGCCGGCGCTGAGCTGGAAGAAGCGCTCGCACCGTTTGCCGCGCAGCACTGGGACGAAGCACTGGGCTCCTCCGGCACCGCTGGCGCCGTGTCCCAGCTGCTGGCCGCCAATGGCGTGAGCGATGGTGTCATCACGCCCGACGGCCTGCGCTGGTGCATGGACCAATGCCTGCGCGCCGGTCGCGTCGACAAGCTCAATCTGCCCGGCCTGAAAGACGACCGCCGCGCGGTGATCGGCGGCGGCCTGGCCATCCTCTACACACTGGCCACGCACTTCGGCATCGAAGCGTTGCAGCCCGCGCGCGGTGCGCTGCGCCAGGGCGTGATCTTCGACCTGGACGAGCGGCTGAATGCCGCCACCGGCCCCGCCGCCCACGACGTGCGCGACGACTCGGTGGCCGAGCTTCAGCGCCGCTTCGAGATCGATGTACCCCAGGCCCGGCGCGTGGCCGATGTGGCCGCCTCGCTGTATGCCAGCGTGGCGACCTCTGCCGACAACGCGCTGACACGCGAGCTGGGCTGGGCCGCTGCGGTGCACGAGATGGGCATGATGGTGTCGCACCACGACCATCACCGTCACAGCGCCTACCTGCTCGGCCATGTAGACGCCGCAGGCTTCTCGCAGTCGCAACAGCGCCGCCTCGCCGACCTGGTGCTGGCCCAGCGCGGCGGTCTGCGCAAGGTCGAGGCGCAGCTCGCGCAAGACGGCTTTGCCTGGCAGGCACTGTGCCTGCGGCTGGCGATCATTGCCTGCCATGCGCGCGACGAGGCCGATCCGCATGCCCTGACGCTGCAACGACAAGGCGCACAGGCGCAGCTCTCTCTCCCCTCCGGCTGGGCCGAGGCCCACCCGCGCACGCTGTACCTGCTGCATGAAGAGGTCGGCGTGTGGGAGCGCAGCAGTGCCTTGCGGCTGCTGGTCAAGGCGTGAGCTGATGAAGGTTCTGGCCCTGTCGGGCAGCCTGCGGGCCGCCTCCATCAACACGGCCTTGCTGCGAGCTGCTGCGCGGCTAGCACCCCCCGGCCTGCAGATCGAGGTCTATGCAGGCATAGGCGAGCTACCGCTCTTCAACATCGACCGCGAGGCTGCAGTACCGCAACCCGTGGCACGCTTGCGCGCCGCCGTCACCACCGCCGACGCGCTGATCATCGCCAGCCCCGAGTACGCGCATGGCGTCTCAGGTGTCATGAAAAACACGCTGGACTGGCTGGTGAGCCTGGAAGCATTCCTCGACAAACCGGTGGCCGTACTCAACGCCCAGCCGCGCGCGCATCTGGCCGACGCAGCACTGCGCGAAACACTGAAAACCATGTCGGCCTTCATCGTGGAGCCCGCTTCAGTCAGTATTGCGTTGAATGGCACCTCGCTGACGCAAGACGGCATGCTGGCCTCGCCCGTCGTGACGAGCGCCATCGTGGCGGCCTTGCGAGCCTTGCACGATGCCGTCAACAGCGGCCTCGAAAACCCAGGGCCGTCGTTCCCCGTTTGCTAGCAGGCGCTGGACAACCGGCTGGCAGCGAATCAAAGATGGTCAGGAGACTGCACCGCCTGCAGCACCACCTGGTTACCCGTTTCGCGCTCGCGGCTGCGCAGCCACCAAACCGCGCCCTTCTTCATCACCCAGGTTTGCGCCACCTCGCCCAGCAGCAAGGCCGCCACTTGGCCGAGCGTAGGCTGGTGGCCCACGACCAGCACCGGCTCAGTCGCTTCAGGCCAGCGGGCCGCGCTCAGGAGTGCGGTCGCCGATGCATCCGGGGCAATCGCCTGCACCGTCTTGAAGTTGCGATCGAGCGCCTTGGCGGTCTGCTGGGTGCGAAGCGCCGGGCTGACCAAGATGCGGGTCGAATGCGCGAGCCGCTGGTTCAGCCACTCGGCCATGCGCTGCGCTTGGCGCTCGCCCTTGCCGGTGAGCGCGCGCTCCAAGTCGGTCTGCCCTTCGCGCAGCACATGGGCTTCGGCGTGACGCCACAAGATCAGGTCCATCAGGCGTGGTACTCCATCAAGGCTTTCTGGGCGCTCGGGCCTTCAGTGCTCACGCGCTCGTAACTGCCGTCCGCGTGAAGGCGCCAGGCGTCTTGCTGATCGTGCAGATAAGGCACCAGACACTCGTCGATCACGCGCTGGCGCAAGGCCGCGTCACGCACCGGCCAGGCCACTTCGATGCGGCGAAACATGTTGCGGCTCATCCAGTCGGCGCTCGACAGAAACAACGCCTCATCGTCTTCGCTTGAGCCCCAACGGAAGTACGCCACCCGCGAATGCTCCAGCAGCCGGCCCACCACCGAGCGCACCCGAATGCGGTCGGTCAGGCCTGCGATGCCGGGTGGCAGCATGCAGGCACCGCGCACGATGAGATCGATGTCGGCACCGGCCTGCCCGGCGGCAATGAGCGCGTCGATCAGCGGCACGTCGGTCAGTGCATTGATCTTGGCCACGATGCGCGCCGGTTTGCCCGCCAGTGCCGCCTGCATCACCTGCTCCACATGACGCAGCATCTGCTTGTGCAGCGTGAAAGGCGCTTGCAGCAGCTGGCGCAAGGGGCGCGTCTTGCCCAGGCTCGCAAGCTGCTGAAACACGGCGTCAGCATCAGACGTGAGGTCGGGGTCGGCGGTGAGGTAGCCCACGTCGGTGTAGAGCCGCGCGGTCTTGGGGTTGTAATTGCCGGTGGAAAGATGCCCGTAGCGCCGCAGCCTCCCGCCTTCGCGCCGCGTCACCAGCAGCAGCTTGGCATGCGTCTTCAGGCCCACGATGCCGTACACCACCTGCGCACCCACAGCCTCCAGCCGCTCGGCCCAATTGATGTTGGCTTCTTCGTCGAAGCGGGCCTTGAGCTCCACCACGGCCATCACTTCCTTGCCACGGCGCGCCGCCTCGATCAGCAAATCCATCAGCGGCGACTCGCTGCCCGTGCGGTAGATGGTCTGCTTGATCGCCAGCACATCGGGATCGTCCACCGCTTCGCGCAAAAACTGCACCACCGGCTCGAAAGATTCATAAGGGTGGTGCATCAGCACATCGCCCGCACGCAGTCGCTCGAAGATCGATTCGTCGCGCGACAGCCCCTGTGGCCACGGTGCGTCATGCGGCTTGAAGCGCAGCTGCGGCGCATAGGCCGTGTCGATCAGTGCGTTCAGGCGCACCAGGTTGACCGGGCCGTTCACGTGGTACAGCGCAGCGGCCGGCAGGGCAAACTGTGTCAACAAAAACTCCGACAGCTCGGGCGGGCAGGTGTTGACCACCTCCAGCCGGATCGCCTGGCCGAAGTGACGCGTGGTCAGCCCTGAGCGCAGGGCCTGGCGCAGGTTGACCACATCTTCTTCGTCCACCGCCAGATCAGAATCGCGTGTCAGGCGGAACTGCGAAAACGCCTCGACCTCGCGCCCTGGAAACAGCTCGGCCAAGTGCGCGCGGATCACGCTCGTGAGCAGCACGAAAGCCTGCGCGCCCTTTTCATGGCCTTCGACCAGCTCATCGGGCAAGCGCATCACGCGCGGCAACACACGCGGCACCTTGACGATGGCAATCGTGTTCTCGCGGCCGAAGGCGTCTTTGCCGCCCAAGCGGACAATGAAGTTGAGCGACTTGTTGGCCACCTGGGGGAAGGGGTGCGATAGGTCCAGCCCCACCGGCACGAGCAGCGGGCGCACCTGGCGATGAAAGAACTGCTCCACCCATCGCCGCTGTGCTTCGTTGCGGTCGGAGTGGTTGAGGATCTGGATGCCCTCGCGCTGCAGCGCCGGCATCACTTCGTCGTTGAAGACGCGGTACTGCTCGTCGATCAGCCTGTGGGCGTCGGCTGCCACGGTTTCCAGGTCGCGCTGCGATACGCCGGCGCCGGGCTGGCGCACGGCTTCTATGTAGTCGGCGAAACGCACCTCGAAAAACTCGTCCATGTTCGATGACACGATGCAGATGTAGCGCAGGCGCTCCAGCAAGGGCACGTCATCACGCAGCGCCTGCGCCAGCACACGGCGGTTGAACTCCAGGATCGAGCTTTCGCGGTTGAGTAGCGCTGGATTTCGAGGTGCCGAGGTCATGAAACCAGTTTATGAACCTTTTGCGACGGTTTCGTGACGCTCATGGCAGTTGTGTGACGAACCGGCACCAGGTGCTCGATGAACTCGCGGCACACCTCGCCCCAATCGAACTGCAAGGCCCGGCGGCGCGCAGCACCACGTGGAATGTCCAGCGCCCGCATGGCTGCGATACGCAGATCGTCGTGCAACACGCCGCCATCGTCGGCGTTGTGCCGCGGCGCAACCACGTCCAGCGGGCCCGGCACCGGATAAGCCGCCACCGGCGTGCCACAGGCCATGGCTTCGAGCATCACCAGGCCGAAGGTTTCCGAGCGGCTTGGGAAGACGAAGGCGTCGGCCGCGCTGTAGATGTTGACCAACTCGGCGCGAGGCACCACCCCACGCCAATGCACCTGGGGGAACTCGCGCTTCAGGCGATCCTCCAGCGGGCCCACGCCGTACACCACCTTGGAGCCTGGCAGGTCGAGCTTGAGAAACGCATCGAGATTCTTCTCGTAGCTGACCCGGCCCACATACAGGAACACCGGCCGAGACAACCCCAGGTCGGCACCTTCTACCGGTTGGAACAGGCTCAGGTCCACACCATGCGACCAGTGCCGCAAGGGCGAGAAACCGTAGCCCTGCAAGATGTCATACATGCCATCGCTGGGCACCATGATGCCGCTCGACGGCGCGTGAAAGCGCCGAAACCAGGCATAGCCCCAGCTCTCGGGCACGTGCAGGGCACGCGCCAGGATGTCGGGGAACCGCGTGTGGAAGGCGGTGGTAAAGGCCCAGCCGTGTTTCAGGCAGTAGGCCCGCGCGGCCGAGCCCAGCGGGCCTTCGGTGGCAATGTGCACGGCATCGGGCTGCGCGGCTTCGAGCATCTCGGCCACCTTGCGGCCAGGGCGCCAGGCCAGCTCAATCTCGCGGTAGCCCGGGCACGGGAAGCGCTTGAAGCCCGAGGGCTCGATCACCGCAACCTCGTGGCCCCTGGCCAGCAGACCCTCATGCAACTCGACCAGCGTGGTCACCACGCCATTGACCTGCGGAGCCCAAGCGTCACTGACCAGCGCGATCTTCATGCCAGCACCTCGGTGGTCACGGTGATGCCCGTCGCCTGCCGCTCACGCATGTGCTCGGCCCAGTCGATGATCTCCAGGCGGCCATCGGCGTGCTCGGCCAGCGCGGTGAGGCTCTCGACCCAGTCGCCATCGTTGGCGTAGACGATGCCGTCGATCTCACGCAGCTCTGCGTGGTGGATGTGGCCACACACGACACCCTGTGCGCCGCGACGCCGCGCCTCCTTGGCCACGGCGTTTTCGAAATCACCGATGAAGTTGACAGCGCGCTTGACCTTGAGCTTGAGGTATTTGGAGAGGCTCCAGTACGGCAGCCCCATGCGCGCACGCAAAGAATTGAGGTAGCGGTTGAGCTTCAGGGTGAACTCATAAAGCGAGTCGCCCACATGCGCCAGCCATTTGGCGCACTGGATCACGCCGTCGAAATAGTCGCCGTGGGTGATCCACAGCTTGCGGCCGTCGGCGGTCTGGTGCACCCACTCTTCGGCCACGTCGATGCCACCGAAGTTGTGGCCCACGTAGCGGCGCGCAAACTCGTCGTGGTTGCCCGGAATGAAGATCACCCGCGTGCCCTTGCGCGCTTTGCGCAGAAGCTTTTGCACCACGTCGTTGTGCGACTGCGGCCAGTACCAGCTGCGGCGCAGCTGCCAGCCATCGATGATGTCGCCCACCAGAAAGAGGTGCTCGCACTCAGTGTGCTTCAGGAAGTCGAGCAAGGCGTGAGCCTGGCAGCCGGGGGTGCCCAGGTGCAGGTCGGATATCCACAGGCTGCGGTAGTGGCGCTTGCTCTCTCGCGGCGCGTCATCGCCAGCGGCGGGTTCGGCGGGGGCGGTCCATGCTTGCAGGAGGGCGGCGTCTCTTTGCATGAGACGGCATGGTCGACCTCAGGTGTGACGCGGCTGTGGCTGGGGGGTGACAGCTTGGTGACGCCCGATGTGTATTTCCGCGAAAGCGGGAAAGGCGGGCTCTGCGCGTTGTGCAGGGAGCCAACCAGGGGGCAGACCGATAATCCACCAATGCACTTGCTGATTCCCTTTGCCTCGGCCCTCTCCGAGCGAGGCACGCAAACCCTGCGCAGCCTCAAGCTCCCCAACCTCGCCAAGCTGCTGGCTCGCCTCACCCCGACCGAAACACTCGGCACCGACGAATACAGCCTCAGCCCTCCGCATGAGCGCGCACACGCGCAAGCCCTGGGCTGGCAAGGCGCTGACGGCGCCTTGCCCTGGGCCGCGCACAACGCCGTGCAAGACAGCGTCGACATCGGCACGCGTGCCTGGGGTCAGCTCACGCCGGTGCACTGGCATGTGGGCGCCGACCACATCAGCCTGCCCGACCCGCACGCGCTGCACCTGAGCGCCCAAGAGTCGCACACGCTCTTCGAAGCGGTGAAGCCGCTGTTCGAGAGCGAAGGCTGGGTCACGGCCTGGGGTGCGCCCACACGCTGGTATGTGGCGCACGACTCGCTCGACGCCCTGCCCTGCGCTTCCATCGACCGCGTGATCGGCCGCAACATCGACCTGTGGTTGCCCTCCACGCCGCAAGCCCGGCTGGTCCGTCGGCTGCAAAACGAGGTGCAGATGTTGCTCTACCAACAGCCGCTCAACGACCATCGGGTGGGCCAGGGTGCGCTGCCCGTCAACTCGTTCTGGCTCAGCGGGTGTGGTCGCGCGCAGCCCACGCCGGCCTCGACCGATCTGCTCTGCGCCACGGGCCTGCGGGCGCCCGCCGTCAACTCGAACTGGGTGGCTTGGGCCGACGCCTGGCGGGCGCTGGACGCGGGCGAGGTTGAGCAAGCGCTGAAACGCCTGCTGCAAGGCGAAGCTGTCACGCTCACGCTGTGCGGCGAGCGCTTTGCCCAACGCTTCGAGCCACAGCCGCAAGGCCTGTGGTCGCGCCTGGAAAAGCGCTTCTCGCCACCGCCCGTGGCGCCCCTGCTGGAAGCCCTGTGAACACGCCCAAGATCACGCTGCGCGACGCGCCGCCCCGTACGGTGTGGGCGCTCGAACAAGCCGGCGTGCACCCGCTGCTCGCGCGGCTGTTTGCAGCACGCGGCGTGCGCAGCACCGATGAGCTCGACGACGGCCTTGCCCGCCTGCTGCCGCCCACCGGCCTGCTCGGCACCCAAGCCGCCGCGCGATTTCTGGCAGATGCCCTCGCCGCGGGCAAGCGCATCTGCGTGGTGGCCGATTACGACTGCGACGGCGCCACCGCCTGTGCCGTGGCGCTGCGCGGCCTCAAGCTGCTGGGCGCGCAGCCCGGCACGCTGCACCACGTGGTGCCTGACCGCGCGGTGCATGGCTATGGCCTCACGCCCACCATCGTCGACCTGGCGATGCAGAAGAAGCCCGATGTGCTGCTCACGGTCGACAACGGCATCGCCAGCATCGCCGGCGTGGCGCATGCACGCAGGCTAGGCCTCGACGTGGTGGTGACCGACCACCACCTGCCCGCCAAGGAGCACGACGCCATCGTGCTGCCCGATGCCACGGTGATCGTGAACCCCAACCAACCCGATTGCGGCTTTGCCAGCAAGAACCTCGCCGGCGTAGGCGTGATGTTCTATGTGCTGCTGGCCTTGCGCGGCGAGTTGCGCGAGCGTGGCACGTTCACACCCGAAAACCAGCCGCGGCTGGACACCTTGCTTGACCTCGTCGCGCTCGGCACGGTGGCCGACGTGGTGCGGCTCGATGCCAACAACCGCCGACTGGTGGCGCAAGGCTTGAAACGCATACGCAGCGGCAAGATGCAGCCCGGCGTGGCTGCGCTTTTTGCGGCTGCGGGTCGCGATGCGCGCCGCGCCACGGGCTTCGACTTTGGCTTTGCGTTGGGCCCGCGCATCAACGCGGCCGGTCGCTTGTCTGACATGTCGCTCGGCATCGAATGCCTGATGACCGATGACCCGGCGCGCGCCACCGAGCTGGCCCAGATGCTCGACGCCATCAACCGCGAGCGCCGCGACGTGGAGAGCGGCATGCGCGAGCAGGCCGAAGCGATGCTGGAGTCTCTGATGCCCGAAGGCGAAGCGCCGCCCGCGCTGGCCATCTACGACCCCGAATTTCATGAAGGCGTGGTCGGCATCGTGGCCTCGCGCCTCAAAGACCGCGTGCACCGCCCTACCTTCGTTTTTGCCCTGGGCCAAGACGGTTTTCTCAAAGGATCGGGCCGCTCCATCATCGGCTTTCACCTGCGCGACGCGCTAGACCTTGTGACCAAGCGCCACCCCGGCGTACTGAAGAAGTTCGGCGGCCACGCCATGGCTGCAGGCTGCACCTTGGCCGAAGAAGACTTCGACACCTTCGACGCTGCGTTTCAACAGGTGGCCAGCGAATGGCTGGACGCAGCCACGCTCTCGCGCACGCTGATGACCGACGGGCCGCTGCCGGTCGAGTACTTCAATCTCGAGACCGTGCGCTCGCTGGACGCGCAGGTGTGGGGCCAGGCCTTCGAGGCGCCGGTCTTCTGCGACGAGGTCGACGTGATCTCGCAGCGACTGGTGGGCGAGAAGCACCTGAAGCTCGCCGTGCGGCTGGCAGGCACTGTGCGTGATGCCATCTGGTTCGGCCACAGCGAGCCCGTGGGCAACAAGGTGACGCTGGCGTATCGGCTCAATGTCGACGAATACAACGGCCAGCAGAGGCTGCAGATGATCGTGGAAGCAGCGCGCTGAGCGCTGCAGGCATACCCCCTGCGGCGGCGTGCGGCGAAGGCGCTGCCTACAATCAAGCCGTGACCATCCTCAACGCCGACCTGCATTGCCATTCCGTCGTCTCCGACGGCACGCTAGAGCCTGAAGCCCTGGCTGCGCGCGCGCGCGCCAACGGCGTCGACCTGTGGGCCCTGACCGACCACGACGAGATCGGCGGCCAGCACCGCGCCCGGGCCGCGGCCGCGGCGCAAGGCATGGCTTACCTCACGGGCACCGAGATCTCCATCACCTTTGCGGGCACCACGGTGCACATCGTCGGCCTGGGCTTTAACGCTGACGATGCAGCCCTCATCGCCGGGCTGCGCGCCACGCGCGGCGGCCGCGAAGAGCGGGCCCGCGAGATGGCCGAGGGGCTGGCACAGGTGGGCATACCCGGCGCGTATGAAGGCGCTCTGCGTTACGTGGGCAACCCCGAGCTGATCTCGCGTACCCACTTCGCCCGCCACCTGGTCGAGAGCGGCGTGTGCAGCGATACCTCCGAGGTGTTTCGCCGCTTTCTCATCGAAGGCAAGCCCGGTTTTGTGCCGCACCGTTGGGCCACGCTCGGCGACGCGGTGCGCTGGATCACGCAGGCGGGCGGCACGGCCGTCATTGCCCACCCGGGCCGCTACAAGTTCACGCCCAACGAAGAGTACGCACTGTTCAGCGAATTCAAGACGCATGGCGGGCGTGGGGTGGAGGTCGTGACCGGCAGCCACACCACGGCCGAGTACGCCAAGTACGCCGACACGGCGCTCGAGTTCGACTTGCTCGCCTCGCGCGGCTCTGACTTTCACAGCCCCAACGAAAGCCACATCGACCTGGGCACCCTGCCCCCCCTGCCCAAGAAGCTGACGCCCGTGTGGGAAGCCCTGAGCGAGCGGATCACCCACCCGTGAACCGCTCGCTGTCACTGCCCGGCGGCGCCAAGCCACGCCCCATGCTGGGTGTCGGCCTGATCATCGTGATGGTGGTCTGTTTCTCGGCACTTGACACCACCGCCAAGTACGTTGGGCAGACCATGCCGGTGCTGGTAGGGCTGTTCGCCCGCTACGTGCTGCAAGCCCTGATCATGGGCACGTGGCTGGTGGTGCGCACCGCGCGCGAGGGCAGCAACCTCTTTCGCACCGCGCACCCGCGCTTCCAGATTCTTCGCGGCAGCCTGCTGCTGGCCTGCAGTGCGCTGCTCTTCTTCGGCATACGGTACATGCCGGTGGCCGAGTTCACCTCGGTGGGCATGCTGTCGCCGGTGCTGGTGACGGTGCTGGCCGTCGTGGTGCTGCACGAGCACGTGTCGCCGGTGCGCGCTGCGCTCGTGCTCGGCGGTTTCGTCGGCGCGCTGATGGTGGTGCGCCCGGGCAGCGGCCTCTTCGGCTGGGTGGCGCTCGTGCCATTGGCCATGGCGCTCATCTACGCCGGCTTCCAGTTGCTCACCCGCAAGCTCTCGCACTTAGACCACCCGCTGACGACGCACTTCTACACCGGCCTCGTGGGCACGCTGCTGGTCGGTGCAGCGGTGGTTTTGATGCAACCCGCGCAATCGTGGCACGCGCTGCAAGCCGCACCACCGCTGACCTGGGCCCTGCTCGTGCTGGTGGGCTGTGCGGGCACAGCCGGCCACTTGTTCCTGATCTTGGCGCTGGGGGTGGCGCCGATGTCGGTGCTGATGCCTTTCACCTACCTGCAGATCGCCTTTGCCAGCTTCACCGGCTGGCTGGTGTTCCGGCACGTGCCCGATGGTTGGGCCTTCGCGGGCATGGCGGTGGTGGCGGCTTGCGGCGCTGCCTCGGTGTGGCTCAACCTGCGCGAGAGCGCGGCGGCGCAACGCATTGCACCCAGCGAATCGGCACTCACGGCGGACTGATCGTGCCCAAGGTCATCGAAGTCCACCCCGAGAACCCGCAGGCGCGGCTGCTCAAGCAGGCCGCGCAGATCCTGCACGACGGCGGTATCGCAGCAGTGCCCACCGATTCCAGCTACGCGCTGGTGTGCCACCTCGACGACAAGGCCGCGGCCGAGAAGCTGCGGCGCATACGCGAGGTCGACGACAAGCACCACCTCACGCTGCTGTGCCGAGACCTGTCGGAGCTTGCCAGCTACGCGCGCGTCGACAACAAGCAGTACCGCCTGCTCAAGCTCGGCACGCCCGGCCCGTTCACCTTCATCCTGGAGGCGACGAAAGAAGTGCCGCGCCGCGTGTCGCACCCGTCGCGCCGCACCATTGGCTTGCGCGTACCCGACCACAAAATGCTGCAAGAGCTGCTCGACATCTTCGGCCAGCCGCTGCTGTCGACCACGCTGATTGCACCCGGCGAGACCGAGCCGATGAACGACCCCGACGAGATACGCGAGCGCTTCGCCGGCCAGGTGCAAGCGGTGGTCGATGCAGGCGCCTGCCCGATGCAGCCCACCACGGTGGTCGACCTCACGGGCGAACTGCCCTTGCTCGGGCGCGTGGGGCGCGGTGACCCCCAGCGATTGGGGCTGATGGCCGCAGAGGGCTAGACGGCCGTCAGGCCTTGAGCGCCGCCGTCACCACGATTTCGATCTTCCACTCCGGCTTGGCGAGCCTGGCTTGCACCGTGGCGCGCGGCGGGGCGTCGCCAGGCGCGACCCAGTCGTCCCACACGTCGTTCATGCCGGCGAAGTCGGCCATGTCGGCGAGAAAGATCTGCGCCATCAAAATGTGCGCGTTGTCGGTGTGGGCCTCGGCGAGCAGCTTGTCGACCATGGCCAGCACCTGGCGCGTCTGGCCGCGTATGTCTTGCGTGGTGTCGTCAGGCACCTGGCCCGCCAGGTAGACCGTGCCGTGGTGTATGGCCATCTCAGACAGCCTGTCGCCCACGTGAAATCGCCGCACGGCATGCGTCATGTCTTGTGTCCTTTGGAGTGGGGCTTGGGCGGGTGGCGATGAGCAGCCACGCCGGCCTTCTGGCCAACCTTGCTTTCAGTGCCAGCGATGAGCTTCTGGATGTTGGCGCTGTGGCGCCAGATCAGCAGCAGGCTCATCACCGTGATGGCCACAGCAATCGACCCGGCCTCCCAGATCAGCAGCTGATAGAACGGCGCGAACGCCGCGGCCACGATGGAGGCCAGAGACGAGTAGCGAAAGAACACCACGATGATGAGCCAGGTGGCCAGCGTGGCCAGCCCCAGCCAGGGGTTGAAGGCCAGCAGCACACCCGCGGCAGTGGCCACTCCCTTGCCGCCTTTGAAGCGGAAAAAAACCGGCCAGAGGTGGCCTAGAAACGCCGCCAGACCTACCAAGGCGACGGTGCCGGCGTGCAGGCCGTACTTCGCGCCGAGTTGGTCGGCCAGCAGCACCGGCACGAAGCCCTTCAACGCGTCGAACAGCAGGGTGAGAATGGCAGCGGTCTTGTTGCCCGAGCGCAGCACGTTGGTCGCGCCGGGGTTGCCCGAGCCGTAGCTGCGCGGGTCGCCCAGGCCCATCATGCGGCTCACGATCACGGCAAACGACAGCGAGCCGATCAGGTAGGCGGCCAGGGTGGCCACAGCAGGGTAGAAGGTCTCCATGACTCAGTCGTTCGTGGTCGGATGGCTATTCTGCACCGGCACATTGCACCGGCTGGGCATTCAGCAGCTCGGTGAGTACCCTTGGCGCCATGCCCACGAGGTAGCCGCGCCGCCCACCGTTGATGTAGATGCGCGGGAGCGCCAGCACGGTCTGCTCCACATAGACCGGCATCGCCTTCTTGGTGCCGAAGGGCGAGGTGCCGCCCACCATGTAGCCGCTGTGGCGTTGCGCCACTTCGGGCTTGCAGGGCGCGACCTTCTTGGTGCCAATCTGGCGCGCGAGGTTCTTGGTGCTCACCTGCCGGTCGCCGTGCATCAGCACGATGAGCGGCTTGGCGGCTTCGTCTTCCATCACCAGGGTCTTGACGACGTGGTGCTCGTCCACGCCGAGCTGCTTGGCCGATTCGGTGGTGCCCCCATGGTCGATGTAGTCATACACGTGTTCGGTGTACTGAACGCCCTGCGCCTTCAGCAGCTGTGTGGCAGGGGTTTCGGAAACGTGGTCTTTCTTGGCCATGCAATTTGGCGCACTCACAGTGCCGGGTCGCGGTGCTTCCAGCGTATCGCGTCGATTTCAGCGAGCAACTCAGGCGAAAGCTTCACGCTCGCGGCCGCCAGGTTCTCATCAAGTTGCTGCTTGTTGGTCACACCAATGATGGTGCTGGCCACGCGCCAAGACGTGTAGCAAAAGGCCAGCGCCAGCTGCGTGGGCGTAAGGCCGTGGCGGCGCGCCAGCGCGTTGTACAAGCGCGCCGCATCGAGCGCGTCGGCCCGGCCCCAGCGTTGCTTGCGCGTCGACTCGAAAGCGGCCAACCGCCCCAGTTCTTTGGGGGCCTGGAAACCGGTCTCGTCGTACTTGCCGGTGAGCGCACCGAAGGCCAGCGGCGAATACGCCAACAGCGACACGCCCAGGCGGTGCAAGGTTTCATCAAGCCCGTTGTCGAGCGCACGGCTGGTCAGCGCGTAGGGGTTTTGCACCGACACCACGCGCGGCAGGCCGTGCTGCTCGGCCAGGTGCACGAACTCGCTCACGCCCCAAGGTGTCTCGTTGGACAAGCCGATGTAGCGCACCTTGCCCGCTTTCACAAGAGCCGCAAAGGCGTCAAGCTGCTCGCGAATCGATGTGTATTCCTTGTCGTGCTTGGGGTCGAAGTAGATCGCACCGAAGACAGGCGCATTGCGGTTGGGCCAGTGAATCTGGTAGAGGTCGATGCAGTCGGTGCGCAAGCGCTGCAGGCTGTCGTCGCAGGCCTGCACGATGTCGGCCGGGGTCAGGTTGGCCGCGCCATTGCGCACCCAGTCCATGTTGCGCGAAGGGCCTGCCACCTTGCTCGCCAAGATCACCTTGGTGCGCATGCCGGGCCGGGCCGCAAACCAGTTGCCGATGATGCGCTCGGTGGCGCCGTAGGTTTCGCGCCGCGCGGGCACCGAATACATCTCGGCGGTGTCGATGAAGTTGACGCCCTGCGCCACGGCGTGGTCGAGCAGCGTGTGGGCCAGGTCTTCGCCGACTTGCTCGCCGAAGGTCATGGTGCCGAGGCAAATGGAAGTGACGCGCAGCTCGCTGCGGCCGAGGGTGATGTGCTGCATGGTGGTCCGAAGGTTGGCGTTGATCGAAGCGCGCAAGTGTGCCGCAATCGCGGCCAGTTCGCAGACCGGGGGGCGGCTCAGCGTGCGCCGAGGACCACCAGCTTCTCGGGCGAGACACGCACGCGCAAGGCGCTTTCGGGCACAACGCCCACGATACCGAAGCCCCGTTGGTCGGTGTTGCGGCGCACGGGCTCCATCAAGGCATCGCCGGTGCGGCTGGTGAGAGCTGCCACCACGGGCGTGTTGGCATTGGGCCCGCGCTTGATCACGATGCCCACCTCGCCACACTGCAGCTGCACGAAGCAACCCGGGGGGTAGACACCGAACTCTTTCACGATCGCTGCGGCCATCGGGTGATGGCCGTCCTGCACGAACAGGTCACGGCCGGCCTGGTTGGCGGGCAGCGCCTGGCGCGAGTTGCGCGGGCTGAGCTTGGCGGTGTAGATGTCCACGCGGCGCAGCAGGCTGGCCATCTCGCTCACGTCTTGGCAGCGACTGGGGTAGCCCAGGCCGCCGGCAATCTCGTGATGACTGCCGATGGCGTCCAGCCAGTCGGCGTCGGTGATGCCCGAGGCCTGCAACACCTCGACGCTGTGCAATGGGTGGTCGTGGATGGCTTCACGCTGCACGGCCGTGAGCGGCGTGACCTGCGTGGCCAGACGGCTTTGCAGATCGAGCACGGCGATGTTCATCGTGAGCGCGGCCTTGAACACACGCTCAATGCTGTTGATGTCCCAGCCCAGGCGCTGCGCAACCAGGTAGCTCGCGATGGAGGTGTGCACTGCGTGCGAGACGCCGTAGGCGCCGCGGCCGACGGCCTCTTGCCGCACCACCTGAAAAATGGCGAGATCGGGGTCGCGCTCGACCAGCGCCAGCACCGGCTCTGCCGCCTCTTGGAGCAAGCGCGCAAACTCGGGCAGCGCGGGTGCAAGCAGGGCGCGCCCCACACGGTGGATGCTGCCGCTCCACAGCGCCGGCAGGTGCTCGAGCGGCGCTTCCTGCACCTCGCTGCGAGGCGTTTTGAGCTCATCGGCATCCACGACAGCGTGCCGGTCGAACAGGGCATTCAGCTGCGCGTCGTCACGGATCACCTGGCCGCGCGCCAGCAGCAAGGTGTGGTCTGGGCCACGGATGTTGAACGCCACCGGCGCCCCGAGCTTGACCCGGTGCCTGACGGCGGCGAGAGGCGAATATGACATGGCGGCATTCCTTTATCAGGCGAAAGACGGCCGAGCGCCTGGCCCTCTCTCCTGTTTCATATATCGGCCGCGGTATGGGCAACTTGAAACCAGAAACCCCCTCACCGCGCCCTATGCTTGCGGCATGCCCCAACAGCCCCTTTCTGCCTACGAGCAGCTCCACCGCAGCTTCCACTGGAAAGTGCCGGTGCGCTTCAACATCGCCGATGTGTGCTGTGGCCGCTGGGCGCGCGAAACCCCCGAGGCCATGGCCGTGCTGTACGAGCACGAAAACGGGCAGACGCTGCGCTGCGACTACGCCAGCCTGCAGGCCCAGGCCAACCGCCTGAGCCACGCATTGCAGCGCCTGGGCGTGGCCCGCGGTGACCGCGTGGCCATCGTCATGCCGCAGCGCGTGGAAACCGCCGTGGCCCACATCGCGATCTACCAGCTGGGCGCGGTGGCCATGCCCTTGTCGATGTTGTTCGGCCCCGATGCGCTGGCTTACCGGCTGCAGCACAGCGAAGCGCGGCTCGCGCTTGTGGATGAAAGCGCCATCGCCAACCTGCTGGCTGCGCGGGCCGAGTGCCCGGGCTTGCAAACCGTAGTCGCCGTAGGGGCCGCGCAGGGCCAGGGCGATGCCGACTGGTCGCAGCTGCTGGCACGAGAGCCGGCCACCTTCACAGCACTGGTCACCCATGCCGACGACGCCGCCGTGCTCATCTACACCAGTGGCACCACCGGCCCACCCAAGGGCGCGCTGCTGCCGCACCGCGCGCTCATCGGCAACCTGAGTGGCTTCGTCTGCAGCCAGAACTGGTTTCCGCAGCGTGGTGATGTGTTTTGGTCACCCGCCGACTGGGCCTGGACGGGCGGCCTGATGGACGCGCTCTTGCCCACGCTCTACTTCGGCCACCCCATCGTGGCCTACCAGGGCCGCTTCGTACCCGACAAGGCCTTCGAGCTGATGGCGCGCTACGGCGTGACCAACACCTTCCTCTTCCCCACCGCGCTCAAGGCCATGATGAAGACCGTGCCTGCACCGCGCGCGCAGCACGCACTGAAGCTGCGCGCCATCATGAGCGCCGGCGAGGCCGTGGGCGACGCCGTGTTCGGCTACTGCCGCGACCAGTTGGGCGTCACGGTCAACGAGATGTTTGGCCAGACCGAGATCAACTACGTGGTGGGCAACTGCGGCCAGTACGTCGACACCACCGGCACCGCGCACCCGGCCTGGCCGGCGCGCCCCGGCAGCATGGGCCGGCCTTACCCCGGCCACCGCATCGCGGTGCTCGACGACAACGGCAGCGAGTGCCCGCGCGGTACGCCCGGCGACGTGGCGGTGCACCGCCGCGATGTGCACGGCCGTCCCGACCCCATCTTCTTTCTGGGCTACTGGCGCAACGACGAAGCCACCCGCGCCAAATTCACCAGCGACCCCGATGACTCGTGGTGCCGCACCGGCGACACCGCGGTGATGGATGCTGATGGCTACCTCTGGTACCAAGGCCGTAGCGACGACGTTTTCAAGGCCGCGGGCTACCGCATCGGCCCGAGCGAGATCGAGAACTGCCTGGTGAAGCATGCCGCCGTGGCCAATGCCGCCGTGGTGCCCAAGCCCGACGCCGAGCGCGGCGCGGTGGTGAAGGCCTATGTGGTGCTGGCCGCTGGCCACAGCGGCACGCCTGAGCTGGTGCAAGCATTGCAGCAGCACGTGCGCGGCAAGCTCGCGCCTTACGAGTACCCGAAAGAGATCGAGTTCATCGACGCGCTGCCCATGACGACCACCGGCAAGGTGCAGCGCAAGCTGCTGCGCGAGCGCGAAGAGGCGCTCGCAAAAGAGCACGCAGCCTTATGACGCCGTGGCGAAGGCCGCCAGCGTGTCGCCGGTGATGCGGCACAGGTGCCACTCGGTCATCACCGTGGCGCCCATGCGCTTGTAGAAGCCGATGGCGCTCTCGTTCCAGTCGAGCACGCTCCACTCGAAGCGGCCATAGCCGCGCTCGGCCGCCAGCTTGCCCAGCCGCGTGAGCAGCGCCTGCCCCACGCCCTTGCCGCGCTGCGCGGGCTGCACGTACAGGTCTTCGAGGAACAGCCCAGGCTGGGCCAGGAAGGTGGAGAAGTTGGTGTAGTACAGCGCGAAGGCCACCACCTCGCCGTCAACTTCGGCCACCATGGCCTCGGCCGCGGGCTTTTCACCGAACAGCTGCGGGCGCAGCTTCTCGGGGGTGACCTGCAACAGGTGGGTGAGCTTCTCGTATTCGGCCAGCTCGCGGATCAAGCCGACGATGCGCACCACGTCGCGCAACTCGGCGGGGCGCAACAGCAGCGGTTCGGGAGCGGACGGTTCAGGTGGGGGGTGTGAGGGCATGCCCACATTCTCGCAGCCCAAGGCTTCCAAAGGCAGCTCTCGCATCGTCACATTGGCGACATCAATCACGTCATTCACATCACGCCAGGGCCGGTTGCCGGGCAGGGGCGAGGCCGGGCACCAGGGCGGGCTCGCTGCGCTGCTGCAGGTGCTGGCAAAAGAAGTCGACCACGCGCGTGATGTACAGCGGCAAGGCCTCGTGCAGGGTGCCGGCGTGCGAGTGGCTAGCGGTCAGCCACAGGCGCGCACCACAGGCCTTTGCCAGCTCTTGCGCCGCGGCAGGGGGCACCACGCGGTCGCCACACCCATGAATGATCAGCACCGAGCGGTCGCGCAGCGCCGCCATGCCGCCCAGCAAGGGCCGCTGGCCCACGTCCACACCCGACAGCAGCCGGCCCAACCAGCGCACCGCCGGCCCCATCAGCGTGCCGGCGGGGTGCGGCAGGGCCGCGTGCACGCTGCCACGCGGGCTGTCGGCCACCACGGCGCGCACGGCGGGCTCTTCGGCAGCCGCCAGCAAGGCGGCCGAGGCCCCCAGAGACGCGCCGAGCACGCCCACGCAACCCGAGCGAAAGCCCCGGGCGAGCAGAAAGTCGATGGCGCCCAGCACATCGTGCCGCTCTGATTCGCCGTGGCCGCGCAAGCGCGTCACCAGCACCGTGATGCCACGTGCCCTAAGCGCCTGCGCGATCGTGCGCACATGCAGGCTGCGGCCTTCAACGCGGGCGTCGCTGCCCCAGCAGCCCACTTGGCCCACCACCAGCACCACGGCCGCACGGGCCTTTTCAGCCCGCAGCAGGCTGGCGTGAACGCGCGCGCGCCCGTCTCGCGACGGGAAACTCACCTCATCGGGGTGCGCAGTTTGCAGTGAGCTGTCGAGCACCGGCGGCTTTTGCCGGGCGGGGGCGGCCAAGCGGCTCGACAGCCAGTGGGTGGCCGTAGTACCGGGCGTGGAAGAAGGCAGACGCAGTGAAATGTTCATGTTCGCTCCTAGGCAGTGCCGCCACGCGCCCCAAGCCGGGTACGCATGGCGTGTCGTGTGCTTGCAGTGTTCGGCGCGGGCAGGGTCAGCGTCCTTGAGCGACCTGAAGCGTTCTGAAAACCGGGCTATCGCTTAAATTCCCCCCAAGGAGGGCTTCGTGCCAGACCACTATCTATTCGGCCAGGTCGAGTTGCGACCGGCCCAGCGCCAACTGCTCATCGCCGGCCAGCCCGCCGTGCTGGGTGCGCGCGCCTTCGACGTGCTGCTTGCCCTGGTAGAAAACCGCGACCGGCTGGTGTCGAAGAACGAGCTGCTCGATTTCGTGTGGCCGGGCCTGGTGGTGGAAGAAAACAACCTGCAGGTGCATGTGTCGGCGCTGCGCAAGCTGCTGGGGCCGCAGGCGATTGCCACGATTCCGGGGCGGGGCTATCGCTTCACCCTGGTGGGCGATGAGGCGCCTGCCGCACCACCACCCGCTGCGCCGAGAGCCAGCCCGCCCGAGCGCGCTGTGCCCCTGGTAGGCCGCGACCAAGAGTTGTCGGCCCTGCTGGCGCTGCTGGATCAATACCCGTTGGTCAGCCTGGTCGGGGCCGGGGGCATAGGCAAGACCACCTTGGCGCGCAGCGCGGCGCAAGCCCGGCAGCGCACCCTGCCCGACGGCGCCGCCTGGGTGGAGCTGGCGTCTCTCACCGACGCCCGCCTGATTGCAGGCACGGTGGCACAGGCGCTTGAGCTGCAGCTGGCGCCCGGCGGCGACGCATTGTCGGCGCTGGTGACAGCGCTCAAGCCTCTGCAACTGCTGCTCGTGATCGACAACGCCGAGCACCTGCTCGACGACCTCGCCGTGATGATCCAGGCCTTGCTCAAAGGCACACCCGGTGTGCGCCTGTTGGTGACGAGCCAGGTGCCGCTGCGGCTGCAAGGTGAGCAGGTGCTGCGACTCGAAGCGCTGGCCGTGCCCGAACTGGGGAGCGCCGCAGAGGCCGCGAGCCAGCACGGCGCTGTCGCCCTCTTCACCGAGCGCGCGCGCGCCGCCGACCGGCGCTTCGCTCTGAGCGACACCAACGTGCGCGACGTGATCGAGATCTGCCGGCGCCTGGACGGCGTGCCCCTGGCCCTTGAGTTGGCCGCGGCACGCGTGCCCTTGCTCGGCACACGCGGCGTGGCAGAGCGCCTGGACGACCGCTTCAAGCTGTTGGCCGGCGGCAGCCGATCGGCCCCCACGCGGCACCAGACCCTGCAAGCCGCGCTCGACTGGAGCCTTGCCCTGCTGCCCAAGGCCGAGCGCAGCATCTTTCAACGGCTGGGCGTGTTTGCCGGTGGCTTCACGCTTACGCTCGCCAGCGCCACGCTCGTTTCCACCGACGTGGACGAATGGACATTGATCGACGCGCTGGCGACACTCGCCGAACACTCGTTGCTCAGCGTCAGCACGACCGACTTGCCGCGCTACACCCTCAGCGAAACGGCTCGCGCGTATGCGCTGGCGCACATGCACAGCGGTGCCGATCAAGACAGGCTGCGCGACCGCCATGCTGCCGCGCTGCGCCACTTCTTCGAAGCGTCGCCGTCCGACTGGCTGCAGATGAGCGATGCAGACTGGCTGGCCCGGTACGAGCCCGAACTCGACAACCTGCGCGCGGCGCTGAGCTGGGCGCATACCCAGGGCGATGCGCAGACCGTGGTATCTCTCGTGGGCTCCGCGGCACCGCTTTGGCATCACTTGTCTCTGCATGGCGAGGCGCGCCAGTGGCATGACTTGAGCGAACCGCTGCTGGATGCGGCCATGCCCAAGCCACTGGCGGCGCAGTGGTGGCGTGCAGCGCAATGGGCCTGGTCAGAGACCTCACCCGAGCGTGCGCGCGCCGCGGCTGAGCACGCGCACCGGCTGTATCGCGAGCTTGGCGACGTGCATGGTTTGTATGCTGAACTGACGGGGTTGGCCGGGATGTGGGCCGAGCCCAATGCACAGGCCACAGCCGCCTTGCAAGAAGCCTTGTCACTGGAGCGCCCCGCCTGGCACGCGCGTGAGCGCGCCTGGGGCTACCGAGCACGCGCCGACGTGGCACGCGCCGAAGGTCGTTTGGCTGACAGCCGCTCGGCACGCGAAGCCGAGTTGTTGCTTCGCGTAGAGGCCGGAGATGAGCGTGGCCGGCTGCGGGCGATGTCGCATTTGGCTGATCTGGCGCTGGCGATGGGCGAGATTGACGAGGCCGTGCAGCGTGGTGAGGCCTTGGTGGCCCTGTTGCGTGCGCAGCGTTCACCTGCGACCCTGTGCGCCGCCTTGTGGAACCTGATTCGAGCGTTGCAGGCGAGAGGGGACGTCTCTGCGGCGCAGGCGCTGGAGCCAGAGGCTACTCAGTTGGCGCAAGACTTCGGGATTCCAGCCATGCGGCGCTGACAAATCGCGCCACCGGCAACCCTAAGACAATCCGGGGCTATGGCCCCCGCACTGACCGATCACCAAGGGTTTTACTTCATTGAAGAGAGTCAGAATTGCCGGCACGGTTGATGGCCTTTGATCGTTCTGAAACTTGCGCCACGACCGACCCCGGCTTTGCTCGCGCCTCTTTGACAACGCTCAACCTAAAGACCAAGTACCTTGCCATGCCCAAAGTGACCTTCATCGCATTCAACGGTAAGCACCACGAGGTGGACGTACCCGCCGGAACCACGCTGATGCGCGCGGCGACCGACAACAATGTTCCCGGCATCGACGGCGACTGTGGCGGTCAGTGCGCCTGCGCCACCTGTCACGTCTTCGTGGAGCCTGGGTGGGCAGAGCGTGTGGGTGCAAGAACGCCACACGAAGACGAGATGCTCAATTTCACCTCAGAGTTGCGCGACAGCTCGCGCCTGGCTTGCCAAATCGAATTGACCGACGAGCTCGACGGCCTGGTCGTGTCAATGCCCGCAGGCCAGCACTGATCTTCGTTCCGCCACAGCCACAGCCCGAGGCCCGCCATGACCACAACTTCCGCTCTCTTAGAAGTCGCCAGCGCCGCCCGAGCCGCGGCCCAGGCCATGCCGCTGGAGCAGATCGACCCCAGCGACCCGCAATTGTTCGCCGACGACACCGTCGGTTTTTACTTCGAGCGCTTGCGCCGCGAAGACCCCGTCCACCTGACGCACAGCCCGATATTCGGTGACTACTGGTCGGTGACGAAGTACCAAGACATCATGCATGTCGACACCCACCCGGCGATCTATTCGTCTGACTGGTCGCATGGCGGCATCACGATCACCGACCCGCCACCGGGGGCAGCGCTCCCGATGTTCATCGCGATGGACCCGCCCAAGCACGACGAGCAGCGCAAGGCCGTCAGCCCCATCGTCGCGCCGGGCAACCTGGCCAACATGGAAGGCATGATCCGCGAGCGCACCCGCAAGGTGCTCGACGGCTTGCCACGCAACAAGACCTTCGACTGGGTGGATCGGGTCTCGATCGAGCTGACCACCTTGATGCTGGCCACGCTGTTCGACTTTCCGCTCGAAGACCGCCGGCTGCTGACCTGGTGGTCGGACGTGGCCACGGCCAACAAGGCTGTCGATGTGAACGCCATCGACCCACAGGAGCGCATGATCGAGCTGGGCAAGATGCTCGCCTACTTCACACGGCTGTGGAACGAGCGCGTCAACGCACCACCCACCAACGATCTCATTTCGATGCTGGCACACGGAGCGGCCACCCGCGACATGGGCCCCTCGGAATTCATGGGCAATCTGGTGCTGTTGATCGTCGGCGGCAACGACACCACGCGCAACTCCATGACCGGCGGCCTGCTGGCCTTGCACCACAACCCTGAGCAATTCGCCAAGCTGCGCGCCAACCCGGCCCTGATCGACAGCCTGGTGCCAGAGATCATTCGCTGGCAGACGCCGCTGGCCCATATGCGCCGCACCGCGGTTGTCGACACCGAGCTGGGTGGCAAGAAGATCAAGAAGGGTGACAAGGTGGCGATGTGGTACCTCTCGGGCAACCGTGACGAAGACGCCATCGAAAACCCCAACCAGTTCATCATCGACCGCGCGCGCCCGCGCCAGCACCTCTCCTTCGGCTTTGGCATTCACCGCTGCGTGGGCAACCGCCTGGCCGAGATGCAGCTGCGCATCTTGTGGGAAGAACTTCTGCCACGCTTCCCCGTCATCGAAGTGGTGGGTGAGCCCCAGCGGGTTCGCTCAACGTTCGTGCGCGGGTTCACCAAGCTCCCGGTTCGCATCTCGGGCTGATTGATCTGCTGGCTGGCCGGTCGGGGTGTGGCGCGAACCACACCGCAGCGTCGCGCCAGTGACAGACGCTGACTCCCCGCAACCCTAGCGTAGGAGCCATTCGAGAGCACCAATGAAAACAACACCATGAATGTATGGGTCGGCATCCTGATGGCGCTTGCCCTGTTGGCGCTGTGTGCCATCGCGGTTTTCATCGGCTACATGAAGTCGATGCGCCGCCACTTGGTGGGCCGATGGAAGGCGCACGAAACCCAGCCCACCGCCCAGCCCGACGATGCGCGGCAGCCCGGCGTGTTGTATGTGCATGTGCCCGACCTTCGGCCATGGGGCCACCCCAACGCCAGCCCCTATTCGCTCAAGCTAGAAACCTGGTTGCGGCTCAACGACATCGCCTACACCGTGGTGCGTGGCTTCGACTTGAAGAGCGCGCCCAAGGGAAAAATTCCGTGGATCGAACTCGACGGCGTGCGCATGGGCGACAGCGAGCTCATCATCCAATTTTTGAAGCACAAGCGCGCCATCCCCAGCAGCTTGAGCCCGGAGCAGCAGGCCGCATCCCATGCGTTCACGCGTTTGGTGTCAGAGCACACCGCCGCCTGCATGGGCTACGCCCGAAACGTGCAATGCGTGGAGGAGACACTGAAGGCCTACACCGGTTTGGAGGCACTCCCCCTCGGCCTGCGCCTCATCGCCAAGCGAATCCGCAAGGGCACATTCGCAAAGCTAAAAGCGCGCGGCCTGGGCGCCCACTCGCCCGCCGAGATTTACCAAATGGGTATCGACGACATGACGGCCATCGCCAACCACCTAGGCACCAAGCCCTTCATGAACGGAGATGCGCCCAGCGATGTAGACGCGAGCGTCTTTGCAATTCTGGCGTCCATCGCCTGGGTTCCCCTGCCCTCATGGCCCATGCAGAAGGCGTTCTTCGAGCTGCAAGCGCTTCAGAACTTGCAGCCGTATTTGCTTAGGGTGAGGGACAGGGCTTGGCCGCAGTCGGCGGTGCCGTGGTGCACGTCTGCGCCTCGCTAGCCCCGATGCTGTTCCTGAAAACCAACCGCCCCAACCTTCGTTCGGGCTGAGGTATCGAAGCCCAGCGCTGGCCTTCGACTTACCCTGTCCCAGAGGGGCCGAAGAGTCAGTCAGGGCGATCAGAGTCAATTGAACGGCTGAGATTCGTCGTCAAACAGGCAAAGCTTTGATGTGCCAGCGCTCAAGCGTTGAACTGGCCTGCGAATAGAATACAGAAATCTGTACGCAAGCCCGCCCGCAGGGACGCCATGAAGACCACCCTTAACCTGAACGACACCTTGTTGACCGAGGCCAAGGCACTGGCCGTCCAACAACACACCAGCCTGACGCGCTTGATCGAGGAAGGCCTGCAACTGCGCCTGCGGCTACGCAAGGAGCCCGGCAAACCTATGCGTCTGCCGGTCTACCGCGGCAAAGGCGGGCTGGCCCCCGGGCTCAACGGCCTGAGCAACAAGGCGATGCTGGACGCCACCGATCGTGACGCCTGACGTCAACGTGCTGGTGGCTGCCTCGCGCAGCGATCACCCTCACCATGCAACGGCCCGACTCTGGCTCGAGCAAGCCATGGCAAGAGCAAGCCTGGGAGCCCCGCTGAAGCTGCAACCCATGGTGATTGCGAGCTTTCTGCGGCTGGTGACCCACTCGAAGATATTCATCCAACCCACACCCATTACCGAAGCCCTGCGCTTCATCGATGCCATGTTGTCAGCCCCCGACGTTGAACAGCCCGCGCTCGGCGCCGAGTGGCCGGTGTTTCGCAAACTGTGCGCTGACAAAGCACTCGCCTCCAACGAGGTGCCCGACGCGTGGCTGGCCGCCGCGGTCATTCACCAAGGCGAGCACTTGGTCAGTTTCGATTCCGACTTCAAGCGCCTGCTACCCAAAGCACAGTTCACACGGCTCGCGGGGTGAGCGCGGTGGATGGTCTCAGCAGAGCCAGACGCGCGTTTGGCCCAGCTCGGTGCGGCCGCACGCCTTGTCAACCCGGGGTCAAGCTTGCCCGGACACTGCTAGGACTGAAAAAACCTGAGCGTCCCACGCCCGCAGCGCCTGCCACACAAGTCGGTGCAGGATTGGTTGACGGCTTCAGGCTCTCGGGAAGAAGGCATCCATAAAGCCCCCACCGAGGGCGGACTGTCGATGACAGCCATCGCCTCGGCGTTGGATCTCTCGGTTTCACGGATCAGCCGGTTGATTGCTCGGGTGGAGGCAAGAGGCAAGGCTTGACCTCGATGCCTCCGTTGCGGTGAGGGAGGCAAAGAGCAAGACCTGACCCCGACGCCCTCCTTTGACCCCGATGCCCTCCGTTGTCCGGATACCCTTGACGTTGTCGCGAGGTCAACAATTTGCCGTCATGGACAGCTCATGAATATTAAACGAACAGTATTGAGACCTGACCCCGTGACCGTGACCGCGTGAGGGCAGAGCGGCGCGGCAGCTGGGCTGAAAAGCCCTGGAAAGCGGCGGCGCGCAGCTCGCTCCGCTCGAGTTCACGCAAGCCCCTGAGATCAGGAACCCGACCCGCTAGTAGCCATTGTTTTGCACAAGTGGATCGAGAAACGCCTTCAAGCCAGTTTCCTTCTCCATCACGTTCACGTTGTACGCAAATGCGAGGCCATCGCGATTCAGGTTGACAGCCGTCACGCGCCGACCACCGCATTCAACCTGGATATGGGCAAAAGATTTCTCCCATCCCGGCGATGTGAACTCGATGGTGGGCCCATCTGCTGGGAAGTGAAAGCCTTTAGTATCAATTTGCCAAGTAATCAACTGTCGGCCTTTGGCGTACTCCGTCATGTCCAGCAACTCGGGTGAGACAGCGAGTTGAATAGGAGAGTCCGGGTTCTTGCGATATGCGACAACATGTACCACTGGATTTCGTTTTCCTCGAATCATTATCTTGCTCCTAAGGTTTCAGGCGTTTTGCCACCGCCCCGCGCGGCCTGCAATTTGTTCTTCAGATCGGCGTATGCGGGGTGCCGGTAGGACGACTCTTGAATGCGATGGACGAGAACTTGGGCAGCTCGGGAATCCCCAAGATTGAAACGCGCCCGAGCCAAGGGCGTGAGGACGGCACCATCCGCCATTTTCACCATTGGCTCCAGCATCTCCTCAGCTCGTCTCCAGGAAGTCGCTGCGCCCTGTGCATCGCCCGCAGCGGACTCGAGATCACCAAGTACCAGGGCCACGTTTGCGAGTTCCAAAGCCAGTTTGGCAACATCCGGCGTTCCCGCTTTGAGATGGAATGCTGACTGATCGAGAAACTGCTCCATCTCACGCGCCACCGCTGGACGCTGCAGGACAGGAGTCAATGGTGCGGCCAAATAGAGCGATCGAGCCCGGAGGAGCAGCGAGTCACGAACTCCTCGGTTGCCGCTCGCGTTGTAGCGCATCACACACGTCTTGGCCTGCTGATGCTCCCTTTCGGCCTCCTCACGATGACCGCGTGCAAGCACCGCCTCGACGAGCAGCAACCTCGTATAACAAGCATCGACCAACCACAACAGGTTTTGAGGATCATTTGCCAGCAGTACATCTGCCACCCGCAAGGCTTCGCGCCCACGCTCCTCTGCCGCAGACGCGTTGCCCAACGCCAGTTCGTATTTGCTGGCCAAATTAAGAGAGCTAAGGATTCCGCGTTGGGCGCCCTTGTTCTTTTCGCCGCCGGGCATCCCTTGGAACATCTGCAGCTTGCGCCCTTGCTCAGACAAGGCGCTCACATAGTCGCCCTGCGACTCATATGCAACTGATAGCCACCCATAGTTGTGAGCCAGTTCGAACTGCAGAGCAGGTTGGTGGAGTGACAGACGCTCAAGCAGAGACCCAGATGCCTGCAAAGACGTAAGAGCTTCGGTGGGTCTACCGGTACCGACTTGAACCATTCCCATGTTTCCGTGAGCAAACGCAACCTCCGCTTGCCAATCAGCATTAGCGGGGTCGATGGTCACCAGTTGCTGCGCAAGCGCCAAGTACCGTTGGAACCAACGCTCGGCCACGGCCCCGTCCCCTCGCTTCCACGCCGCATAGCCAACCCAAAACACACTCTGCGCGTGATCAAAAACTCGCTGCCCGTCATTCGGTGCCTGCGCCAACAACTGCGCCGTCGTAGCCGCCGCCTGCTCGAACGCCTTCTGCGCCTCCGCCGGGTTCCCCCGCAAATCTCGTATCTCCCCAATCAAATGCATCGCCCGAGACCGATGCCCCAGCGCCGTCGCATCCAACTGTCCCGACTCCTGCGCCGCGTAATACGCCAGAGCCTTCTCGCCCACCGAGTCCAACACCTCCAGGCGGCCAACAGGCTCCAGCTTCTTACGCAAATCCCCAAGCATGAATTCGATCAAGCCCTCGGCCTGAACGCGCTGGTGCTGCGCCTCGTTGCGCGCTTGCAGCGCCATCACGGCCATGTAGGCAAACACCACCACACCGAGCACCGACGCGCCGGCCAGCGCCGACAACCAGCGCACCCGCCGCTGCAGATCACGCCGCACCAAGTCGTCGAAGCTCACGCCGAGCATGCCGGCCGCCAGCTTCAGCATGGCGCGGTGCGGGCCGTCGCCTTCGCTGCGCATGTCGGCGGCAATCGGCTCCAGCGGCTCGCCTTCGGGCAGGCCTTGATCGTTCAGCGCGCGCCGCAGCGCGGGCGGGAAACACTCCTCGGCCTCACGCCCCGGCATGTCGCTCGCAAAGGGCTCGCCTCTTGCGATCAGTGCGAGCACATGGCGCTCGCCGCGCAGCTTCTTGAACTCGATGATTTCGCGGTTGACCCAGGGCGAGCGCGCGGCATCGGGTGTGCACACCACGATCAACCAGCGGCTGCGCGACAGGGCGTCTTGCACGCTGGCCTTGAGGTCGGCGCCGGCGTGCAGCTCGTCGCGGTCGCGGAACACGGGGGTCACGCGGGTTGGCACCGTGCCCACTGAGGTTTCGCGTCCGATCAGGCGGCGCGGCACGCGGTAGGTTTCGAGCTGGCGTTGCAGGCGCTTGGCCACGGCCTTGTCGTGGTGGCTGTAGCTGAGGAAGGCCCAGTAGCGGGGGCTGGGGGTGTCGGTGTTGTGCGTGGGCCCTTCGACAGGCTCAGGGCGAACGGAGGTGGGCTCAGTGTCAGCCGAGGTGCGCTTAGCGCCAGCGGAGGTTGGCTCAGCGCCAGCGGAGGTTGGCTTAGCGCCAGCGGAGGTTGGCTCAGTGCCAACGGAGGTGCGTTCAGCGCCAGCGGAGGTGCGTTCAGTGCCAGCGGAGGTGCGTTCAGCGCCAACGGGCGCAGCCCCAGAGCCAGCGGAGCTGGGCTCACTGCTGCCGGCACTTGACGGGCGAATCGGCGTGACCTTGCTCATCACCCAGCCCTCATCACGTGCGACACCATCGCCGCCACCTGCGCCGGCCCGCATGGGCGCGACGGCGCTGCTTCATATGCGCTGCGGCCACGTGCGGCGCAGCCTTGCCGCTGCCAGATCAGCACGGGCCCAGTGCGCGGCTGGGTCGACACATGGATCACCGGCATGTGGCGGCGGCACGCTTCGTTCACCACTTCGGCGGTGCCGCCGGCGCCTTGGGCGGGCTGGCCGTCCCACACCGCCAGCAGCACATCGGCTTCGTCGAGCAAGGCGTGGCCGGCGCGCCGGTAAGCTTGTGCGGCAAACCCCGGCTGGCCGGGCAACTCGGTGACGCGCTCGGCCTGCGCCAGCAGCTCGTCGAACTGCGCACGTGAGGCCGGGAAGTCGCGCGCATAGGTGTCTCGCGCAAAGGGCAACAAGGCATGCAGGGCATAGCCTGATTCGAGCGCGAGCCGTGCCACATGGCGATCGGCGCCTTCGGCAAGACCAGAGACCAGGGTCAGCACGGGCGTGCGCGCGGCAGCCGCAATCTGGGCCAGAAACGGCTGTACCTGCGGCGTGAGCCGATCCAACTGGCGCTGCGATATGCGATTCAAGCGATGCCCCGTCACACCGATGTTCAGACCCCGGGTTGCTCGTTGCGGCAACAAGTTCGCCTCCCTGGCACGTCGAGCTGGGTCAGTCCAGCTTGTCTTTGGCAATGGCGTAACCCGACTTGCTAAGCATAGGGGACGAGGCGCGACTTTTTTCAATGCTGCGTGCATCAACCTTGGCCACCGATTGGGCGCGCGGCTCCACCATCGCCGCTGTGGTCGCAAAGGCCGCCACGGCCAGCAGCACGGCAAGCGTCCACACGGCCGACAGCAAGATGACGACCGGGCGCTCGGTGAGGTTGTTGATGATGATGTGGCTCCGTGGGTAACGCTGCCTGCACTGTCCCGCGGCAGCGCTCTGGTGTCCTGAAGACGGGCTGAATCTTCCTGAAAGACAAGCGCGCGGCACCTGTCGCCGCGCCGACAGCGCTTTGCTGCACCGCACCCTATGATCGAAACATGAGTGACAACCCTTACGTCGTACGGCGCCAGAGCCGCAGCGAATTCATCCCAGTCCGCGGTCTTGACTACCACCTGCGCCACTGGGGGGACCCCGGTCTTGTGACCCCCGAGCGCCCCCCATTGGTGATGGTTCATGGGTGGATGGACGTGGGCGCCTCGTTCCAGTTTGTCGTCGACGCATTGGCAGATGAGCGCTACGTGGTGGCCCCCGACTGGCGCGGCTTCGGCCTCACCGAAACACCACAAGAAGACAGCTACTGGTTCGCCGACTACCTGGGCGACCTCGACGGCATCGTCGACGCCGTGCTCAAGCCCTACTCAGGCGTGACGCAAATCGATCTGGTGGGCCACAGCATGGGCGGCAACGTGGTCATGCTTTATGGCGGCGTGCGGCCCGCGCGCATACGCCGGCTGGTCAACCTCGAAGGCTTTGGCATGCCGGCGACCACCCCAACGCTTGCGCCCAAGCGCTACGCGATGTGGCTTGATGAGCTGAAAGAGCCGGTCGAGATTCGTCCCTACAAGAGCGTCGATGCTGTCGCGGCACGCCTGCGCAAGACCAACCCGCTGCTGCCGGCCGACCGCGCAGCCTGGCTGGCGGGGCGCTGGTCGCGGCAAGACGCGCAAGGGCTGTGGCAGATTTTGGGTGACCCGGCGCACAAGCGCAGCAGCCCCTTGCTCTACCAGCGCGACGAGGTGCTGGCCTGCTGGAAGCAGATCACCGCCCCGGTGCTGTGGGTCGAAGGCGACCAGACCGACGTGGGCAAGTGGTGGGACGGGCGCTACAGCAAGGCCGAGTTCCATGAGCGGCTGAAGACGGTGGCCCGGCACGAGACCCACACGCTCTCGCCGGCCGGCCACATGCTGCACCACGACCAACCCGAGGCGTTGGCCCGGCGGCTTGAGGCCTTTCTCGCAGCCTGAGTCGGCCCGGCATGTGAAAATCGCCGGCTTGCAAGCCGGCTTGAACACCCTCGTCCGTTCAGGCTGAGGTATCGAAGCCCTGCGCTAGTCTTCGATACCTCGGCCCGAACGGCTTCACCCTTACTGCTGGCACGCCACCCAAACGGAACCCACATCATGGACGTCGAACACATCAATGCCATAGGCAACTCCCTGGCCGACCTGACGAAGCGCACGGTCGACCTCCGGGGGTATCTTTGACTACGATCGCAAAGCTCTAAGACTCAACGAAGTCAACGCCGCGCTCGAAAACCCCAAGGTCTGGGACGAGCCCAAACGCGCGCAGGAGCTGGGGCGCGAAAAGCGCACGCTCGAAACCGTGGTGGAGACCATCAACCACCTCACGAGCAACCTGGCCGACAACACCGAGCTGTACGACATGGCCAAGGAAGAAGGCGACTTCGATTCGCTGCTGGCCATCGAGGCTGAAGCCCAGAAGCTCGACACCACGGTCAAAGACCTCGAATTCCGCCGGATGTTCAACAACCCGGCCGACCCGCTCAACTGCTTCGTCGACATCCAGGCCGGCGCCGGCGGTACCGAGGCCTGCGACTGGGCCAGCATGCTGCTGCGCCAATACCTCAAGTACGCCGAGCGCAAGGGCTTCAAGGCGACGCTGGAAGACGAGACCGCAGGCGACATCGCGGGCATCAAGAGCGCCACCATCAAGGTGGAGGGCGAGTACGCCTTCGGCCTGCTGCGCACCGAGACCGGCGTGCACCGCCTGGTGCGCAAGAGCCCGTTCGATTCGGCCGGTGGGCGCCACACGAGCTTTGCCAGCCTCTTCGTGTACCCCGAGGTCGACGACTCGATCGAGATCGACATCAACCCGTCTGATGTGCGCACCGACACCTTCCGCGCAAGCGGCGCCGGTGGCCAGCACATCAACAAGACCGACTCGGCGGTGCGGCTCACGCACATCCCGACCGGCATCGTGGTGCAGTGCCAAGATGGCCGCAGCCAGCACAGCAACCGCGACGTGGCCTGGAAGCGCCTGCGCTCGCGCCTGTACGACCACGAGATGCGCAAGCGCATGGAAGAGCAGCAAAAACTCGAAGACACCAAGACCGATGTGGGCTGGGGCCACCAGATTCGAAGCTACGTGCTGGATCAGAGCCGCATCAAAGACTTGCGTACCAACGTCGAAATGTCGAACACCCAAAAGGTGCTCGATGGTGACTTGGACGTGTTCATCGAAGCGAGCTTGAAGCAGGGCGTCTAGATGCGCGGCGCCACGACCTCCTCCGTTCGGGCTGAGCCTGTCGAAGCCAGCACGGTGCAGTGCGCACCCTTCGGCAAGCTCAGGGCGAACGGAGCCAAGAGACGAACCCGAGGAGACCACTGAATGCGTGAAGGCACTGCCACCCTGATCCGCCGCGAGGACTACACCGCCCCCGCCTTTTGGATCAAGACCGTCGACCTGACCTTCGACCTCGACCCCGTCAAGACGATGGTCATCAACCGCATGCAGGTCGAGCGCAACACGGCCGTGCCTGTGCAGCCGCTCAAGCTGCACGGTGAAGACATCACGCTCACGCGCGTGCTGGTCAACAACGAGTCGGTCTCGTTTCGCCATGAAGACGGCATGCTGGTGATCGACAGCCTGCCCGAAGGGGCGTTCACGCTCGAAATACGCAACACCTGCGCGCCTGAGAAGAACACGCAGCTGTCGGGCCTGTACACCTCGGGTGGTGGCTTCTTCACGCAGTGCGAGGCAGAGGGTTTTCGCCGCATCACCTACTTCATGGACCGGCCCGACGTGATGGCGGTCTACACCGTCACGCTGCGTGCGGCCAAGCTGCAGTACCCGGTGCTGCTGTCCAACGGCAACCTGGTCGACCAAGGCGACATGATGGCCGGCGTGTACGGCCCGCGGCACTTTGCCAAGTGGCACGACCCCTTCCCCAAGCCCAGCTACCTCTTTGCGCTGGTGGCCGCCGACCTGGTGGCGCGCGAGCAGCACATACGCACCCGCTCGGGCAAAGACCACTTGCTGCAGGTGTACGTGCGCCGCGGTGACCTTGAGAAGACCGAGCACGCGATGAACTCGCTGATCGCAAGCGTGGTGTGGGACGAAGCCCGCTTCAAGCTGCCGCTCGATCTGGAGCGCTTCATGATCGTTGCCGTGGGCGACTTCAACATGGGCGCGATGGAAAATAAGGGCCTGAACATCTTCAACACGAAGTTCGTTCTGGCCAACCCGGCCACCGCCACCGATGTCGATTACGCCGGCATCGAGAGCGTGGTGGGCCACGAGTACTTCCACAACTGGACGGGCAACCGCATCACCTGCCGCGACTGGTTTCAGCTGAGCCTGAAAGAAGGCCTCACCGTCTTCCGCGACCAAGAGTTCAGCATGGACATGGCGGGCACTGCCACTGCCCGCGCCGTGAAGCGCATTGAAGACGTGCGCACGCTGCGCCAGGTGCAGTTCCCCGAAGACGCCGGTGGCATGGCCCACCCGGTGCGGCCCGACAGCTATGTCGAGATCAACAATTTCTACACCGCCACCGTCTACGAAAAGGGCGCAGAAGTCGTGCGCATGATGCAGACCTTGGTGAGCAACCAGTCCGATCCCTTGGGGCGCGCGGGCTTCGCCCGTGGCATCACCCTCTATTTCAGCCGCTTCGATGGCCAGGCCGTGACCTGCGATGACTTCGCCCAGGCCATCGCCGATGCCAACCCCGAGAGTGCACTCGCCAAGCAGTTGCTGCAGTTCAAGCGCTGGTACAGCCAGGCCGGCACACCGCGCGTGAGCGCACGCGGGCGCTACGACGCGCCTTCGCGCACCTACACCTTGGGCATCGAGCAGACCGCTCTGCCCTCACCCGGCCAGCCCGCCAAGCAAGCCTATGTGATCCCGCTGGCCATGGGTCTGGTGGGGCGCGACGGCCAAGCACTGCCCTTGCAGCTGGAAGGCGAAGCACAGCCAGTGGGCACCGAGCGCGTACTGGTGCTCAACGAAGCGCGCACCTTCTTCACCTTCGTCAACGTCGACGTGGAGCCCGTGCCCTCGCTTCTGCGCGGTTTCTCGGCGCCGGTGGTGCTGGCCGATCAACTGGCCGATGCCGACCTGCTCACTCTGTTGAAGCATGACACCGATCCCTTCAACCGCTGGGAAGCCGGCCAGCGCCTGGCGCTGAATCGCCTGCTCGCGTGCATCAAAGACGGCGGCGTGCTGCAGCTCGACAACGCCTTCATCGACGCCATGCGCAGCCTGTTGCGCGACCCGCAGCTAGACGCGGCCTTCAAAGAGCTGGCGCTCACGCTGCCGAGCGAAATCTACCTCGCCGAGCAGCTCAACCCGGTCGACCCGCAGCGCATACACGCCGTGCGCGAAGCCATGCTGCTGCAGTTGGCCCAAGCCCTGCGCGACGACTGGGGCTGGGCCTTCGAGGCGCACCAGGTGAAGGGCGGCTACTCGCCCGACCCGATCTCATCGGGCCGCCGTGCGCTGGCCAACCTTGCGCTCACCATGCTGTGCCGCGACGCCCACGCCCGCGGTGACGCCGTGTGGCCGGGCCGCGCCTATGAGCGCTTCAAAGACGCTGGCAACATGACCGACCGCCTGGGTGCGCTCACCGCGCTCACGCACTCGCATGCCGAGCTGGCCGAGCTGGCGCTGCAGCGCTTCCACACCTTGTTCAAGGGCGAAGCGCTCGTCATCGACAAGTGGTTCACGCTGCAAGCCACCACGCCCGAAAAAGATGGCCAGGTGTTCACCCGCGCGAAGCACCTGCTCAAGCACCCCGACTTCTCGCTCAAGAACCCCAACCGCGCACGCAGCCTCATCGCCGCGCTGTGCATGGGCAACCCGGCGGCCTTTCATCGCAGCGATGCAGCGGGCTATGTGTTCTGGGCCGACCGCATCATCGAGCTCGACGGCGTCAACCCGCAGCTTGCGGCCCGCTTGGCGCGCGTGATGGACCGCTGGAGCCAGCTGGCCGAGCCCTACCGCGCGGCAGCGGGTGAAGCCATCAAACGCGTGGCCGCCAAACCCGATCTTTCAAGCGACGTGGCCGAAGTCATCAACCGCGCGCTGCAACAGGAAACAGCATGACCCGAAGAATCAGCCTCACCCAGTACCTGGTCGAGCAACAGCGCCAGCACGGCCACATTCCCGGCCAGCTGCGCTTGTTGATCGAGGTGGTGGCACGTGCTTGCAAGCGCATCAGCATCAGCGTGAACAAGGGCGCCCTGGGCGACGTGCTCGGCACGGCCACAAGCGAAAACGTGCAGGGCGAGATCCAGAAGAAGCTGGACATCATTGCCAACGAGGTGCTGATCGAAGCCAACGAATGGGGCGGCGCGCTCGCGGCCATGGCCAGCGAAGAAATGGAAGGCATCTACGTGGTGCCCAACCGCTACCCGCAAGGCGAATACCTGCTGCTGTTCGACCCTCTCGATGGCTCTTCGAACATCGACGTCAACGTGAGCATAGGCACCATCTTCTCGGTGCTGAAGAAGCCCGAGGGCCACGAAGGCGTAAGCGAGGCCGATTTCCTGCAAGCCGGCAGCAAGCAAGTGGCCGCCGGCTACTGCGTGTATGGCCCGCAAACCACGCTGGTGCTCACGGTGGGCGATGGCGTGACCATGTTCACCCTCGACCGCGAGCAAGGCTCGTGGGTGCTCACGCAAGACGGCGTGCAGATCCCGGAAGACACCAAAGAGTTTGCCGTCAACATGAGCAACATGCGCCACTGGGCGCCGCCCATGAAGCGCTACATCGACGAGTGCCTGGCCGGCAAGAGCGGCCCGCGCGGCAAAGACTTCAACATGCGCTGGATCGCGAGCATGGTGGCCGACGTGCACCGCATCTTGACCCGCGGTGGCGTGTTCATGTACCCCTGGGACAAACGCGAGCCCGACAAGGCCGGCAAGCTGCGCCTGATGTATGAGGCCAACCCGATGGGCTTTCTGGTCGAGCAGGCGGGCGGCGCGGCAACGAATACGCAGCAGCGCATTCTCGACATCGAGCCGAGCAAGCTGCATCAGCGCGTGAGCGTGGTGCTGGGCTCCAAGAACGAGGTGGAGCGCGTCACCGCCTATCACCAGGCGCAGAGCTGATGGGCACCGTCTACCTGGTGCGCCACGGCCAGGCCTCGTTTGGCGCCGACAACTACGACAAGCTGAGCGATCTGGGCCACCGCCAATGCGAGCGGCTCGGCGAGTACTTTCGCGGCAAAGGCTTGCGCTTTGATGCCGCGCTGGTGGGCACGCTGCAACGCCAGATCGAGTCGCTGGCCGGCATTGCCAAGGGCATGCAGTGGCAGGCAGAGCCGCTTTCATGGCCAGGGCTTAATGAATACGACAGCAAGGCGGTGGTGAGCGCCATTCACACCGGCCCGCTTGAAAAGCCCACCACGCCCGAACTCGTGCGCCACCACTTCCGCCTGTTGCGTGCAGGCCTTGCCGCCTGGATGGCCGGCACCAGCCAGCCCGAAGGCATGCCAAGCTATGCCGACTTCGTCGCAGGCATCACCGGGGCGCTAGACCACGTGCGTGGCAACCACCACGAGAAGAACGTGCTCATCGTCTCAAGCGGCGGGCCTATTTCGACCATCGTGGGCCATGTGCTGGGCATGTCACCCGAAGCGACCATTGACCTCAACATGCGCATACGCAACAGCTCGGTCACAGAGCTCGCTTTCACGCCCAAGCGGCACATGCTCATGACCTACAACACCCTGCCGCACCTCGATCACCCTGATCACGCGGCGTGGGTCACCTACGCTTGAGGCAAACGGCCCCGCTATAATCTCGCGCTTCACCTGCCGGTGTAGCTCAGTTGGTAGAGCAGCGCATTCGTAATGCGAAGGTCGAGGGTTCGACTCCTTTCACCGGCACCACACAAATCGACACCCCGAAGCCAGCGACGCCGCTCTGCGGCTCGTTGGCTTTTTGGTATCTGAACGAGATTGCATGAGCACGCTGGGCCGCCCCAAGGGCGAATACCGAAGTGCGAAGCACGAAGGTATTTCAATGAGCTCAACTTTGTCGACAACAAGCCCTCTCGCTCGCATGCTGGTCAACATCATTCAAGCCCGGCGGCCCTGGCAGCTGATCTTGTTCGTGCTGGTCTGCGTGGTGTGTTACCTCACCCTCACGCCCAGCCCGCCCAAAGGCGTCGACCTGGGCTGGGACAAGCTGAACCACGCCACCGCGTTCGCCGCGTTGACTGTGGCGGGCTGCTTCGCCTTTCCTGGATCTTGGCGCACCGTGCTGGCAGTGCTGCTCGGGCTGCTGGCCCTGGGCGGGCTGATCGAGGTGGTGCAGTACTTCGTGCCCGGCCGCAGCTGCGACCTGCTCGATGTAGTGGCCGATGCCGTTGGCATGGCGGTTGGCGCCACTGTGGCGCTGCTGACGACAAAACTGGCGCGGCGGGCGCAAGCAGCGCCCGCCTGAAACTCACTGGTCGCGGCGCTGCAAGCGCTCCCAGAACGAGACGGCCTTACTGACCCAGGCACGGTAGTGCGGGTCTTGCGCCGAATAAAACGGAATGCCGCGCTCAACGAAGCGAGCCGCGGCCTGCGCCAACGCCACCCGCGAGGGGCTGGCGCCGTGCTCCAGCTCAATTCCTTCCAGCGCATGCAGCGCGGTGAAGCGCGGCATCGGTTCGGGCGCCATCAAGTGCTCGCGCAGAGTCGAAGAATCCATGGCGGAAGAGGCAGAGGGCATGCAAGGCTCCGTGAGCAGTCGGTCCGCTATTCTTCGTCTCAATCGACCGCACCTTGAGCAGCAACAACGGCCCACCTGCGCCTCATTTCACGCTTATGGCTTGGCTGCCAGCCCGGCCCCACACGCTGCGTAGTGCGTATCCAACAAACCGTTTCCAAGTGCAAGCACGCCGAAAATCTCGCCTGCAAGCCTCCATTCAGAATGCATCGCAATGCGACGGGCGTGCGTACTTCTCGTTCTGGAGAAGGTGAGCGCCAACCATTGCATTGCGGCACGTCACCCTGTGGCTAAGGTGTCAAAACCGCTGACGAATTCGGCAGCGAAAACCCGGCTGCACCGTTTGAACGCCAAGTCCTCGCGCAAGCCCCTTGCTCAGGGTGGAGAGGCCCTTCCTACGGGTTCGCACCACTTGGGCACCTCCGTGAGGCCCGATATCTTCGCAGACGGAAATACGAACGAGCGTTCTTTTTTGCACGCCGTTCCGAAAATCAAGACAGTGGAGAGAACCCATGAAGCCAATGCTTGTGTCAGACGTCGGTTGGTGCATCGCGATGAAGGATGTCTTTACCGCATGCGGCCTGGATGCTGAGGCCTTGCTCGCGAAAGCCGGTTTCAACTTCAGCGGTACCGACCAGGTCGACGTCACCGAACTGACCGACGCGTTCAGCCGCGCGTGGGAATTGGCTGTCGCGCAAACGGGCAACCCGGCGATCGGCCTCACCGCACCGTCGCACCCGCTGAAATCACTGGGCGTGCTGTCGCACATGGTGCTGTCGGCACCCGACTTGCGCGGCGCCATGCAAGCCATCGTGCGCTTCACGCACCTGATCTCGCCGACCGCCACCTTCGATGCCAAGCTCGATGGCGGCAGCTGCTTTCTGATCCTTGAAATCGCGCCTGGCCGCAACCCGGTGCCGAGCCAGCGCTACGACTTCTACTCCACCGTGCTCTTGCAAGCCGCGCGCTGGATCACCGGGCGCCACCTGACGCCGCGGGCCTTCTATCACCCGGCGCCCACGCCCGCCGACCCCACGCCGTGGCATGAGGCCTACGGCTGCCCGGTGCACTTCGGCAGCAGCAAATGCATGCTCGAGTTGTCGAGCGCCGACCTCTCGCTGCCGATTCCCACCGCCGACCCGCGCGTGGCCGACCTGTGCGACCGCCTCGCCACGCAAGTGGCTGAGCAGCAAGGCGGCTCGGTCAGCATCCGCGTGCGCCAGGCACTGCAAAAGATCATCGCCAAGGGCGAGCCGCGCCGTCAGACAGTGGCCACCATGCTGTGCATCAGCGAGCGCACCTTGCAGCGTCGGCTTACCGAAGAAGGCACGAGCTTCGCCGAGCTGGTCGACGAAGTGCGGCGCGAACTGGCGCAGCGCTACTTCAAGCACAGCACCATCAGCTCCACCGAAATCACCTTTGCGCTGGGCTTTGCCGACCCCAGCAATTTCTATCGTGCATGCAAGCGCTGGTTTGGTCGCTCACCCAGCACCATGCGCTAACAGCCTTACCGCGTAGTCACCGAGATGATCGAAAGCGCCGAAGCGTTTGCCGAGATGGTCAACAGCACGCCTCCCGACCCGTTTCGTCTGGCCTGGGCCGAAGCGCCAACGGCGGTGTGGTGGGAGCTCGTGGATCGCTATCCGCATCTGTCGGCCTGGGTGGCTGCAAACCGCACCGTGCCTGAGGAAGTGCTGGCGCATCTCGCATCCCATGGCAACACACAGGCACGCACGGTCGTGGCCTCCAAGGCCCAACTCCCTGAGCAACTGCTCTTGATCCTGGCGCACGACAAAGACGAAGCCGTGCGCCTGCGTGTGGCGTTCAATGCGCTGGCCACCCGCGAGGTGCTGGCTTCGCTCGCCAGCGACGCCTGTCCCGTCGTGCGCATGCACGCGCAAGCGCGCCTCACCCACGGCATCAGTGGCAACAACTTGCCCGCGTCGTATCTCGACTCCGTCAGCCTCGCAGACCTGCTGCACTGAAGGCGACTGCGCCTCTCCACGGGCCGCATAGACGCGCGTCACCCACGCGTGATGAGCCACGCTCCAAAAATTGGGGCGGAATGGTACTAGGCGAAAACCCTCTCCGCGTTTGAGTGGTTCCGCGGGCCATGAGCTTGGCCCGATCGGTCAGTGCCATTCGTGAACCAACTAACGATCATCGCGCTGCGCCTCTGACGAACGCTTCACCGGGCCAGCAACGCTACCGCACCGCCAGTCCGGGTCGGGCACAACCCATGAGGGTCGGGGTACAAGAAGTGCGCGAGTCCTACTTCAACTTACAGCAACAACTATCTGGAGATCCAAACATGAAACTGATCAAACTGTCCGTCCTCGCCGCAGCCCTGGTGCTGAGCTTCTCTGCTTCCGCCGCCATGACCCCCATCAGCGACTCCGCCCTCAGCGAGGTCACGGGCCAAGACGGCGTGACGATCGCAGGTGACCTGAAAATCAACATCGGCTCGTTCCGCTACACCGACACCGACGCCACCGGCGGCTCCGTGTCGTTCAACAACATCGGCATCAACGGCATGTTCGTGATGACCGTGGACATCCTCAATGCCGCAGCCTTCTCGGGCGGCGTGGGTGCGGCCATGGTCAGCCACGGCCTGACGGCTGCTGAAGCCGCCACGAACCTCACCGCACTGGTGACCAACGGCGTGTACGACAACGCCAGCGACGTGGTTCAGTTCGCTTTCCCCGCTGCCAACCTCGACACCCGCCTGACCCCGAGCATCTCGGTGGCCTCGATCACCATGGGCCACAGCACGCGGTCGTTCGGCAGCGTCGCCTTGAACAACATCGACCTGCAAGGCACCAAGATCTGGCTGTGGGCTCACTGAGCCATGAGTTGACGGCGCCCTCTCTCTTTGGGCGCTAGCTCGATGCATCGTTAGGCCCCGTGGCCCTCCCGCCACGGGGCATTTGTGTGTCGCGCTCGTGTGTTGCATCGCTTGCCACTCACTTACCCAACTTCGAACCGCCCTATGGGCCACCACCATGCCAGTCCGTTTCACATTCGCTGTTTGCCTCGTCGCCGCTCTGTGTGGCGCGGGCACGGCTGTGCACGCCCAGGGTGTGGCACTGGCCGACAGCGAACTCTCCAACGTGTGGGGCCAGGCGCTGCTGGACCTCACCAACACCAGCCTCAACGGCTACGACTTCTCTCGAATCACGCTTGGCGCCGACATCCAGCTCAGCGCCAACTTGAGCAACGTGCGGCTGGGCGAATACAGCTACGCCGCGCGGAACGCGACCGGCGCCGACATTGACCTCGGCCTGTTTCGCTTCGGGCGCAGCGATGGCACCGACGCACAGCGCACGGTGAGCATCACCGACCCCTACTTCGAATTCGTCTACAAGAACAACAGCGACGCAGCCACACGCGAAGTGGTGGGCATGCGCCTGGGCTTCGGCAGCATCAAGGGCGATCTCGGCGTGCAGCTCAACGCCGTGAGCGGCTCCTTGCTGATCAACGGTGGCGCGCTTGGCACGCTCGATTCGCGCAGCGACACGCTGGGCGGCAAGCGCTGGGACGGCGGGAGCTGCGGCGCCAGCGCCTGCCCCTTCACGCTGGCACAAATCAGCACGCTTACCGCCGGAGACGCCAGCGGCCCCAGCCGCGACTTCTTCATCTCGGTGCTCAAGCAGGCCGTGCAGTTCCCCGGCACCAGCGCCGCTGTCGGCGCATCAGACCCGGCGCTGGCCGGCTTCTGGCTCAACTGGCGCGATCGTCTCTCCGCGACCGGACTCAACCAGCCGGTGCCACCCAACCTGCCCAAGCTGGCCATCGGCGGCGGCTGAACATGATGCGCAGTACCCGCTCCTTGTCAGCGCATGCCCTGTGCGCGCTCACCTTGCTGGCCAGCGCCGCCTGCCACGCCGGCGGCCTGCAGCCGCTGAACGACGCCGAGCTGTCGGCCGTGAGCGGTGCCGACGGCCTGGCCTTCAACCTGCGCGGCTTCTCGCTCTCGGGCCCGATCACGTTGACCTACACCATGCCCGGCCCGGCAGGCAATTCGCTGTGGCTCTCAGACTTCGCGCTGTCGCGCAGCGACGACCTGGCCACCACCTTCAGCGACCCCTACCGCCTGCAAGTGCTGGCGCGCGGCAACGGCCTCGCCGATGTGATCCGCCTGAGCGAACCAGAGAACGCCAACGGCTTGCTCAAGTGGCAGTTCGCTGCCGACTGGGGCGTCAACGCCGATGGCATGAGCTTTCATGGCGGTGCGCTGGTGGTGCAAGACCTGGTCACCCGCGGCGGCAGCCTGACGCTGACCACCCCCGCGGCCGCTGACGTGGAAGGCATTGCCTTCGGCGCCGCCCTGCGCATCGACATTGCCAACCTGATGCTGCGCCCGCGCGGCCGTGACGACACCAGCAACCCCGACCCGGCCACTGTGAGCGAGCAATGGCGCTTGTCGGGCATACACCTCGGCGCGGCCTCCAGCAGCGGCGTGCTGCTGGGCTCGCCGTGGGCGATTGCCGATGCCACCACCCAGCCGGGCATCGTCAACGCCGTGACCGATGCCAGTGGCAACTCGAACCTGCACATCGGCATCGACTGGCCCACCAACGGCAACAGCGCAGCCATCGGCGGCCTGCTGATCGACAACATCACGTTCAAGAGCAGCACCCTGCCCGGCGGCATGCTCGATCTGGGCTCGAGCCGCGTTGGCACGATGCAGATCCAGTACCTAGACGTGAAGCTCAGGGCGGGGTTCTAACGTGCGTGCCTTTTTCCCCCTGTTGCTGCTGGTACCGATGCTGGCCTGCGCCAACCCGGTGGCCTTGAGCGACGAAGAACTGTCTGGCGTCTGCGGTCAAGACGGCATCGGCCTGGCCATACACCTGGAACTGAATTCGGCGCTGATCGCAAGCGGCGTCTTGAACAGCAGCCTCACCGCCGGCTTCAAGGTCAACGGAACGACCACCTATGCCGTGGTGCAAAACCTCGGCGGTGTGCTCGACCTGATCGGCCTCACGCTCAACATCCACACCCGCAGCGACGGCGGCGGCGATTACATCGACCTGGGGCTGCCCAGCTTCGTTGGCTTCAAGCAGTTCGGGTTTCGCGCCCTGGGCGCGCAGACCGACCCCAGCGCCGCGATTGCACCGAGCGGCAGCTACGGCCAGGTGCTTCTCAACGGCACGGGCACGATGACCGGCCACCTCTTGATCTGGGCGCAATAGCGCCGACTAAGGCACAGCATGTGGATGATCCTGCTCGGCGTGGCCGCCGTGTTGATCAGCGGTGCGGGCATCAGCTCGCAAACACCGCCTCAACCGCAACCCAAAGACAAGTTCGAGCTGCCGATGGCACGCGTGGGCGGCGGCCCCGCGCCCGACACCGTGGCCATCGTTCCGTACTCGGAATTCAAGTACCAGAACATCGTTCGCCAAGCCTACGACTACAGCTGCGGCTCGGCCGCGCTGGTGACCGTGATGAAAAGCTACCTCGGCGTTCAAGTCTCCGAGGAGCAGGCCATGGAAGGCATGCTGGCCCACGGTGAGCGCGAGAACATCGTGACGCGGCGCGGCTTCTCGCTGCTCGACATGAAGCGCTACCTCGCCACGCTGGAGATCAGCTCAGCGGGCTTTCGCGCCGAGATGTCCGACCTGGCCACGCTGAAGGAGCCCGGCATCGTGCCGATCGAGTACGCCGGCTTCAAGCACTTCGTCGTGTTCCGCGGCCTGCGCGACGGGCGCGTGTACCTGGCCGATCCGTCCATGGGCCACATCACCTTCCCGGCGGAAGAGTTCGCCAAGCTGTGGGACCGCAACACCCTGTTCGTGCTGTACCCGGCCAAGAACAACCCCGTCACCCTCAGCAAGCTTGCGCTGACCGACCGCGAGCTGGGTGTGATCGACGGCGACCTGGTTCGCACTGAAGCCATCTTCCCCCAACTCGACCGGACCGAAGCCCTGCGCAGCGCAGTGCAATCGGGGCTCGGCACCTTCAACTTGCGAAAATGAAAGCAGCCCTCTTCATCCCCCTCCTGCTGCTCTGCAGCGCGGTCACCGCCCAGACCACCGCTCCCGCACCAGACACGCCAGCCGCGCCGGCCACGCCTGCCTCGGCCCCCGCCACAGCCGACGCCGCACGCGGCGCCCTCGCCAAGAAAGAAGGCGACTTCGACCAGGCCAAGCTGCTGAAAGAAACGCTCACCGCCTCCGACAAGCAGTACTCACTGCTCAAGACGGGCAAATACGCCGTCACCTACGACCTCACCTACTCGTACATCGGCCAGCAGCAGATCCAGGCCGCGTTTACCGACTCGCTGCTCACGCTGTTCGACATCCAGAACACGCGCTCGCACACCGTCACCAACACCGTGTCGACCGACTACGGTGTGAAAGACAACTTCACTGCGAACGTGACGCTGCCCTTCGTGAGCAAGTATTCGCAGTCCGAGGCCTTCACCGGCTTGTCCAGCGCGTTTGGCGACATCTCAATCGGCGCGCGCTTCCAGCCCTTCTCGCTCAGGCGCGATCTGCCCACGTTCACCGTCACCGGCGGGCTGCGCCTGCCCACCGGCCGCAGCCCCTTCAAGACCATCGACGGCCAGGGCCTGGCCACCGGCGCCGGCTACACCTCGGCCACGGTGGGCATGAACGTGTCGCAGGTGGTCGACCCCGTCGCGCTGTTCGGCTCGCTCAACCTCACGCTCGGCAAGAGCGCCAAAGGCCTGAGCCAAACGCGTGCCGGCAAAACCCTGACCGAAGTGCACCCCGGTGACAGCATCGGCTTCGGCTTCGGCATGGCCTACGCCATGTCGTACAACATCTCGACCACGGTGGCGTTCCAGGAGTCGGTCTCCGCACGCAGCCGGCTCTTCCTGCGCGACAGCAATGGCGTGGACTCTGACGTCAAGACCGCCCCGCAGACCTCGGCCATGCTCAACCTGGGTCTGGGCGTGCGGGTCTCGCCTCTCACCACGATCAACTTCACCGTGGGCATAGGCCTGAGCAACGACAGCCCCGACTTCACCCTCGGCATGAACATGCCGCTGCATTTCTGAGCGCAGCGCCGTGATCTCGAAAGCGCCTAGCCCGCGCGCGGGCCGCAGGGCCCTGGCGGCCTGCGCCGCGGCCGCCTCGGTCGTGGCGGCACTGCCGGCACGCGCCGCCTTCATCGAAACCATCGGCACGAGCCCGGTCGCCATGTCGCTCGGCAACGCTGTGACGGCCGACCCGCCCGGCCTCGACGCCATCCACTTCAACCCGGCCGGCCTGACGCACATCAAGGGCAACACGCGGCAAGACACCATCTTCGGCGCGTCGACCAAGCCTTACGCCCACTTCACGCAGCCCGCTGGCTTCGACATCGGAGGCTTTAAAGACGACCCGCTGGCCAACACCTCGACCGGCCCGGTGCGCCAGGCCATCTACCTGCCCATCGTCGGCCCGCCCAAGGCGCGCCTGCCCTTCGGGCTTGCCGCCGGCTTGGGCTTTGCTTACCACGAAGAAGGCTCGCCCTGGACCTTCGCCACCGCCACCTATCTGCCGCAAGCCGTGGGCTTTGACCGCAGCCGCGACCCGAACGACCCCGGCCGCTACGACGGGCGCCGTGTCGTGATCCAGCGCCTGGTCTACCTTTCGCCCTCGATCGGCTACAAGGCTTCGGACACCTTGAGCCTGGGCATTGCAGTGCCCATCGCGCACCAAGGCTTTGCGCTCAACACCGACATGCGCTTCCCCAACAAGCTGCTGGGCGTCATCGGCAAGCTGCAAGACGCCTGGTGCGGCGACAACAGCAACCCACTCGACGCGTTCGCCTTCGGCCTGTGCGACGGTGGCAACAAGGCCGGCCACCTGCGCCCGTTCGAAAAAGCCGGCAGCATGGAATTCGAGATGACCTCGCCCGCCGACCCGACGCTCAACCTCGGTGTGCTGTGGGAGCCCAAGAGTTGGTTTGGCATGGGTGCCGTGTACCAGTCGGGCTCCAAGACCGTACTCACCGGGCGCTACAGCTTTCAGTCGGAAGAGATGTTCCGCAGCTTCGTGCATGGCATGTACAGCAGCCTGCTCGGGCCAGTGGTGGCCTCGACCTTCGGCTTCCCGACCTCAATCCCGCCCATTCAAAGCGGCAACGCCACGCTGATCATGCCGCTGCCCGAGCACATTCAGGTGGGCATCAAGTTCAAGCCCTTCGAGCGCGTGCAGATCAACTTCGACGCCAACTGGACGCACTGGAAAGACTGGGACAAGCTCACCTTCCAGTTCGACCAGCCGGTGGCCCTGCTGGAGATGGCGCGCATTTTCGGCCAGACCGATTCATCCCGACTCGTCATTCCGCGCGGCTACAAGAGCACCATCCACTACGGTGTGGGCCTGCAAGTGCGCGTGACCGATTCGCTCATGCTGCGCGCCGGCTACGAGCCGCGCAAGGCCTCGGTGACAAACTCGGTGCTGGACCTCATCGCCCCGCTACCCGACGTCACCATCAAGAGCCTCGGGGTCGGCATTCGAACCCACGACGGCCTGCAAATCGACCTGGGCGCAAGCTACGCCAGCGGCAAGTTCAACATCCCTGCCGAGGGCAGCTGCAACTTGAATTGCAGCAACTTCTTCAACGCCGTTTACAACCCCTATGCCGGCCTCGACGTGAGCGGTGGCATCCGCATCCGCTACTACGGCATCACCCTGTCCAAGCCATTCTGATCTGCCATGAAAACTCTGATCACACGCACCATGGTTCACGCCACCCTGGCCTTCACGCTGCTCGCCTGGGGCAACGCGGCCTTGGCGCAACAGGCCGCCACCGACGAAAAGCAAAAGCTGGTGCAGCGCGTGCTCACGCTGTGGCACATCGAAGACACCGCTGTGGTCATGGTGCAGCGGCCCGCGCTTGACGCCATGCAGCAGGCACGCATCGCTTTGCAAGGGCGCGTGGGCGCGGCCAAGCAAGAGGCCACGCTGAAAGACATCGCCACCGACCTGCAGAAATACATCGACGAAGCGACGCCCATCGTGAAAGAAAACGCCAAGCGCGTGAAGGCTCCCACGCTCACCCCGCTGCTGATGCAGAACTTCAATGAAGAAGAGCTGCGCCAGCTGATCGCTTTGCTCGAATCACCGGTGAAGAAGAAGTTCGAGCAGTTGGTGCCGCAATTTGAGCGTGCCTTCGGCGAGAAGGTCGCAGCCGATGCCCACGCCGCGATCGACCCCAAGCTGCAAGAGATGACCAAAGCGGTGGGCTTGAAGCTTCGCGCGGCTTCTATGACTCCTTGACGTAACCCATGACGTGACCCCATACGGTTCGTTCAGCTCCGTTCGGCCTGAGGTATCGAAGGCCAGCGCCGGGCTTCGATACCTCAGCCCGAACGGAGATGGGGGGCTGTTGGGCTTAGACGACCAGCCTTGTGACCTGACCCTATGACAACGATGCACCCCTTGCTGACCCAGCGCCTGCTGGCACTGCTGCTGGCAGCCCTGCTCACGGCCTGCGGCGGCGCCACCACGGGCGGCGTCTCGGCCACGCCCTCGGGCGCGGCGGCCTTGTCGCTCAGCCTAGCCGGCAGCGCGCACCCTGGGGTCGACCATGTGTGGGTAACGGTCAGCGCGGTTGCCCTGCACACCGACGCTGACCGCGCCTGGTCGCCCACCGACACCAGCTGGCAGGTGATGCCGCTGGCGCAGCCGCTCACGATCGACATCGCCTCGCTGACCAACGGCGTCATCGCCTCGCTCTTCAGCGGCAAAGCCCTGGCGCCTGCCACCTACACGCAGCTGCGGCTGTTCGTGCTGGCACACGACGACACACTGGCCGCGTCGGCCAAAAACCTGAGCCTGCTCTACAACGCGCAAGTCAGCAGCACCGACAGCGCAGGCACCGTGCACCAGCTGCCGCTAGAAATGCCCGGCACCAGCCTGGGCCTGCGCGTGGGTTTGGGCGTGGACGCAGGTGTGGGCGACCCGATCACGGCGATCGCCAGCACGCTCAGCAGCATCACGCTGCAGTGGGATCTGGAACACAGCCTGGTTCATTTCACCGCCGACGATGGGGTGGACCGCTACACCCTGCGCCCCGACCTGCGGGCCTTTGACCTGGCCCGCACGGGCGCCATCGTCGGCTTGATCGACAAATCGCTGCTGTGCAGCGCCGGCACACGCAACGGCTGCATAGACAACATCGTGATCACCGCCCAGCTGCCAGCCAGCGATGGCAGCGCCAACGTGAGCGTGCGTTCCACACCCGTGACCGTGGGCGCGAGCTATGCCCTCTTTGCGCTGTACCCACTGCCGGCGTCGCCCACCGGCCAGTTCGACGTGGTGATCCGCGGGCGCAACATGCAGACCATGGTGGTGCGCCATGTGCCGGCAAGCACCGCCGACCTGCTGGCCACGGCGCCCACGCAGCTCGGCGCCAACCCGGGCGACCCCGCCCATCCCATTCCGATGCTCCCCGTGCTGAGTGCGCAAGGCGATGCTCAGGCCAGCCTCTCAAGCGCGCTGTCGCCGCACAGCGCTCAGCTGGTGTTCGGCCAGACGCTAGCGGGGACGGGTGAGCTGCCCTACGAAGTGGTGATTGCCAACACCGACCCCTTCACTGGCTTGCTCGCGCAGCCCGTGGCATTGCCCAGCGGCCCGCTGCGCGTGGCGACCTATTCGGCCGACGCGGTGCTCAGCTTCAGCGACGTGACACCGCAAGAAGGACCAGACCGCTACACGCTGCGCGCCCACGGGACGCGCTACGACGACCCAGGTGCGCCCAGCAGCGTGTTGGCTACGGGTGGCAGCAATTTCAGCGTGGCTGCGGCCAGCCCACAACGCAAAAACACCCTGGGTCTCGCAACGCTAACGCTCAGCGTGAGCGGCGGCTCAACGCAGCGTTTCGACGCAGCGCAAGTGCTGGTGACCGACGTGGCAGGCATCGTGAGCACGCAAGACATCTCGGCGCTCATCGGCCAGAGCGGTGCGCAGGTCTCGCTGCCGTTGCCCGCAGGCGCGATTGCCGCCGCGCTCGGCGGCACGGCGGTCTACACCGTGGAAGTGCGCGCCTGGCAACGCGCCACACCCGCGCAGAGCCTGCAGTGGGTGCGCGTGCCAGCGCCGCTTGACCTGCGCAACACCAGCTCGGCCAGCGTGGCCATCACGCTGCCATAGGCCGAGGAAGCATGGGGCTCAATGCCCGGGTTCGGCCTTTTTGGGCGGCGGCACCATCAAAAATGGAAACGGCAAGGCCAGCATAGGCAGAAAGAGCGTGTCCAGCGGCAGGGAGACGGTGGCCGCCGATGCGCTTTGCACCAGGCCCACCGAACCGAGCGTGGTCACGGCGGCGAACTTGTATTGCGCCAGGGCTTGCTGGCGATCGAAGTGAGCCCAGTCCATCCAAGGTGAAGCAGCGGGCGCGGTGTCGGCACTGCCCAGCAGAATGTTGCGCAGCAGCGGGTCGCTCAGGCCGGCGGCGTGCACGGCCGACAGTTCGCTGTCAGCCAGCAGGCGCCCGGGGCTTTCCATCGCCTGGCTGGCCACGGTGATCAAGGCGAGCAAGGGCGCGGCCAGGCTCCGCACAAGAACGCGGGTGTTTTTCATCGGTCTCTCCAGCGCGAGGCCGATCAACACCAGAACGCATTTCGCGCCAGGCGTCGGCCTCTTGCCGGATGTATCGACCGGTGCGACGGCGACTTGAGCGCGCCGATGCGCGCTTGTTCACGGCGTCTTGCACCACCCGCGATGTTTCAGCGCATGAAGCTCAGGCGCGGGCCGATGATCGTCGTCTCGACGAAGTTGGTGCCGTGGTGGTTGCTGGGGCTGAAGGCGAGGTTCACGCCGCCGTAGTCCCAGCCCTGGCGGCTCTCGATGGTGCGCACCAGGTTCTCGGAAGTGACGTTCCTGCCGCAACGGTCCAGGGCCTCCATCAGGAAATGCGCCAGCAAGTAGCCGCCATAGGTGTCGTACGCCACTTTCTGGCCGGTGCGGCTGCACTCCTGCCCGAACTCGCGCGCTGTTGCAGTGGTTTGGCGCCACGGGTAGGGGCAGACCTGCGTCATGGCCAGGCCACGGGCGTCTTCCCCCAGCACCGGCAGCGCGCCCACCGCGGTGGAGATGGTGTACAGCGGCGCGTTGACGAAGGCGCGGTTGGCCTTGACGTAGCCCACCACCGACGGGCCCACGGCGATCATCAGCACCGCCTGCGGCCGCACGGTGGCAATGGTTTGCGCCGCCGCCGCGGCATCTGCGCCATCCAGACCCAGGGCGGCCGAGCCGACCAGGGTTGCGCCCTGCTCCTTGATGGCCTGCTCGGCCACTGGCAGCATGAATTTGCCGAAGTCGTTGTTCTGGTAGACCACGGCGATGCGCGTGCGCGCCAGTGTCACCAGGTTGCGCACCGAGTAGGCGATCTCGTCTTTGAAGCTCGCCTGCGTGGTGAAGAAGTAAGGGTGGTGCTTCATGCGCAGGTTGGGTGCGCCGGTGTACACGCCCACCAGCGGTACCTTTTTCTCCAACAGCATTGGCAGGCTGGCACCCACGCCCGCAGTGCTGCCCAGGCCGGTGAGTGCAACCACCTTGTCGCGCTCGATCAGCAAGCCCACGTTCTCCACCGTGCGGCGCGTGTCATAGGCGTCGTCCAGCAGAATCAGCTCGACCTTGCGGCCGTTGACCCCACCCTTGCGGTTGACCTGCTCAATCGCCAACTTTTCGCCGGCCAGCACACCGGCAAAGGCAGCCGCCAAGGGGCCGGTGAGCGGTGCACTCTGCCCGATGAGGATGGGCCCTTCCTTGGCCTGCGTTGTGTGCGCGGCGCCAACGCCGAGGGCGGCCACGGCAGTGCTCAGCACCTGGCGGCGGTTCAATCCGGTTGTCATGTCTCATTTCCTCAAAGCGTTCAACGGCGGGAGCTGCGCGCCCCGCCGTTACCACAAGGCATGCGGAAGGCTTATTCCGCGCGCACCCACGTCTGGGTGCGACCCAAGAGCGGCGTGCCGATGTAGCCGCGCACCTCGAGCTTGCGGCCGCCGTCCAGGGGCTTCAGGCGAACCCGGTAGGTCTTGCCGTTGTTGGGGTCGAGGATTTCGCCACCCGACCACACCTCTTCGTCAGGCTGCTTGCTGACGTTGCTCAGGATGATCAGGCCCACCAAGCGCTGGTTCTTGCGGTCGTCACCGCACTGGTCGCAGACCGATTCCCTCTTCGACGCGTCGAACAAGGACTCGATGCGCCCGGTCAAACGCCCGCCGGTCTCTGTCACACGCACGATCGACTTCTCAGTCTTGCCGTCGTCGTCGATCGTCTTCCACACGCCAACGGGGCTGGCTTGCGCCCAGGCGGCACACGCGCCAAGAGCCAGGGTCACCGCAGCAATGAAACGCTTCATCTCAATCTCCTCTTGTGGTTGTCAAGGCACACGCAGTCGAGCCGGTAGGCTGGAACCAGGCCTCTTGTCTCGACAGGGGCGTGTGCCGGCGCTCCGCGCATCGCGCGGCAGCGCACGATATGAGCGAGCCCGCATCTGCGCACTGACTGGCCAAGCCAATTGCTTGTCTTGCCCGCTACGGGTTTGCACCTCATGGCAGCGCTACACCTTGCGCGCGTTCGCCCAAGTCGCGCATTTGTTGGCAAAGGCACGCTTCAACAGCGGAACCTAACTCGCAACCAGGCGTTAGGCGTGCACTTGTTCCTTCATTCCAAGCCGCGCGCAGCCTACTCTTTGTTACCGATGCCGCGAACAGCCTTTCTTATTCGCCGATTCGCCAGTAAAAGACCTCAACCTCAGAAGGAACCGACATGCACAGCCACACGTCTTCAAAAGCCCTCCGGGCCATCGCCTTCTCTCTTGTCGCGCTGAGCGCCTGCACCGCGACCATGGCCGGCGAATCGATTGCAGCTCCGCTCGTCCTCGCCAAGGCCGACACCACCATGCCGTTCGTGCACTCCATGGCACCAGCGGCCGCCACCAACGAATCGGCAGCCGCCTACCCGTCTCTGGCTGAAGCCGAACTCATCGGCATGGGCTACTCGACCTTTGACGCCGTGCTGGCCGAAGCGCTGGGCACGGCCACTGCCGCTGGTTACGGCCCGGCGCCGTCACGTGGCGCCGTCGAGGCCGTGGTGGCCCGCCTCATGGGCGGCCTGATGCCCTGAGCGACGCTCGGCAGTTCAGCTTCACGCCAAGGGCGCGACCGCGACGCGGTTGCGCCCTTCTTTTTTGGCCCGGTAAAGCGCGTTGTCGGCCTGCTCCAGCAGCTGAGCGGCATCGAGCCGCGCGTGACCCAGGCACAGCCCGATGCTGATGGTGACGCTCAAGCCTGCGGCCACCTCGTCCCAGCCGTGGCCTTCGATGGCCGCGCGCAGCCGCTCGCAGGCCTCACCGGCCCACTCGAGCGTTGACGAAGCAAAGACGATCAGAAACTCTTCGCCGCCCGTGCGTGCGATCAGATCGCCGCCGCGCACACGCGCACGGAACAGGTCGGCCGTGGCCATCAGCACTGCATCACCCACGGCATGCCCGAAGCGGTCGTTCACCTGTTTGAAGTGATCGAGGTCGAGCACCGCCACAGCCAAAGGGACACCGGTGCGCGTGCTGTGTGACATGAGGCGCGGCAGCTCGCGCTCCACCTGGCGGCGGTTGCCCAGGCCGGTGAGCGGGTCGGCCAGCACATAGCGGCCCAGCTCGCGAGCCTGCGCCTGCAGGCGCTCGGCTTCGGCAGCCATCTGCTCGGCGCGCACCCGCTGCAGCTCAGCCTGCATGCGTGAGCGCTCGGCGCCGAAGAGGGCTTGGTCGAGCTCCAGCCGGTTCATCATCAGGCGCGATTGAGCATCACAGCGCTGTTCCAGCTGCTCTTTGGTGAGGGCGTGGTACGCCTCGTGGTGTGCGAGCGCCTCGCCCAGGTCGCCACGCGCCTTGTGCGCCAGGTAGAGCTGCAGGTGCATGTCACGCACCATGGCGTTGGCATAGAGCTCTTGGGCGCCGGCCAGCGCTTCATTCAGCAAGGGCACGGCTTCGTCATAGCGCTTGCCTCGCACCAGCAGCTCGGCGCGGCTGCCATCAGAGGCCAGCACCAGCGCGCGGTGGCCATGCTGCACGGCGAGCGCGCGCGAATGGTCGAGCAGCGTGTAGGCCGCCTTCTCTTGCCCGCTCACGCCAAGGTAGCGGCCCAGATTCGACAGCGTCAGCGCCTCGCGATAGGCGTTGCCCGACCGGCGCGCCACGTTGAGCGCTTCTTCACCATGGCGGCGCGCGCGCTCCATGGCGGCCTGGGCGCCCACGAGGTCACCACGCGATTCAAGGGCGTCGAAGGCATCGGAGGCCACCACTCCCAGGTTGGTGAGCGCGCGGTAGATCTCTTCTTCGCTTTGCAGCTCGCGCGCCATGGCAAGCGACTCGGCTAGAAATCGCTCGCCCTCTTCGAAGCGCCCCAAATGCCCCTTGGTCAGGCCCACGCGGTTGTAGGCCAGGCACAGCAGGCCTGCATCACCGCAGGCGCGTGCAGCTTCCACGCTTTCGCTGACGTGGTCTAGCGCCTCGGCATTCAGACCGAGGTCGAGCAGCGCCATCGCCATGTTGCACAGCACTTCGGCACGCGCCGCGTCGTCACCCGTCTCACGCAGGGTGGGCAGCACGGCCTGCCCGGCAGCAATGGCCTGCTCAGCCAGGCCTTCGCGGCAATTGAGCGTCACCAGCAGGCGCAGCGCTTTCGAAAGGCTCGCGCTGTCTTGGGCGTCTCGCGCCAGAGCCTCGGCTCGCAAGGCGAGCTCGATGCCGCGGGCATGCTCGTCCCGCTCGGATGCCTGCTGGGCCTGCTGCAGCAGGGCGATCAGCGAGGCAGGGGCTGCCGCCACATGTGGCGCGTGGGATGCTTGCGTGCCGGGCGGGTTCATCAAGGTCGCACTGCGGGGCTTGAGATCAAGCGGGCAAGTCGCTGGGTTGCAAGGCTGTGGCGAGTACCTTGTCGACACGCTTGCCGTCGAGGTCGACCACCTCAAAGCGCCAGCTTTCCCACTCCACCGAATCGGTGGTCTGGGGCAGGCGGCCCAGCAGCAGCATCACCATGCCGGCCAGTGTGTTGTAGCGGCCGCGGTCTTCTTCGGGCAGGTCTTTCAGGCTCAGGCGGTCTTTCAGCTCCGGCACCGGAATCAACCCATCAAAGAGCCAGCTGCCGTCGGCACGTTGGATGGCCCAGGCATCTTCGGCGGCTGGCGTAGTGAACTCGCCTGTGATCGTTTCCATCACGTCGCGCACGGTGATCACGCCCTGCACCTCGCCGTATTCATCGACAACAAAAACCAGCTGCGCACTCGACGCCCGAAACTGGTCCAGCAGCTCCATGCCCGAGAGCGTTTCGGGCACGAACACCGGCGGTTGCAGCTTTTCGGTGAGCGACAGTGGCTGGCCCTGCAGCTGCTGCTGCAGCAGCGTCTGTGCCGACACCACGCCCAGCACGTCGTTGAGCCCGCCGCGGCACACCGGGTAGCGCGAATGCTCTTGCCCTGCAATGGCTGCGAGCACGGTTTCCAGCGGCGCCACGGCGTCGAGCCAGACGATGTCAGTGCGCGGGATCATCATCGAGCCCACCGAGCGGTCATCGAGGCGGAACACGTTGCGCACCATCTGGTGCTCTTGCGCCTCGATCACGCCGGCGTCCAAGCCCTCTTCGAGGCTGGCAGCAATTTCTTCTTCCGTCACCGAGCGGCTGGGGCCACCGTGAATCCCCATCAGGCGCAGCGTGGCCTCAGTGCACCACGACAGCAGCTTCACGAAAGGCCGCACCGCCAACGAGAGCCACTCCATGGGGTGCGCCACCAGGCGTGCCACGGTTTCGGGATACATCTGGCCGACCCGCTTGGGCACCAACTCGCCGAAGATGATGGTCACGAAGGTGATGCACATCACCACCAGCGCGGTCGCTGAGATGCCAGCCATCTTGGGCGTGACACCAAAGCTGCTGACCAGCCACGCCCCCAACGGCTCGGAAAAAGCCGCTTCGCCGACGATGCCATTGAGCACGCCGATCGAGGTGATGCCGATCTGCACCGTGGAGAGAAACTTGGTCGGGTTCTCGTGCAGATCCATTGCGACCTGCGCGCTGGAGTCTCCGGTCTCCACCATCACCTGCAGCCGCGCCCGGCGGCTGGCGGTGAGCGCCATCTCTGACATGGCGAACAACCCGTTGAGCAGTATCAGGAAGGCAAGAAGAGCTGTTTCCATGAACCGGGGCCCGCCCGGAACGCACTGTACGAAGAAGCGGGCAAGCGTAGCAGAGTCGTTCTGCGGTGCAGTGACAGGCCGCAGAATGACGTCATGAACTACTTGATTGGCGACCTGCAAGGCTGCTGCGACGCGCTGGAGCGGCTCTTGGCACGCATTGCGTTCTCCCCCTCACGCGACCACGCCTACTTTCTCGGCGACCTGGTGAACCGGGGGCCTGCTTCACTGGCCACGGTGCGGCGCCTGAGCGCCTTGGGCAACGCCACCACTTGCCTGCTGGGCAACCACGACCTGCACCTGCTGGCGGTGGCCTACGGCGTGCGCCCGGCGGGCCGCCATGACACGCTCGTCGACCTGCTGCAGGCACCCGACCGCGACACGCTGATCGAGTGGCTGCGCCACCGCCGCATGGCCGTACACGAGCAGGGTTGGCTGATGGTGCACGCGGGCGTGGCGCCCCAATGGGACCTGGCCACGACACTGGCGCTCGCGGGCGAGGTGGAGCAGCGCCTGCGCAGCCCCGACATCGCGAGCTTCCTGCGCGTGATGTACGGCAACGAGCCCGCCCGCTGGGAGCCGGGGCTGCAAGGCGAAGCGCGCTTGCGCTTTGCGGTCAACGTGCTCACGCGCATTCGCTTTTGCACCGCCGACGGCACGCTCGACATGAAGACCAAGGACGGCGTCAGCGATGCACCGCCCGGCCTTTACCCCTGGTTCGACGCTCCCGGCCGGCAGACCACGGGGGTGCCCACGGCCTTCGGGCACTGGTCCACGCTGGGCTTGGTCGACAGGCCAAATCTGTTGTCGTTGGACACCGGCTGCGTGTGGGGCGGCCAATTGACCGCCGCGCGCGTCGATGGCGCACAGCGCGAAGTGATTCAGGTGCCCTGCGAGCAAGCCCAGCGACCCGATTGACTACAATCGCGGCTTCTTCAGGAAGCGTGGCCGAGCGGTTTAAGGCACTGGTCTTGAAAACCAGCGATGGGGGAACCCATCCGTGAGTTCGAATCTCACCGCTTCCGCCAGACAAGTAGGAAATACGGGCCCTTGCGGCCCGTTTTCAATTTCCACCTGCGTTTGAACCTTCCTCCGAATTCACACTGGCTTGCGACAGATCAGCCTTCATGCAGGTGATGCGTGCGGGGTCACCGGCGCCTCGATCGCCTCCCAGCCGAGCACGATGGCCGGCACCGCCTCGCGAAGGTGCTTCGCAAGGCGGGCCGATCACCTCGGGTGTCCGAGCAACAACATCACCGCAGACGCGATGGCCATGGCGATGAACACCAGCCGCATGGGGCCGGGGCGGCGCATGCCTGTGAACGGTTCACCGCAGCGCACGAAGCCGACCTGGGTCAGCGCCGCGACGATGGCCTCTCTGCCACCGCTGCACGAGAAGTAAACGCCGCCGGGCGTGTCGGCCCGGTTGTGCTGGATGCGAAAGCCCCGGCTCATCCAGGCCGGCCCGTCGGGTTCGAAAGCCACCACCTGATCCGGTCGGAACTCGTACGTTCCCAGGCAACGAATCACCAGCATGTCCTTCGAGATGGTGATGCCCGCCTTGCCCCCCTGCTGGGAGCTGAACCCGACGCGCGTGTGCCCACTCAGGGTGATCTCGGTCATTCCTTGCTCCTGGTCCGAGTGGCAGCGGGAGGCACTCCTTCGCGAGGGCCCGGAGGGTTCGCACCACGCAGTCGCCGTTGCCGGGCCGCACGCCAAAGATTGAAAATCAGGGCGAAACCCGGGATCGTCCAGCACGCTGAAATCACGAGGGCAGCCAGGTTGGCGTCTTCCCAGTCGAACGTCGGCGGTGCCGCACCCGCCGAAGTCTCCTGCGAGTCGGCCACGTCGACCAGCATGGCGCCTTCAGCCAGCTGCGCGCCGTCACGTTCGAGGAAGGACCGCACGACCGTGGGAACCGTGCCGGCAACTCGTACACGCAAATACGGCTTCGGGCCACCCACCAGATGCTGCAGTGTGTGTGCCCGGCTCCGACCGAGCTGGGCCACGAACGCTACGGTATCGCCCGGGCGCCAGTCGGCGCCCGCCACGGGCACGAACACCATCATGGTTTCGGAGACGCCGACCTTCCTCTTCTGTGAGACGCCGTGGTCCCACAGCAGGCGGCCCTGCAGCGACAGGCGGCTGCCATCGCCCCAGTGCGCCACAGCGGCATCGCGGCCGAGCGGCAATGCGATGTAGTCGCTGACGGTGTCGGCGAGACGGTGGCGCCAGTCCCAGGTGAAAAATGCGTACTCGCAGGCGAGGATCAGCAGCAGGCCCGACAGCCAGAGAGTCAGGCTGTCGCGCCAGCCCCACTCGCGGCTGGCGACCGGGGCCGGAGCGATGGGTATTGGCGCGCTTGGCGCCTGGACGAAGCCAGCCCGTGCCCGCTGCTTCTCCGCGATGAACGCCCACAGGAAGAGGCAGGGGATGACAACCAGGAAGACGCCCGCGAACAGGATGCCGGTGCTCAAGAGGCGCGAGTAGGACCCGGTGTTGGTGGCCTGCCAGCTGTTGAGCCAGCCGACCAGTCCCGTGTCGCCTGTCACGCCATACCAGGCGATGCCGATCGGGCCGCCCACCGCCAGGATCAAAACAAGAATTCGGCGCACTCGAACCTCCCATTGCGAATCGACTGCCATGCCCGATGCATGGCGTCCATGCAATCTGTACGAGATTGCAAGTTTCAAACGGACACGGCCGTGGCAAATGTCGAACGGCTGACCTTCCATGAACTCCCAGCTGGCCACGGCATTGGCATCGTCGCCTTGGGCCCTGGCATCGCCCGACGCGGCGCGGCGCGGCGAAATAATTTTCGCGGCGGTGACAGCAATCGCCGGCGTACCGCGTACCTATAGACAGGGAGCTCGTCATCGAGGCGAAACGCATGGGTGGTGCTCAACACGGGCCAGATGCTCGTCGCGACGCTGCCATGAATGCGCAAGCCCTGCGCACCCACCGGAAACCCGCCCAAGCGGCGCCTACCCGGCGAACCGCGGGCTGCCATCCCGTCCCACAGCCACTACCTGAAAGGTCCATGTCATGAACAACTCTCCTGTCATTCGCGATGCCATCGCCTCTGCCCTGCTGCTGGGGCTCGGCGCCTGTGGCGGTGGAGGCGACAGCGGCTCACCCACTGCCACGGCGAGCGGCCCCACGTTCACCGTCGTCGAAACCATCGCCGGGCAGGCCGGGGTCAGAGGCGGCGATGACGGTACCGGCGTTCTGGCGACCTTCAACTACCCCGAAGGTCTGGCGGTGACACGGCCGTCCTACCCGACGGACACCGACGTGCTCCTGTACATCGGTGGACTCAACGAAAGAATTCGCCTCCAGGTCATCGACGGCCATGGCAACCCCGTCTACACGCTTCTCGGCCTCGGCACCAGCGGCAGCGTGGATGGCGGCCCGTCGACGGCGCAGGTGCGCACCCCCAGCGCCATCACGATCGGCAACCCCGGAAATGATCCTTCACCGTCGGCCTATTGGACCGAAGCCGACGGCAGCTCGACCAGCCTCGTGCGCAAGGTGAACGGGAACAGCGGGGCCACCGTGAATGGTGTCACCGTGGCCGGCGCGCTGGGGCCTGCCGGCTCTGCCGATGGCTACGGACCCACTGCCCGATTCAACCGACCCAAGGGCACGGTCTACAACCCCCGCACCGGTGAACTCTTCGTTGCCGACAGCGGGAACTACACGATACGGCGCCTCGTGTTCAGCGGCTCGACCAGCACCGTCAGCACCATCGCCGGACTGGCGCTCCAGAACGGCACGGCCGATGGCGCCGGTGCAACGGCCCGGTTCTTCTACCCGCGCGGCATCGGGCTGGACGCGCAAGACAACCTTTACGTGGCCGACTACTACTGCGTGCGCAAGATCACCCCGGCACCGGCGAACCAGGTCACCACCCTGGCTGGCAAGTGCGGCATGGCGGGCTATGTGAACGCCACCGGCGATGCTGCGCGTTTTGACGGCGCCGCCGGTCTGGCCGTCGATCCTGCCACGGGCGATGTGTATGTCAGTGAACTCAACAACCAGACCATTCGAAAGATCACTAAAGCCGGCCAAGTCACCACCGTGGCCGGCATCGAAAAGACCACCGGCTCAGCCAACGGCAGCCTCAATGTTGCGACCTTCAATGCGCCTGCAAGCGTCGCGTTCTTCAACAATCAGTTGTTCATCGCCGACACCAGCAATCAGGTGATCCGGCGAATTCGATGAGGCGAATGAATGTGCCACCGCTTGCATGCGCTCAACACCGAGGTGAACAGATCGATCACGGCGTTGGGGTGACGACAAACTGCTCGTCGAACGGTTGTATCGGTCGCATGGCCTCGACATGATCCGCTGGCGGCACGCGGTCAATTCCCTTGTCGCCATGGCAGGCAGCGAGTGGCGCAACCAGACAGGCACACAACGAAATGACGCGGGCTATCCGGCGAGAGGTGCCTGTTGCGAAACCTGCCTGGGAAATTGACCCCGATCTCGGCCGATCTCGCATCACGGCGAGACGCCGCAATGCGTTCAAAGGAAGATGGGAAATTGGCATTCGCGAACTCCTTGGGCCTGGACAAACCACCGTGCACCCACATGCTCGAAGCAGGGGTCACCTTATCCATGACGAGATCGGCCTTGTGTTTAGGACATGCTTGATCGCGAATCGCCCCCTCAACTGCGCACGGGCGGTCACATCGGGTTCGCTGGGAATGGCGCGACGAAGCCACGATTGCAGCGAGGCGCGCGGTGTGTCCGGTGAGCTGAAATCCTAGTGGGGGACGCTCAAATCGGGCAGTTGGTTGTACGGCGGCCGAGGCGGTTGATCCGCGGGAAGAAACTCCGGCGCTGGGGTTCCCAGCGGGGACAGTGATCTGACGTAGCGATAGATCATGCGAAGGTCATCATCGTTCGTGTCGCGCACGGACCACCAGGGCATCGGCGCCCGAGCGCGGCTTTGACGCGCCATCACCAGCCACCCGTCTTCAGACATGTCACGGAACATGAGTCGAAGGTTCGGCGCGTAGGCGGTCCCGTCTTTGCCCTTCCAACCCACCGGGTTGCCCATGAGCCATCGGCTCTCCGGCACTGAACCTTGGCTTGCAGCAAAACCGGCGGTGTGGCAGTTGTTGCAGTGGGAGGTCACGATGAGATATTTGCCTCGCTCGATATCGTTTGCCGGGGCGGCCGCTGCCGGCGAAACGAGCGCGACCATGCCGGCGACCGTCATGAGATGAAGAAGGGAAACTCGCATTCGTGAACTCCTTGAGTAGGGAACAAGACACCCTGCTGCGCCCGTTCGAAGCAGTGGCTACCCCATCGAGAACGAGATCAGAGCCGAGTTTGTGACACGCCCCCTTGCGAATCGAAGTTTGGCCTTCATGGTTCGGCGAGCGGGTCGGGTGTCGTCAACGGCCGGCTCGGCGCTGGGCCTCGGCCAGCGCGAGGCGAACCTTCGCAGTCGCCGGGCTGTGTACTGGGTCGTATTGGGCGAGGTGCAGCGCCAGGGCGTTTTGCAGCACGGGGAGCGCTTCGGCGACCCGACCCTCGTGTAGCAGTGCTTGGCCCATCACTGCCGTCATCCGAGCCTCCACGTCGCGGACAAAGCGGCGTTCGGGCAGCCGGTCTATCGTTGCCAGCGCGGCGGCGGCCGTCGTGCGCGCAGCAGTGTTCTGGCCTGCGGCAAGCCGTAGCGTCGCCTCCTCGGCCTGGCGACGCAGGGCGGTGTAGGTCGTGGTCGTCTCGCCGGCTATCGGCGGGTGGGCAGAAAAATCCTGCAACGCTTCCTCTGCCTTGCCCACCGACACCCAGTAGCGGCGGCGGGTCGCCTGTACCATCTCGGTGGTGTTCCTGTCGCTGGTTACGGCGAGCGCCGACATGGCACGTTCAACATCGGCGCCCGCCTCTTTCAGTCGTTGCAGCGAGATCAGTGCGTGGGCGCGCGCAGCCCAATAGGGCGCTTCCCAATTTTTTGCCTGCGGTGGCATCAAGGCGCGCCCTTCGTCGAGCACCACCAGCCCGCGAGCGGCATTTTCATAAGCCACCAGCGTGCGACCGTAGTGGAGCGTGACACGGGCAGGCAAGGGCCCAAATTCATGTAGGGGCCCGAGCGCACGGGCCCAGTCGTAGTCCTGACCGGCTGTATGCAAAGCTTCGCGCCACAGCCCGTTCTCGTACTCATATCGGGCCAGCTTGTAGCGAGGAACGCGCTGTGAAACCGGGTCGCCTACCCGCTCAGCGGCGGCAAGCGCGCGCGCAAACGATGTGCCCGCAAGTTCGGGTTGTCCAAGGTCATTCTCGACTTCACCGAGTGCCGCGAGAATCTCGGCCGACTCGCCTGCCACTCGGTTCGGTTGCTGATCGATCCCTGCTACGGCATCCACGAGCGCCTGGCGGGCCTCTTGCAAATGGCCCGCCTTTCGGGCCACCACGCCCAGCAAGTGCAGCGCGCTGATGCCATGCAACGAGGAATCTTGAGCACGTGCAATGGCCGCCGCGACGCGGGCCCGTTCCAGCGCCTTGGGCAGATCGCGATTCAAAAAGACTTGCGCCAGGTCGGTATCGATCCGCATGCGCGTGCGATCGCGGTCGTCGCGCCTGGTGCGCGCGACCGCGTCCGCCTCCAACAACATGGCGAGGGCTTCGTCACTTCGGCCCAGATCGTCCAGGAGCTGCCCGATCCGAGCCGCCGTGTTCAGCGCCGCCGTGCTGTCCTTGCCGTGCAGGCGTGTCGCGAGCACAAGGCCGCGACGGCTGAGCGCGAGACTGCGCTCGTTGAGCGACATTTCACCGTACATGTCTGCAAGCAAGTCATAGAGGCGCAGTTGCGCCTCGGGAGCCGAGGGCAGCTCTTTGTCGATGCGATCGGCGCCGCGATCCAGCAGCTCGCGCGCGGTGATGGCGCGCGCGGCCATCGGGTCAGCCTGGTCGCCTGAATTCGCATTGAAGACCGACTCGATGAAGTCCTGCACGGCCTTGGCGTTGGCGGCCTCGATCCGCGCCTCGCGCGCCTGCCACAGGGCAACCGACGTACCGGCAACCAGTGCAACGGACACCACCGCGCCGGCCGCCACCTGCAGCCGATATCGGTGAACGAACTTGCCAGTGCGGTAAGCCAATCCGTCGGGCCGCGCCTCGACCGGTTCGCCGATCAAGTAGCGTCGCAGGTCTTGCGCGAAGGCCTCCATCGTCGGGTAACGCTCGCCCGGAACCTTCTTCAACGCCTTGTTGAGAATCGCGTCGAGATCGCCACGCAATTGGCGGGCGATGCTCGGATCGGTCGCGCCGGCGCTGGCAGGTGGCGGTGCGACCGAGGCGATTGCTTCTTCAAGCTCCGCGGCACTGGCCCGCTTCAGTCGATAGGGGCGGCTGCCCGCCAGCACTTCGTAGGCGACCACGGCCATGCTGTAGATGTCGCTGGCCGTACCCAGCGGTTCGCCGCGAATCTGCTCGGGGCTCGCGTAGTCCAGCGTCAGAGCGCGACCCGCCAGCTCCGTCAGCGCGGTCTGGCGGGTGCGGTCGCCTTCCAGCAGCTTGGCAATGCCGAAATCGAGCAGATGCACCCGTGCGTGCTTGCTGACGACGATGTTGGCGGGCTTGAGATCGCGGTGCACGACCAGTCGCCCATGGGCATGCGCGACCGCGGCCATCACCTGCAGCAGCAGCGCGAGGCGCTCGCGCAGAGACAGCGCGTGCGTGCGGCAGTAGGTGTCAATGGGCTCGCCCTCGATGTATTCCATCGCAAGGAAGGGCCGGCCGTGGGCGTCGACGCCGGCGTCGTAAAGCCGCGCGATGTGCTCGTGCTCAAGCGTGGCGAGAATCTCGCGCTCGCGCGCCAGCCGCTCCGAGAACGTGTCGCCCCAGACGATGCGCGGCAGTTTCAGCGCGATCTGCCGCTTCATCGTTCCATCCGAGCGCTCGGCGCGCCACACTGTGCCCATGCCGCCGCGCCCGATCTCGGCGATCAGCCGGTAGGCGCCGACGAGGCTGCCTTCGGCCAGGCCTTGGTGTGGCTGGTCATCCGCATCGATGTCCAGTTGGGGCATCTCGCCCAGGAAGTCGTCGGTTTCGACGCCGGCTTGGTGCGCGAGCAACGAGCGCAGCGCCTCGCGGTGTGCGGCGCGCGCGCCCATCAGGCCATCGAGCCAGGTCGCATGCTCCGACGCGGGCAGACTGAGCGCCTCGTCAAGCAGCGCGCTGATCGCTGGCCACTCCGCAGCGAACGGTGACAGCGGCGTCATGCCGTGACTCCGGCCAGGCCCGGCATCATCAGGTTCTGAGCGCCTGGGCGAGCAACAGGCGTGCCTTGTCCCAGTCGCGGCGCACCGTTCGCGTGGATATGCCCATCACCTCGGCGATCTCGGCATCGTCCATGCCGCCGAAGTAGCGCATCTCCACTACGCGGGCCAGCCTCGCATCGATGCGGCCGAGATCTTCTAGCGCGGCGTGCACATCGAGGATTTCGTGGGCTGGGTCTGGTACCGACGCGATCACATCGGTCGTCAGCGGGACCTGCTCCGCATCGCCGCCACGTTGGGCGGTCTGGGCGACGCGGGCCGCGTCGACGATGATCGAACGCATCACGGTCGCCGAGTAGGCAAGGAAGTGCGAGCGGTCGTTCGGCGTCAGGCTCTCTCGCTGCACGAACTTCAGATAGCACTCGTTGACAAGCGCGGTCGTCTCGATCAGACCGTCGCGCGCGTTGCGCGACAGGCGCCGGCGCGCGATCTGTCGAAGTTCTGGATAGAGCAATTCGAAGATGCGGTCGAAGGCCGCTCGGTCTCCTTCGCGTGCGCGTTCGATCAAGAGTGTGACTTCCCCCATGCCGACTTCCCATCCAACTTCCAGTGCGGAGGGCAGATGGTATCGGGAGAATTGCGCGACCCCCGATACGGCGGGAGCGAAGACCCGTCGAAGGCAGCATCACCCAGTCACTCCAGCCCACGTTGCGGGTAACCGCTGTGCGACAGCTTGCGCAAGAGCAGCCCCCCGACCGGCAGCAGCGACATGAAACCCGCGCATGCACAGGCCAGCAGCAACGCCACGGCTGCCCCGATGCGCGGCGCCAGCAGCACGAACACCGCGCCGAAGGCAACTTTTCCGAACAGGCCCCAGGCATAGCCTTGCAGAAAGTTTGCCACCGCACGGTGCCCTCCATGGGCGTGCTCGAACACTGCGACGGCCGCGCTGATCACCGGCAGGGACGACAGCAGCCCCGTCGCAAAAGGGCCGAGTGCCGGGCCGGCCGTCGCCGCCAAAGCGGTGAGGCTGCCCGCGGCGAGGGCCATCCAGGCCAATGAGTGACGAGGGCGTGCCCGCGCGGCTGCCAACGGTGTGCCGATGGGAATGCAGATGAGCGCAAGCGCGCTGCAGCCGAGGCCGAGCATCAGCGCGTCCGCCAGGTGGCTGCTCGCTGCGAACGCAGGCCAGGCCAGTGCCAGCGCACCCGCCAGTCCGCACAGCAGCGCGCCAGCCTTGCCCATGCGTCGCGCGGCGCATGCATAGCCCATCGAGAACATCGCGAGCATCGCGCAGGCGCTCACGCTCGCGATCGATGCGTTGACGGCAAACGCAACTCCACGTTCGTGCACGAGCCAGGCCAATGTCGGTGCCGTGATCGTGGGCAGAGCGGCCGCCACCCCGGCCCAACGACGACCACTGAGACGGGCCACTTCCATCACGAGCAATACCATGATCGCCGTCAACAGGGCCTTGAAAAGACTGTCCATCACGCTCCCTCGCCGGGACGGCGCATGACGCTGCGCGCTTGTCCTGAAGGGATGAACGAGATGAGGGCGCGAAGATGGACATCCGCTCGCAGTGGGTTGGGGCACCTGTCTTACCGCAGCTTCTTCAGCAACACGAGCTGCGGGCCTTGCGGGCTTGCGATCGCCGCAGCCAGGTACACGTCGGTATTCACCACCAGCAATCGCGAATCGTAGACTGCGCGTTCCGGCGTCAGGCCGTGGGCTGCATACGTCGCGAGGGCCCCCTTGGGGGTGCTGCCCAAGCCGGACCACCCGCCCGCCGTGTTGCGCTGGACGATGGTCTCCACACCCACGTTACGGGTCTGGTTCTGCCACGACATCAGGGCGTCATTGCCGAGCATGGCGAAGCCGACAACGGGACCGCCCTGGACGAGGCTGTTCGGCAGGTTGTAGCCCCCCGTGGACACCCAGTTGGTGCCGTCGAATCGATACACCGCCGTGCCTGTGCTGCTGCTGGTGCGGGTGCTGTCCAGCACGCCGATCGAGCCCGCGATGACAGGCCGCCCGGCCGCGTCGAACAAGAGGCGCGCGCTGCCCCAGCCATTGGTGTTGCTCTCGGGCAGGACACCCCCGTTGGGACCTGCGGCTTGCCAGGTGCCGCTGGCCACGTCAAAGCGGGCTGCGCGCAACGGGGGCGTGGTGCCGCCGTTGGCGGCTGGGTAAGCCAGCCAGAGCGTGCCACTGGGATCGACGCCCAGATCCGCCACGTTGTAGGAGGCCGGGAACGACTCGGTCGCGGCCGCGGCGAGCCTGCCCCAGGCCACGCCGTTGAAACGCTGGACCCAGAGGTTGCCGCTGTTGTCGCGATAGGCAACGACAGGCTGATCCGCCGTATCGAGGGTCACGCGAGGTTGATTCCTGTCGACGCACAGGCCGCCCGCCCCGCTGATGGACGCGTGGGGAAGCACCCCGGCATTCGGCCCGATCGCCGTCCAGACGCCGTTCACCAGGCGACTGGCCGTGACCCGGTAGTCATCGGCTACCGTGCGGCTCTGGTAGACGATCGTCGGTGTGTTGTGGCTGTCGAATGCAATGCTGGCGGAGTGGGGCTCGCATGAAAGCTCCGACGTGATTGGCCCGCCGAGGTCTTCCCAGGTGGAGCCGGTGAAGCGCCGCAGCTGCAGGACCTGCGTGCGCCGGCTGCCAACGAGGGGGTTGGTCACATGCCCGAGCACCGGCTTGCCGTTGCGGTCCGCGACCAGGTCCAGCACCGGGGACGACAGGCTGTTAGCAATGACGCCCTCGGAGACGGGCCCCCAGTCGCTCAGCTCGGCGGTGAGGCGCAGCGAATTTTCGTTACCGGTGCTGTCGTACGCCGTGAAGGTGTACCGGCCCGCCACCGGCAGGCTGACGTCGATCAGATTGATGCCCGTCGCCCGGCCCTTCGACCAGATGACGCTGCCGTCAGGGGCCAGCAGGCGCAGGTCCATGCTGCCTGCTTGCGCAGCGAAATGAGCGCCGGCCGGCGACGCGACATCGAAGCTCGCGCGATAAAGGGTGTAGGCCGGCAGCAGCCGTGTCACGTCGGATGGAAGGGCCAGCGTCTCGTCCTGCGCGCCACCGATCAGGGCACCCTGGATGCGTACACCCGCGAATTGCTGCGTCTGAACCTCAAGGATGTAGTTGCCCGGCGCAGGCGGCGCCAGCACGAGCATCGCGCTGCTGGCGGTGCTGAACGGCCTGCTGGCGATGACGGTCGAACCTTGCAGGATGCGGGCGGTGCCGGACACGAGCACCTGCGAGCCCGGAGCACCAATGGTGAATCTCGCCGTCTGGGTGGCAGAACCCGTGAACGAGAACTGCGCAGCACTTGCCGGCTGGATGCTCCGCGTGATATCGACCGGGAAAGTGATGGCTTCGGCAACGGGCCCGGAAACAGCCAATGGCCGCATCCTGATCAACACGTCCTCATCGCGTCCGATGGGACCATTGACCACCACGCTGCCCGTCCATGTTCCGTTCAGCGCAGTGGCGCTCAGGACCACGTTGCGGTTGGCCGGGACCAGGATGATGGTGCCGCCCGCGATAGGCACGGTCGCTTGCCGGGAGTAGCCGGCGATCACAGCAGGGTCGGTGTCTGCCAGCGCTCGCGTGCGACCGACACTGGCATTGCCGCCGAGCGTGCGCTCCATTTCAGCGAGCATGTTGCACATGGTCGCGTTGTTGAAGCTGTCGCGGGCCTCGGGCAGGCCGATGTCGTCGTCGTATACGCACTTGGGCTTCGGTCCGTACGGGTCGAAGCCCAGGTCGGTGTTCCACCAGGAGAAGTGCGAAACGACGGCGCGCATGCCGAGCCCGGTCGGCGACGTCGCGTTGTCGACCACGGTGCCGGTGCCTTCCTGGGTCCAGAGCCCGGTGGTTTCGTCGAGAGACCAGAGGGCAATCGAGTCGCCTGCCACGGCCACCGTTCCATCGAGCCTACGTGTCGCGTACATCGGCAGCTCGATCGTCGCCGTCTTGCCCGGCGCGAGTTGCAGGCGCGCCTCGTCGCTGCCGAGCACGAACTCGACCGTGCCGAAGCTCACGAGCGGCGTGATCGAGGCGTCGGCCTTGACGCCGTCGAAGCTTCCGGGAAAGCCACCGCCGCCTTTGAGTGTTGGGTCGACCGGCGTCATGGCGATGGACACAGCGCCCGTCACCAGGGCGCCGGTCGAATCGACGAGTGCGTCGGCCGGCAGCGTGATGGTCGCGCCACCGCGACCCGCCAGGGTGCCGCCCACATGGGCGTCGGTGAGCATTTGCGCGGCGTCGCGCGGCCGCATGACGGCGTTGATGCGCGAGTCGATGCTTGCCGCCGCCGGCAGTTGCACCGTCATGACCTGTTCGGCGTAACCGGACTTCGCCAGGCGCAGCGCGAAAGGGATCCCGCGCTCCAGCGTGACGGCGGCAACGCCGCTGGCATCGGTCGTGCCGAGCACCGAGGCGCTGCCCTGGCGCGCAATCGTGACGCCCGACAGCGCGGCACCACTCAGGTCGACCACGGCGGTGTGCACGACCACGGTGCCGGTGGCGGCAGCTGCGGCACTGACCGTGATGCTGCGCGTGGCGGTTCCGGTCACGCCTGCTGTGTCGACCACGGTCAGCGTCACGCTGCGCGTGCCAGCCGCCGCATATGCATGCGCGATCTTGGCGCCACCGCCTCGCGTGCCGTCGCCAAAGTCCCAGACGTATTGCAAGGCGCCGGCGGACGAGCTCGAGGTCGACGCATCGAAGGCGATCGGTGCGTTGGTGGGTGCTGTTGCGGCCGCAGTGAAGCTTGCCGTCGGCGCTGTAGGAGGCGGTGGGATAGTGGGTGGCGTGCCGGTCCCAGGCGCGTCGGAACTGCCGCCTCCTCCACAGGAAACCAGCAGAACCAATGCAAGACACGTCAGGAAACGCGAGGCAAAGGGGGCGAAACGTGGGCGCATGTTCAACTCCAAACAGAGGGGGCTTAGAGGTGTTAACGCGTTGCCCATCCAATGCTGGACATCGCCCTATGCAAATAGTTTTGGCTCTTCGTTGATTTGACTGGAATCGAACGACGAGGCTAAGCGCGACAACATCCGCGACATGCGGGCCACCTCGCTATCGAGGTGCGCTACGTCCGCTGGCCGTCCGCACCCAGTCTTTGGACTAAACCGCTCGCGAGGTAGCCGCTGCGGTGGCATCAGTTGACGTTCGCTGCATCGTTCCTGCCAACGTTGAGCTGCAAGGCATCCGCCTCGCTCTTCAACAGGAGCAGGATCATGAAGCCATCGTCTCCCAGGTCTCACCGCTGCGCCAACGCATGACCGAGGACATGCGCATGCGCAAGCTCGAACTCAATACGCGCACAAGCGCGCGAGCATGCCCTCGGCATGACGCAGCCGCGTCATGAACGCGCCTATCTCGCGTTAGGGCACCGATTCATGATGCTTGACCTTCTTGATCTTGCTGGTGGTGGGTAACAGCATTTGCAGGTGCCCGGCCCAGTGGGCAGGGTTCGCAGCATCCCGGTGTCCACGCGTGGTGGCCCAATCAAGAACTGACTCGATCCGGCCGCGAAGCCGTTTCCGCCTTCTTCAGCCAAATGGGTTCCAGAATCTTGAGCACGTGGGTGGTGTCTATGAGGCGCACGTGCAGATCTCCGATGCGCGGCGTCGCGTACTCTTTGAGCGAGCTTCGCCATTGAGCCTGGCTCTTGGGGTTCTTCCACTCGTGGGCCTTGGCGAGGACCTACTGTTCCGCGCAGGTATCGAAGGGCAAGTCGTTCGGCGCGAGACGTCAAGAATCAACGATGGTTCGCAAAGCCGCATGAATACTGGGCTTACTAGCACCCTGCGAGCTTTTACGAGATCTCATGAAACCGTGGAATGGCGGTCACCGCTTCCGCCAGGTGCCGCTAAAACAAGCCGGCCCTGCCCGCCCCCGCCACCACCGATTTCGCCAGCGCCGCCACCTGCGCGCTCAGGTCGTCAGAAGGCGACTCGCTGGCCCGGCCCGTCCACATCAGGCGGCCGCTGGTGGTTTCGGTGATTGAGCTGTTGGCTGCGTAGCCTGTGGCCACCTTGCCACCGCCTATGGGGGCTGACACGCCCACACCGCCACCCACGCCCCCACCCCCAAAGCCGCCCAGGCCAAAGCCGATCGAAAAGCCGGGCTTGGTAACGCTGCTGTTCTGCCCGATGACGGTCAGCAACACGGCCTTGGCGCCTGCCGCCTTGGCGGCAGCCAAATGCTGCGCCGACGCCACCGCCGCGGTGGTCGGGTCGCCAGGCGCATCAGGCGCAGCAACCGGCGTTGCCCCTGCAGTCAGCACCTGGGCACCCACCTGGTCTTGGCAGACGCGCCTGAGCACCAGGTCTTGGGCCTCGCACACCACCAGCACGCGTGCGCCGCGCAAGGGGTTGCCACTCACGAGTTGCGGGTCGGCCCACTGGGCGTCAAGCGACGGGGTTGAGGCGCAGCCGGCGAGCATCAGCGCGCTGCCCAGGCTGGCCATCAGCTTGGGGCATTCAAAGGCAAAGGGAAAAGCGGTCATGGGAACCTCCTGCCCGCTTGGAGCAGCATCAGCCGACACAAGTTCGATTCTTGCCCGTCCGCTTGGCTTCATACAAGGCTTCGTCTGCTCGCTCCAGGGCGATTTCAATGCGTTCACCAGGGCGGTACGCCGTCACGCCGGCCGAAAAGGTGACGAAGATACGCTTCTCTTCGTGCATGAACAGGCCGCCGCTGAGCGATCGCTGCAAGCGCGTGAGGATCTGCTCGCCTTCGGCCACGGGCGTGTTGGGCAGCAGCACCACAAATTCTTCGCCGCCGTAGCGCGCCACCAGGTCCATAGGCCGCAGGGCCTTGCTCACCACCTCGGCCAATGTCTTGAGCGCCACGTCGCCGGCGTTGTGGCCCAGCTCGTCGTTGAGCTTCTTGAAGTTGTCGACATCGAGCAGCCCGATCGACAGCGGCGTGCCTTCGCGCTCCAGCCGTGAGCGTTCTGCATCGAAAGCCTGCATCAGGCCGCGGCGATTGGCAATCTTGGTGAGCTGGTCGGTGGAGACTTCTTGCGACAGGCGCACCAGCTCGGTTTCGAGCTCGACCACCCGCTCAGACAGATCGGTGGCGCGCTCATGCTCGTATTGCAGCTTGCCCTGCGCCACCTTCACGATCGACTGCACGGTGCGGCTTTCTTCGACCATCTCTCGCACCACGCCGGCCAGGCTTTCGAGCGAATCGGCCTTCTCGATCACACCGGCATAACGCCCCAGGTTTTCATGGAAGCGGCCAGTCTGCGAGCCCAGCTCACCCAGCTCGCTGAGCATCTGGTTGATCAGCGCCTTGAGCGAATCGCGCGCCTTGGCACGCTCCACGCGCAGCTGCTTTTGCCGCTCACGCGTGTTGCTCAGCAGCTCGCTTACCGAGCGCACGCTGCGCGCGGTAAGGCCGAACTCGATCTCGCTTTGCATGGCCTCGCACTGGCCCTTGGCCCAGCTTTCGTCTTCGGCAAGGTCGGTGAGGCTGGCGGTAAGCTGCTCGCACAGCCCGCCCAGCTGGTCGATCAGGTGGTGGCGATGGGCCAGCACCCGCACCGCGCGCTTGCATAGCTGATCGATCTCATCACTCTGCCCGACGGTCGGGCCGCGCTCGCGTATGCGTTTGGTGATCTCGGCCAGCTCGTCGGCCAGCTCGGCGCTGGGCGCAGGCGGGGCCGGGAAAGCCTGTTGCAGCGTGCCCCCCAGGTGGGCCAGCAGCTCTCGCCAGATGGGCGTGGTGGTGTCGTCGAGTGTGGGGCCAGCGGCGCCGTCTGCCGCCGACAAGGGCGCGGGCTGCGTGGGCTCAGACCAGGGCTGCTCCACCACAACCTGCAGCGCTTCGGGGTCCACAGCGCCGTCGATGGTGTCGCTCTCCCAGCCGGCCAGCAGCTGCCCCAGGCGCTGCTGCAAGCGCTGTGCGTCGCTGCGAGAGCTTGAGAGCACGCGCTGCAGGCTGTCTTTCTTGCGCGCGGCGGTCCATTGACGGCCACCGCGCTGCACGCCTCGCACCACGCGCTCGATCAGGCTGGCCAGGGCCACGGCCTGCGCGGCTGAGTCTTCCTTGTCCGCCGCAAGCGCTGCTGGCGCGGGCGCCACGGGGGGTGGCGTGCCGGCCTCCTGGTAGTAGGCGCGGGCGTAATTCTCGGGGGTGGGTTCCAGCTTTTCCATCACCAGCCGGCGCAGCGCAGCCTTGGCAAGCTGGGGTGCCAAGGCGTCAGCGGCGGCGCGTGGAACGGCAGCGCGTGTCGTCGTGTCCATCGAGGGTCAGAGAATGGGGTTGAGCTTCAGCCTGGCGTGAAGCGCGTGCGCGCGTCGACAGCGGCACGCAAGGCATCGGCCGCGTCGTTCTCGTCGGCGTTAACGATCCAGGGCGCCTTGCGCGGCAGCACCGTCTGCTCAAGCCATTGCTCAAGCAGCTCGGGCGGCTGCGCCTTGCTGAACAAGAAGCCTTGCATCACCACGCAGCCCAGGCGGTGCAGCACTTCCATCTGGCGCATGTTTTCGACGCCCTCGGCGATCACGCGCAGGCCCAGTGAGCGCGCCAGGGCAATGATGGCGGTGACCACGGCGGAGCTTTGCGGCGTCATGCCCAGGTCGCGCACGAAAGAGCGGTCGATCTTGAGTTCGCTGATGGGCAAGGTGGTGAGGTAGGCGAGCGATGAATAGCCGGTGCCGAAATCGTCGATGGAAATCTCGACACCGATTTCGTTGAGCCGGTGCAGCGAGGGGATCACGTTCTGCAGATCCTTCATCAGCCCCGTCTCGGTGATCTCAAGCTCGATGGCGTGGTGGGGCACGCCGTAGAGCGTGACGGCCTGGTGGATGTTTTCGACCAGATCGGTGCGCTCGAACAAGCGATTGGGCAGGTTGACTGCGATCGAATCGCTGAAGCCGAAGCTGTCTTGCCAAAGCCGCGCCTGGCGTGCGGCCTCACGTATGGCCCACTCGCTCAGCGGAATGATGAGGCCGGTTTCTTCGGCCAATGGAATGAAGTCGCCCGGCGGCACGAGTACGCTGCCGCGCTGCCAGCGCATCAGCGCTTCGACGCCCACCATCTTGGCGCCGCGCACGTCAACCTTCGGCTGGTAGTGCAGCACCAGCTCGTTGCGCTCAATGGCCTTGTGCAGCGCGGACTCCAGCTCCAGCTTCTCGCGGCCCTTGCCGGCCAGCGCCGGGCGGTACAGCAGCGCGGCGTTGCGGCCTTGCGCTTTCACCGAGTACATCGCCACGTCAGAGTTGCGCATCAGGTCGGCGACCGTGGCGCCGTCGCGCGGGAACATCGCAATGCCCACGCTCGCCGTCACGAAGCACTCTTGCCCGCCCACGAAGATGGGCTCGCGCATCACGTCGAGAATGCGGCTGGCCACGCGCTCGGCATCGGCCTCGTCAGAAACCTCGGGCAACAGCGCCACGAACTCGTCGCCACCCAGGCGGCCCACGGCCTCCAGCGTGCGGTGCGAGCGTGAGCCCATCGATTCGATGGAGCTTTCCATCACCTGGTCAGAGTGGCGCACGCACGAGCGCAGGCGGCGCGAGACCTCCATCAGCAGCTCGTCGCCGGCCCCATGGCCCAGCGTGTCGTTGATGACCTTGAAGCGGTCGAGGTCGATCAGCAACAGCGCCACCGGGTGGTTGAGCCGGCGTGCATGTTCGAGTGCGCGCTCGGCGCGCCAGATCAGCTGGCGGCGGTTGGGCAGGCCGGTGAGCGCATCAAAGTTGGCCAGGTGGCGGATCTTGTCTTCGGCCATGCGCCGGTCGGTCACGTCTTGCACGATGCCGGTGTAGCCCGACAAGTTGCCGTGCTCGTTGAACTCGGGCTCAGCCTCGACGTGGATGATGCGTTGCTGCCGCCCATCGGGCAGCGTGACCGGAATGTCTGTGGCCAGCACCGAGCTGTGGCGGTACACGTCGTGCAGCACCATCATGAAACCTTCACGGTCTTCATCGGGCACCATGCGCAGCACGCCGCGCATGCTGGCCTTGTCACCCACGCCCATGCCAAACACGCGCAGGCCTTCAACCGAGAACACCGGGCTGCCGCTGCCCATGCGCCAGTCAAAGCTGCCCATGCGCGCCAGGTCTTGCGCGCGTGCAAGCTTTGATTTGCTGCGCTCCAGCTCAAGCCGGGTGCGCGACGAGCGCAGCAGGTAGCGCAGGCGGCCGGCCAGCAAGCTCCATTGGGTGGATTTGACGAAGAAGTCGGTGGCACCGGCCTCATAGGCGCGGGTGATGGAAGCTTCGTCGTCGAGACCCGTCAGCATCAGCACCGGCAGCGACTCGAAGCCGGGCAAGGCGCGCAGCTCGCGGCAGGTCTGGAAGCCGTCTAGCCCGGGCATCAGGGCATCGAGCACCACCACGTCGGGCAGCCAGTCGGCCAGCAGTTGAATGGCGCGCTCACCGCTGGTGGCTTCGGTGATGGCAAAACCGCGCTCGCGCAGGGCGATGGCGGTGAGCAGCAGGTTGACCTCGTCGTCATCGACAAGCAACACCTTGGGCTGAACCAAGGGATCGTCGTCGACCAAGGCAGCGCTGGAGGTCATGAAGTCAGGCACCGAGGATTCGCTTCAGCGCCACGCGCACTATTTCGACCTCGGTCTGCAGATTGGCAATGCGCTCGGGCATGCCCTCTGACTGCTCTTGGCGAGCTCTGGATTCGACGTCCGAGCACATTCTTGACAGCTTCATGGCCCCGATGCTGGCGGACGATGATTTTAGGGTGTGGGCCACGTGGCGGATACCCCCCAGCTCATTGGCATTGAGCGCGTCCTGCAGCTGCGGCATCAGCCGCCCCACCGAGCTTTCGAAGGCATTCACCACGCGCTCCATAAGGCGATTCTCGCCATTGGGGTCGAGCTCGCGCAGCCGCTCCAGAGCCTGGGCATCGAGCACGTTGGAATCAAGCTCTGCATCGCCCAAGCCGCCGGGCTCGCTGAGAGCGCCACCTTGCGCGGCGCCCCCGGGTGAACCCGCATCGCCGGCATGGACAGGCGCTGCGGGGCGAAGGTGTTTGGTCAGCATTGCAAGCAGTTGACTCTGGCGAAACGGTTTGGACAAGTAGTCATCGAACCCCAGGCCCAGGAAGCGCTCTTCATCGCCACCCAGGGCATTGGCCGTGACCGCAATGATCGGAGTATCTGCTGAAGTGAGGAAGTTGAAACGACCGGCCGTTCCGCGGCGAAACCAGTTGAGCGCCTCCACCCCGTCCATGCCCGGCATTTGAATGTCCATGAGCACCAGGTCGAAGGGTTTCTCGCACATGGCCCGCAGGCCCGCCAGTGCGCCGGTACTCACCCGAACCCGACACCCCAGCGTTCTGAGCATTTGCCCGATCACTTCCTGGTTGACGACGTTGTCTTCCACGACAAGGATGTGTGCGTTCAGGCGCGGCGTCAATCGTGCGGGATCTGCATTCGAGGCAGAAATGCCCAGAATGGCTTGCCGCAACTCGGCTTTTCGGATCGGTTTGGGCACGAACCGGTGGAAACCGGCCTGGTGGGCGGCCCGCACGTCATCGGGCGACGACACCGACGACAGCAGCACCATCTTCAGTTGTGGCTGGAGGCCTGAAGCCTGCAATGCCAGCGCCAGGCCCATGCCGTCCAGACGGGGCATGCGCATGTCGACCAGGGCCATGTCGAACTGCGGGGCTATCGCCGTCTGCCCCTGCAAGATCTCGAGCGCCTCGCGCCCATCATTGGCCAGCACCACGTCCATGCCCCAGGCGTTGAGCATGTTGTCGAGCACGATTCGGTTGGTTTCGTTGTCTTCGACCACCAGAATGCGCATGTGCGGCATGGTCACCAGATCCAGCCCCAGTGCGGCACTATCGGCCTCGACCAGCCCCAACGGCAGCACGAAGCGAAATTCCGAGCCCACCCCAGGCTGGCTGCTGACCTCGATCTCACCGCCCATCAGGTCGACCAGCTGCTTGGAGATGCTCAAGCCCAAGCCGGTGCCGCCATAGCGGCGTGAGCTGCCCACGCTGGCCTGCGTGAAGGCGCTGAAAAGACGTGGCAGCACCTCTTTCTCAATGCCGATGCCGGTGTCGCGCACTGCAAACGCCAGGCGACCAGCCAAGCCACCAGGCGGCGTGCCCAGCGTCACCACCACTTCGCCCTGCTCGGTGAACTTGATGGCATTGGCCACCAGGTTGGTCAGCACCTGCCGCAGGCGCAGAGGGTCACCCTTCACCACCACCGGCAGGCCAGGCTCTTCGCGAAAGCTCAGCTCCAGGCCCTTCTCGTGTGCGCGCGGCGCCAGCAGCTCCAGTGTGTCTTCGACCACGCTGCGCAGCAGGAAGTCGATGCTGGCAAGCTCAAACTTGCCGGCCTCGATCTTCGAGAAGTCGAGTATGTCGTTGATGATCTCCAGCAGCGACTCACCCGAGCGGTACACCGCCTGCACGAAGCGGCGCTGCTTGTCTGACAAGGGCGTGCCCAGCAGCAGCTCCGTCATGCCCAAAATGCCGTTCATCGGCGTGCGAATTTCATGGCTCATGCTCGCCATGAACTGGCTCTTGGCCTGGCTTGCATGCTCGGCTGCGTTGCGTGCGCGCTGCAGCTCGATCTCACGCTCGCGCTCCAACGTCACGTCAGAGCCCAGCCCGTATACACGTATCTCGCCGTCGGGCATCCGGCGCGAGCGGGTGCGCGAGCGCATCCAGCGCAGCCCCATGCGGGGGTGCTTTATGCGGTAGACGATGTCGGTCGGCTCCAGGTTCAGCTCGCGCTGCCGGCGTTCGTCGAGCAGGGGCAGGTCGGCCGGCTCGACATAGGCGTTGAGGGCCGCGGGCGTGATGTCGAAGTTCGAACGCGTGATGCGCTGGCCGTCGTACTTCACCGTGGTCATGAACTGAAAATGGTCGCGCATCGGGTTGGTGACGAAGAGCGCGTCTTCCACCGTGTCGGCAAACTCGCGAAAGCGCGCCTGGGCCTCCTGGAGCTCGCGCTCGGCGAGGCGCTCGCGGGTGATGTCTCGCGCCAGTGCAATCAGCACGCTCGGCTCGCCCTGCGCATTGCGCAGCGCAAAGTAGCGCGCCCCCACCACACGTTTGCCATGACGGGTGTCAATTTCAAAATCGCGGTCGACCGTGGTGTGCAGCGCCAAGGCCTCGGCCATCGCCGGTTCGGCCAGGGCGCTCACGTTGGCGCCCAGCGCCTCGATCAGCGTCTTGCCCACGATGTCTTCGCGCCGCACGCCAAACTCACGCTCGGCATGCGCATTGATGCTCAGCACGCGGCGGTCGGCGACGCTGAAAACATACAGGCTCGCGGGCAAGTTTTCGACCAGGGTGTGGAAGAACTCGCGCCCAGGCGCACCGTCGCTCGGCGCGGCCGCATTCGGTTCAGCCTTGGCTTGGGCCCTGGCGCCTCGCCAACGCTGGGACAGCACGGCGGCCAGCAAGGCACCGGCAGCAGCCGCCGCCAGCCAGTGGGCGACGTCGGTCGCTGCGGCAAGGGCCAGGCCCGCGGCAAGCGCCGCCAGAACCAGCAAGAAACGAGACGTCAGCAAAGGCATGAGCAGAGCAGAGACTTCGACGCGAACTTTCGATTCGCAAAACGCCGAGTGGCGGCCTTCACGGTTTACCGTTCTGTTTTCGGCATAAACCCCAGTGACTTGAATCCCACGCCCGTGGTGCGATGCCGGGTGGTCAGTCCTTACAATCATTCCAATGACGCTCGTGCTGCTCTCCGTGTTGGCACTGCTCGCCATGCTGGCAGCCGCGGCGGCCATGGCGTGGGCCCTGCGGGCACAGCGCAACCAGCACCGCTCTGGCGCCGAATTGCAAGCCACCCGGGCCCGTGCCCACGCCCTAGACAGCACCCTCGACGTGTGGCAATGGCACACCGATGCCCAGCACCGTCTCACCCTGCTGCGCCCACCGGCCTCGGCTACAGCTGCATGGCCCGCACTCAATGGCGCACCGCTGTTGTGGGAGCACTTCCAGTTCAACGACAACTCGCTGCGCGCGCGCGTGCAAAGTCACGCCGCCCTCGACGCGCTCACGGTCTGGCATGTAGACGCGACCGGGCAGCGGCACTCGTGGGTACTGCGCGGCACGGCGCTGCTCGACGCCGAAGGCCGCTACGCGGGCCATGTGGGCACCGCCCGCGAGCTGCCCGCCGAGCCCTCGGCCACCGCCCTGCCCGGCCCGGTGTCGGCTGAAGGCGACACGGGCGAGCACGAGTCTTTCAGCTACACCGTCTCGCATGACTTGCGCGCGCCGATTCGGGTGGTGGAAGGATTCACCAAGATCGTGAAAGAAGACTATGGCCGCCTGCTCGACCGCATCGGCAACGACCACCTCGACCGCGTGCTGGGCGCGGCCGCCCGCATGAACAGCATGATCGACTCACTGCTGGCGCTGTCGCAGCTGTCGTCGCGCCCCTTGTCGCGCCAGCCGGTCAACGTGACGCAGTTGGTGGGCTACATCGTCGACGACCTGAAGCGCCAGTCGCCCGAGCGCCAGGTCGAGGTCTACATTGAGCCCGGCCTTCAGGTGCAGGGGGACGCCACGCTGCTGCGCGTAGCGCTTGAAAACCTGCTCGGCAACGCCTGGAAGTACACCGCCAAATGCCGCGAGCCGCGCATACGCTTCGAGCGCACCGAGCACGAAGGCCGCCCGGCCTTCAGCGTGCGCGACAACGGCGCGGGCTTCGACATGCGCTTCTCCGACCGCTTGTTCGGGGTGTTTCAGCGCTTGCACAGCGCCAATGACTTTCAGGGCACAGGCGTGGGCCTGGCCTCAGTGCGCCGCATCATTCGCCGACATGGTGGGGACATCTGGGCCGAGGGCGAAGTGGATCGAGGCGCCCGGTTCGTCTTCTGGATAAAGGAGTAGCACCCCAGGCGCTTTGCTCTCGCCCGCTCAGGCCTCGCCGGGTTTGGACAGCAGCTCCACCGCTTCCAGCAGCCGCTCGGCCTGCACCTGCAGCGAGCGCGATTCGCTGGTGGCCAGCTTCTGCAGCCGCTCCAGCGCGGCCGTGCGTGGCAGCGAGTAGCGGTGCATCAGCACCCCGACTGCCATTGCCACCACCTGTGCCAGCGCGTCATCGGCTGCCGCATGCCCCGCGTTGGCCGCCTCGCTGCGCCGCTTGCTCAGCTGCGCAAATGCGGCTTCCACCGCCGGCACGATCTGGCGTATGTCGAGCGGCTTCACCAGATAGGCCACCGCGCCTAGCTCTTTCACCTGAGCCACGGTCGCGTCGTCGGAGAAGGCCGACAAGAACATGAAGGGCATCTGGCAGTACTCGCGCAGATAGGCCGCCACGTCAAAGCCGCTCTTGCCTTCCATGCGGATGTCGAGCAACGCCAGGTCGGGGCGGTGCTCGCGGGCCAGCAAAATCGCGTCGTCACCGTTGTCGGCGTCGATGATCTCGTAGCCCGCCGCGGCAAGGCCGTGCGTGAGCGTCGCCAGCACAAGCCGGTCGTCGTCAACCACAAGAATCTTGCCTTTTTGCGTCACGAGGGGCCTCGCCGGGGGAATCATGAATTGTGGCCGAAACCCCTTGTTTGCAGCCACTACCGTGTAAGCGGCTGCGTGCTGGCTCGTTCAGCGCCCTTAGACCGGCTCCAGCCGTGTGACACCGGGCGACACCAGCGCAACGGTGGCCACCACATCGTCCCCTTGCTGCTCCACCGTCAAGCTGGCGCTGCGGCGCGGCAGCAGCGCACGTACCAGGCCCAGGCCCGATACCCCGCCCGGAAAGCGCGCCAGGCTGAAGCCCACCGGCAAATGCCCGCGGTTGGCCACCGCGATCTGGATCGACGCCTCGCCGCACACCAGCCGGCAGTGCACGGCCGATGGGTCGTCAATGGCCGCACTGTGCTTGACGGCGTTGGTCAGCAGCTCGTTCACCGTGAGTGCGATCGGGATCGACTCGGCCTCAGGAAGCGCCCACAGGTGGGGTGCTGGCCCTTCCACCGTGAACTTGATGGTGCGCCCGAAGGTGCGCTGCACCGAGCCGGTGATGGCTTCGAGCACGCTCTTCACCCGCAGTGGCCCGGCCACGCCCACTTGCAGGCCATAGACCTGCGCGATGGCCTGCACCTGCCCCACCACCTCTGACATGGCCGCAGCCATCTCGGGCTTGCGTGCGCCGATCTGCTGCAAGAGACCCGCCACGCCCTGAAGGTTGTTCTTGATGCGGTGGTGCACTTCCTTCACCAGCATCTCGCGCTGCGCGATGGCCGCCTCGAAGCGGGCCTCTTGCGCAGCACGCTGCTCGGTCACATCGGTTGCCACCAGCAGCAACTGGTCAGGCGGCGCATCGGGCGCGGCCAGCGGCAGGTAGCGCGCGTCCCACAGCTGCGTTTCGCCTTGGGTGTCGACGCGGTACTCGCGCTGCGTTACATCGCGCGCGGCCAGCGCCTGCGTCATGTCTAGGCGGCGCTGCTCGGCCACCATGCCCGGATACACCTCTTCGGGGGTGCGACCGATCATCTGCCCCGCCGAGTGCTCGGCACTGCGCGCGGCCACTTGGTTGACCTGCAAGATGCGCAGGCTGCTGGCGTCGTACAGCGTGATGGCCAGCGGCGCGGCCTCGATCACGCGCTGCAGCGAAGCCTGCGCCTCAGCCGTGCGCGCCTCGGCCTGGCGACGTCGCTCGATGTCGAGCAGCGCATAGGTGAGCTGCCGGCCGGTCGACTCGCGGCCGGTCACCACCGCATTGCCCACCACCCAAAACTCGCGCCCGTCGCGCGCCTTCACCTTGCACTCGAAGGTCTCGGCCTGGCCCTCGACCAGCTCGTTGAGGTATTGCGTCTGACGAAACGGGTGCTCGGGGCCCTGCGTGGCCACGGTGCTCATCGGCTGGTTGATGAAGTCGGCCAGGTCACCGCCAAACATTCGGCGCGCCGAGCGGTTCATCCACTCGATGCCCATTGGCCCGACGGTCACGATGCCCACCAGCACCGAATCGAGGATGGCGCGAGTGCGCTCGGCCTGCAGGCCCACGGCCTGCTGCGCGCGGTGGCGGTCGTCCACGTTGACGTACGAGGCAATCATGCCGTCGTCGAGGTTTTCACCATTGACTGGCCGGGTGCTCACCTGAACCCAGATCAGGCTGCCGTCGCGGCGCCGAAGCTGCCGCTCGGCGAGCCAGTTGCCGTGCTGCTCCATCGACTGGCGAGTCACGCCGCGCAGCCGCAGGTATTCGGACTCATTGGCATACAGGGTCGAGGTGGCGAGGCCGTTCATCGCACTGGGGTGGTTACCGGTTAACTCGGCCATGGCCTGGTTGGCTCGTTGGATACGGTCGTTGCGGATGAAGGCGATGCCCACCTCCGACAGGCTGAACATCAGCTCGCGGTCGCGCGCCACGGCTTCAAGCTCCATCTGCTGCGCCTTGAGCCGGGTGATATCGGACAGCACCGCAATCGCCTCAGACGCATCGCCCACCGGCCCGGCCCGGCGCACCGTCAGCGCACACCACTGCCGCGACTGATTCTGCAAGTCGATCGACAACTCGGCCTCGAAAGCCGCGTCTCGCTCGAGCGCAGCCTCGATGTCACTGACCAGCACCTGCGCATGCGGCTGGCTGGCAAACAGCTCATGCAGGCCGCTGCCCACCATCTTGCCGGAATGAAAGCCCAGCAGCGCCTCGAAGCGGCTGTTGCAGCGCACCAGCACCCCGCCGCGCAAATAGGCGATGCCAGCCGTGGTGCTTTCCAGGATGGTGGTCATCTCGCGCAGCAGCGTTTCGCTGCGCTGCTGCGACTGGTGCTGCTCGGTGATGTCTAGCGTGACCACCGAGGTGGTGCGCTTGCCCGAGGCCAGCGTGGCCGGCTCCACGCGCGTGAGCAGCCAGCGCTGGCCCAGCTCCGGGTGGCGGATGGCGTAACGCACCTCGGCGCGCTCGGCATGGCGCAGCGCGTGCTGCAGGCGCTCGTATTCGGGCAACGACTCGGGCATCACCACATCGCGCCGTATCGACTGCAAGGCAGCCGACGCCGGTGCCTCGCCGGCCAGAGCCGGGAGCGCGCTGCTGTGTTGCACCCAGCCTGAAGACTCCTGGAAGGTGGCCAGGCCCACGCCCGCGGTGTCCATCAGCGCACCGATCTGCATCTGCGCCAGATCTCGCTCTTCTTCGGCGCTGCGGTCTTCCACCACCGCCATGAAGCGCAGCTGGCCACTCACCGTGCGGTAGCTGCGCACGGCCGAGCGCAGGCGGCGCAAGCTGGCGTCGGGCAGCATCACCCAGGCCTGAGCCTCCACTGGGCTTGCGCCGGGTTTCAATCCGTCGTGCGGCGCGCCATCGTGCCAGCACAGCAGTTGCTGAATGCCGGGCTCAGCCTCCGACATGAGCACGGGCACCTGGCCCACCAGCGCTTCGAACGCCGGGTTGGTGCGCACCAGCAGCCCTTGCTCATCAAACAGCACCATGCCCACGGGGCTCAGGTCAAACCAATCGTCGAGCTCGCGCACCGAACGATCGGCCCGCTCGCGCGCCACGTGTTCGGCCGTGCTGTCTTGCAACACCGCGAGATAGTGCGTCTGGCCCTGCTCGTCGACCCAGGTGCGCCACGTGCTGCGATACCAGCGCTCGCGGCCATCGGCGTGAATGAGTCGCCGCTCCATCAGCCGCGCGGGTTGGCCCGGTTGCGACATCTCTGGCATCTGGCCGCGGTAGGCCAGGTTCAGCTCGCGGTCTTCTTGCGGGTGCAGCTCCACAGGGTCGCGGCCGATCAGCTGGACGGCGCTGAAACCGGTGAAGTCGATGAACGCCTGGTTCACCTGCACCAGCCGGTAGTCGCTGTCTTGCAGGCAGGCCGGGAATGGCGACTCCCAGAACAGACCCACGAGTTCGGATGACATCGACGGTGAGGCGGCGGGCCGCTCCGGAGTGGTCACGGCCGGTGCTGCGCCGTCGGCCGCAAGGCGCAAGGCCCAGCGTTCGCCCTCCAGCGGCGACAGCGCCACGCTGAAGCGACGGCCGTCGGGCAGAGTCAGCGACTCCGGGATGTCTGCTTTGGGGGCGCCGATTCGCGGCACGCCTTTGACCAGCACCTGCCCGATGGCGGCGATCAAAGGCTCGCCTAGCAGTGGCTTCAGGTCGTTGAGCGTGGCGCCGGCTTCTGCTTGCAGCATCTGCCCCGCGGCCGCGTTGGCAAAGTAGACGCGACCGCTTCGGTCGAGCACCAGCACGGCGTCTGACAGCACGTCGAGGAAGAGACGCAGGGCCTTGGGGTCGAACATGGGGGCAGTGTACGCAGCGGGTTGCTGAGTGGGCTTGCGCTGCGCCGGCGCGCGCCTACCCGCTCAGCCTGACCCTTCGATACCTCAGGACAGGGTCCGCTTCGCGGATCGAAGACCCGCTCGGTTTTGCCTGGGTCTTGTTCACTGCGTGAGGCCGCGCCGGGATTTCGCCCCGGCAGGCGACCGTCTTTCTTGGATCG
>NZ_JBKJOQ010000072.1:0-19872 GCF_046595475.1 Rhizobacter sp.
TCCAAAGTGTTCCCGACCCGCTCGCACACGGTGGCGGCGCAGGGCGGCATCGGCGCGTCGCTCGGCAACATGAGCGAGGACAACTGGCACTACCATTTCTACGACACGGTCAAGGGCTCGGACTGGCTGGGCGACCAGGATGCGATCGAATACATGTGCCGGATGGCGCCTGAAGTCGTCTACGACCTCGAGCACATGGGCATGCCGTTCGACCGCAACCCCGACGGGACGATCTACCAGCGGCCGTTCGGCGGCCACACCGCAAACTACGGCGAGAAGCCGGTGCAGCGCGCCTGCGCCGCGGCCGACCGCACCGGCCACGCCATGCTGCATACGCTGTACCAGCAGAACGTCAAGGCCCGTACCAACTTCTTCGTCGAGTGGATGGCGCAAGACTTGATTCGCGACGCCGAGGGCGACGTGGTCGGTGTGACGGCGCTTGAAATGGAAACCGGCGAGCTGCACATCCTGGAAGCCAAGACGGTGTTGCTGGCCACTGGCGGCGCAGGGCGCATCTTTCAGGCGAGCACCAACGCCTTCATCAACACCGGCGACGGCTTGGGCATGGCGGCACGCGCCGGCATCCCGCTCGAAGACATGGAGTTTTGGCAATTCCACCCGACCGGCGTGGCCGGGGCCGGCGTGCTGCTGACCGAAGGCTGCCGCGGCGAGGGCGCCATTTTGCGCAACAGCGATGGCGAGCGCTTCATGGAGCGCTACGCCCCCACGCTGAAAGACCTGGCACCGCGCGATTTCGTCTCGCGCTGCATGGACCAAGAGATCAAGGAAGGGCGCGGCTGCGGCCCCAACAAAGACTACATCGTGCTCGACATGACCCACCTGGGCGCCGAGACGATCATGAAGCGCCTGCCCAGCGTGTTCGAGATTGGCCACAACTTCGCCAACGTCGACATCACCAAGGAACCGATTCCCGTGGTGCCGACCATCCACTACCAGATGGGTGGCGTGCCGACCAACATCCACGGTCAGGTTGTCGCGCCCAAAGATGGCAACCCGAATGCAGTGGTGAAAGGCCTGTATGCAGTGGGCGAATGCTCCTGCGTGAGCGTGCATGGCGCCAACCGACTGGGCACCAACTCGTTGCTCGACTTGCTGGTGTTCGGCAAGGCGGCCGGAGACCACATTGTGGCGAGCGGGCTCAAGGCTCAGACCTACAAACCGCTGCCGACCAACGCTGCCGATCAGACGCTGGCCCGCCTGGCGCGGCTGGACAACAGCACCGGCGGCGAATACGCCCAAAACGTGGCCAACGACATCCGCCAGTCTATGCAGCAGCACGCCAGCGTGTTCCGCACCCAGGCGCTCATGGACGCAGGCGTGGTGCAGATCAAGGCATTGGCCGAGCGCGTGAAGGGCATCCACCTGGCCGACAAGTCGAAGGTGTTCAACACGGCGCGCATTGAGGCGCTGGAAGTCGACAACCTGATCGAGGTGGCGATGGCCACCATGATCTCGGCCGCGGCGCGTCACGAGAGCCGCGGCGCGCACACGGTCGACGATTACGCCGACACGCCCGAGCACCCGAATGGCCGCAATGACGCGGTGTGGATGAAGCACACGCTCTGGTACAGCGAGGGCAACCGGCTCGATTACAAGCCGGTGAACCTGAAGCCACTGACCGTCGAGTCGATTCCGCCCAAAGTCCGCACGTTCTAAGGCAAAGAAAGCATTTCATGACAAAGCGCGTGTTCCAGATCTATCGCTACGACCCCGACGCCGACGCCAAGCCGCGCATGCAGACCCTCGAGGTCGAGCTGGACGGCAGCGAGCGCATGCTGCTCGATGCACTGATGAAGCTGAAAGAGGTCGACCCGACCCTGAGCTTCCGCCGCTCGTGTCGCGAAGGCGTTTGCGGCTCGGATGCCATGAACATCAATGGCAAGAATGGCTTGGCCTGCCTGACCAACATGCGCACGCTGCCTGGGGTGGTGGTGTTGAAGCCTTTGCCCGGCCTGCCGGTGGTGCGTGACCTGATCGTCGACATGACGCAGTTCTTCACCCAGTACAACTCGATCAAGCCTTACCTGGTAAACGACACCGTGCCGCCCGAGAAAGAGCGCCTGCAGTCGCCCGAAGAGCGTGACGAGTTGAACGGTCTGTACGAGTGCATTCTTTGCGCGAGCTGCACGACGAGCTGCCCCAGTTTCTGGTGGAATCCCGACAAGTTCGTCGGCCCGGCTGGCCTGCTCCAGGCTTATCGCTTCATTGCCGACAGCCGCGACCAAGACACTGCTGGCCGGCTCGACAACCTCGAAGACCCGTATCGCCTGTTCCGCTGCCACACCATCATGAACTGCGTCGATGTATGCCCCAAGGGCTTGAACCCCACCAAGGCCATCGGCAAGATCAAGGAATTGATGGTGCGCCGAGCTGTCTGACGGTTTGAAAACCATGCACACCCTGATCGACGCGCGGGCGCTCAGCAAGCTGAAATGGCGGTGCCGCCGCGGCTTGCTGGAGAACGACTTGTTCATCGAGCGCTTCTTCGGCCGCCATGAGGCTTCGCTGACAGAAGGTCAGGCCCAGGGCTTGCAGGTGCTGATGGACCTGTCGGACAACGATTTGCTCGATCTGCTCCTGGCTCGCAAGGAGCCCGAAGGCGAGTTGCTGCGCGATGATGTGATTGAAGTGCTCAGGTTGATGCGAGTGGCGCACTGAGCGCGCGAGTGTCTTTCTCGATTTTTTCTAAGGAATGCTCATGACCCCCTCTGACGTGAAAGCCACCTTGTCGTTCTCTGACGGCAGCCCCGCGATGGATCTGCCCGTCTACAAGGGCAGCGTAGGCCCGGATGTGATCGACATCCGCAAGCTTTACGCCCAGACCGGCAAGTTCACCTACGACCCCGGCTTCCTGTCGACGGCCGCCTGCCAGTCGACCATCACCTACATCGATGGCGACAAGGGCGAGTTGCTGTACCGCGGCTACCCCATTGAGCAGCTCGCGACCAACTGCGACTACCTTGAAACCTGTTACCTGCTGCTGAAAGGCGAGCTGCCCAACCCGAAGCAGAAGAGCGATTTCGTGGAAACGGTGACCCATCACACGATGGTCAACGAGCAGATGCAGTTTTTCCTGCGTGGCTTCCGCCGCGATGCCCACCCGATGGCCATCATGACGGGCCTGGTGGGTGCTCTGTCGGCCTTCTATCACGACAGCACCGACATCAATAACCCGGAGCACCGCGAGATCTCTGCCATTCGCCTGATCGCCAAGATGCCCACGCTGGTGTCGATGGCCTACAAGTACACCGTGGGCCAGCCTTACATCTACCCGAAGAACGACCTGTCGTACGCCGGCAACTTCATGCGCATGATGTTCGCCACGCCGTGCGAAGAGTACGAACAGAACGACGTGCTGGTGCGCGCCATGGACCGCATCTTCATCCTGCACGCTGACCACGAGCAGAACGCTTCTACCTCGACCGTGCGCCTTTGTGGCTCGTCGGGCACCAACCCGTTCGCCGCTATTGCGGCCGGCGTGGCCTGCTTGTGGGGCCCCGCCCACGGGGGCGCCAATGAAGCGGCGCTCAACATGCTGGAAGACGTGCAGAAGATGGGTGGCGTCGAGCGCATCGGCGAGTTCATCAAACAGGTGAAAGACAAGAACTCCAATGTCAAGCTGATGGGCTTCGGCCACCGTGTCTACAAGAACTACGACCCGCGTGCAAAGCTGATGCGCGAAACCTGCCATGAGGTGCTCGACGCACTGGGCCTGCACAACGACCCGATCTTCAAGCTAGCCATGGCGCTGGAGAAGATCGCCCTGGAAGACGAGTACTTCGTGGCCCGCAAGCTGTACCCGAATGTCGATTTCTATTCGGGCATCGTGCAGCGCGCCATCGGCATACCCGTCACGCTGTTCACCGCCATCTTCGCGCTGGCCCGCACGGTTGGCTGGATTGCGCAGCTGAACGAGATGATTGCCGACCCTGAATACAAGATCGGCCGCCCGCGTCAGCTATTCCACGGTGCCACGCAACGCGACGTCAAACCGATTACGCAGCGCGCCTGAACGCCGGAAGCACCCCTCAGTGCACGCAAACCCCGGCCACAGGCCGGGGTTTTTGCTTGTAAACGCCTAAAATTCCATCCTTTTCCGCAAGAGCCAACGAAAGTCCGCCATGGGCCGCACGCTGTACGACAAGATCTGGGACGAGCACGTCGTCCACACCGAAGATGACGGCACTGCTGTGCTGTATATCGACCGGCACCTCGTCCACGAAGTCACCAGCCCGCAGGCTTTCGAGGGGCTGGACCTGGCGCACCGCAAGGTGTGGCGACTGTCGGCCAATCTGGCGGTGAGCGACCACAACGTGCCGACCACCGACCGCTCGCATGGCATTGCCGACCCCATCTCGAAGCTGCAGGTCGACACGCTCGACAAGAACTGCGACCGCCTGGGTATTACGCAGTTCAAGATGAACGACAAGCGCCAGGGCATCGTCCATGTGATCGGCCCGGAGCAGGGCGCCACGCTGCCCGGCATGACGGTGGTGTGCGGTGACTCGCACACGTCCACGCACGGTGCTTTTGGCGCATTGGCCCATGGCATTGGCACCAGCGAGGTCGAGCACGTGCTGGCCACGCAGACGCTGTTGGCGCGCAAGGCCAAGAACCTGCTCATCAAGGTCGAGGGTCAGTTGCCTCGCGGCTGCAGCGCAAAAGACATCGTGCTGGCCATCATCGGCAAGATCGGCACCGCGGGTGGCAACGGCCACACCATCGAGTTCGCCGGCTCGGCGATTCGAGCGCTCAGCATGGAAGGCCGCATGACGGTGTGCAACATGGCGATCGAAGCCGGTGCGCGCGCGGGCCTGGTGGGGGTTGACGACAACACCATCAACTACGTGAAGGGCCGCCCTTACACGCCCGCCGGCGTGACCTGGGACCACGCGGTCACTTACTGGCGCACGCTGCGATCGGATGCCGATGCGCATTTCGACCGGGTGGTCGAGCTCGATGCCTCGCAGATCCGCCCGCAGGTCACTTGGGGCACTTCGCCCGAGATGGTCTTGTCCATCGAAGACCGCGTGCCCGACCCCGAGCGCGAGAAAGATGCCAACAAACGCGGCGCCATGGAGCGCGCGCTGACCTACATGGCGCTGGAGCCCAACAAGCCGATTGCCGATATTCGCATCGACAAGGTGTTCATCGGCTCCTGCACCAACTCGCGCATCGAAGACATGCGCGAAGCGGCCGCCGTAGTGCGCCGCCTGGGCCGCAAGATCGCCCCCAACGTGAAGCTTGCGCTGGTGGTGCCGGGCTCGGGCCTTGTGAAAGAGCAGGCCGAGCGCGAAGGGCTGGACAAGGTCTTCCTCAACGCGGGCTTCGAATGGCGCGAGCCGGGTTGCTCTATGTGCCTGGCCATGAACGCCGACCGCCTGGAGCCCGGCGAGCGCTGTGCCTCCACCTCTAACCGCAACTTCGAAGGCCGCCAGGGCGCCGGCGGCCGCACGCATCTGGTGAGCCCGGCGATGGCAGCAGCTGCTGCCATAGAAGGCCATTTCGTCGACGTGCGGCGCCTCAGCTGAAAGACCCGACCATGCAAGCTTTCCGTATTCACAAGGGCCTGGTCGCACCGCTCGACCGTGAAAACGTCGACACCGACGCGATCATTCCCAAGCAGTTTTTGAAGTCGATCAAGAAGTCGGGCTTCGGGCCTAACCTGTTCGACGAGTGGCGTTACCTCGACCACGGCGAGCCGGGGCAAGACCCCGCCACGCGCAAGCCCAACCCCGACTTCGTGCTGAACCAGTCGCGCTACAAGGGCGCCTCGGTTTTGCTGTCGCGGCAGAATTTCGGTTGCGGTTCGTCGCGCGAGCATGCCCCGTGGGCACTCGACCAGTTCGGCTTTCGCGCCATCATCACGCCGAGCTACGCCGACATCTTCTTTAACAACAGCTTCAAGAACGGCTTGCTGCCGATCGTGCTGCCCGAGTCGGCGGTGTCCAAGCTGTTCGATGAGGTCAACGCTTTTGTCGGCTATGAGCTGACCGTCGACCTCGAGCGCCAAGTGGTGCTCAAACCCGATGGCATGGCGCTGCCATTCGAGATCGAGCCGTTTCGCAAATTTTGCCTGCTCAATGGCTTTGACGACATCGGCCTTACGCTGCGCCACGCCGACAAGATCCGTGCGTTCGAAGCCGAGCGCCTGCTGACGAAGCCCTGGTTGGCGAACCGCGTATGAGCCCCTTGCCCATGCCTTACAGCCGGCTCTACCGCGCACTTTCGCAGCGGTGGTGGCTGGCCTTTGTGCTGATGGGCGTGAGCTTCGTGGTGTTTGGCCTGGCGTCGTTGAATCTGTTGCACATCCTCAGCGCCAACCTGGAATTTCTGACGACTTATGGTTTCGATGCGGTACGTGAAGGCGGGTTGTGGCAACTGTTGGGGTTGATCGTGAATGGCGTGGTCGCTGCGGCCTGCTACGTCGCGTTCAAGCTGTGCGAGAAAGTGCTTGTGGAGCGTTTGGCCGTGAGCAAAAACAAGGAAATCAATTCGTGAAGATTGCAGTTTTGCCGGGTGACGGTATCGGCGTGGAAATCATGGCTGAGGCCTTGAAGGTGCTCGCCGCCCTCGACCTTAAGTTCGAGCTGGAAGAAGCGAAGGTGGGTGGTGCCGCGTATGAAGCCCATGGCCATCCGTTGCCCGATGCCACGCTGAACCTCGCCAAGTCGGCCGATGCCGTGCTGTTCGGCGCTGTGGGCGACTGGAAGTACGACAAGCTCGACCGCCCGCTGCGGCCCGAGCAGGCCATCCTGGGCCTGCGCAAGAACCTGGAGCTGTTCGCCAACTTCCGCCCAGCAATCTGCTACGAAGAGCTGACCCACGCGTCCAGTCTCAAGCCCGAGATCGTGGCCGGGCTCGACATCCTCATCATTCGCGAGCTCACCGGCGACATTTACTTTGGCCAGCCGCGTGGCCGCCGTGCGTCGCCCGATGGGGCGTTCAAGGGTGCCGAGGAAGCCTTCGACACCATGCGCTATTCGCGCCCTGAGATCGAGCGCATTGCCCACGTGGCGTTCCAGGCAGCGCGCAAGCGCAGCAAGAAGGTGCTGAGCGTCGACAAGGCCAATGTGCTCGAGACCTTCCAGTTCTGGCGCGATGTGGTCACCGAGGTGCATGCGCAGTACGCCGATGTGGAGCTGGAGCACATGTACGTCGACAACGCCGCCATGCAGCTGGTGAAGGCGCCTAAGCGGCTTGATGTGATCGTCACCGGCAACATGTTCGGCGACATCTTGAGCGATGAAGCGGCCATGCTGACCGGTTCGATCGGCATGCTGCCTTCGGCCTCGCTTAATGCGCGCAATCAGGGCCTGTACGAGCCCAGCCACGGCTCAGCGCCCGACATTGCAGGCAAAGGCATCGCCAACCCGTTGGCGACCATTCTGTCGGCGGCGATGATGCTGCGCTTCAGCCTGAACCAGGAAGCTGCGGCGCAACGCATAGAAGCCGCTGTCAAAGCCGTGCTGGCCAAAGGCCTGCGCACCACCGATATTTACAGTGCCGGGACCACCAAGGTCGGCACCAAGGAGATGGGCGACGCTGTGGTCGCCTGCCTGAAAACGCAGGGCTGATAGGCGTTCAAGTTTTTAGATCAACACACAGACGATAGGAACAAAGATGGCTACGAGATTGGTCGGCCTGGTGGGCTGGCGAGGCATGGTGGGCTCGGTCCTGATGGATCGCATGCAGCAAGAGAATGACTTCGCTCTGATCGAGCCGGTGTTTTTCAGCACCAGCAACATCGGCGGCAAGGCGCCGGCGCAAGCAAAGAACGAAACCACGCTGCAAGACGGCTTCAACATCGACGCGCTCAAGCGCTGCGACATCATCATCACCGCGCAGGGGGGCGACTACACGACCGAGGTGTTCCCCAAGCTGCGCGCTGCAGGCTGGAACGGCCACTGGATCGACGCTGCTTCAACGCTGCGCATGAAAGACGATGCGGTCATCATCCTCGACCCTGTCAACATGCCTGTCATCAAGAGCGCGCTGGCCAAGGGCGGCAAGAACTGGATCGGCGGCAACTGCACCGTGAGCTGCATGTTGATGGGCGTGGGTGCGCTGTTCAAGGCTGGTCTCGTTGAGTGGATGAGCACCCAGACTTATCAGGCGGCTTCGGGCGGCGGCGCGCAGCACATGCGCGAGTTGCTCACGCAGTACGGCACGCTCAACGCCGAGGTGAAGGCTATGCTCGATGACCCGAAGAGCGCCATCCTCGAAATCGACCGCAAGGTCATCGCCAAGCAGCGCAGCTTGAGCGAAGCCGAGACGGCCAACTTCGGTGTTCCGTTGGGCGGCAGCCTTATCCCGTGGATCGACAAGGATCTCGGGATCGGCAAGCAGCCCGACGAAGCGGGCTGGGGCATGAGCAAGGAAGAGTGGAAGGGCGGTGCCGAGACCAACAAGATCATGGGCCAGGGCGAGGGCTTCGGCACACCGGCCGTGCCGGTCGACGGCTTTTGCGTGCGTGTGGGCGCCATGCGTTGCCACAGCCAGGCGCTCACTTTCAAGCTGAAGAAGAACGTGCCGCTGGCCGACATCGAGGCCATGATCGCCAACGACAACGAGTGGGTGAAGTTGGTGCCCAACAACCGCGAAGCGACCATGCGCGACCTGACGCCCGTGGCCGTCACGGGCACCATGACCATTCCCGTGGGCCGCGTGCGCAAGATGGCCATGGGCCCCGAGTACCTCGGCGCCTTTACCATCGGCGATCAGTTGCTGTGGGGAGCGGCGGAGCCGCTGCGCCGCATGTTGCGCATTCTTCTGGCTGCTTGAAGCGATGAACTGCCAGCCCCTGAGCCACGTTGCTGAGTCACAACAGGGGCCGGCTCCAGAACCCGCAAATGCCTCTTGCGGGCGAACGTCAGGCATTGCATGAGCTTGTCTTCGTATCTAGTTGATGTTATTGTGATTTCTACTGTTACGCCCAGGAAACCCGTGGTTAGCGTCAACAACAACTCCGAAAGCAGTGGGGCTCGCTCGCTTCCACCCCCGTCCTATTGGGAGACGCCTTGAAAAGAAACTCGCTGTACACAGGGCGATTCGCTCTGACCGGGGCGGCTCTCGCCGCCATGTGCCTCTTTGCATCAAACGCTTCGGCTCTCGGGCTGGGTCGTCTCAACGTGCAATCGGCGCTGGGCGAAACCCTGAGGGCCGAGATCGACGTGACAAGCATCACGCCGGAAGAGGCGTCCAACCTCAACATCCGCGTGGCGCCGCCTGAGTCTTACCGTGCAGCCGGGGTCGACTACAACTCGGTGCTTACGGGTACCCAGGTCGTGCTGCAAAAACGCGCCGATGGGCGCTCTATCTTGAGCGTCACCAGTGACCGCGCTGTTCAAGAGCCCTTCGTCGACGTGATCCTTGAGATCTCCTGGTCCACGGGGCGCCTGGTTCGTGAATACACATTGCTGTTCGACCCACCTGTGACGCGCACCGCCGCCTCGCCCGTGTCGCCCTCAGCCACAACATCGCCCATCATCACTCCGGCGCCATCAGAGCCCATCGCCGTGGCGCCGCGCCCTGAGCGCAAGTCCGCTACGCCTCGCGCCTCAGCGCCTTCCTCTGATTCGACGACGGACGAAGTACGCAAGCCTCGCGTCAAGGCTCCGGCCGCTGCGCCCATCGAAGCGGGTGTTGATGAGTACAAGGTTCGTGACGGCGATTCGCTGTCTCGCATTGCAGCGCGCGCGCTGCGCACCGGCGTGTCGCTCGACCAGATGCTGGCATCGCTCTACCAGGCCAACCCCGAAGCATTCATCAGCGCCAACATCAACCGACTCAAGTCAGGCGTGGTGCTGGCAGTGCCGTCTGCTGAAGCAGCCAAGGCCATCACGCCAGCCGATGCCCGCCAGCTGATCCAGGCCCAGAGTTCCGACTTCGGCACCTATCGTCAGCGACTGGCTGCCGCAGTGCCCGCCGCCAAGACTGATGGCACAGCGCGCCAGGCCAGTGGCAAGGTGCAATCGTCAGTGGACGATCGCAAGGCCTCTGCCGCGCCCGCACCCGACAAGCTGACCCTGAGCAAAGGTGCCAACGCCAAGGCGTCGGCGCCTGAAGACAAGCTGTCGAAAGAGCGCGAAAAGAAAGACGCCACCGCACGCGTGGCCGAGCTCTCCAAGAACGTCGACGAACTAAAGAAGCTGTCGAGCGCTTCTGCCGCGGCATCTGGCAAGACAGCTGCGCCCGCTGTCGCTTCGCCGCCGCCTGCTCCAGCTGTTGCTCCGCCGGTGATTGTTCCTCCGCTGGCGCCTCCCAGGCCACCCGTGGTGGCATCTGCCCCAGCTCCAGTAGTCGAAGGAGCTCCTGCTCCTGTAGCTGCCTCGGCTCCCGTGCCTGTGCCAGCGCCGGCTGCGTCGGCCCCGGCCGTGATGGCTGCAGCATCTGATGCCGCAAGCGCCGCTATGGAGCCGGCGAGTGCACCTGTGGTGGCTGTGGCGCCGTCACGCCCCATGGCTGCTTCAGCACCCGCTGCAACACCAGCCGTTGAGGCTCCGGGCCCGTTTGCTTCGTTGCTGGAAGACAACCCGCTCGTGCTTGCCGCTGGCGCTGCGCTGGTGGCCTTGCTCGCTGGCTTTGGCATCTACCGCTTCACCAAGCGCGCCAAGAAAGACAGCGGCGAGACATCGTTCCTCGAAAGCCGTCTGCAGCCCGATTCCTTCTTCGGCGCCAGCGGTGGCCAGCGCATCGACACCCGCGACGCAGGCGGGGCGTCTTCGTCGATGAGCTATTCACTGAGCCAGCTTGACGCCATTGGCGACGTCGATCCAGTCGCCGAAGCCGACGTGTACCTGGCCTACGGCCGCGACCTGCAGGCCGAAGAGATTCTCAAGGAAGCCATGCGCGCCAGCCCGGAGCGCTTGGCCATACGCACCAAGCTGCTCGAGGTGTATGCGAAGCGGCGCGACACCAAGGGCTTTGAGCTGCTGGCCACTCAACTCTATGGCCTGACCGGTGGTCAGGGCGAAGACTGGGCCAAGGCTCAAGAGATCGGCGTACAGATCGACCCGGAAAACGGCCTCTACCAACCTGGTGGCAGACCGGCTTCCAGCGAGGGTGATGGCCGCCCGACAGCCGAGCTTCTGGGTGCCAGCACGATGCCGCAGTCGGTTTTGCCATCGCCGTCGGAGTTCGGTGCCAGCGGCAACTCGCGCAGTGGCTTCGACACCACCTCGGGCGCCAACGTCGACCTGGACCTTGATCTCGGCCTGCCCGATGCCGCGCCGCCAGTGGCGCCAGCGCGTCGAGTCGAGCAGACGCAACCCGTGGCGGTGAGGCCGCAAGACGTGCCGTCTCTCGAAGACATGAGCTTCAACCTGCCGCCTGTACCAGCACCCGCGGCGCCGGCTCCGAGTTCAGGCGCTATGGATTTCGACCTGGGCAGCATTTCTCTCGACCTGGGTAACGAGACCACGATCGCGCAACCCAAGGCAGTTCCCACAGCCCCTGTTTCCACTGATTACGGTGCCATCGACCTGGGCGAGGCGACAGACGACGGCAGCGACCCGATCGCCCGCAAGCTAGAGCTGGCGGAAGAATTCCGCCAGATCGGCGACACGGAAGGTGCACGCGACCTGCTGCAGGAAGTGGTCTCCAAGTCCAGCGGCACGGTCAAGACACGTGCGCAATCCATGCTTAACGATCTGGGCTGATCTGCCCGGGTTGGCGTGAGGCTCGCGTTCGGCATCAGCTACCGCGGGCAGGCCTACAACGGCTGGCAGAGCCAGCCGGGTGGCCGCACCATCCAAGACCATCTTGAAGCGGCGCTGTCGCAGTTTGCGGCGGTGCCTGTTCGCACCGTCTGTGCTGGCCGCACCGACACCGGCGTGCATGGCCTCAATCAGGTCATCCACATCGACCCTCCGGTGCAGCGTGAACTGGCCTCCTGGGTACGAGGCACCAACCGTTATTTGCCTGCCGACATCGCCGTGCAGTGGTGCCAGGAGGTAGGTGACGATTTCCACGCGCGCTACGGCGCACAGGGGCGGCGCTATGCCTACTTGCTGCTGGAGTCCCCGGTGCGACCCGCCATCGAGTCGGGCGTGGCAGGCTGGGTGTTCCGACCCTTGAGTGCCGAGCCCATGCGCGCCGCCGCCGCCACGCTGGTCGGTGAGCACGATTTCAGCTCGTTTCGGTCTGCTGAGTGCCAGGCCGCCACGCCGGTGAAGCAGATGCGTGCGATCGAGATTCAGCGCCTGGGCGCCTACTGGCGGTTCGACTTCGACGGCTCGGCCTTTCTGCACCACATGGTGCGCAACATCATGGGTTGCCTGATCGCCATAGGCAACGGCCAACAGCGCCCCCTGTGGATACAAGAGGTGCTGGACGCCCGCTCGCGCAAGGTCGCTGCGCCCACTTTTCCCCCTGAAGGGCTGTACTTCGTGGGGCCGTACTACGATCCCCGTTTCGCATTGCCTGCGCACACGCCGGCCATGGACTGGTTGCCACACCCATGAATGCCCGAACCCGTATCAAGATCTGCGGCCTGACCCGCGAAGCCGATGTTGACGCTGCCGTTGACGCGGGTGCCGACGCCGTCGGCTTTGTGCTGTACCCGCGCAGCCCGCGCTTTGTGAGCCTCGAACGAGCGGTCACCTTGGCTCATCGCTTGCCACCGTTCGTCACGCCGGTGGCCTTGTTCGTCAACGCTGATACCGCACAGATCGCAGCCGCTGTTCAGGCCATTCCCGGGCTGCTGCTGCAGTTTCATGGCGACGAGACCCCGGCGGATTGCAAAGCGGCAGGCCGGCCCTTCCTGCGTGCCGTGCGCATGGGGCCAGGGGTTGATTTGCTAGACTTCGCTGCTCAGTACCCGCATGCCCAGGGGCTGTTGCTCGACGCCTTCGTCGAGGGCTATGGTGGCAGCGGAAAGGTCTTCGATTGGTCTCTCATTCCTCAAAACGTGCCCCGTCCAATCGTTTTGTCTGGTGGGTTGCATGCCGGAAATGTGACCGAAGGGGTTCTTCAGGTACGGCCGTCGGCCGTTGACGTCAGCTCCGGCGTAGAGAGCGCCAAAGGCATCAAAGATGCCGCGGCCATACGCCGGTTCTGTGAAACCGTTCGCGACGCGGATGCGCGCATCGCAGCCTCACCTACCTGAAAGCGTTCCCATCATGTTGAACTACCAGCAGCCCGATGCCCGCGGGCATTTCGGCCCCTATGGCGGCACCTTTGTCGCCGAAACCCTTATCCATGCGCTCGACGAGCTGAACACCGCCTACGAGCAAGCCCGCAACGACCCGGCCTTCATCGCCGAGTACCAATATGAGCTGGCGCATTTCGTCGGCCGCCCCAGCCCCATTTATCACGCGGCACGCATGAGCCGGGAGCTCGGCGGTGCGCAGATTTACCTCAAGCGCGAAGACCTGAACCACACCGGCGCGCACAAGGTCAACAACACCATCGGGCAGGCCTTGCTGGCCCGCCGCATGGGCAAGCCGCGCGTCATCGCCGAGACGGGCGCCGGCCAGCATGGCGTGGCCACGGCCACCATTTGTGCGCGCTATGGCATGGAATGCGTGGTCTACATGGGCAGCGAAGACGTGAAACGGCAGTCGCCCAATGTCTACCGCATGAACTTGCTGGGTGCGCGCGTAGTGCCGGTCGAGAGCGGCTCCAAGACGCTGAAAGACGCCCTCAACGAAGCCATGCGTGACTGGGTGGCGAACGTGGAAAACACCTTCTACATCATCGGCACCGTAGCGGGCCCGCACCCGTATCCGGCGATGGTGCGTGACTTCCAACGCGTGATCGGCGACGAGTGCCTGGTGCAGATGCCGCAGATGATCAACCGCCAGCCTGATGCGGTGATCGCCTGCGTGGGCGGTGGCTCCAACGCGATGGGCATCTTCTATCCCTACATCCCGCATGAAGGCACGCGCTTGATTGGTGTCGAGGCCGCAGGGCAAGGCCTGGAATCGGGCAAGCACTCGGCCAGTCTGACCAAGGGCTCGCCGGGTGTGCTGCATGGCAACCGCACCTACCTGCTACAAGACGACAACGGTCAGATCACCGAAACGCACTCCATCTCGGCCGGGCTCGACTACCCCGGTGTAGGCCCTGAGCACGCGTATCTGAAGGACATAGGCCGGGCCGAGTACGTGGGCATCACCGACGACGATGCGCTCCAAGCCTTTCACCGTCTGTGTCGCACCGAAGGCATCATTCCTGCGCTCGAGTCTTCGCATGCCGTGGCCTACGCGATGAAGCTCGCGCCGACCATGCGCAGCGACCAACATTTGCTGGTGAACCTCTCGGGCCGTGGCGACAAAGACATCGGCACCGTGGCCGATCTCTCCGGTGCCGAATACTTTGACCGTCCGTCGCAGGCAGGCCGCACCGTCAAGGGGGGCACATGAGCCGCATTCAAGCTGTCTTCGAGGCGCTGAAGGCACAGGGCCGCAAGGCGTTAATTCCGTATGTGACCGCGGGCGATCCATATCCTGATGCCATGGTCGACCTGATGCTCGCCATGGCCAAGGCGGGTGCTGACGTGATCGAGCTAGGCGTGCCTTTCTCCGACCCTATGGCTGATGGCCCGGTGATCCAGCGCGCTGGCGAGCGCGCCTTGGCCAAGGGCATTGGAATGCCGCAGGTGCTCGACTTTGTGCGGGGCTTTCGCAAGACCAACAACACCACGCCTGTCGTGCTGATGGGCTACGCGAACCCGATCGAGCGCTACAACCAGCGGCTGGGCGAGGGCGCTTTCGTGCGCGACGCCAAGGCCGCAGGCGTCGATGGTGTGCTGGTTGTCGACTATCCACCCGAAGAGTGCGAGGCCTTCTCGGCGCAGCTCAAGGCCGCGCAGCTTGACCCCATCTTCTTGCTGTCCCCCACCTCCACCGACCAGCGCATGAAAGATGTGGGCCGTCTCACCAGCGGCTACGTGTACTACGTGTCGCTCAAGGGCGTGACGGGTGCCGGCGGCATCGACGTCAACAAGGTCGCCGAGATGGTGCCGCGCATCCGCACCTGCGTGAGCGTGCCGGTGGGTGTGGGCTTCGGCATTCGTGATGCCGAGACCGCAAAAGCTGTCGCTGCGGTGTCTGACGCTGTGGTCATCGGATCCCGCATCGTGCAATTGCTTGAAACCCAAACGCGCGACAATGTCGTCTCCGCAGGGGCGGCGTTCATCGCCGAGATACGCGCCGCCCTCGATTCCATGAAAGGAGCTCCCGCATGAGCTGGCTTGAGAAACTGCTACCGCCCAAGATGCAGCAGACCGACCCGAGCGAGCGCCGCACGGTGCCCGAAGGTCTGTGGGTCAAATGCCCTTCATGTGAAACGGTGCTCTATAAGAATGACCTGGAGCAGAACATCAACGTCTGCCCCAAGTGCGGCCACCATCACCGCATAGGCGCAAGGGCGCGGCTGAATGCCTTTCTCGACGGCGAAGGCCGCTACGAGATCGGGCAAGAGATCGTGCCGGTGGACGCGCTCAAGTTCAAGGCCATCCGGCGCTACCCTGAGAGCCTGAAGATCGCGATGGACTCCACCGGCGAGACCGACGCTCTGGTGGTGATGGGCGGTGCCCTGCACACCATTCCGGTAGTGGCTGCCTGCTTCGAGTTCGACTTCATGGGTGGCTCCATGGGCTCGGTGGTCGGCGAGCGCTTCGTGCGCGGTGTCGAAATGGCCGTCGAGCAAAAGGTGCCGTTCATCAGCTTCACAGCCACCGGTGGCGCTCGTATGCAAGAGGGTCTCTTGAGCCTGATGCAGATGGCCAAGACCAACTCGGCGCTTACGCACCTGGCCAAGGCAAAGCTTCCTTACGTGAGCGTGCTGTGCGACCCGACCATGGGTGGCGTGTCGGCCAGCTTCGCCTTCATGGGTGACATGGTGATTGCCGAGCCCAAGGCGCTGATCGGTTTTGCCGGCCCGCGCGTGATCGCCGACACCGTGCGTGAGAAGCTGCCAGAAGGCTTCCAACGCGCCGAGTTTCTGATGCAGACCGGCGCCATCGACGCCATCGTCGACCGGCGCGAGCTGCGCGGTGTGATTGCCAAGTCGCTTGCCATGCTGCAGCGTCAAAGCGCCGACGCAGTCGCCTGAGTTAATCGCACTACAGCGACAACAAGGGCGGCCTCGGCCGCCCTTGTGCATTCAAAGACACTACACACCATGCCCCTGCCCACCACTCTGGCCGAATGGCTGACCCACTGCGAGCGTCTGCACCCCAAAGACATTGACATGGGGCTCGCGCGCAGCCAAGAGATCAAGCAGCGCCTGGGCCTCGCGTTCACCGTGCCCGTGATCACCGTGGCCGGCACCAACGGCAAAGGCTCCACTTGTGCGTTTCTCGAAGCCATTGGTCTACAGGCCGGCTACCGGGTGGGCCTGTACATCAAGCCGCATTTCGTGCATTTCGAAGAGCGCTGCCGTGTGAATGGCGCCATGGTGTCCGCGGCCGAGCTGCTGCCGCACTTCGAGGCCGTGGAGAGGGCGCGAGGCGACATGGCGCTCACCTATTTCGAGTTCACCACCATGGCCATCATGCGGCTGCTGTCGCAGGCAGAGCTCGACATGGTGATCCTCGAAGTGGGCCTGGGCGGCCGGCTCGATACGGTCAACGTGATTGATGCCGATTGCGCTGTGATCACGAGCATCGCTCTTGACCACATGGAGTACCTCGGCCCCGACCGCGAATCGATTGGCCGCGAGAAGGCGGCGATCATGCGCGCCGGCCGGCCGGCCGTGTTCAGCGACCCCGTGCCGCCCAAAAGTGTGGGCGCATATGCCGAAGAGATCGGTGCCGACCTGTGGCAGATCGGGCGCGACTTCAACTATGCCGGTGACCCGCAGCAATGGGGTTGGGCAGGGCGCAGCAAGCGTTTCAACGGCCTGGCCTACCCGTCGCTGCGCGGTGCCAACCAACTGCTCAATGCTTCGGGTGCCCTGGCCGCATTCGAGGCCTTGCGCGAGCGCTTGCCGATCACGGCGCAGGCGGTGCGTAACGGCTTGGCGATGGTTGAGCTGCCCGGCCGATTCCAGATCGTGCCTGGCCAACCAACCTTGGTGCTCGATGTGGCCCACAACCCGCAGGCCGTCGGGGCGCTGTTCCAAAATCTCGACCAAATGGGGTTCTTCCCTCGAACGCATGCTGTCTTCGGCGCCATGGCCGACAAAGACCTCGCGGCCATCCTGAACCGCATGGGGCCTGTCGTCGACCATTGGTATTTCTGCGACTTGCCTCTCCCTCGCGCGGCAACGGCCGAGCAGCTCAAAGCGCTGCATGCAAGCCTGGGCTTGCGCGGCCCCGGCCCAGTCACAGTTGCTTGTCACCCAGGCCCTGCTGAAGCCCTGCGCGCGGCGGTGTCTGCCGCAGACCCCGCTGATAGAATCGTGGCCTTCGGCTCGTTTTACACCGTGGGCGGCGTGCTGAAGGACGGTCTGCCCCGTCTGACCGCCAAGCACGTCGGCTGACTCCCAGCCAACCCGGCCTTCTAGGCCGGTCACCCGTGCCGCTGGGTGAGATCACAAAGGCCCCAAAAGCACCGTTGTGCCCACCTGGAACCAGCACTGCATGGGTTTGCTGTCATTTTTGAAGCGCGAACGATCAGCAGACACCTTGAAGGTGTCGGCCATTCCCGAGTCTGCTGATTCGGTGCAGCAGGCCCGCACGCGAGCGCGCCAGCGCCTGGTGGGCGCGGTGGTGCTGGTGGCCGCAGGTGTCGTTGGTTTCCCTTTGCTGTTTGAGACGCAGCCGCGCCCCTTGCCGGTCGACACGCCCATCGAGATCGCGCGCAATGGCGCCCCCGCAGCGCCACCTGTGCGCACGACGCCAGCCGCTCATGCACCTGCCCCGGTGGTGCTGCCCAACGTCATCACCGAAAGCCCGGCAGACGCAGGCAGCGAAGTGGTGGCGGCTTCGGCGCCGATTGCTTCAGCGCCAGTGGGGGCTGTCATCGAGCCCAAGCCAGACAAGCCTGAAGTTGCTGTTGCCCCCAAGCCGATGCCCAAGCCCGAAGTGAAGCCCGAAGCCAAGCCGCCCCTCAAACCTGCTGACAGCACGCGTGCCCAGGCTTTGCTTGAGGGCAAAGCAGCACCCGCCAAACCGGCCCCTGCCGATGGTCGTTTCATCGTGCAAGTGGGCGCCTTTGCTGAGGTAACAGCAGCGCGCGAAGCGCGGCAAAAGGTTGAGAAGCTTGGCCTCAAAACCTACACGCAGGTGGTTGAAACCTCGGGTGGGAAACGCATTCGTGTGCGCGTGGGCCCGTTTGCCTCGCGTGGCGAGGCAGACAAGGCGGCCGACAAGATCAAGTCGGCGGGTTTGCCCTCGGCGGTCTATACGCTGTGACGCCGGGCATGCAATGGGTCGACATCGTTCTTGCCAGCGTTCTTGTGCTTTCGGTTCTCGTGGGCCTGGTGCGTGGCTTTGTGTTCGAGGTGCTTTCGCTGCTCGGCTGGTTTGTCGCCTACTTCGCGGCCCAGTGGCTGGCGCCCGAGGTGGCGCCGCACATGCCCGTCGGCAAGTCGGGTTCGGGCATCAACCATGCGGCGGCGTTCACGGCCATTTTTGTAGCAGCCTTGCTGGTGTGGGCAGTGGCCTCGCGCCTGCTGCGGTTTTTAATCCACGCCACCCCGCTCAGCTTGCCCGATCGACTGCTCGGTGGCGTGTTTGGCTTGCTGCGCGGCCTGGTCGTGCTGCTGGCTGCGGCCACCGTGATCAGCATCACGCCTTTGGCGAAATCACCCGCGTGGCAAGCATCGCAGGGTGCACAGTGGCTGCAGGTGGCGCTGGGCGCCTTGCGCCCGGTGCTTCCGCCCCAACTTTTGCAGCACCTGCCGGCTTCTTTCGGCTCGGCGCGTTGAACTTCAAGGACTCCCCATGTGCGGCATCGTCGGCGTCATCTCCAAGAGCCCGGTCAACCAGCTGATCTATGACGCGCTGCTGCTGCTGCAGCACCGCGGCCAAGACGCTGCCGGCATCGTCACGATGCAAGGCACCAAGTGCTTCATGCACAAGGCGCGCGGCATGGTGCGCGACGTGTTCCGCACCCGCAACATGCGCGGCCTGCCCGGCACCGTGGGCCTGGGCCAGGTGCGCTACCCGACGGCCGGCAACGCCTACAGCGAAGAAGAGGCTCAGCCCTTCTACGTCAACGCACCCTACGGCATCGTGCTGGTTCACAACGGCAACCTGACGAACGCACTGGTTCTGAAAGAAGAGTTGTTTGCCATTGACCGCCGCCACATCAACACCACCAGCGACACCGAGGTGCTGATCAACATTCTGGCGCACGAGCTGGAGCAGGTGGCAAGCGATACACCGCTGTCGCCTGAGCAGGTGTTCAAGGCCGTGGGTGCGGTGCACAAGCGCATCAAGGGCTCCTATGCCGTGGTGGCGCTGATCGCAGGCCATGGCTTGCTGGCCTTCCGCGACCCATTCGGCATACGCCCGCTGTGCTTTGGCGAAGGAAGCACGCCCGACGGCCACCAGGTGGTGGTGGCCAGCGAGTCGGTGGCCATCGAAGGCACGGGCCACAAGGTGACGCGAGACGTGGCCCCCGGCGAGGCCATCTTCATCGACCTGAATGGCAAGGTGCATGCGCAGCAGTGCGCCGACAACCCAAGCCTCAACCCCTGCATGTTCGAGTTCGTCTACCTGGCCCGGCCCGACTCTGTGATGGACGGCATCTCGGTCTACCAGGCCCGACTCAACATGGGTGAGACGCTGGCGCAGCGGCTCATCTCGACCATTCGCCCGAACGAGATCGACGTGGTGATCCCGATCCCTGAGTCGAGCCGCCCGTCAGCCATGCAGCTCGCGCAGAAGATAGGCAAGCCCTACCGTGAAGGCTTCGTGAAAAACCGCTACGTCGGACGCACCTTCATCATGCCGGG
>NZ_JBKJOQ010000069.1:0-39268 GCF_046595475.1 Rhizobacter sp.
CTGCGGCATGTTCTGCAGCATGGCGTTGATGTCGTTGGTCTTTTGGCGCAGCTGGGCGGTGCGCTCGGCCACGCGCTTTTCCAGCGAAGCGTAGAGCAGGGCGTTGTCGAGTGACACGGCCAGCTGGCCCGCGATCATGGCCACCGAGTCGAGCCTGTCGGCGCTGAAGGCGTTGCGGCGCTGGTGGTTCTCCAGCACCAGCATCGCGTTGAGCTGGCCTTGCTTCAAGATGGGCACCAGCATCAGCGAGCACTGGTCGTACTTCTGCGCGTACGGGTCGCCGCTGAAACGGTCGTCTCGCGCAATGTCGTCAACCACCAGAACCTGCCCGGTGCGCTCGGCATAGCGGAACACCGAGAACGGCAGGTTGCCTGCGGCGCCGGCTTGCTCTGCAGTCACAGGCTCTGCGCCGTTGGTGAGCGAGGTGGCCGTGACCCAGGCCGTGCTTCCTTCGTCGGGGTGCACGATCAGCTGCACGCCAGTCGCGCCGGTGATGGTGCCCAGCACCTTGCCCACTTGCGCGGTCAGGCTCACCAGGCTGGTCTGCGAGCTCAGGGCTTGCGAGGCGCGAAGAACCGCCATCATGTCGACCGTTTCGGTGTCGACCGTGGCGCTGGGCAAGTTGGTGCCCGAGCGTTGCAGGCCGTTGCTCGCGCGCAGGAAGGCGTGCACTCGGCGCAGTTCGCGCACCTTGCCCGGGGCGCCCCAGGCTTCATAGAGGGCGCAAGCTTGTGACAGCAGCGGGCGCGCGCTGGCTTCCATGCCCTGGGCAAACTGGAACATGGCGGCGCGCTCGATGATGAGCGCCCGGTGCCATGGGCGCGGGTGCAGCGCGGCTTCAGCCACCGCAGCGTCGAAAGCTGCGCCGGCGGCCCATACCGAATCGGCGGCCCAACTGCGCTCGGCCTCGACCCATCGCAACAGGTGCAGGAAGTTGATCGGCGCGTCGGCGGCGCGCAGTCGCAGCCAGTCGAGGCAGGTGGCGTCCAGCTCTTCGATCAGCAGGCCGCGCTCGCTTTCTGGCAAGGCACGCGCCTTCTCCGCGAGAGCCACTGCTTGCATCACGCGCGCCAGAGCCGTGACGTAGTAGCCGGGCGCATACGGCAGCGCCGTCATGGCCTTGGCCGCATGCAGCGCAAGCGTTGGTGCATCGTTGAAGATGAGGGCCGAGGTGCCGCGCAGGATGTGGAAAAAGGCGCTGACGAGGCTCAGTGCGGGGAAGGCCGCGATGTAGGTGTCTTCATCGAAGTTGTCGTCGCAGAAGCTGCCGGGCGCCTTGGTTTTTCCCTGCAGAGCTTGGATGAGCTGCAGACGCGGCTGTATGCGCCTTCTCAAGTCGGCATTGCGGGTGCGGTCTGCAAACGACAAACTGTCGTTCACGTCTGCGTTCATCGCCTCCAGGGTGGGGGCGCAGTCCATCAACAGGTCGCTGGTGCGGTAGGTGTAGGCCGTGTAGGTGACATTGCCTGCCTGCATCAGGCCTGAGCGGGCCTGCACAAAATCGTCGATCACGTTTTCGATCGGCTCGACCCAATGGCCTGCGCTGAAGCCGTAGTTGGCGCGCGTCATGGCGGTGGCGTGCTGGAAGCCGCGCGCCTCGCCCACGGCAATCATGTGGCGCGCGCCCACATAAGAGCCTCGGTAGTCTTGCGTGGCACCGACCAGCAGAAACGGGGCGCCGCTGGTGCAGCGCATCAGCGGCTCACAGGGGCCTTCTTCTATCCAGAGGCGCTTGCCTTCAAGGATCAGCCACGCAAACATCGTCGTGTCGCAGAAGTAGCTCGCGTTGGATGTTTGCACCAGCAGCTTGGCCCGCGCCGTGATCTGTGGGTTGCGCACCTCGGGGCGTTCGAAGTCGCCCCGCTTTTCTTCGCCGTGGCTCCAGTCGACCAGGCGCTTCGTGCCCTCGGCGACGGCGGCACGCATGTCGGCGGGCATTTGCAGGCCCAGCTCCTGCAGCAGCTTGAGCCCCAGATCGGTGGCCTCCTGGTTGCGGCCACGGTTGATCAGGCTGTACATCTGGATGCCTGCCGGGTCTGCCAGAGAAGTGGGGTCGGTGCAGCGGGCCACGATGGACGCATAGACGGTGTCGCCATCGGCGTACTGCGCCAACACGTACAGGGCCGTGTGCTGTTCGGTTTCGAGCGCGGCCAGCAGCTGCGCATCGCCTGGCGTCTCAACCGATTTGAGCAATTGAATGGCCGCGCCCAGGAAGCGTTCGGTCACCGCATAGTTGAGCATGCGCAGGTGGGCTGCAGACTGGTGGAAGAGGCCCGCCACACGGCGGCATTCGGCTTCTTCGACCAGGGCATCGGCCACGGGTAAGTACTGTTCGGCGGCCATTTGGCCGAGGTCGGCTTGGGCGACCAGTCGCCGTGCCAACCGCAAGTGGTATTCGCGGCGCCGCTCGGCGCTCATGCCCTCGAAGACAGCTTGGTGGATGCGGGCATGCCGAAAGCGCAGCACGGCTTGTTCGCCGGCTTCGATAGACAGCAAGCCTTCTTCAAGCGACGGAGCGAGGCGTTGAGACACTTCTTCACCACTCAGCCCGGTGACAAGCGCCAGTACCTTGGCGCTGACTTCACCGCCGAGGCAGGCCACGACTTCGAGCATTTCCACCGCGTTCTGCGAGAGCTTGGCGATGCGCCGGCCCAGAATGTCGGATGCGCCGGCACTGCCGACGTACTGGTGAATGGCGGCTGCTTCCCACTGCCACAGGCCGTCGCGCGGCACCAGCAGGTTGTCTTCGCGCAAGGCGTTGATCAATTCGATGATGTCGTACGGGTTGCCGCCCGTGCGCTCATGGAGTGCCCCGGCCAGCTTGGCCGCTTCGGGGTCGGCCAGGCGCAGCATCTTGCCGATGAGCGACGCCATGTCATCAGGCGCCAGGTCGTCCAGCTGCAGGCGCGTGGGCGCGGAGTCGAGCTTTTCCCAGCCTGTCATCAAGGCGCTCAAGGGGTGGCTTGCGTTGACTTCGTTGGGGCGATAGGCGCCGATCACCAGCAGGCCTGGGATGGGTTCGGCAGATGAGACGAGCGTGTCCAGGGTGCGCAAAGACATGGGCGGCGCCCATTGCAGATCGTCCATCACGATGACCACCGGCCGTTCAGGCGTGGCCACGCTGCGCAGCAAGTCGGCCGTGGCCTGCAGCATGCGAGCCTCGGCCTCGCGCGGGTCGGTGACCACCAGCACGGGTTGTTTGCCGAGCAGCAGCTCAAACTCGGGCAGCAAGGCAGGCCCGAAACCGGCGTTGCTGCCCAGGCCCTTGAGGATGCGTTCGCGGTGCCGCGCCACCTGCTCTTCGGGTTCTGCCAGCAGCAGGCGGCCCAGGGCGCGCATCGACTCGACGGCAGCCTTGGCGGCGTCTTGCGAATACTGGTCGAACTTGCCCGAGACGAACCAGCCGTGTTGCGCGGTGACCGCCGGGCGCAGCTCGTTCATCAGCACCGACTTGCCTACGCCAGACGCGCCCGCGATCAGAAGGCAATTGACGCCGCCGTCGATCGACTGCTTGAGGGCGTGCTGCAGTGCGCCTAGCTCGGCTTCGCGCCCGATGGGCCGCGGCGGCGCCGACAGGCGTCGTGCGAAATCGTGTTCTCCCAGTGGGAACGCGGCGTGGTCGCCACGCAGCAGCGCAGCATGCAGGCGAGCAAGATCCAGGCGCAGGCCTTCGGCGCTCTGGTAGCGGCGGTCGGGTTCCTTTGCCAGCAGACGCATGACCAGGTCGGACACCATCTGCGGCAGCACCGGGTTCACCGACACCGGGGCATCTGGCACGCGCACCAGGTGGTCGTGCACCAGCTCCAGCAAGTCGGTGCTTTCAAACGGCTTGCGCAGCGTGAGCACCTCGTACAGCGTGATGCCCAGCGAATAAAGGTCGGAGCGCTGGTCGGGGCGTCGGCCCGTGCGGCCCGTCTGCTCGGGTGACATGTAGGCCAGCGTGCCGACAATGCCGCTCTGCGTCTCGTCGGCCTCGGTCTTGTCGCCGGTTTTGTCGCCGGTATTAGCACCGGTATTGGCGGCGATGTTGAAGTCGATCAGGGTGGGCGCGAGCGTGTCGGGGTGTATGAGCAGGTTGGCCGGGCCTATGTCTTTGTGGATCACGCCGGCTTTGTGCACCTGAGCGAGGATGCTGGCCACGGCCTGCGCATAGGCCAGCGCCTGCTCGACGCCGAGCCGGTGGTCACGCAGGTACCCGGCGAGCGACATGGCGTTGTCGTCGCGCAGCACCAAGGTGCTGGGTTCGGCGCAATCCCGGGCCAGCTTGGCCACCCCTTCGACGTGGGCCAGGCGCTTGAGCATGGCCACTTCATGTGCGAGACGGCGTATGGCCAGCGCGCCCACGGCCTGCTTGACCACCACGCTGCCCAAGCCGGGCAGCACCTTGCGGGTGATGCGCGCGTGGTCGTTTTCGTAGAGCACCAGCTCAACGGGGTTGCCGGTCTGCGAGGCTGGGTGGGGCGTCGTCATTTCACATTTCTTTCGTTCACCCGTCACACCTTGCGCGTTTGAAGGCGGGTACGCAGTGCCTCAAAGGACATGGCGGCATGCAGGGATGCCGCGTATTTGTCGGGCAGCCCGATCACCGTTTCGAAGGCGCGGAAGTCGGCGTCTTCATCGTCATCGAGGAAGCGGATGGCGATCGAGCCGCCTTCTTGTTCCAGGAAAGCGCGCACCGCGTCCATGCCCACGCCTCGGCCAGAGACCTCGGTCACCTGCTCGGCCGTGGAGAAGCCCGAGCGGAAGATCAGTTGGCCGACCTCTTCGGGCGTGCTCTTGGCGCCTCGGGTCAGCAGGTTTTGCGCCATCGCGCGCTGGCGAATCTTGCCGACGGCCAAGCCGCGCCCATCGTCTTTCAGATGAACCCACAGCTTGTTGTCGTCTACGTGCAAGCGCAGGTCGATGCGGCCGGCGGCTGTTTTGCCCACTGCCAGGCGTTGCGTGGGCAGCTCGATGCCGTGGTCCATCGAATTGCGCAGCAGGTGGGTGAACAGGTTCTTCAGCAGTGAGTTGGCCTGCGAGCGAAGCATGATGCCGTGGTCTTCGATGTGCACTTCGGGCGCTGGCTTGCCCAGCTCCTGGGCCAGCGAGGGCAGTGATTCGATCGTGCCGGCCAGCACGTTGCCGATGGGCGCTGTCCCCAGCATGTGCAGCGTGGAGCCCACGTGCTGCAAGGCCAGGCGCATGGCGGCTGGGTCGCTCTGGTCCACCCCCATCAGCAGCTGCAGCGACTGCGCCACCGTGTCGCGCTCGACCATGAGGAATTTCTCCACATTGGCGCGGCGGCCCGGGCCCTTGCGGCCCAGCACGGTGTCGTTGACGTGGGCATACTTCTCGACCAGCTCCGACACCGTGGCCAGCTCGGCCAGCAGTTGCTCCGGGCTCCAGGCTGACGCGTCGGCCTTGCGCAATTCGTCATAGGTCTGCTCGGCCAGGTGCACTTGGTTGGTCAAGCCCAGGAAGCCATAGGTGCGTGCATTGCCCTTGATGGTGTGCATGTTGCGAAACAGCAGGTTGACCCCATCGGGCGTGCGTGCAGAAGCCTTCTCGATCACCGCACGGTTTTCGGTGATGAAAGCCCGCGCGCTGTCGATGAACTCATGGAACTTCTCTTGGCTCACCGCCAAGATTTCGCCAATCATCTGCAGCTCGCGCTTGCGGGAATTCGCTTCAGCTTCAAGGCGTTTCAGCTCGGTCACGTCGCGCACGCACAGCATGAGCTTGTCGACCGTTCCTTCGTCATTGGCGATGGGTGACCAGCTCAGCGCCAATGACTTCACGCGGCCGTCGGCCATGGTTTTGTCGAACTCGGTGGCCAGCAGGTGCGAGTTGAACTCGTAATTCATCTCGTCTTCGCCGATCACCGAGGCCATGGCGGCGTCAATCTGCGACAGCGCATCGGCGCCCAGGCTGGCACTAGCAAACACCAGCTCCATCACCTGTCGATCGGCAATCTCTGTGGTCTCGAAGATGGTGGCCAGGTAGGCCGAGTACTCGGGGTGTATGCCGCCACCGTTGACCACCGTCAGCACGCCCTGCGGCATGTTTTGCAGCATGGCGTTGATGTCGTGGGTCTTCTGGCGCAGCTGCGCGGTGCGCTCGGCCACGCGCTTTTCCAGCGAGGCATAGAGCAGGGCGTTGTCGAGTGACACCGAGAGCTGGCCGGCGATCAGCGCCACCGAGTCGAGCCGGTCGCCGCTGAAGGCGGCGCGGCGCTGGCGGTTCTCCAGCACCAGCATGGCGTGCAGCTGGCCCTGTTTGACCATGGGCGAAAACATCAGCGAGCACTGCTCGACGGTCTGCGCAAAGGGGTCGGCCGAGAAGCGCTCGTCACGTGCCACATCGTCGATCAGCAGCAGCTCGCCCGTGCGCTCGGCATAGCGGAAGGCCGAGAACGCGAGCTCGCCGGCTGCGCCCGCCTGTTCGGCTGTCATCGGGGCGCTGTCGCGGCCCAGCGTGTGGGCCATCACCCAACTGGTCGAGCCTTCTTCAGGCCGCACGATCAGCTGCACGCCGGTGGCGCCGGTGATGGTGCCCAGCACCTTGCTCACGCGGTCGGTCAGCCGTGACAGGCTGGTCTCGGAGCTCAGCGCCTGCGAGGCGCGCAGCACGGCCATCAGGTCGAGCATCTCGGAGCCGACCACCGTGGTGGTCTTGCCAGAGTCGGGGCGCGACAGGCCGCTGGCGGCGCGCAGGAAGGCGTGCTGGCGCTTGAGCTCGCGCACCTTGCCGGCGGCGCCCCAGGCGTCGTACTGGTCGCAGGCGATGGTCAGCAGCGGCTTGGCACCTTCTTCCATGCCCTGCGCCAGATGGAACAGGGCTGCGCGCTCGTGAATGAGGGCGCGGTGCCAGGGGCGGGCCACGCTCGTGGCTTGCACGGCGGCGCCAAAGGCGGCACCCGCGGCCCATACCGTGTCGACGGCCCAGGCCCGCTCGGCTTCAATCCAGGTGAGCAGGTGCGCGAAATTGGCGGGCGCATCGGCCGCGCGGGCGGTGAGCCAGGCCATCATCGTGGCCAGCTCTTCGAGCAGCGGGGCGCGCTCGGCTTCGCCCAGGTTGCGTGCCTGGTCGGCGAGCGACAGGCAGCGCAGCACCCGGCCGACCGCCGCGAGGTAGTAGCCCGGCGTGCGCGCGCCCAGCGGCACGGCCTTGAGGCTGTGCGCACCCAGTGCCTTCATGTCGCCGAAGATGGCAGCCCGGATGCAGGCCACGTTGTGGTACGTGGCGGCGGTGGCGCTGGTGGGGTCGATCTTGGCCGCGTAGTCGGCTTCGTCGAAATGCTCGTCGCTGAACTCGCCTGGCGCGCGCGTCTGGCCGCGCAGCGCGAAGATCAGCTGCTGGCGCGGCAGGTAGCGCCGCAAGAAGTCTTCGTTGCGCTGCTCGCGTGCATTCTCAAGACCCCCTTGCACTTCAGGCAGTGCCAGCAGCAGCGTGGGGCGGCAGTCGAGCGCGGCGTCGGCGGCAACAAAGGTGAAGGCGGCGAAAGGCTCGCGCATGCGCAACAGGTCTACCCGCGCGCGGTGAAATTCATCCATCACCGTTTCGAGCGGCTCGAACCAGTGGCCCGAAGCGATGCCCAAGACGCAGCGGCTGATGCCTTCGCCCTGGGAGTAATTGCGCTTCTCGGCCACGTCGATCAGGTGGCGGCTGACGGTGTGGGCGCTGCGATAGTCCTGCGGCGTGCCCACCAGCAAGAAGGGCAGCGACCCCACCGAAGACAACAGGCGCGGGTGCGGGCCGTGCTCCGCCCACAGGCGGTGGGTCACCATGGCCAGCCAGGCCCAAAGCACGGGGTCAAGGAAGTAGGCCGGCGTCATGGTCTCGGGCACGACCAGTGCCAGTGCCAGCGCACGCTCGTCGCTGAGCTCGGCGCGTGTGTAATCTTGCTGGCGCTCCTCGCCTCGGGACCAGGTCATGAGGCGTTGCATGCCGGCGCCCAGGTCGGGGCGCAGGTCGTCGGGCCTGGGCATGCCCAGGCGTGCCATCAAGGCCAGGCCCTGGCCTACGGCATCGGCAAAGCGGCCGCGGGCCAGCAGGCTGTAGATCTGAAAGCGCACCGGCCCGCCCAGGCGCTCGGCGGGGGCATTGGTGGCCAGCAGCTCGGCATAGGCCACGTCGATCTCGTCGTGGCGGCCCAGCTCGAACATGGCCTGCAACTGCTTCACACGCAGATCGAACAGGCGCTCGGCATCGGCCGCGTCGGCGATGGGCAGCAGGGCTTGCAGGGCGGCAGCGAAATGTTGCTTGCTCGGGTCAATCTGGCCGGCTGCACGCAGGCGGTCGCCTTCGCGCTCGAGTACATCGCCCGCCCGGCGGCGCTCGGCGTCGGCCAGGCCGCTGTCGGCGAAAAAGTATTGCCTGGCCACCAGCGCTTCGGGGCGCGACGCGGCGTCGAGCCGGCGCGCGATCGTCAGGTGCAGCGTGCGGCGCGCGGGCTCGGCTAGCGCCGCGAGTGCAACGGCGGCCACCTGCGGGTGCGTGAGCGACAGGCCGTCTTCGCCTTGGTCGATGAGCAGGCCATCGTCGAGGGCCGCGACAGCGCGTTGTTGCAGGCGTTTCTGTGTCTGCCCGATGGCGGCGACGAGCTCGTCCCATGCGGCGTGTGAATTCATGGCGGCCAGTGTGGTCACGAGCTCGGCACTGCCAGCGGGCAGCGTGGCCAACCGGGCTTGCAGCTCGGCTGGGCTCGCAGCGCCCACATAGCGGCGGATGGCCTCGGCTTGCCACACCCAATGGCCATCGCCAAGGGCGATCAGGCCGTCACGGCGCAGAGCGTTGAGCAGCTCGATGGTGCGGCCCGGCCGGTGCTGCGTGTGGCGCTCCAGCGCCTGGGCCAAGGGGGCCGCTTCGCTGTCGGGCATGCGCAGCATGGTGCCCACCAGCTGCGTGGCGGCTGCGTGCGCTAGCGGGCGCACCGTCAACTCGGTTGGCGCCAATCCACGCTCACGGCAGCGTGCCAGCAGCTTCGACGCGGGGTGTTCGTCGCCCATGTTGTCGGGGCAGATGCTGACCAGCAGCAGGCCGGGCATGGGCGCGCGGGCCGCCTCTCGCGCTGCGGCTTCGAGCACGCTGTAGCCGAGCGAGGGCGACAGGTGCACATCGTCGGCATACATCACCACCGGCCGCTCGGCCGAGGCGAGCACGCGCAGCAGGCGCACAGCGGCTTCGGCGATCAGGGCTTCGTTGTCGGCGCCCGCTTCGGTGGCGGGGTGGGGGCCAAGCAGCGTTTGAAATTCAGGCAGTTGCGCCACGCCGTAGCCGAGCCGGCCCTCGAGCGCTTCGAGCATTTGCGCGCGCACCTGGGCCAGCTCGTCGGCGGGCAGTGCCATGAGCTGGCGGCCGATGCCGATGAAGCCGCCCAGCGCTGCGGCAGGCGTGCCGATGCACTCAGGCGTAAAGCGGCCGCCGGCAAACAAGGCGCGCCGACTGGCGGCCAGGGTGCGCAGCTCGTCAACCAACGCCGACGTGCCGACGCCGGCAGGCCCACCGATCCACAGCCAAGGGTGGCGGCCATCGGCCGTGGCGGCGAGCGCTTCGCCCAGCTGTTTGATTTCGTTGGCGCGGCCCACCAGGGCACGCGGCGGCTTGAGCTCGTTGCCGAAGTCGAAGCCGCCGAGCTCGAAGGGCTCGATGTGGCCGGCGGCCAACCCGCGCTGCAGGCGTTGCAGGTCTTGCACCAGGCCCTCGGCGCTCTGGTAGCGCTTTTCGGGCTCCTTGGCGAGCAGGCGCATCACCACGTCGGACAGCAGGTGCGGCAGCGCAGGCACCACGTCGGCCGGCGCGGCGGGCACTTGCACCAGGTGGGCGTGCACCAGCTCCAGCAGGTCTTCGCTCTCGAAGGGTTTGCGGCCGGTGAGCACCTGGTACAGCGTGACGCCGAGTGAATAGAGGTCAGAGCGCGCATCCGGCGCACGGCCGGTGCGGCCGGTGTGCTCGGGCGACATGTAGGCCCAGGTGCCGGCGATCTCGCCATCAGCGGCGGGGGCTGCTGCAGTGTCGGCGCAGGCCACGACGGCGATGTTGAAGTCGATCAGCGTCGGGGACAGGGTTTGGGGGTGGATGAGCAGGTTGGCGGGGCCTATGTCTTTGTGGATCACGCCGGCCTTGTGCACCTGCGCCAGGGTGCGCGCCACGGCCGTGCCATAGGCCACGGCTTGCTCGGTGCCGAGCGTGCGCTCGCGCAGGAATTCGGCGAGTGAGACGCCGCCGTGGTCTTCTAGCGTCAGGGTGTCGCTTTGCACGCCGGTGCCAGCCGAGATCTTGGGCACGCCGGCGATGTGGGTCAGGCGCTTGAGCATGTCTGCTTCATGCGCCAGCCGGCGAATCGCCTGGGCACCGAGCGCCTGCTTGACCACCACCGATTGGCCACCGGGCAGGGCGCAGCGGGTGATGCGTGCATGGTCGTTGCTGTAGAGCACCGTCCCGACGTCGGAAGCGCAATCGGATGCGGAAGCGGCCGTGCCATGTTGTGTCGTCACACATCACCTCTTTTTATGTGAGGGCGTTCGCCCTCGGGTTGCCGGGTGCGCTTCTGGCGATCGGCCCCAGCTGTATCGACCTGCAACACCAGGAATTGAGCCCTGGCAAACCCGGGTGTGTGTCCAGTTGCGCAGTAGTTGGCAGCGTGGGTGGCGGGGGCACCTGCTGCCGATGGGGTGCTCGTTCGTGGACGGCGTCACACCTGGCCGCTCAAGCCCGGAAAAGCCCCCGATCCAGCCCCTTCATCCCGCTCAAGTTTTAGGGGCATGCCGGAACAATGAGGAAGCGCTCATCAACTGCGCCCGTGCCCATGACCACCCCGCATCAAACCGACAAGACCCCAATTGATTCCGACCAAATGGCCGGGTTTCAGCTGGCTGATCGCCAGACCGTCTGGGCACACCCTCTTACACACTTGATGCATTGCCAGGCCCTCATCCCGGGCTCGGCCAAGCGGAGCAACCCATGAACGTCAAACGCTTTACTGCGCGCACCTCGCGCGACGCCCTGACCCTGGTGCGCCAGGCTTTTGGCGAAGACGCCGTGGTGTTGTCGACCAAGCCCTGCCCCGAAGGCGTGGAAGTGCTGGCCATGGCGCCGGAAAGCGTGCAGCAGATCGAGCGCCTGTCGGCCTCGTCGATCGCCGCCCGCACGGCCGCCCTTCAACAACAACAGCAGCAGCCTGCGGCCCGCTCTGCGGCCGCCGCACGGCCCGCCGCCGCCCGGCCCAGCATGCCACTGGCCCCCATGCAGCGCCCCGACCCAGACGACGCCGTGAGCGACGACGTGGCCCGCCTGTCGATGAGCACGCTGTCATTTCAAGATTACGTGCGTGAACGCATGCTCAAGCGCCGCCAGGCCGCCATGAATGCCCAGTCGCGCCAGCATGAGCCCAGCTTTGGCGACTCGCGCCAAGACTTCGCCGATTCACGCCAAGACATGGAGCCCGACCTGCCCAGCGCGCTGGAGCAGCGCCTGGCTGCCCGCAGCGCCGCGCAGCAGCCGCCCAAGGCCACGCCGCAGCTCGCCGTGGTGCAGCCGGCCGTCGCGCCGCGTGCCGCCGTGCGCGAGCCGCCGGTGCTGCGTGAAGAAGTGCGCGTGGCCCAGCCGCAGCCCATGCTCGCCCAGCCGATGCAGATGCAAGCGCCTGTTGCCGTGCCCTCGTTGGCCGATGCGGCTAGCGCCGTGAACCAGGCCGCGGCCCGCCGCGACCAGCAAGACATGATGAACGAGCTGCGCTCCATGAAGGGCCTGATCGAAGACCGCTTCGGTGCGCTGGCCTTCATGGAGAAAATGCAGCGCCAGCCACAGCAAGCACAGCTGATCCAGAAGCTGCTCGACTGCGGTTTCTCGCCTGCACTCACCCGCAAGCTGGTCGAAAGCCTGCCCAATGACGTGGCCGACGAGACCGCCTGGGCCGCCAACGTGCTGGAGCGCAACCTGCTCACCGGCGAAGCCGAAGCCGGGCTCGAAGACCAGGGCGGCGTGTTTGCCCTCATCGGTTCCACGGGTGTGGGCAAGACCACCAGCGCGGCCAAGATTGCCGCCGCGTTTGCCGCCAAGCATGGCGCCAACCACCTCGGCCTGATCACACTAGACGCCTACCGCGTGGGCGCCCACGAACAGCTGCGTGCCTATGGCCGCATCCTCGGTGTGCCGGTGCACACCGCACACGACCGTGCCTCGCTCGAAGACCTGCTGGAGCTCTTGGCCTCGAAGAAGATGGTGTTGATCGACACCGCCGGCATGGCGCAACGCGACACCCGCACCCGCGAGCTGCTCGACATGCTGGGCCACCGCGCTATCCAGAAGCTGCTGGTCATCAACGCCTCGGCCCAGGGCGAGACGATTGAAGACGTGATGATTTCCTACCGCGCGGCGGCCTGCAAAGGCATCGTGCTGTCGAAGATGGATGAAGCCGTGAAGCTGGCGCCGGCGCTGGACGCCCTGATCCGCCACAAGCTGAAGGTGGTGGGCGTGGCCAACGGCCAGCGCGTGCCCGAAGACTGGCACCGCCTGTCGGCCCATGCACTGGTGCACCGCGCCCTGCGCGCCAATGTGAACCCGGCCTATCGCGTGGAAGCCTCAGATGTGAACCTGATCTTTACCGCTCGGCAGCAAGCGCAACGTGCGCGGCCGCCGCTGCACGCCTGACCAGACGCTTGGCCTAAGCGACCCCTCCGAACGCTAGCTCACATCCTTTGAGTCTCATGCACGACGCTTTCGATTCGTCTTACCCCGCCGACCAGGCTTACGGCTTGCGCCAGATGTTTGCCCACGCCCGCGTGCGCTTCATACCGGTGGTGGCCAACCCACACGTGGCCTTTGGTGGCGTGATGCTGGAGCGCCTGTGCACGGCCCTCGGCGAGCAAGGTGCCCATGTGCTGGTGATCGATGCCGGCGAGCGCGCGCCCAGCCCCAAAGAGATGGCTGCACTTGAGCTGAGCGAATGCATCGAAACCCTGTCGACCCAAGTCTCTTACCTGGCGGCCCGTGGCCTGCCGGTGCGCTACGTGGATGCGCAAGGCTCCACCGCGAGCTTCCTGCAGGCCGCGGCCGACGCCTGCCCACACGCCGACGTGGTGCTGGTGCATGCCACTGAATCTGACCTTTGCCGCTTGTTTGTGCGCAGCGAGGCGCGCCCGCTCTTGCTGGCCGACGACCGGCCTTCCAGCGTCACCCACGCCTACGCCGCGATGAAGCTGCTCACCCAGCGCGCCGGCCTGGTGGTGTTTGACCTCTTGCTGTGCGTGGCGCCCAGCTCGCCACGTGCCGAGCGCATTGCCATGCAGCTTGCGACCTGCGCTGACGATTTCTTGGGTGTGGTGCTGCGCGACTGGTTGCAGATAGACCCCGCTTCCGACGCACGCGAAGCCCCTACCAGCGCGCTGCGCCGCTGGGCGCGCGACGCGCTGGTGCAAACCCCGGGCGGCCTGGCGCCGGTCTTGGGTGTGCACGCGGTGCAGGCCTCACAACAACACGTCTTGAATTGACCTCTCGGAGCCTCACCATGTACACCGCCAAAGGCCAACTCGACGTCAACTCGATGCTCAAGCAGTACAGCCCTCTGGTGCGCCGCCTGGCCCATCAGATGATTGCCAAGCTGCCTGCCAACGTGGAGCTCGACGACCTGATTCAGGTCGGCATGATCGGCCTCACCGACGCGCTCAGCCGCTTCGACGCGGCCCAGGGCGTGCAGTTCGAGACCTTCGCCACCCAGCGGATACGCGGCGCCATGCTCGACGAGCTGCGCGGCAACGACTACCTCTCGCGCGGCGTGCGCAAGCAGCAGCGCAACATCGAAACCGCCGTGCACAAGCTTGAGCAAAAGCTGGGCCGTGCGCCTGCCGAGAGCGAGATCGCTCGCGAGATGGGTGTCACGCTGGCCGAATACCAAGAGCTGCTGGGCAGGGTGCGCGGCACCCAGCTCGTGTACCTCGAAGACATGTCGGGCGACGAGGGCGACAACGACTTTCTTGACCGCCACGTGGCCGACGAAGGCTTCAACCCGCTCGCGCAGCTGCAAGACCAGCGCATGCGCGAAGCCCTGGTCGAAGGCATCAAGCACCTGCCCGAGCGTGAGCAGTACGTGATGAGCATGTACTACGAGCACGACATGAACCTGAAAGAGATCGCGGCCGTGTTGAAAGTGACCGAGTCGCGTGTGTGCCAGTTGCACAGCCAGTCCATCGCCCGCTTGCGGGTGAAGCTGCGCGAGTGGTAGTCATCGAAAGTTCCAGCCCCCATGTTCCAGGTCTTCAGATCTCACCGCGACACCCGGTCGCAACCGGTAGAGCCCACGGCAGCGGCGCCGCAGCCCGATCTGCGTTCCGCCATCACGTCCATCGGCAAGCAGGCCTCGACCATGGGCCGCGAAGTGGCCGAAGTGCGCGGCCAGCTCGACGACACGACCAAGGGCGCTGCGCGCCAGGCGCAGGCCGTGGCGGCGCTGGCCGAGCAGATGAAAAGCGTCACGCGCGCGCAAGACGACATCAGCGGTGTGACCGCCGGCAGCCTGGAGGCCGTGGCGCGTGCGCGCCAGGCGGTGGAAGGCATAGGCAGCGAGGTGTCGGGCATCGTCGACACGCTGCGCCACGTGGCCGACGCTGCGGGCCAGATCACACAAATTGCCTTGCAGACACGGCTGGTGGCATTCAACGCCTCGGTCGAAGCCAAGCGCGCCGGTGAGGCGGGCCGAGGCTTTGGCGTGGTGGCCGATGCGGTGAAAGACCTGGCCGGCAAGGTCGAGAAATCGTCCAAGGCCATCATGAGCACGGTGGGCGAGCTCGACACGCGCATCGAAGCTTTGTCACGCGAGATTCAATCCAAACCCAACCAGGCCGAGCAGGGCGCGTTTCAGCGCGCGCTGGCCGACCTGGAAGGCGGTGTATCCAGCATCACGACCGCAGCCGAGCAAAGCCGCAGCATCTGCAGCGGGCTCAATGGTCAGATGGCTTCCATCGAGTCCGAAATGCACCAGGCCACGCGTGCGCTCGACTCTGCGCTGGTGCGCAGCGAGTCGTTCCTCAAGGTGTCTGAGCATTTGATCGAGCTGGTAGCCGAGTGCGGCATCGAGACCGAAGACACGCCTTTCATCCAGTCTGCCAAAGAGGCGGCGGGGCAGATCTCGAAGCTGCTGGAAGATGCGCTTCGCACCGGCACCATCAACGCCGTCAACCTGTTCGACGACCAGTACAAGCCGATAGCCCGCACCAACCCCGCGCAAGTCACGACCAAGTTCATCGAGCTGGCCGACCGGCTGTTCCCGCAGGTGCAAGAGCGCATGCTGGCGTCCAACCCGAAGATCGTGTTTTGCATCGCGGTCGACCGCAATGGCTACGTGGCCACGCACAACAAGGTGTACTGCAACCCGCAGCGCGGCGACCTGGCCTGGGACTCGGCCAACAGCCGCTACCGCCGCATCTTCAACGACCGTACCGGCCTCGCGTCTGCCCGCAACCAGCGGCCCTTTCTGTTGCAAACCTATCGCCGCGACATGGGCGGCGGCAAGTTTGTGCTGCTCAAGGAAGTCGCCGCACCCATCACGGTGAACGGCAAGCACTGGGGCGGTCTGCGCCTCGCGTTCAATTTCTGATGGTTGGGCTTCGATGAACCGCGCCGATGGGCGAATGTTGTTGAACGCCAGCGTTGACGCAAAGAACGCGAAGAGGAAAGACCAAGGACGCAAGGAAAACAAGAATGACTATTTCTTCTGTTCCTTGCGCTCTTTGCGGTTTTCCTTTGCGCCCTTTGCGTCAACGCTGGCGTTCAACAGCGCACAAGCGAGGCAAAGCTGATGTGGCCTTTGCCCGCACTGCTGGTCTGGGCTGCGTGCTGGGGCGTCTTTCTCGGCCTGCAAACGCTGGAAGCGCGTGACTGGGCGGCTCTGCTGCTGGCCACCGCCATCGGCGGCGTGCTCAGCTTGCTGAGCGCACGGCGCTGGCGGCGCGTGTTCATCTCGCTCGGCTTCCCTCTTTCCGTGTTGGCCTCGGGGCTCGCGAGCAGCGTGCCTGCCTGGGGCTGGCTGCTGCCACTGGCGGCTTTGTTGGCCATGTATCCGCTGCATGCCTGGCGCGATGCGCCAATGTTCCCTACCCCCGCCGGTGCGCTGCAGGGCTTGGCCCGGGTGGCCTGGCTAGACGGCAGTTCACCGCGGGTGGTCGACGCCGGCTGCGGCATGGGCGACGCGTTGCGCGAGCTGCACACACAGTACCCGCAGGCACGCCTCGAAGGCCTGGAGTGGAGCTGGCCGCTGCGCGTGGCCTGCGCTCTGCGCTGCCGTTGGCTGAAGGTGCCGGCCCGCGTGAGGCGAGCCGACATCTGGTCAGCCGACTGGACGCCTTACGCCATGGTCTACCTGTTCCAGCGCCCCGAGAGCATGCCGCGCGCCGTGCGCAAGGCTGCTCGCGAGCTGCGCTGCGGCGCCTGGATGGCGAGCCTCGAATTCGAGGCCGCCGACCTGCAGCCCACCGCGGTGCACACCTGCGCCGACGGCCGGCCGCTGTGGCTCTACCAAGCGCCGTTCAAGCAGCGCACGGCGGCCTGAAGCGGCGCGTCAGGCTAGCACCACCACGTGCCCGTCTTTCGGGTCGATGCGGCCGTCGACCAGTGCGCTCACCAGGTCTTGCGTGGCAGCGAAGCCGGTGTGCGCCTTCACGCCCATCCACATCTTCTGCGGCTCACTCACGCGGCGTATGAAGGCGAGCTGCGCTTCGTTGAATTTGCGCGTGACCTCGGCTGCGCCCCAATCGGCGTTGCGCTTCTTGATCTGGTACGGCGCGAAGTAGGGCGCGGGCTTGGGGCCGGGCAGGGCCTGATCGTCTTTGCTGATGTGGTCGTGCGACTGGGCCGAGCCGGCATAGCAGCTGTGCACCAGTGAGCCGGCAAAGTGCTCGTGCACACGGCGGCGCAGCGTGTTGTCGCCTGAGAAGTCGACGTACAGCGTGGGCGTGTTTGCATCGAGAGACTCGACGTCGGTGTAGCTGAGCGTGCGCTGGTAGCAGCCCAGGCCTTCCACGAAGCTGATGTTGCCGCCCGAGGTGAGGCCCACCAGGCTCGTGCCCTGCAGGTTTTGCAGACAGAAAGCGGTGCCATAGGCGGTCTTGCTCGAAGCGCTGGACACCACGATCTGCTTGGCGCCGAAGAAGGCGTTGTCTTCAAGAAAGTCGGCCAGCATGAACGAGGTGATGAAAAGCGGACGCGTCAGCATCTGGTAGTCCTCGTCGGCGGCTCGGTAGGCGGCGTCGGTGGTGACGCGCTGGTACTGGTTGTAGGCCGAGGTGAGCGCCAGGCGGTGCGGCGTACCGTCGTAGAAGCCGCGCTCGCTCACGCGCACTGGCTGCATGAGCACATGGCTCGCGATCGGCCAGAAGCCGTAAAAGCGCTCGCCCACCGTCAGGCCCTCGACGCTGGTTTCGACGATCTCGGCGAAGCCCCAGGCCGGCATGTTGAACCAGGCGTCGTCGCCAGTGGGGTAGAAGCTCCAGTAGCGCAGGTGCGGCACTTCGCCGAAAGCGGCGTAGGTGATGTTGTTTGACGTGACGGCCAGCCGGTCAATCTTGAGCAGCGCCTCGCCGGGCTTGATCGCGGGCATGGCTTGGTTGACGACGCGCGTGTGGCCCAGGGCCTTCTTGTCGCTTTGCAGTTGGGTCAGGGTGCTCATGGGTTTTCTTGGGTCAGGTGTGGGGTACGCAAGACTGTAGGGCGGGGCCTGCCGCGGCGGGTTCGGAAATCTGCGGTGAGGCCGTGAACCCCCTGCACCGCCAGGTGAGGCGCTGCCACGCTGCAGCCCCTTTGTTCGGATTTGGGTTCAGGACGCCTGAGTGCCCGAGAGCCGTGCCGGCAAGGCCGTTGGGCCGCGGGTGGGCGCGTCGTCGGCTTGCGCGCTGACGGCGAGCACAGCGCTGGCCAGGTACAGGGTGACGCCCAGACCTCGGCCATCCAGCCCGTCGGTGACGTCGAGCTTGGCGGCATGCAGACTGGCAATGCGCGCCACCAGCGACAAGCCGATGCCGCTGCCGCGGCCAGGCGTGCCGGGCACGCGGTAGAAGCGGTCGAAGATACGCTCGCGCTCGACCGCGGGCACGCCAGGGCCGTCGTCGTGCACGCTCAATACAACCCCCACGCCGTGCTGCTCGCGGCAGACGATCTCAACCCGTGCACCAGGGCCGGCGTAGCGCAGCGCGTTGTCGAGCAGGTTGCGCAAGAGCACACCGACCGCGTCGACATCGACCAGCGCGCTGCAGGGCTCGGCGTGCAGCAGCAGGCGCTGGCTGGCGGTCTGCGCGGCGCTGCTGAAATCGCGCACCACCATCGCGACGATCTCGTGCAAGGCAACCGCGGTCTTGGTGCCAGGCGTGCCGGCGGCGTCTAGCCGCGCCAGGTCGAGCAGCTGCTCGGTCAGGCGCGCGCTGCGCTCGATGCCGCAGATCAGCGGCTTGAGCGAGGCCTGGCTTTCTTCGAGCGTGCTGGCCGATTGCACCAGCTGTGCCTGGGCCATCAGCACCGCCAGCGGTGTGCGCAGCTCGTGAGCGGCATCGGCAAGAAAGCGCCGCTCGCCCTGCAGCGCTGACTCTAGCCGCAGCAGCAAGGCGTTGAAGGCTTCGACCAGTGGCTTCACCTCGGTGGGCAGGTCGTCGGGCGGCAGCGGGCTCAGGTCGAGCGGCGAGCGCGCAAGCAAGGTGGCGCGTGCGGCCTGCACTGGCGCGATCGACCAGCAGATGATGAACCAGCTCACCACAGCCAGCAGCGCCATCAGCAGCAGCACCGTGCCCACGCTGGTGCCCAGCCACAGGTACAAGAGGCTGAACAACTGCGGCTGCGACTTGCCGATCTGCACCTGGATGCGGCCGGTCGCGTCGCTCAGGGTATAGATGCGCCAGTCAACGCCGTCGAGCGTGACCATGTGGAAGCCTTCGGGCTTGTCGAAGTTCAGCGGCACCCAAGGCGTGCCTGGCGCGCCCAGCGAGCGCAGCACGGAGCGGCCGTTGTTCAGCCACACCTGGTAGCTCATGAGCTGGGGCTGCAGCCGGGTTTGCGCGGGCAGCTTGTAGACCGGCTCGCTAGAGCCGGAGGGGAGCGCTTCGGGCATCGACATCAGCACCTGCTGGCCCACAGCCTGCATCGAGGCGTCCCACCGGCCGAAGTGCTGGCTAGACATCAGCATGGCCTGGCAGGCGTACCACACCGTTGAGAAGCCGAGCACGGCCAGCATCAGGCCGATGAGCAGGCGCAGGCGCAGCGAGCGGGCGCGTATGAGTTTCATGGCTGAGAAGTCGCCAACAACTTGTACCCGTGGCCGTGCACGGTGGTGATGAGGTCGTCGCCCAGCTTGCGGCGCAGCTGGTGCACGTACACCGCGACGGTGTTGCTCTCAATGGCGCTGTCGCCGCCGTACACCGCCTCTTCGAGCTGGGGCCGGGTGACCACGCGCCCGCTGCGCTCCATCAGGGCCAGCAGGGTGCGGTACTCGTGCAGGCTGAGCTGCACCGGCTCGTCGTTGCGCGTCACGCTGCGGGTGGCCGGGTCCAGCCGCACCGTGCGGGCCACCAGCACTGGCGCCACGCGGCCCTGGGCGCGGCGCAGCACCGCACGCAGGCGGGCGGCCAGCTCGTCGGGCTGGAAAGGTTTGACGAGGTAGTCGTCGGCGCCGGCGTCTAGCCCGGCAATGCGGTCACTCAACTGATCGCGTGCGGTGAGGATGATGACGGGCGTGGTGTCGTAGCGTTCGCGCACGCCCTTGAGCACCTGCAGGCCTGAGCCGCCGGGCAGGCCGAGGTCGAGCAGCACAGCGGAATAGGCGTGGTCGCTCAAGGCCAGGCGCGCGGCTGGGGCGTCTGCGGCGCGGTCCACGCGATAGCCCGCGCGCTCCAGGCCGGTGGCCAGGGCGGTGGCAAGCATGGTGTCGTCTTCGACCAGCAGCAGCTGCATCTGTTGGGGCTCGTGTTGCGTATGACCGCAGTGTGCCCTGTGTGGCATTAATAACTTTTTAACCGGGCGCGCCGAGCATGGGCTTGTGTGTGAACAGCTTCGGAGTTGCCATGCTTGCCCTGACCCCCACCCGTGAGATTGCGCCGCGCCAGCGCTACGCGGCCACTTTTTTCACCGAATGCTTCATCGACGAGCTGGCCCGTGCCGCGTGGCGCGACCCGGTGCAGTACCGGCGCGAGATGCTGCCCGGCACTTCTCGGCTGCGCCGTGTGCTCGACGAAGCAGCACGCATCTCGGGCTGGAGCCGGCCACTGCCGGTGGGCCGATCACGCGGCATTGCGCTGAGCGTGGCGCTGGGCGCCGTGGCCGCGCATGTGGCCGAGATGTCGGTCGACGACCAGGGTGAGCCGCGGGTGCACCGCATCGTGGCGGTGATCGACTGCGGCAGCGGCGCACCCGCAGAGGCGGCGCGCCGTCGTTTGCATCAGAGCTTGCACGACCGCTGGGGTGGCTCAGGCGTGCATGTGCCGCAGTTTGACCTGCGCTTTCTGCCCAGCGAGGCGCCGGCCGTCAGCGTGGAAGAGGCGGCCGCAGGTGCGGCACCGGCCGTGGCCAATGCGCTGGCGGTGCTGCAAGGGCGGCGTGGTGTGGAAAGGCTGCTGTCATGAAGACGCGCCACAAGATGTTCTCGTTCGCGACCATGATGATCTTGGCGCAGCGGCGTCATGCCGCACGGTTGGTGGCGCATGCCAAGAACCACGCTGCCAGCCGTGCCTCAGAACAGAAAGGGCAGGAAGCGCCGGCTCGTGCGCATGTACTCGGCATAGGCCGTGCCGAAATGCTGCAGGCACTCGGCTTCGTCACGCAACGCAGTGAGCAGGAGAGCGATGCTTGCGCCGCCGGCTAAGGCGGTGCTGAGCGGGGTGATGTCTTTCAGGTAGGCGCCCCAGGTGAGGTAGAGCAGGGCGGCGTACATCGGGTGGCGGATGTAGCGAAAGATGCCGCTCGTCACCAGCGCCGAGGTCTTTTCAAACGGCAGCAGCTCAGCATCGGCACGTGCCTCGGTGGGCCTGCCGATGGCCTGCAGCAGGCGCACAGCCTGCACCACCAGCACCAACGACGCGACCAGCAGCAGCCAGGAGGCCATCTGCCGCGGCGAGAGCGGGTCGACCGTCCACATCGGGAAGTTGATCAGCACCAGGGCCAGCATCATTTCCCACGCGAAGAAGCGGTAGAAGCCGTGCGAGCGCGGCTTGAGCAATGCGTGCCGCGAGACGTAAAGGAAGAAGGCGCTGCCGACGATGAAGAGGGCGATCTCGATCATCTGGCGTGCTCCGGCATGGCGCTGGGCAGAGTGGCTTCAAAGGCTGGCGGCTCGGCTTTTCGGCCGTTGACGAAGGTGGCTTTCACACGCTCTGAGAGGTGAAAGTAGCTGGCCCAGATGCACAGGGCAAGCAGGCTGCGCGTCAGCTCACCCCAGTCCTTGCTGGTGATGTCCTTGGCAGCGCTTGGAATGCTGTATACCAGCGCGAGGTCTATGCCACGGATCAGGAAGCTGCCTGCCAGCACGCCGATGTAGAGCGCCGGTGCGCCGCGCCGCTTCTGGAAGAACATCACCAGCAGCAGAACCGAGAACACCAGGTAGCCAAGGTTGGCCGCCAGCTCGAACAGCAACGCCGGCGCCCACATCGCGTGGTAAGCCGTCGTGCCCGCGGTGGTGAGCTGCGCCCATGTGTCTGCCGCATACGAGGGCAGCAATTTGTTGGTCTCGAAGACCAGCCGGATGGGCATCACCACCGCGCCCAGGGCGGGCAGCAGCAGCCAGCCGCCTATGCCTTGCAGCCTGTTTGCAAAAGTAGCACGCGGCAGCGCCGGTGGGTCGTGGCGATAGACCTTGAGCGCCAACCAGGTGAAACCCGCCAGCATCAGCGCGCCGAGCAGGGCGATCGTCCAATTGAAGCGGTCCATGCCGGTGAGCGCGGCGACGGGCGGGGCATCCTCTCGCTTGTAGAGCATGAAGTCGACAAGGTCGCGTGCTCTGCCGAGGTTGGCTGCATAGCGCGCCGTGTCGGCGGGCGCCACGTGGTCGGCGCGCGATCGGAAGCTGTCGACCAGCGTCAACACTCTGTTCTTTTCTGACTTCTTGCGCTCGAACTCGAAGCTCGCGTCTTCGATGCGGGTGTTTTCGGTGCGGAGATCCCAGGCTTCGGGCAACCTCACTTCGGTGGTGTGTGTGAGCTTCACCGGGTGAGCCAGGCCCAAGGGGCTTTGACGAATGGATTCCCGCGGGCCGCGCAGGTACTCGTCGACCTCGGGTACATGGATCGCGGCTTCGAGGCGCTTGCGCTCATTGGCGCGCTTCCAGAAGTCGGTGATCAGGTAGTGCTCGGTGAGTGTCAGACGGTTGTCGCGCTCGTCTTCTTGCACGCTCATGGGCGCATCGAGCGTCAGCTTGGGGTAGTAGCGCGCGTAGAAATTCAAGTAGCGCTTCTGCAGGTCTTCGCGGTTTTCGGTGGCGAGCGTGCTGCGCAGGCTTTCGGCGCTCATGCCCTGCACGACGGTGGTCACCGTATAGCGCACGGGCTGGTCGAAGCCGGCCTGGGCTTCAAACAGGGTGTGGATGGTGCGCGTGGACACATGGGTGTCGTTGGCCATCGACGACAACTCGCGCGTGCCGGGGTCGATCACGAGGGCGGCTTCGTAGTCCGGCTGATAGAGGTGTGCCAGGTCGCCCTTCTGGGGTGAGCGCGTGGGGTCTAGCCAGTAGATGCGGTCGGCTATGCGGGCCTGCACCAGCACATGGTTGAAGGCGTATGGCGCCGGCTGCAGCTCGCGGATGCCTCGTCGCTGCGAGGTGCTCACCAGCGCTGCGCGTGCCTCAACACCCAGGCTCTGCAGCAAGGTCATGGTCAGGAGCGACTTGTCTTTGCAGTCGCCAAAGCGCCGCTCCAGCACCTTTTGCGGCGCACTGGGGGCGTGCGAGCCCGGGCCGATCTCGACTCCCATGTAGCGGATCTCGCGCTGCACGAATTGCAGCGCGGCCAACAGACGTTCTTCAGGCGAGGCATGGGCTTTCGCGATGCGATCGACCTCGGCTTGCAGCGCCGGGCTCAGCTGCGACGGCAGCCGGTAGTAGGGCACGGCCCAGCGCGCCACGGCCTGCCAGTCCTTGAACTCGCCCCATTCCACCGACGGGTAGGAATCAAACCAGTTGGGGGTGTCGGACTCGACCACCCGCGCCGTGAGGTCCTTGCTCTGCCACACGTGGTCGCGGTGACTTCCGCGCTCGGTGACCGCCGCTTGCAGGGTGCTGTTGCGCGGCCGCAGGTCAAGCGCGCGGCCCTGGGGCCACAGCAGGCGTGCGTACATGTGATGCACCGGCACGTTCCACTGCAGGTCGAAGCGCCCGAACTGCAGGTTGCCGAACACTGGGTTGCTGCCGCGCAATGAATAGGCGTATTCGACGATGTCGCCCACGCGGATGTCGTCGAGAAACACATTCGCTGTCTTGCTGCCATCGAAGATCAGGTACTCGAGCTCTTTCTCACGCTGCAGCACCTTGACCGACGCGGTGGCCAGCTTGGGGATGACGCGCGCGCCGCGGCGCACCTGGATCATGTGCAGCGTGAGCCCCTGGTACGAGGGATCGAAATGGATTTCGACATGCGCCACCGACTCGACCCCGCGCTCGTTGAGCGCCTTGCTGGCCACGTGCCGGTAGTGCACTTTGTCTTGCGCGTCGACGCGGGTTTGCGTGTCGATCAACAGGTAGTAGGTGCCATGGCTGATCTGCTCGGTGGGCGTCACCGCCGGCTCGGTGGGTGCGAGCGGCTGTACCCAGGCCGGTATGGGGGCGACATTGAAATCGGGCGAGGCCGCGAGGGCGCAGCCCATGCCGAGCCAGCAACAGGCCAGCGCGACCAGGCGTCGCCAGGCAGACCCGCAGCGAGGCGGGATTGGTCGAGTGTTCAAGAAGGCTCCCTCGCTTTGCGTTGTAGCTGCTTTGTAGCCGCTTTGTGGCTTACACAAGCGCAGATCGGCTGTGGCGCACGCGCGCGCAGCCGATTCTTTCACGAGAAGCAGAGGGCCCCAGCTGTTGGCCGGGGGCAGGCGATCAGGCCTGGATCACACCACCCCGAAGGCTGCGGTCAGCGCCGCCGGCAGAGTAGACCGATGCCGCGCGCTCGCGCGGCATCAGCACGTCCATCGCGCGGTCAAGTGCGGCGGTGGCGCGGGCAAGTGACTCGCGTTGCGAGGCCACCAGGCCGCCAGCGAGCTTGAGCCGCTCGCGCAGGGGCGGGGGCACGGGGCCGCTGCGGGCGGCGTGGGTGAAGTGGTCGACGGCACGCGCCAGGGCGCGGTGCAGCTCGGTGGCGTGGTGGTCTATGGCCACGCTGTCGTTGGCGCGCAGCGATTCGCCCAGTGATGCGAGCTGGGTCTCTACCGCGGCGAGCGTGGTTTCGAGTTCGGGGCTAGCCATGAGAGGGGCTGGCGTATTCATTGTGATGTCACCCAAGGTGAGCTGGCGGATGCGCACACACGGCGCTCAGTGTTGCGGCTTGCCCAGCACTTCGTGCGCGTTGGCGATCAGCCTGTCTGCGATCTTCTCGGCGTTGATTTCGAACTTGCCGTCGCTGATGGCCTGCGCAATGCGGGCCACCTTGTCGGCGTCGAAATCAGAGTTGTTGCCGGTCGACAGCAGCGTGGCCGCGGTGTTGGACAGCTCGACCTTGGCGCTCGCGTCGGTGGTGTGGGCCGCCGCCTCCTGGGCCTTGGCTGTTTCGCCAGGCTGGGTGCGTGCTGGCCCGACAGGGGCTACGCCTGCGGGTTTATCTGTGGGATTGCCGATTTTCATCATGTGCTCCTTGGGCCTGAGCCAAACCCAAACCTTTCAACATGGACGGTGTATCGGCCCGTCCGGCGCTGGACTTTAGGAATTTCTTTCGAATTGTGGGTGTGGCGCCCAAATTTCACAATGCGATCTCCAGCTGTCGCTCTGCGACTGGCATGCCCGACACCACGCGGCCGCTTTCGGTGCGCACGCGGGCCGGCTGCCCTTCCATCCCTGCCGTGACGGCTTCACCTGCCCCGGCTACCGCAAAACCATTGCCTGCCGCCCTGATCTGCACCTGGTCGCCGGCGGCAAACCACTGGCGGGCCTTGAGGCTGCTCGTGCGCAGGCTCTGGCCGGGCGAGGCCGGGCGGGCCAGGGTTCTCCCCAGCAGTGCAGCCTCGTTCGTGACGGGCGGGTTCATCAGGTCATCGGCCAGATTGACCTCGGCTTGACGAAAATCGGTGGCCGTCAGCACATGGCCTGCTGGCAGGGCGCCGGTTGAGACCAGCGCCGGGCCAAAGACGTTCACCGTCACCGGCATGTAGACGTTCCAGGCCGTGACGCCTTTCACACAACGCAGGCCCACGCGGGTCTTGCCCCACAGGCGGGCACCGCCGGGCAGGTAGGCCCGCACTTCCGTGCAAGGCGTGAGACGCAGGCGGGCGTCGAGCCGGCCGGGCACGACTTCGACCTTGGGCATGCCGGCAGCGGCCACCTGCGCCGCGACGAAACGGCGCACCTGGTCGACCAGCGAGTCGGTAAGGGACTGCGCGTGCGCGCCACCTGCACAGGCGCACAGCCAGGCGGCCAATAGGAAACGTGGCAGGAAACGCGGCAGGAAACGCAATAAGGGCAGGGTCTTCTTCACGCTGCCACTTTAGAAGTGACAAGCCCTACCCAAGACGCGGAAATGGCAGAGAAAGGGCCGGCTATTCCCGCTTATGTTTTGAAACATGCTGCTCACAATCCTTTCACATCACCCCATGGGTTTTGTCTTGGGATCCAACATGCTGAACAGTCTCACCAGTACGCTCGACTTCCACGGCCAGGCACTGAGCCTGCGCTCGGAGCGGCAGCGCCTGATCGCCGGCAACATTGCCAATGCCGACACGCCCGGCTTCGTGGCCCGCGACATGGATTTCACTGCCGCGCTGCGCCAAGCCACCGGCCAGATGCAGGGCGCCCCGGTGTTGGCCGCCAGCCAGCCGGGCCACATCGGTGGCGCTGATTCGACCACCGCCGCAGTGCAAGCCAACCTGGTGTATTCGACACCCAGCCAGACCAACCTCGACCGCAACACGGTCGACATGGACCGCGAGCGCGCCAGCTTCGCCGACAACTCGGTGCGATACGAAGCCACGCTGCGCTTCATCAACGGCAACGTGCGCACCATGCTCGATGCCATCAGGGGGCAGTGATGAAGTCGATCTCTAACTTGCAGCCGGCCGAGCGCCGGGCCGCTCCCAAGCCGGCCGGCATCCCCTCGGGGGAGCGGTCGATGTACGCATCGGACGAGGGGTTGTCATGAGCATGTTTCAGATCTTCAATGTCTCAGGCAGCGCGGTCAGCGCGCAATCCCAGCGCCTCAATGTCGTCGCCTCCAACCTGGCCAACGCCGACACCGTGGCGGGCCCCGATGGCACGGCCTACAAGGCGCGGCAGGTCACCTTTCAAACCGAACTCATGGGCCAGGCGGGCCAGCCCGCGGGCGCTGCCGCTGCGGGCGTGAAGGTCAGCAACATCAGCGAAGACCAGACTCCCGGCCGCCGCGTGCACGACCCCAAGCACCCGAGCGCCGATGCCGATGGCTACGTGACCTACAGCAACGTGAACGCAGTGGAAGAGATGGTCAACATGATCTCGGCCTCGCGCTCATACCAGAACAACATCGAAGTCATGAACACGGCCAAGACGCTGCTGCTCAAGACCTTGCAGATGGGTCAGTGACCCACCTCTCACCTGACAAGGAACCGCCATGGCCGTCACCAACATTCAATCCACCTACGCCGAGCTGAACAGCAAGTCGAGCGTCGTCACCGCCAACGAGGCCGGCAGCGCCGACCGTTTCTTGAAGCTGCTGGTGGCGCAGATGCAGAACCAGGACCCGCTGTCGCCGATGGACAACGCCCAGGTCACCAGCCAGATGGCGCAGATCAACACGGTGACGGGCATCGAGAAGCTCAACACCACGGTGAAGGGCCTGCAAGGGAACTTCACGCAGATGCAGGCGCTGCAAGGCGCCACGCTGGTAGGCCGAGACGTGGTCGTGCCCGGCAACAAGATCAGCGTGGCCGACGGCATCGGCCAGGGCGGCTTCGAGCTCAACAGCGCGGCCGACAACGTGAAGGTCGAAGTGCTGAGCGCAGCCGGCCAGGTGATCGACACCCTGAACATCGGCGCGCAAACGGCCGGCTTGCACAGCTTTGACTGGACGGCCGGCAACAACGCCACCAACGGCGTGACCTTCCGCCTGGAGGCCACCAGCGGCAGCACCAAGCTTGAGGCAACTGCGCTGATGCGTGACCGCGTCAAGGCTGTCAACACGTCGGGCGATAGCCTGAGCCTGGAGCTTGCGAGCTCGGGCAACGTGGCCTACAGCAAGGTCAAGGCTTTCAACTGATTCCGGCCGATTCGGCTCTTAGAAAGGACACTCCATGGGCTTCCAGCAAGGTCTCTCCGGTCTGAATGCGGCGAGCAAAAACTTAGAGATCATCGGCAACAACGTTGCCAACGCCAACACGTTTGGCGCCAAGTCGTCGCGCGCCGAGTTTGGCGACGTTTACGCTGCGGCCCTGGGCGCGGGCACCACCAACAACGTCGGCATCGGCGTGAACGTGCTGGCCGTGACGCAGCAGTTCACCCAAGGCAATATCACCACCACTGCCAGCTCGCTGGACCTGGCCATCAATGGCTCGGGCTTCTTCGAGGTGAGCCAGGGCGGGCAGACGCTGTACTCACGCAACGGCCAGTTCCAGATCAACAAGGACGGCTACATCGTCACCAACAACGGTGGCCAGTTGCTGGGTTACCCGGCCGACGGCCAGGGCGTGATCCAGCCCGGCTTGGCCGGGCCCCTGCAGCTGCCTACAGCGGGCATCAACCCCGCGTCGACGACCCGGATCGACATGGAGTTCAACCTCGACTCGCGCGCGGCCACCACGCTGCCGGCGAGCGCGCCTCAGTTCAGCACGAACGATGCCAGCACCTACAACAACGCCACCTCGCTCACCGCCTACGACGACAAAGGCCAGAACGTGGCGCTGACCTATTACTTCCAGAAGGCCAGCACCGACACCTGGAATGTGTACGTCACAGCCAACGGCACCTCGGTGGCGCTGGACGGCGCAGGCGACCCCGCCCCGCTGACCACCATCACCTTCCCGAGCAACGGCGGCTCGCCGCTCGCGCCGGCCGGCCGGGTGACGCTTGACGTGCCAGCCTCCGTCAACGCGGCGGGTGCCGACACGCTGGCCATCCCCGGCATTCAGCTCGACCTGTCAGGTGCGACGCAATACGGTGCCGGCTTCGGCGTCACCAACCTCACGCAAGACGGCTACGCGCCGGGCCAGCTGTCGGGTCTCTCGATCGAAAAAACCGGCATCGTGATGGCCACGTACTCCAACGGCCAGTCCAAGCCGGCCGGCCAGATCGAGCTCTCGACCTTCCGCAACACGCAAGGCCTGAAGCCGCTGGGCGCCAACCTGTGGTCACGCACTTTCGAGTCGGGCGACCCCGTCGTGGGCACGCCGGGCCAGGGCAACCTGGGGGTGCTGCAGTCGGGCGCACTTGAAGAATCCAACGTCGACATGACCGCCGAGCTGGTCAACATGATCACCGCGCAGCGCATCTATCAGGCGAACGCGCAGACCATTAAGACGCAGGATCAGGTGTTGCAAACGCTTGTGAATCTGCGTTGATGAGTGATTGAGATTGATCGTGTGTCGCTTGTTGTCCGCCTGCCACCACCCGCTCAGCCTGACCCTTCGACAAGCTCAGGGCAGGGTCCGCTTCGCGGATCGAAGGCCTGTGCCGCTGCGCGTATGTATTTCTTCCGGTCTTGCTCGACGGCGCCGGGTAGTCGCCCCGGCGGGCGAGTCACTTTCATTTGTCGCGCCAAATGAAAGTAACCAAAGCAAAGGCGCTCTCCATCTGTCACAGCTGCGTGGCTGCAAGCTACGGCCTGTCAACGCCATGCTGAAGACAAGCCGCACACCTGCTGCGATTTCTTCTCCACTCGCCTCGCTGCGCCTCGGCGCGTTGACAGGGAATGTTTGCGCAGCAAACGACCGTATTGCTCTTGGGCCCCTTCAGAGCCGTCGAGCAGCGCAGGGCTTTGCGGGGGCGCGCATCAGCGCGCCTCAACAACTGACTTCGGGCAGTTGTTTGAGCGCAGCGGCCGCAGGCCGCGAAGTGAGTTCTGCCCGACCCGCAAAGACCGAGCAGCGCAGAGCAGTCGGCCCTAGGCCGACCGGTGACGAGGGTCGCCTTTCTTTTGGTTCCTTTTCTTTGGCGAAGCAAAGAAAAGGGACTCGGCTGTCGGGACGAAAGCCCGACGCGGCCTTACGCGGTGAGCAATTGCGATTCGCGAATAGCGGAACAGGCCTTCGATCCGCGAATGCGTACCCTGCCCTGAGGTATCGAAGGGTCAGGCTGAGCGGCTGGGGGTGCGAAGGCCACCCTGAACAAGGAGCAATGACATGGACCGCATGATCTACCTGTCGATGTCTGGCGCCAAAGCCATGATGCAGCGCCAAGACACTCTGGCCAACAACCTGGCCAATGTGTCGACGCCGGGCTTCAGAGCCGAGCTGCAGGCCTTTCGCGCCGTGCCCGTGCAAGGCAGCGGCGCCAGCACCCGCGTCTACGCACTCGAAACCACACCCGGCTACGACGCCAGCCCCGGTGTCGTGAGCAACACCGGGCGCAACCTAGACGTGGCCGTGAAGGGCAACAGCTGGCTGTCGGTGCAGGCACTCGACGGCACCGAGGGCTACACCCGCGGCGGCGCGCTTGACATCAACAACGAAGGCACCCTCGTCACCCGCAGCGGCTTGCCCGTGATGGGCGACGGTGGCCCGATCCAGATTCCTGCCAACAGCGAGGTGAGCATCGGCTCCGACGGCACCATCAGCGCCAAGAACGCCAGCACCGGCAAGAACACCGCAGTGGGCAAGCTCAAGCTGGTGACGCCCGAGACGGCGCTCGAGCGCGGCGAAGACGGCCTCTTTCGTGCTCCTGAAGGCGAACTGGCCGCCGACCCCACCGCACGCGTGCAAGACGGCGCGCTCGAAGGCTCTAACGTGAGCGCCGTCGAGACCATGGTGTCGATGATCACCGCGGCACGCCAGTTCGAAGCGCAAATGAAGATGCTGCAGACAGCCGAAGGCGACGAGAAGGCCGCGGCTCAACTGCTCTCGATGGGCTGACCCGTCGCACCACCCGTCGCACCCCCCATCACACGATAAGGAGCATTCAACATGATGCGTTCCCTGTGGATCTCGAAAACCGGCATGGAGGCTCAGCAAACCCAGCTGGACCACATCTCGAACAACCTGGCCAACACCGCGACCAACGGCTACAAGAAGTCGCACGCGGTGTTCGAAGATTTGATGTACCAGAACCTGCGCCAGGCCGGCGCCAACAGCACCGAGCAAACGACGCTGCCCACTGGCTTGCAAGTGGGCTTGGGCACGCGCGCCGTGGCCAGCTCGCGCAGCTTTACGCAGGGCAACCTGCAGCAGAGCAGCAACACGCTCGACGTAGCGGTGCGCGGTTCGGGCTTCTTCGAGATCCAGATGCCCGACGGCACGCCCGGCTACACGCGTGACGGCTCGTTCCAGGTCAACTCGCAAGGCCAGCTCGTCACCAACAACGGCTACACCGTGCAGCCCGGCATCACCATTCCGGCCAACGCACAGACCGTGACCATAGGCTCTGACGGCACCGTGAGCGTGGCCGTGCAAGGACAGACCGCGCCGCAAACGGTGGGCCAGCTTCAGCTCGCCAATTTCGTGAACCCGGCCGGCCTGGAAGCCAAGGGTCAGAACCTCTACGTCGAGACCGCGGCATCGGGCACGCCCACCGCTGGCACGCCGGGGCTCAACGGCCTGGGCGCCTTGCAGCAAGGCTTCGTCGAGACCTCAAACGTGAACGTGGTCGAAGAGCTGGTCGGCATGATCCAGACGCAGCGCGCCTACGAACTCAACTCCAAGGCCATCCAGACTTCAGACCAGATGCTGCAACGTCTGGCGCAGTTGTGATGAAGGCCTGGCTGCTGGCGGCCGCCTGCCTCGTGCTGGGTGGTTGCGAGACGCTGTACGGCGTGCCCAAGGTCGACGTGGCCGGCTCGCCCAAGGTTCGCCCCGCTCCGGTCGAAACACCGGTGGTGAGCAACGGCTCGATCTTTCAGGCCGGGCAGTACCGCCCGCTGTTCGAAGACCACCGCGCGCGCCTGGTGGGCGACACCCTCACCGTGCAGATCGTGGAGAAAGTCGCAGCCAGCCAGAAGAGCACGACCTCCATCGACAAGAGCGGCTCCATCTCGGGCGGCGTGACAGCCTTGCCAGGCATCCGCCCGGCCGCCTTTGCGCGCGCCACGGTGGAAGGCAGCTCGGCCAACACCTTTGCCGGCAAGGGTGGCACTGAAAACACCAACGACTTCTCGGGCACCATCACCTCGATCGTGACGGAAGTCTTGCCCAACGGGCATTTGCTCATCACCGGCGAGAAGCAGATCGGCGTGAACCAGAACGTTGATGTGCTGCGCTTCTCGGGCCAGGTCGACCCGCGGGCCATACAGCCGGGCAACACCGTGGCGTCTGCGCAGATCGCCAACGTGCGCGTGGACCACCGTGGCAGAGGCGCCCAGGCCGATGCCAACGGAATAGGGTGGTTGGGGCGCTTCTTTTTGAACGTTCTACCGTTCTAAAGAATTCCAGAATGGCAGCAACCAGGACTGCTGCCACATGGAAACCACACAAGACAAGCTGCTCGAAGCATTGATCAAGGCCCTGATCGGGCTCACGGTCATGGTCGCCACTGCCGCCCTGTGGTGGCCCTTTTCGGCACACGCCACACGCCTCAAGGAAGTGGCCGCCGTTCAAGGCGTGCGCAGCAACCAGTTGGTGGGCTACGGCCTCGTCGTTGGCCTCGACGGCACCGGCGACCAGACCACCTCGGCCCCCTTCACCGCTCAGAGCCTGGCAGCCATGCTGCAGCAAATGGGCGTGACCGTGCCCGCAGGCACCAACATGCAGATCAAGAACGTGGCGGCCGTGATGGTCACCGCGCAACTGCCGGCGTTTGCACAGCCCGGCCAGACCATCGACATCAGCGTGGCGTCTATGGGCAATGCCAAGTCGCTGCGCGGCGGCACGCTGATCGCCACGCCACTGAAGGGCGCAGACGGCCAGGTCTACGCGCTCGCGCAAGGCAACCTGATCGTGGGCGGTGCGGGTGCTTCGGCCGGCGGCTCCAAGGTGCAGATCAACCACCTGAGCGCGGGCCGCGTGCCCGAAGGCGCCACGGTCGAGCGCTCGGTACCCACCCCCCTCAACCAGGGCCAGAGCCTGCAGCTCGACCTGAACGCCAACGACTACAGCACCGCACGCGAAGTGGTGCGCGCCATCAACGCCAAGATGGGTGACGGCACCGCCCGCGCCATCAATGGCCGCGTGATCCAGGTGCGCATGCCCGAGTCGCCTGAGATGCGGGTGGCCTTTTTGGCCGACATCGAAAACCTGCCGCTGGAGCTTGCCGCGCCCGCGGCCAAAGTGGTGGTCAATGCACGCACCGGCTCGGTGGTGATGAACCAGAGCGTCTCTTTGAGCGCCTGCGCCGTGGCGCATGGCAGCCTGTCGGTCACCATCAACAGCACGCCGGTGATCAGCCAGCCCGGGCCGTTCTCCAAGGGTGAGACGGTGGTGAAGGAAAAGGCCGAGATCACCATCAAGCAAGAGCCTGGCGCGCTGATTCAGCTGCCGGCCGGCACCAAGCTGGCCGATGTGGTGAAAGCGTTGAGCGCGCTGGGTGCCACGCCGCAAGATCTGCTGGCGATTCTTCAGGCGATGAAAACCGCCGGTGCGCTGAACGCCGAGATCGAGGTCATATGAGGCCCCCACGCTCACTTCGTTCCGTGAGTTGTTGCTCGATGGGTCGCGCTTGCTTCGCTTCGCGCTCCGAAAGACTGGAGGTTTGACATGGCCATTTCATCTGGCTCCCCCATCGGTGGCGGCGACATTCGGGCGTTGGCGAACCTGCGCAACACGGCTTCGACCGACCCGAAGGCGGCGGTGCGTGAAGCCGCCAAGCAGTTCGAAGGCATCTTCATGCAGCAGCTGATGAAGAGCATGCGAGAGGCCACGGTGTCGTCGGGCATGCTCGACAACGCTGGCACCAAGATGGGCACCGAAATGCTGGACACGCAGTTCGCCACCCAGATGACAGGCTTGCGCGGCGGCTTGTCGGAAGTGATTGCGAAGCAGCTCGAAAGACAGCTCGGCGAGCCGCTGGCCAACATCGCGGCTGATGCCACGGCGGCCACTGCTGCTGCCACGCCCTTGGCCAAAGAAGCCGCCAAAGAAGCAGGCAAAGAAACGCCCAAAGAAACGCCCAAAGAAACGTCCAAAGAAATAGCCGTGCCGCTCAGCCACAGCCTGCAAGGCAAAGACAGGCAGATCGGTTTCCTGAAGCTGCACGACAGCGCGGCCAAGGCGGCCGAAGCCGCCACCGGCATACCGGCCAACTTCATGGTGGCGCAGGCCGCGCATGAGTCGGGTTGGGGCCGCCATGAGATCAAGAACACCGATGGCACGAGCTCGTTCAACGTCTTCGGCATCAAGGCCGGCAGCAGCTGGAAGGGCCCGACCACCGAGGTCACCACTACCGAGGTGGTCGATGGCCGGGCGCACAAGGTCAAGGCCAAGTTTCGAGCCTACGGCAGCTACGAAGAGGCCTTCACCGACTACGCCAAGATGATGAAGAACAACCCGCGCTACTCGAAAGTGGTGCAGAGCGGCGCCTCGGCGCAAGGCTTTGCGCAGGGGCTGCAAAAGGCGGGCTATGCGACCGACCCGGAGTACGCCTCCAAGCTCACTCGCATGATCAACACCACGTTGCGCCTGCAACGCATGGCATGAAGCCCCCACGCTCACTTCGTTCACTGCCCCCGGAGGGGGCGCCGGCCGCCTTGGGGCGGCCCGGCGTCGGCCTGCTTGCCATTTCCCACTCGCTTCGTTCGGGGATGAACTGACATGGGAGCATCAACTCTGATGGGCATCGGCACGCGGGCGATGTTCGCCAACTTCGCTGCGCTGCAGACCACCGGCAACAACATTGCCAACGCCAACACCGTCGGCTACTCGCGCCAGGAAGCGCAGCTGGAAACCGGCAAGGGCCAGTACACCGGCGCCGGCTTCTTCGGCCAGGGCGTCAACGTGGCCACGGTGGCCCGCTCATACGACCGCTTCCTGACCAGCCAGGCCGCCGTCACCAACTCGTTGGCCGCTGCCGACAACACGCGCATGTCCCAGCTCACTCAGCTGGAAAGCGTGTTCCCGCTGGGCGAGGCCGGTATCGGCCAGGCCGCACGCCAGGTGCTCGACGGTTTTGTCGACGTGGCCAACAACCCGCAAGATCCGTCGGCTCGGCAAGTGGTGCTCACACGCACCAAGGAGCTGGCGGCACGCTTCAAGACGGCAGGCGAGCAGCTCAACACCTTGCAGGCCGGCGTGTCGCAAGACATCAAGTCGGACATCGCAAGCGTGAATGCGCTGGCGGGCCAGGTGGCCGACCTCAACAAGCAGATCTCGGCGCTCAACGGTGCAGGCCATTCGCCCAACGACTTGCTCGACGCACGAGACAGGCTGGTGGGTGAAATCGGTGGCTACATCAACGTCACCTCCATCCTGGCCGATGACGGCACGGTGGGCCTGTTCATCGGCGGCGGCCAGTCGCTCGTGCTGGGCAGCACGTCCAGTACGCTGGCCGCGGCACCCGATGTGTACGACCCGTCGAAGTTGCAACTCGCGCTGCGCTCCGGCAGCCTCAACAGCCTGGTGCCGACTGACAGCATCACCGGCGGCTCCATCGCCGGCCTGGTGCGCTTTCAGAACGAAGACCTGACCGATGCACGCAACCTGCTGGGGCAGATTGCCGTCGCCATCAGCGGTGCCATCAACCAGCAGCAGGCCCTGGGTCTGGATGCCGGTCAGCCGGCGAGCGCAGGCGCGCCGATGTTCTCGGTGGGTGCGCCGCGCTCCCTGCCGGCCTCGAGCAATGCCGGTGACGCCGTGTTCGCCCTGTCGGTCAGTGATTTCACCCACGTGCAGGCCAGTGACTACGAGCTGCGCTTCGATGGCAGCGACTATTCGCTCACCCGCTTGTCTGATGGCATCACCGCCGTCGGCAGCCCCTTCTCGCCCGCAGCCCTGGCGGCAGGCGTGCAGGTGGACGGCCTGACGCTGCAGATGAACTCCGGCACCTCGGCTTCGGGCGATCGTTTCCTGCTGCAGGCCGTAGGCCCTGCTGCAGCCAACATGCAGGCCGTGCTCAGCGACCCGAAGGGTCTGGCGGCGGCCTCGGCCGTGACCGGCAGTTTCGCCGTGACCAACACCGGTACGGCCACTGCGGCGTCACTGGGTGTGATCGACTCGACGGCCTACGACCCGACGCTGACAACACGCGTCACCTTCAACTCGAACACCGGTGACTACAACTACGACATGCTCGACGCGAGCAGTGCCATCGTTGCCAGTGGCACCGGCACCTGGACGGCCGGCACGCCCATCACGCTCAACGGCTTCTCGCTGCAGCTCAACGGTGTGCCGCGCAACGGCGACGTCGTCAGCGTAGCCCCCACCACTTCCCCGGCCGCCAACAACGGCAATGCCGTGTCGTTCGTGGCGCTGGGCAGCGCGGCCTTCGTCGGCGCGCAGACCCTGGGCAACGGCACGCTGGTGCCAGGCCGCACCATCACCGACGCCTATGCCAGTGCGCTGTCCGACATCGGCGTGCGGGTGCAGAGCGCCAAGTCTTCTGCGGGCATCTCGAGCACCATCGCCTCGACGGCCGAGACGGCGCGCGTCAACAAGGCGGGCGTCAACCTTGACGAAGAAGCCGCCCGGCTGATCCAGTTCCAGCAGAGCTACCAGGCTGCGGCCAAGATGCTGCAAGTGGCGCAAACGGTGTTCGACACCTTGCTCCACATGGCCGGCCAGTAGTTTTCTTTTTTGACTTGAGAACCCCCTCATGCGCATCAGCACAGCCAACACCTTCGACGCCTCGGTCGACTCCCTGGTTCGCCGGCAAAGCGCGCTCTCGACCGCGCAAGAGCAGCTGACCACCGGCAAGCGTGTCAACCGCGCGAGCGACGACCCGGCCGCGGCGGCCCGGGCCGAGCGCGCGCTGGCCGCCGAGCTGCACACCGATGCCACGCAGCGCGCCGTCAATGCCAGCCAGAACGCGATGACGCAGGCCGAGGGCGCGATGGGCGACGCGACCGGCTTGTTGCAGCAGATTCGCGAAGCCTTCGTGGCGGCTGGCAATGGCAGCTACAGCGACTCAGAGCGCCGCGGTGTGGCCGACAAGATCGCCGGCCTGCGCCAGCAGCTGCTGGCGGTGGCCAACCGCCAAGATGGCGCGGGCACCTACCTCTTCGGCGGCCAGGCGGCCGACCATGCCCCGTTTCTCGACTCAGCCGGTGGCGTGACCTACCAGGGCACTGCCGGCCAGGTCGATGCTGCCTCGGGCGACCCGCTGCCGCTCACCGTCGACGGGCAAGCGGCCTGGATGAGCGCGCGCACCGGCAACGGCACCTTCGTCACGACGCCCACGGTCAGCACCGGCAGCGCCTGGATAGACACCGGCCATGTGAGCGACCCCAGCGCGCTGACGGGCTCCAGCTACAGCCTGGTGTTCGCCAACACCGCGGGCGTGGTCACCTACTCGGTGCTGCAAGATGGCGCGCCCACGGCGGTGGCCGGCTTGCCGTACAGGTCCGGCCAGGCCATCGCGGTCGATGGCCTCTCGGCCACTGTCACCGGCGTGCCGGCCGATGGCGATGTGTTCGACCTCACGCCTTCCACCGCCGACCTGAACCTCTTCACCGCGCTCGACCAGGCCGTGAATGCGCTCAACACGCCGCTGCGCAGCAGCTCGCAAATTGCGCAGAGCAATTCGACCTACCTCGCCGCGGTGGATGCGGCCATGATGCAGATGGGCTCGGTGCGCAGCCAGGTGGGCGAAACGCTCAACCGCATCGACAGCGCCACCGGCCGCCTCGACGACCTGCGCCTGGCCAGCCAGACCGACCGCAGCAACGCGGAAGGGCTGGACATGGTGAAGGCAATTTCCGACTTTCAGAACAAGCAAACGGGATACGATGCAGCGCTCAAGAGCTATTCGCTGGTGCAGAAGATGTCGCTCTTCAACTACATCACCTGAGGCTTGTGCGTGAACGACAACACCATCCTCGGCCAGGTTGCCCTCGGCTACTCCCCGTTCATCGACCGCAGCCGCGCCGTCACCGCCACGCGACTGACCGTCTTCCCGCTGCACCCTGAAGTGACGCCAGATGTGGCCCAACTGCTGCATGCCGTGGGGGGCGTGTGGCCCGCCAGCGGCGGCAAGGCTTCGCTCAACGTGTTGAGCGAAAGTCTGCTGCAAGACCTGATGCGCGCCGCGCCCTCACCCAACTTGATGGTGGAGGTGCCGGCTTTCATGGCAGTAGACACGAGCAATATCGTTGCGCTGCAAAACCTGCATGCCGCCGGCACTGTGCTGCTGATCAAGGGCCGCCCCTTGCGGGAGCTGCCGCGCGAGGTGCTGCCGTGCTTCACCTATTCCATCATCGACCTGGCCGATGACCGCCGCATCAACGAAGCCGGCGGTGAAGTACCGGCGGGCGTGGTGCGCAACATACCGCACGTGCAAGCCGGCGTGCGCACGCTGGTCGAGCTGGAAGGCAGCTTTACCCGCGGTGCTGCTGCCGTGCTGGGTTGGCCGATCGACGACGCCATCAACATGTCATTGAGCAAAGGCAAGCAGCCGCAAAACGACTTGCAAGTGATCGTGGAGCTGATCCAGCGCGTCGACAAGGAAGAGCCCATCGAAAAGCTCGAAGCCACCTTGAAGCGAGACCCCTCGCTCGCCTTCAAGCTGATGCGCTACATCAACTCACCAGCCTTTGGGCTGCGGGTGGAGATCAGCTCTTTCCGTCACGCGATCATGATGCTGGGCTACCAGCGCTTGAAGCGCTGGCTCGCGCTCTTGCTGGCCACGGCCGGCAAAGACAGCAACATGAGACCGGTGATGTTTGCAGCGGTGCGCCGCGGATTGCTGATGGAAGAGCTGGTGCGTTCGTCGGGCGACGAAGAAATGCGCAATGAGATGTTCATCTGCGGCGTGTTCTCCTTGCTCGACCGCATGTTCAAGCAGCCGTTCTCCGAACTGCTGAAGACGATCCCGGTGCCGGAGCGCGTGTACCAGGCACTGGTCGATGGCACGGGGCCGTATCAGCCGTACTTTGCGTTGGTGCAGGCGGTAGAGAACGAATCGCTGTACGACTTTCGCTCGGCGGCCGAGACCTTGATGCTCAGCGTGAGCGAGATCAATCGCTGTGTGCTGAGTGCGCTGACCGCGGCTTCGCAAGTGGAGTGATGCGGCGGCCCTTGGAACCAGCGGCAACCTTGTTGGCGTCGAGTCAGGTTTGTGTCTGGACGTGAGCGTGGATGCCGTCGGCAACCGCAGCCAAGCTGCCGCACCGGAATTGTCACTTCGGCGCCAACCCGCAGTGGCGCACGCGCTGAACGCGCGTTTTCCGGCGTTGAGCCGCAGGCCCTGGTTGATGTTTGCTCTTCCCGCTAATCAAATACCCTGGTTTACGTGAATAGTGAGTGGACGACTCCTCGCCGCATGCTGCCGCTCCCCCGTCGACCTGCCGCCCTCGCTGAACGTGTGGAACTTGGGCGATGGCGGGCATCCCCGCCCCCTAAATTCCCATGCCTCGCGATCGACCAGGCAGGGCACAACCAGTTGGAGACATTGATGACTGCACGCGTCCAAGAAAAGACTTTTTCCCCGCTGATGAAGCTGGCAGCGAGCGCCTTGCTCGCCGTGGCCAGCCTCTCGGCCCACGCGCAGAACCTGCGCCTGATGCCCATGGGTGACTCGATCACCGCCGGCGTCGGAACATCCAGCGGCAATGGCTACCGAGGGCCGCTGTGGAATCAACTGATCAATGAAGCCAGCAGCCTGAATTTCGTCGGCTCGCGGCGCGACGGCAACTTCGCCGACCCCGACAACGAAGGCCACTCGGGCTGGAAGATCAACGACATCGCAGGCATCGCCAACGGCATGCTCGCGACCTACCAGCCGAACATCATCACGCTGCACATCGGCACCAACGACATCAACGGCAACTTCGAAGTGGCCACGGCGCCGGATCGCCTGTCGGCGCTGATCGACCAGATCTTCACGGCCTCACCCAATGTGACGTTGCTTGTGGCAACCATCATCACCGCCTCCAAC
>NZ_JBKJOQ010000070.1:0-4983 GCF_046595475.1 Rhizobacter sp.
CTGCGGCATGTTCTGCAGCATGGCGTTGATGTCGTTGGTCTTTTGGCGCAGCTGGGCGGTGCGCTCGGCCACGCGCTTTTCCAGCGAAGCGTAGAGCAGGGCGTTGTCGAGTGACACCGACAGCTGGCCGGCGATCATGGCCACCGAGTCGAGCCGGTCGGCGCTGAAGGCGTTGCGGCGCTGGTGGTTCTCCAGCACCAGCATCGCGTTGAGTTGACCCTGTTTCAAAATGGGCGAGACCAGCAGCGAGCACTGGTCGCACTTCTGGACATAAGGGTCCGCCGAGAAGCGGTCGTCGCGCGTGGCGTCTTCGATCACGAGCAGCTCACCGGTGCGCTCTGCGTAGCGCAGCACCGACAGCGGCACGTCGCCGGCGGCGCCGGCGTCTTCTATCGTGATCGGGCTGGCATCGCCGCCCAGAGATTTGGCCAGGACCCAGGTGCTGCTGCCTTCATCAGCGCGCACGATCAGCTGCACGCCCGTGGCGCCCGTGATGGCCCCCAGCACCTTGCCCACTTGCTGCGTCAGGCGTACCAGGCTGGTCTCGGAGCTGAGCGCTTGCGAGGCGCGCAGCACGGCCATCATGTCGACCGTTTGGCTGTCAACAATTTGGGTGGAAATGGTGCCACCCTCGATGCGTGCTTTGCCGCCCGATCGCAGATACGCATGGGCGCGGCGCAGTTCCTTCACCTTGCCCATGGCGCCCCAGGCTTCATAGGTGTTACAGGCCTCGGTCAGCAAGGGGCGTGCGGCCTCTTCCATGCCGACGCTCAGGCGGAAGGCGGCGGCGCGCTCGCAAATCAGGGCTCGGTGCCAGGGGCGCGCGTGCAGAGCGGCCTCCTTGACGGCGGCGTCGAAGGCGGCGCCGGTTGCCCACAGGCTGTCGGCGGCCCAGGCGCGTTCGGCCTCGGCCCAGCGCAGCAGGTGCAGGAAGTTCTCAGGCGCGTCTGCAGCGCGTGCCGTCAGCCATGTGACGCAAGCCTTGTCGAGTTCCTCGATCACCGGGGCGCGCTCCTCGGCGGGCAGGCTGCGAGCCTTCTCAGACAAGGCCATCGCTTGCAACGCCCGCGCCACGGCGCTGAGGTAATAGCCGGGCGTGCGCGGGAGCAGCGGAATCGCTCTGGCCGAGTGTGCGATCAATGCCGGTATGTCTTGGAATATGGCCGACGCAATGCTGCTCAGCAAGAAGTAGGTTGCTGCTGTGGTGCTCGTCGGGTCCATCGCCTTCACGTAGGCGGCGTCGTCAAAATCGTGGCCGGCGAAGCCGCCCGTCGTGTTGGTCTCGCCGCGCAGTGAACGCACGAGCTGGCGGCGCACCCGAAAACGAACCGCCGAGTCTTCGTTGCCGGAACGGGCGAAGTAGCTCAGAGCGGCATCGATCTCGGCCGACGCCGTCTCGAGCAAAGGCTCGCAATCGAACAGCAAGTCACAGACGATATAGGTGTACGGAAGCTGGGAGGTCTCAGCCGCTCTCGTCAAGTCGACGCGCGCACGGCGGAACTCTTTGGCTACAGATTCGATGGGGTCCACCCAGTGACCCGCGGCGATGCCAAAAGTGCAGCGCGCTGCGGCTGTGTCGAGCTCATAGCCCCGCGCCTCGCCCACCTTGATGCCATGCAGTGCAGCCTCGTAGGCCCCGCGGTAGTCCTGCAAGGCGGTCACCAGAAGATAGGCCGCCGAGCTCAGTGACCCAAGGTACAAATGTGAGGGGCCCTCTTCCACCCACAAGCGATGACCTTCCAGGATCGTCCACGCAAACGTGGGCGGGTCGGCGAAGTAGGCCGCAGTGCCTGCACCGTTCGCAATTTGCCCCCAAGCTTTGACACGGGCGTTGTCGACATCGGGGCGGGTGAAGTCGTTGAGCTTGTCGGGGTTGGCATTCCATTTCACCAGCCGCTGGAAGCCAGCGCCGAGAGCCGGTCGCACGTCATCGGGCCGCGGGTAGCCGGTTGCGGCCATCATCTTCAGCCCCAGGGCCAGTGCATCGGCGAAGCGGCCGCGCCGGGTCATCCCGCTGACTTGCATGCGCGTGGGAATGGCCAGTTTCACCGGGTCGGACTCGCGAGACAGCATGGAAGCGTAGACGGCGTCGGCGGCGTCCACCCGGCCCAGGCCCAGCAGGGTGACGTGGTGGCGGGCCTCGAAGGCAAACAGCCTTTCGTGGGCGGCCGTTGTGTTCATGGCGTTCAACAACTCAATGATGGCACTCAGGAAGGGCTCGGCCGCGGCGCCGTTGCTCATTTGCAAATGTTGTGCTGCACGATCGAACAACTTGATGGCAAGCCAGCGCTCGGTGTCGTCGGTCAGTGCGCTGGCCGCGGCCAGGTACTGGTTGGCCGCCAGAGCACCATTCCCGGATTTCGCGGTGAGGCGCCGGGCCAAACTGAGGTGCAGGCTCACGCGAGTCTCGGTAGGCAGGCTGTCGAAGACGGCCTGCTGCACTCGACCATGCGCAAAGCGCACGGTCGTGGTGTCGCCCACGTCAATTTGGATCAACCCATCGTTGATCGAGGGCGCGAGGCATTGCCGCAAGCCGTCGAGGTCCAACCCGCAGGCCAGCTCAAGTGCGCCATGCTCAACGCTGCCGCCCAGGCAGGCCAATGACTCCAAGACGCCACGCGCCTCGGCTGACAAGCGGCCCACGCGCCGGCTCAACAAGTCGGCCACGCTGGAGTTGCCCACATGGCGGCGAATGGACTCGGCCTCCCAGGCCCAAGTGCCCTCGTTCAATGCCAGCAGCCCGTCTTGGCGCAGGCCATTGAGCACTTCAATGGTGTTGTAGGGGTTGTTCTGTGTGCGCTCGGACAGCACCTCGGCGAGCGCTGTCGCTTCACTCTCGGGCAGATGCAGCATGGCGCCCACCAACGCACTGGCATGCGCCTGCGAGAGGCTGCCTACCAACAGCTCAGGCGCAGCCAGATCGAGCTTGGCCCAACGTGCGATCAGAGCGCTTAAAGGGTGGCCCTCGGCCACCTCGTCGGCGCGAAAGGCGCAAACCACCAGCAAGCCGGGCAAAGGTTCGGCACCGGTGACCAGGCCGTCAAGAAAGTGCCAGGTGGCGGCGGCGGCCCATTGCGTATCGTCCAAGACCAGAACGATGGGCCGCTCGATGCTGGCCACACTGCGAAGCACGGCCAGCGTGGCCAGCGTGGAGCGCGCCGCGGCTTCGCGCGGATCGCTTATCTCCACGGCCTCGTGCTTGCCCAGCAGCAGCGTGTATTCGGGCAGCAGCGAAATGCCGACTCCCAGGTTGCTGCCCAGTGCGGCCAAAATGCGTTCGCGGTACACGGCGAGGCGTTCTGGCGGCTCGGCCAAAAGTTGACGGCCCAGGGAACGAAGGCCGTCCACGGCTCCACTGTTCGTCTCCTGGCGGAACTGCTCGAATTTGCCAAAGAGGAACCAGCCCTGCTGCGCCGCGACCATGGGGCGCAACTCGGCCAGCAGCGATGACTTGCCCACGCCGGCGGGGCCCGAGATCAGCACGCAGGGGTGCCTGCCATCGGGATGATCGGTCGCTTCGCGCAAAGCGTTCAGCTCTTCGTCGCGGCCAATCGGGTGCAAGGGCGGGTTCAGGCGCGCGCCGAAATCGAACTGGCCCAACTCGAAAGGCGTGGTGTCACCGCTTTGCAAGGCTTGGTCAATGCGTTTGAGGTCGATGGCCAGGCCGTCAGCGCTTTGGTAGCGGCGGTCGGGCTCCTTTTGCAGCAAGCGCATCACCACGTCAGAGACCAGGGGCGACAGCTGCGGGTTCAGAGCGATGGGGGCCTCGGGCACACGCACCAGGTGGTCATGCACCAGCTCCAGCAAGTCGTCGCTCTGAAAGGGCTTGCGCTGTGTCAGCAGCTCGTACAGCGTGATGCCCAGCGAGTACAGATCGGAGCGGGGGTCGGGCGCGCGCCCTGTGCGCCCGGTTTGCTCCGGCGACATGTACGACCAAGTGCCCGAAATCTCGCTGTCACCGGCGGTGTCCGCCTGCTGGCTGGCCACCACCACCGCGATGTTGAAATCGATCAGCGTAGGTTGCAGTGTCTGCGGGTGAATCAACAGGTTGGCGGGGCAAATGTCTTTGTGGATCACGCCGGCCTTGTGCACCCCGGACAGGATGCGCGCGACACCCAGCGCAAAGGCCAGCACTTGCAAAGGGCTCAGCGGTTGGCTCTTGAGGTATTGGCCCAGTGCGACCGCGCCATCGTCCTTGAACACCAAGGTGTTGGGTTCGGCGGGGATGTCGGCGAGCTTGACCACGCCATCCACGGCGACCAACTGAGTCAGGATTGCAGCTTCAAGCCTGAGCCGGCGAATGGCCGAGTTGCTCTTGGCCTGCTTGAACACCAGGGCGGCGACGTCACCTGAGCCCTTGCGCCGGGACACCTTCACCTCGTCAGTGCTGTAGAGAGTCTCTTCGCCGGCGTTCGATGCCAAGTCACTCACGTCTTTTGTGTGTGCGTTGTTGTGTAGCGTCGTCACAGGTCGCCCTTCATCTGAGATGGCAGAAAAACCACGGTTGCGGCAAGTGCAGCCAGAGGCTATATCGGCATCTTGCAGAGCCAATTGAGCGCAGCCGCTACGAGCGCCCGCTCTGCGTGTCGGTAGGCAGCGCCTTGTTTGCCAGCAAACGTGCACGCAGGGCATCGAATGACATGGCCGCGCTGAGCGAGGCGGCGTATTTGTCGGGCAAGGCGATCACGGTCTCGAAGGCCCGGTAGTCGGCGTCTTCGCGGTCGTCAAGGAAGTGGATGGCGATGCTGCCGCCTTCCTTCTCCAAGAAGCCGCGCACGGCGTCCATGCCCACGCCGCGGCCCGAGACTTCGGTCACCTGCTCGGCGGTAGAGAAGCCCGAGCGGAAGATGAGTTGGGCCACCTCGGCGTCGCTGCTCTTCTGGCCCCGGGTGAGCAGGTTTTGCTCGGCGGCGCGCTGGCGGATCTTGGCGATGGCCAGGCCCTGACCGTCATCGCGCAGGCGTATCCACAGCTTGCCGTCGT
>NZ_JBKJOQ010000102.1:0-18633 GCF_046595475.1 Rhizobacter sp.
GTTGACCAGAAAGGTCAGGCCGCCCTTGACCTTGCCGTTGACGGTACCGGTCACGAACTCGCCGGAGTCGAGCGAGTTTTCGAGGGACAGCCACGAGGCGAGACGCTTGGCTTTGTCGCGCGACAGGATGGTGTCGCCGTAGCCGTTTTCGACGGCGTCGATCGCGACGGAGACGAAATCGCCAGGCTGAACTTCGAGTTCGCCCTGGTCGTTCTTGAATTCTTCAATGGGAACGTAGGCTTCAGACTTGAGGCCGGCGTTGACCACCACGAAACTGTGTTCGACGCGTATCACTTCGGCGGTGATGACTTCGCCAGTTCGCATCTCTGATTTGCTCAGAGATTCTTCGAACATCGCGGCAAAGGATTCCATCCCCGCGGGTGCGGTGGTCTGGGCGGCAGTTTGGGTTTGAGACATGAGGTTTTCCGGGTGCAACTTGCGTTGCGGGTTAGGTTTTGAAATCCGCTGCCCTGGCGTGCATGCAGCACAGGAGGGAGAGCAGCGGGCTCTTTGTTCGGACGCTTCTCGCTTTGAGGAAGAAGCTCAGCCGAACGGCTGGCGACCTTGCCACCAACCCAACACCACCGAGACGCATGCGTCGACGGTGAGTGCTGAGTTGTCCAGCACCATCGCATCTTCGGCTGGCTTCAAGGGCGAGACGCTGCGTGACTGGTCACGGGCGTCGCGCATCTCTAAATCGACGCGAAGACTTTCGATATTAGATGAAATTCCCTTAGAAATCAATTGCTTATGCCGCCTTTCGGCCCGCACGGCGGCACTGGCGACGACGAAAACCTTGAGGTCGGCGCCGGGGAAAATCACGGTGCCCATGTCGCGGCCATCGGCCACCAGACCCGGCAGGCGGCGATGGGCTAACTGGAGTTCGAGCAAGGCTGCGCGCACCGCGGGCCAGACGGAAACCTTCGAGGCCATGGCGCCTACGTCTTCGCGCCGCAGCTGGTCGCTCACGTCTTCGCCGGCCAGCCAGATGTGCTGGTCGGCAAACTTGAGCTGCAAGCCTGCCGCCGTGCGGGCGAGGCCCGCCTCGTCACCTTCTGTGACGCCGTTGCGCATGGCTGCTAGGGCCGTGGCGCGGTACAGCGCCCCCGAATCGAGGAAGTGATAGCCCAAGGCTTGGGCCACCGCGCTTGCAAGCGTTCCCTTGCCCGAGGCGGTGGGGCCGTCGATGGTGATCACCGGGATGCCGCCGCTGCCGGCCTGCACCACGCTGAGCAGGTTCTCGAAATAGTTTGGGAAGGTCTTGCCCACACAACGCGGGTCGAGGATGCGAACAGGCAGGCCCGCAGGGTTGAAGGCCGCGAGTGAGAAGCACATCGCGATGCGGTGATCGTCGTAGGTGTGGATGCTGGCAGCTCGCCAAGCCGCGGGCGGTGTGATCTCGATGAAATCAGCACCTTCCGTCACCCCAGCGCCCAACTTGCGCAGCTCGGTGGCCATGGCGGCGATGCGGTCGGTTTCTTTCACGCGCCAGCTGGCGATGTGGTTCAGCCGGGTCTGGCCCTCGGCGTAGAGCGCCATCACGGCCAAGGTCATGGCGGCATCGGGAATGTGGTTGCAGTCGAGCGTGATGGCGTGCAACGGCCACTGGCCACGCTTGACCTCAAGCCAACCCGGGCCGCTGCTCACGTCGGCGCCCATGGCGCGCGCGGCCTCAATGAAGCGGATGTCGCCCTGGATCGAGTCGCTGCCCACGCCCTCGATGCGGACGCTGCGCCCGCCGTGCGCGGCAATCGCACCGAGCGCGATGAAGTACGAGGCTGAAGAAGCATCGGCCTCGATGTGGATGGCGCCCGGCGAGCGGTACGCGCTGCCCTGCGGAATGACAAAGCGCTGCCAGCCCTCGCGCTGCACCAGGATGCCGAAGCGTGCCAGCAGGTTGAGCGTGATCTCCACATACGGCTTGGAGATCAACTCGCCCACCACTTCGATGGTGACGGGGTTGTCGCTCGCGACCAGGGGCAGGGCCAGCAACAAGGCGGTGAGGAATTGGCTGGAGACATCGCCCCGCACGCGTATGGGCACCAGGGTGTCGATGTGGCCAGCGCCGAGCCGCAGCGGCGGATAGCCATCGTTGCCCAGGTAGTCAATGCCACAGCCAAGCTGGCGCAGTGCATCCACCAGGTCGCCGATGGGCCGTTCATGCATGCGTGGCACGCCCTTGAGTTCGAAGCTGCCTGCCTGCGTGGCTGACAGCACGGCGAGTGCGGCGGTCAAAGGGCGCATGGCCGTGCCGGCGTTGCCGAGAAATAGGCTGGCCTGACGCACGGCGAGCTGCCCGCTGAGGCCGGCGATGTGAACGGTATCGGCTATCGATTCGACCCCGCAACCCAGCTGCCGCAGCGCGGTCAACATCACCTGGGTGTCGTCGGAGTCGAGCAGGTCGTGAACGACGGTCGTGCCGCTGCTCAGCCCGGCCAGCAACAAGACGCGGTTGGAGATGCTCTTGGAGCCCGGGAGTCGCACGGTGCCGTCAGCAGACAGCAATGCGGGAATGTCGAGGAACGGCGTGGTGAACATGAGAAGACGGGGCTCGCGTTGACCGCGAGCACAAGGCTCAGCGCGAGGAGCCGGGTTTGGTGGCGCCCATCTGCCAATTGGCGCGGGCATCGGAGGCGCTGCGGATCAGGTCTTCCAGCGCTTCGACGTTGCTGGTCTTGATGACGTGCTCCAACGCATCCAGCGTGTGACGAAAGCGCATGGACTGCTTGAGGATCTCTTCACGGTTGGACATCAGGATGTCGCGCCACACCTCGGGGTCGCCTGCGGCGATGCGGGTGAAGTCACGAAAGCCAGGGCCAGCGAGCGAGAGGAAGTCGCGCCCCGCCGGCTGCTTGGCCACCGAGTTGAAGAAAGCGAAGGCCAGCATGTGCGGCAAGTGGCTCACGGCCGCAAAGGCGGCGTCGTGGTTCTCGGGTGTCATGCGCAGCACCTGAGCGCCGATGGCCGACCACACGTCGGTGGCTTTTTGCACCAGCTCAGGGTCTGTTTGTGGCAGCGGCGTGATGATGACCTGCCGGCCCGCATAGAGCGTGGCATCGGCATGCGACACGCCCGACACTTCCTTGCCGGCGATCGGGTGTGCGGGCACGAAAGAAGACACGCGCTCCTTGAGCACCCGGCGCGCGGCGTCGACCACGTCACGCTTGGTCGAGCCCACGTCCATGAACAGCACGCCTGGCTCCACCAGGTGGCGGATCGCCTTGAAGGTGGCTTCGCTGGCCGAAACCGGCACGGCCATCAGCACGATGTCGGAGCCCGAGACCGCGAGCAGCGCCGATTCGGCGGTGTCGTCGATCACGCCCATCTTCTTGGCGCGCTCTGTGGTGGAGGGTGATTTGCTGTAGCCGATGACGCGCTTGACCAGACCCGCGCGTTTCAATGCGAGTGCGAACGAGCCGCCCATCAGGCCACAGCCAATCACGCCTAGCTGATTAAACATCGTGCTTCGGCTTTCTGGTTCAGTGCACGTCGATCGGGTAAGTGCCGAGCAACTTGAAAAAGGCGCAGACCTCGCGCAGCTCGCGCATCGCGGTGGCCACGTGAGGCTGGTCGGGGTGGCCCTGCAGGTCAATGTAGAAGTAGTACTCCCACTGGCCGGAGCGGGCGGGGCGCGATTCGAAGCGCGTCATCGACACGCCATGCGCTTTGAGCGGCACCAGCATGTCATGCACGGCGCCCGGCCGGTTGGTCACCGACACGACCAGACTCGTGCAGTCGTGGCCCGAAGACTTGGGTTGCGGGTGTCGCTGCGGGTGTGTCATGACCGCAAAGCGCGTGCGGTTGTTTGCTTCGTCTTGAATGGCCGGTGCCACCAGATGCAGGCCAAACTCGCTGCCCGCACGTGCGCTGGCAATGGCGGCCAGCTTGGCATCGTTTGCGGCAAGGCGTGCGCCCTCGGCGTTGCTTGAAACTGGACGCCGCTCTGCGTTGGGCAAATGCCGGCTCAGCCATCCATGGCATTGCGCCAGCGCCTGCGGGTGCGCACACACCGCTTCAACGCCATCGAGCGTGTTCTCGCGCCTGAGCAGGTTGTGCTGAACGAAGAGGCTGGTTTCGCCGATGATGAACAGCGGGGTTGTCAGGAAAAGATCGAGCGATCGGGTGACCACGCCTTCGGTTGAGTTTTCGACCGGCACCACACCGAAGTCGGCTGCGCCGGTGGCCGTCACGTGAAAGACCTCGTCGAAGCTCGCACAAGGCACCTTGACGATGGACGAGCCGAAGAAGCCCAGCGCTGCCTCTTCGCTGAAGGTGCCGGCGGGCCCGAGATACGCGACCCGCGTGGGGGTTTCCAGCGCGCGGCAAGCCGACATGATCTCTCGCCAGATCGGCGCCACGCTCTCGGCCATGAGTGGGCCGGCATTGGCGGCCTTCATGCCGTCGATGACCTGAGCTTCGCGTTCGGGTCGGAACACGACCGAGCCTTCCTTCTTCTTGGCTTCGCCCACTTGCTGAGCCAGGTGAGCGCGCCGGTTCAGCAGCGCGAGCAACTCGCGGTCGACCTCGTCGATCTGCGTTCGAAAGGCGAGCAGATCGGCGTTGGGTTGCGGGGATAAATCAGCCATGGCGTGAGGCAAATTCTCGCACGTGGCCTAGCCCGGCAGGCCGCAAGAAGCCGAGAAACCGGGCATGGTTGACATCATTTCTTGGCAGGCTTGGACGCTGCCGGCGCCACCGGTTTGGCTGCTCCCTTGGGCTGGCTGGCTCCCTGCGCGGGCACCCCCAGGGCCGCAGCCACGCTTTGCTCAAGCGCCTTGAGCTTGGGCTCGATGGTCGGCTCGAGCTCTTTCACGAGCGTTTGTGCATAGGCGCTGGTGAACTCAGGCAGGCTTTGCTGGAACTTCTTGTAAGCCGGTGCTTCAAGCGCAGCCAGCAATTGGCGAAGCTCTTCTTCGTTGAATTTATCTTCGAACATCGGGCCCAGGCTGGTTTGGCCGATCTTGGCGGCGCGGTCTCGCACGAGTGCGCCCGATTCGTCACGATACTTCTTCAGCTGAGCTTCGATTTGCTTGGCCGCCGCTTCCTGCTTGTCTTGCGGCACGCGCATTTGCATGGCTTGCTCGGCCGCACTCATCATTTGCCGCGCCGGGCGCTCGACCAAGTCGCGCGCCATGCTTTCCAGGGCCGGCTGCTGCAGATTCAACAGCCGCTGCACCAGCTCTTTCTTGGCGGCACTGCTGGGTGCATTGGGGATGGCCTGACCTTGAGCAAAGGCAAGGCCTGCGCTTGCAAGCGCGGCGATGGCGATCAGGCTCTTCATTCCAACGGTGCGATTCATTCTTCAGTGCTTTCAGTGATGGATTCGTCGCCTGAATCCGGGTTGGCGTCGTTTTCGACAATACGTTGCAGGCCGCTCAGCTTGGCGCCGTTGTCCAGCGCGATCAGCGTCACACCTTGGGTGGCACGGCCGAGTTCGCGGATCTCGGAGACGCGGGTGCGCACCAGCACGCCCTTGTCGGTGATCAGCATGATCTCGTCGGCCGGGCGCACCAGTGTGGCGGCCACGACCTTGCCATTGCGCTCGGTTTGTTGGATCGCAATCATGCCTTTGGTTCCCCGGCCGTGGCGGGTGTACTCGACGATGCTGGTGCGTTTGCCGTAGCCGTTTTCGGTGGCGGTCAGCACGCTCTGGGTTTCGTCTTCGGCCACCAGCATGGCGATCACGCTGTGCTTGTCGTCGAGCATCATGCCGCGCACGCCGCGTGTGTCTCGGCCCAGCGAACGCACGTCGTCTTCGTCGAAGCGAACCGCCTTGCCACCATCGCTGAACAGCATCACGTCGTGTTTACCATCGGTCAACGCGGCGCCGACGAGGTAGTCGCCTTCGTCGAGCTTGATGGCAATGATGCCGGCCTTGCGCGGGTTGCTGAATTCATCCAGCGAAGTCTTCTTCACCACGCCTTGGGCCGTGGCCATGAAGATGTAGTGGTCGGCAGGGAAGCTGCGGAAGCCGTCGGTCAGCGGCAGCACCACGTTGACCTTTTCACCGGCCTGCAGCGGGAACATGTTGACGATGGGTCGGCCGCGCGAAGTGCGTGAGCCTTGCGGCACTTCCCAGACCTTGAGCCAGTAGACGCGGCCCTTGTTGGTGAAGCACAAGATGTAGTCGTGCGTGTTGGCAATGAAGAGCTGGTCGATCCAGTCGTCTTCCTTGGTCTGCGCCGCTTGCTTGCCGCGCCCGCCTCGCTTTTGCGCGCGGTATTCCGAGAGCGCCTGGCTCTTGATGTAGCCGGTGTGCGACAGCGTGACCACCATGTCGGTGGGTGTGATCAGGTCTTCGGTGCCCAGGTCTTGCGCGTTGTGTTCGATGGTGCTGCGTCTCGCGCCGACCTTGGTCTGGCCGAACTCGAGCTTGATGGCCTGCAGCTCATCGGAAATGATGGTCGTCACGCGCGATGGCGTGGCCAAAATGTTCAGCAGATCGGCGATCTGCGCCATCACTTCTTTGTACTCGGTGACGATCTTGTCTTGCTCCAAGCCCGTCAGGCGCTGCAAGCGCATCTGCAGGATTTCGCCTGCCTGATCTTCGGACAAGCGGTAGAGCCCGTCGCTCTGCATGCCGTGCTCCCGCGGCAGGCCTTCTGGGCGGAACGCCTCGCGCCCACCGGGGGTTTCGCCTTCGGCACGGGCGAGCATCTCGCGCACCAGCGACGAGTCCCACGACTTGCTCATCAGCGCCGCCTTGGCAATCGGCGGCGTAGCCGAGGTCTTGATGGTCTCGATGAACTCGTCGATGTTGGCCAGCGCCACTGCCAAGCCTTCTAGAACGTGGCCTCGCTCGCGCGCCTTGCGCAGTTCGAACACCGTGCGGCGGGTGACGACCTCGCGGCGGTGCTCCAGGAAGATGGCGATCAGATCTTTCAGATTGCACAGCTTCGGCTGGTTGTCGATCAGCGCCACCATGTTCATGCCGAAGGTGTCTTGCAGCTGCGTCTGCTTGTACAGATTGTTCAGCACCACCTCGGGCACTTCGCCGCGCTTGAGCTCGATCACCACCCGCATGCCCGACTTGTCGGACTCGTCTTGGATGTGGCTGATGCCTTCCAGCTTCTTCTCGTGAACCAGCTCTGCCATGCGCTCGAGCAGGTTCTTCTTGTTCACTTGATAGGGGATCTCGTCGACGATGATGGACTGGCGGGCGCCCTTGTCGATGTCTTCGAAGTGGCACTTGGCGCGCATCACCACCTTGCCGCGGCCGGTGCGGTAGCCGTCACGCACCCCGCTGGTGCCGTAAATAATGCCGGCAGTGGGGAAGTCGGGCGCGGGGATGATTTCAATCAGCTCATCGATACTGGCCTGAGGGTTTTTCAGTAGATGCAAGCAGGCGTCAACGACTTCATTCAGGTTGTGGGGCGGGATATTGGTGGCCATGCCCACCGCAATACCACCCGAGCCGTTGACCAGCAGGTTTGGCAGCCGGGTGGGCATCACCAGCGGCTCCTTCTCAGAGCCGTCGTAGTTGGGGCCGAAGTCGACGGTTTCTTTGTCCAGATCGGCCAGCATCTCGTGCGCGATCTTGGCCAGGCGGATTTCGGTGTAGCGCATGGCCGCCGCGTTGTCGCCGTCGACCGAGCCGAAGTTGCCCTGGCCGTCAATCAGCATGTGGCGCATGGAAAAGTCTTGCGCCATGCGCACTGCCGTGTCGTAGACCGACTGGTCGCCGTGAGGGTGGTATTTACCGATCACGTCGCCCACGATACGGGCCGACTTCTTGTAGGGCCGGTTCCAATCGTTGTTCAACTCGTGCATGGCAAACAGCACACGTCGGTGGACAGGTTTCAAGCCATCGCGGGCATCGGGCAGGGCCCGCCCCACGATCACGCTCATCGCGTAGTCCAGATACGAGCGGCGCATCTCCTCTTCGAGGCTGATGGGCAGGGTTTCCTTGGCGAACTGAGTCATTCGTGGTGGGCAGCAAAGCCGTAGAGACAGGCGCTGGCGGGCCTGCGGGCGCAATCGATGATTCTAGTTGCTGCGCAAGGCTGTAGCAGTCGCGCAACAACGAGGCAGGCCGATGCGGGCAACGAAGGCAAAACTCTGTTCGCCGAATACCCTATGGCACAATCGCGCGTCGGTGGGAAACACCCGGGATACTTGGGGTTTGCCAGTACTTTCCGATTCCGGTTTATAGGTTTGGTTAGAACATCTGCACCTTTTCCTTGAGAGGAGAATCATGAAGAAATTGAATAAGGTCGCATCGCTCTTTGCATCGGCCACTCTCGTTGCAATGGGCTCTGCTGCCATCGCTCAAACCGCGCCCACGGGCGCTGACAACTGGGGCAGCGCCTACGGCTTGCCTTGGACGAACAGCACGGGTCTGTGCTGGCGTGACGCGTACTGGACCCCGGCGACCGCCAAGGCTGAGTGCGATGGCGCTTTGAAGCCCGCAGCCCCTCCGGCGCCCGCACCGGCTCCAGCGCCTGCTCCGGCCCCTGCCCCGGCTCCCGCTCCGATGGAACCTAAGCCCGCACCGGTTGTGCCGCCGGCTCCGGTCAGCGAGAAGGTTACCTTCGCTTCCGACGCGTTCTATGACGTGGGCAAGTCGGTTCTGAAGCCTGAGGCCAAGGCCAAGCTCGACGATCTCGTCAGCAAGACTGCTGGCGTTAACCTCGAAGTCATCATCGCTGTCGGCCACACCGACTCCGATGGCTCCGATTCGTACAACCAGAAGCTGTCGGTTGCTCGCGCCGAGTCCGTCAAGACTTACCTGGTCAGCAAGGGTATCGAAGCCAACCGTGTCTACACTGAAGGCAAGGGCGAGAAGTCGCCGGTCGCCGACAACAAGACCAAGGAAGGCAAGACGAAGAACCGCCGCGTCGAAATCGAAGTGGTTGGTACTCGCACCAAGAAGTAAACGTTCTCGCGTTGTGACTTCTCCAGACCCCGCCTCGGCGGGGTTTTTTGTTGCCGCACGTTTTTTTGAGCGTGCAGGTGTCTTGAGTACCATCGCATCATGATCAATGCCGACCCCCAAGAGCTTGCCAAGTTCAGTGAGCTGGCCCACCGTTGGTGGGACCCCGAAAGCGAGTTTCGCGCGCTTCACCAAATCAACCCGTTGCGCCTCGACTGGATCAACGGGATTGCGCCGTTGGCGGGCCGGCGAGTGCTCGACGTGGGCTGTGGGGGCGGCATCCTGGCCGACTCGATGGCCCGCAAGGGCGCGCAGGTGCTGGGCATAGACCTGGCAGGCAAGCCCCTCAAGGTGGCTCAGCTTCACGCTGCTGAGGCTGGCACCCCGTCCATCGAATACCGTGAGGTCGCGGCCGAGACGCTGGCCGAGGAAGTGCCGGGTTCATTTGACACTGTCACCTGCATGGAAATGCTGGAGCACGTGCCCGACCCATCGTCCATCGTGCGCGCGTGTTCCACGCTGGTGAAGCCGGGCGGGTGGGTATTCTTTTCCACCATCAACCGCAACCCGAAGTCTTTCCTGTTTGCCATCGTAGGTGCGGAATACCTGCTCAAGCTCTTGCCGCAAGGCACGCATGAGTACGCGCGCTTCATCCGCCCGAGCGAGCTTGCGCAGTGGTGCCGCGACACGGGCTTGATCCTGCAGACCACGCGTGGCATGGAATACAACCCGCTCACGCGCCGCTATTGGTTGTCGGGCGATGTCGGGGTGAACTACCTCATTGCCTGTCGCAAGCCCGAGTGATGCAGGCAGCACGCGCCGTGTTGTTCGATCTCGACGGCACCTTGATCGACAGCGCCCCCGATCTTGCTGGTGCAGGAAACGACATGAGGGTGGCGCGCGGTTTGGCGCCTTTGCCCTTCGAGCAGTTTCGCCCGATGGTGGGTTCAGGCGCACGCGGCATGGTCGGCATTGCGCTTCAAGTGAGCCCGGCCGACGCTGATTTCGCGCTGCTGCGAGACGAATTCTTGAGCCGCTACGAAAAGCGCATGACGCAGCTCACGCGGGCCTTCGATGCGATGCTGCCCGTGCTCGCAGCGCTGCAGGCGCGCGGCATGCCTTGGGGCATCGTCACCAACAAGGCGCGCCGCTTCACCGAGCCATTGGTTCGTGCGCTCGGCTTGTACGAGCGAGCGGCGACCGTCATCAGCGGCGACACCACGCCTCATTCCAAGCCTCACCCGGCACCGTTGCTGGAGGCGGCCCGTCAGATGCAGATCGACCCGCAGCACTGTGTCTACGTTGGTGATGATTTGCGCGATATACAAGCCGGCCAGGCAGCGGGCATGGGCACGGTCGCGGCGGCCTGGGGCTATCTCGGTGCTGGCGAGCCTGTCTCAGCCTGGGGTGCTGACCATGTGATCGAAAGGCCCGATCAGCTCTTGAACTTGTTGGCCATGGCCTAAACTACTCGGTCTGGGGCCGACCTGGTTTCGACGTGGGTTCGGAGTTGGTTCAGGGCATGCCGAGCACCAGTTAGCTCGTAAATCCATCTGGAAACGCAATAACTGCAAACGACTCTACGTACAACGTAGCTCTCGCCGCTTAATACCGGTGAGCTTCGCAACAGCTTGTCCATGGGCTGTGCTTGAGGGGTAACCTGAGAGCAGCGAAGTCATTCACATGGGCTCGTCCTGAGTTGGGCTACTCAACACAGGCCTAAAACTAGTGGCTCGGGGTGGAGGTAGCGTGCTGCTGCGCGACCTGTGCTCTCAAACTCAAATCAGACAGCTACGCATGTAGAACTGGCCAGCAATGACTTACGGACGCGGGTTCGATTCCCGCCGGCTCCACCACTCTGACGCAGCGCCGCCGATAACCTCGGCGGCGTTTTGCTTTCTTCAGTGCTCGTCGGGCAGCGCTGCCAGGCGCGACTCGCGGATGCGAGTTTTCGACAGTGCACCAGCCGATTCAAGAATCGGGTAGGCGATCGAGCAGATGTGCGAGTTGATGCGCTTCAAGTCGCTGATCAAGTCGATGTGCAGCGAGCTGGTCTCGATGCTTTGCGCCGTGTTGTCTTGCAGGCGCGCGATGTGTGCGGCAGCGTATTCGTGCTCCAGGTCGCGAAAGCGCGCTTTCTCTTCCAGCAGCTTTCGCGCGTCGCGCACGTGGCCATCAAGGAAGACGCTCATGCCCAGGCGCAGGTTTGAGAGCAGGCGCTCATGCAAGTGCACGATCTCGGCCATGCCGGCGTCGGAGAAGCTGCGGTTCTTGCGCACCTTCTTGTCTTCCACGTCTTGCAATACGCGTTCGATGATGTCGCCAATTTGCTCCATGTTGATGGTGAATGACACGATGTCAGTCCAGCGGCGGCTCTCGCGTTCGGAGAGGGCTTCGTGCGAGATCTGTGTCAGGTAGAACTTGATGGCTGAGTAGAGCTCGTCGACGGTGTCGTCGAGGCTGCGCAGTTGCTGGGCCAGGTCGAGATCGTTGTTGCGGATCACTGGCAAAACACCGCGCAGCATGGTTTCGACCACATCGGCCTGGTGCAAGGCCTCGCGGGCGGCGCAGCTGATGGCCAGTGAGGGCGTGGCCAACGCCACCGGGTCAAGGTGGCGAGGGCGCGTGCTGCCGGCGCCTGCACTCGGTGCCTTCAGCCAGCGGTCGACGGTACGGCCCACCAAGCCGGTGAAGCTAATGAATAGCAGAGCCAGCGCAACATTGAAGGCCAGGTGGAAGATCACGACCTGCTGGTGCACGGTCTCCACCAATTGCTGCAGCACCACATGCACCTGAGGCATCAGCGGAATGGCCAGCAGCGCGCCGACGCTCTTGAAGATGAGGTTGCCCAACGGCAAGCGCCTGACCTGCGGTGCCGCGTTGCCCGTGGCGATCATGGCCAAGATGCCGCTGCCGAGGTTGGCGCCAAGCACCAGGCCGAGTGCTACCGGCGTGGTGATCAGGCCCGAGGCGGCGAGGGTGGCCGTGAGCAGCACGATGGCCAGGCTGGAATACGACAGCACGGTGAGTACAGCGCCGACCACGATGTCGAGCATGATTTCATTGGGCAGCGACACCAACAGCGCGCGCACCGCCGGCGACTCGGTCAGCGGTTTGGTTGCCGCCACGATCAGCTGCAGCGCCAGGGTGATGAGCCCCAAGCCGATCAATACGCGGCCGATACGGCCGGCCACGTTGTTCTGCTTTGAGATGAACAACACCACGCCGACGAAGATCAAGAGCGGTGACAGCCACGACAAGTCGAACGAAAACACCACGGCCATCAAGCTGGTGCCCATGTCTGCGCCCAGCATCACGGCGAGTGCCGGGCCCGTGGTCACCAGGCCTTTGCCGACGAACGAAGCCACGATCAGGCAGGTGGCGGTACTTGACTGCACGATGCTGGTCACGCCCAGGCCGGCCAGTGCGGCGCTGAGCCGGTTGCTGAAGCTGCGCGAGAGCACCTGCCGCAGGTTTTCGCCGAATACCCGCAGCATGCCGGTGCGCACGATGTGCGTGCCCCAGACCAGGAGCGCGATAGCCGCGAGCAGATTCAGCAGGTGTTGCATGAGCCGAGTCTATCGCCCGGACTGAGCATTGTTGGCAATGGGCCGATGTCAGAATCGCGTCGAAGCGCGCAGGGCGCTATACCGGAAGACAGGAGAAGCAACATGGCAATGGACGTGGTCGACTACGAAATCAAGGGCGCCGAAATGCAGTTCGTGGAGATCGAACTCGACCCCGGCGAAGCGGCGGTGGGGGAGGCGGGCAGCATGATGTTCATGGAGGCCGGTATCGCGATGGACACCGTGTTTGGCGACGGCTCGCAGAGCCAGGGCGGGCTGCTCGGCAAGCTGCTGGGTGCCGGCAAGCGCCTCGTCACCGGTGAGTCCTTGTTCACCACCGTGTACACCAACCAGGGCTCGACCAAGCTGCGGGTGGCGTTTGCGGCACCGTACCCCGGCAAGATATTGCCTATGGATTTGCGCCAGATGGGCGGCACGCTCATCTGCCAGAAAGATGCCTTCCTTTGCGCGGCCAAAGGCGTGTCGCTGGGCATTCATTTGCAACAGAAGATCTCCACCGGATTCTTCGGCGGTGAAGGCTTCATCATGCAAAAGCTCGAAGGCGATGGGCTGGCCTTCGTGCATGCCGGTGGCACTGTGTTGCGGCGCGAGTTGGCGCCAGGGCAGGTGTTGTTCATCGACACCGGCTGCATCGTGGCCTACACGCCGAGCGTGAATTTTGAGATCCAGTACGTGGGCAAAATCAAGACGGCACTCTTCGGCGGCGAAGGCCTCTTCTTTGCCAAAGTCACCGGCCCCGGCACGGTGTGGCTGCAGAGCCTGCCGTTCTCGCGCCTGGCGTCGCGTGTCTTTGCGGCAGCGCCGCAAAGGGGTGGCAGCCGGGAGGAAGGGTCGGTGCTGGGCGGTTTCGGTGCCGGCGGCCTGCTGGGCGGCATCTTGGGTGGGGACGACGATTGAGGCAAGAGAGGCAAGAGAGGGCCGAATAGCCCCTAGTCTTGAGCGGTCGGCGCAAGCTGGCCGCCTACACTAACGGTTTGGTTTCTGGTGTTCGTTTTGAAGCTGCTGTCTGCGTTTGTGGCCCTTTTGGCCGCCTTGATTTGCTCGCCGGCGATGGCCGCCGACAAGCCTGCGAACCCGATCTTCGTGCTCAACTCGCTAGACGCGTCGATCAGCATGATCGACCCGGTGAGCTTCACCGAGTTGCGGCGCATTCCCACCGGCAAAGAGCCGCACCACCTTTACCTCACGCCCGATGAGAAGTCGCTTATTGTGGCCAACGCGCTGAGCGATTCGCTGACGCTGATCGATCCGCAGACGGGTGATGTGCAACGCACCATCACCAAGATCATCGACCCGTATCACCTGCGCTTCTCGCCCGACATGAAATGGTTCGTGACGGCAGCCAACCGGCTCGACCACGTCGACATCTACCACTGGCAGCCCGATGACGCGGCCATGCCACTCAAGCTGGCCGCCCGCGTGCGCGCAGCGCGCACGCCCAGCCATCTGTCGATCGACAGCAAGAGCACCACCATCTACGTGTCGATGCAAGACAGCGACGAGCTGATGGCCATCGACCTGCTGACTCAGAAACCGCTTTGGAAAATTTCCATTGGCAAGCTGCCCGCCGATGTGTACCTCACACCCGACGACCGCTTGCTAATGGTCGGCCTGACCGGCGACGAGTATGTGGAGGTGTACGACGTGAGCCACGCCACCCCGAAGCTCGTGAAGCGCATCAAGACCGGCGCTGGCGCGCATGCGTTTCGCTCACGCGGCGATGGCCGCCACGTGTTCGTGAGTAACCGAGTGGCCAACACCATCAGCATGATCGACATTCAAACGCTGAGCGTCGTGGCCAGCTACCCGGCGCCTGGTGGGCCCGACTGCATTGACGTTTTGGCCGATGGCAAGACGCTGCTCGTGAGCTCGCGCTGGGCGCGCAAGCTGACCTTCATCGACATCGAAAAAAAGCAGGTCGTGCGGCAGGTGGGCGTGGGTCGCTCGCCGCACGGTGTTTGGACGCTTGATCATGCGCCGCGCCGCTAGGGGCTTCTGTCTCGCGTTCGCGCTGGCTGCGTCTTCTGCATTCGCGGCCTGCGACAAGCCGCTCTACCTCACGCTCGACACCGGCCACATGGGCGTGGCGCCACTGGTGGCCGAGGTGCTGGCGCGCCAACAGGTCCAGGCCACCTTCTTTCTGGCCAACGAGAAGACCCAGACTGACGGCAGCAGCCTCGATGAAACCTGGGCACCCTGGTGGAAGGCGCGCACTACCGAAAGCCATGCCTTCGGCTCACACACCTTCGACCACGTTTACTGGGTGGCTGACGCACCGGGCGGCTTTCGGGTAAAAGCCAGCGCGGGCCCGCAAGCTGGCCGCACCCAGACCTGGACGGCGGCGCAGTACTGCGGCGAGTTGCAGCGCTCCGCCGACCGATTTCAGGCCATGACGGGCCAGACCATGCCGCATTGGTTCCGTGCGCCGGGCGGCAAGACTTCGCCCAAGCTGCTGGCCGCGGCCAAGGCCTGCGGCTGGTCGAATGTGCCTTGGAGCCCGGCAGGATTCATGGGCGACGAGCTGCCCAGCGACCGGTACCCGAATACCCAGCTGCTGCAACGCGCCTTGCGTGATCTGCGCAGTGGCGACATCTTGCTGGCGCACTTGGGCATCTGGTCGCGCCAAGACCCGTGGGCACCGGCGGTGCTGGAGCCTTTGATCGTCGGGCTCAAGGACAAGGGCTTTTGCTTTGTCACTTTGGGCGAGCACCCCGCCTACCGCGAACTGGCTAAGCGACCGTGATCGACCAACTTTTGCTTCGCTTCACCGACGCGTTTGACCACGCGCAGCAAGCTCTGTTCGAAGGCGTGGTGCAACCGGTGGCCTTCTGGCTCGGCATGGGCAACCTGGTTGAAGACGCCTTCGGTGCCACCAGCTGGCTGTTGGTGGGCCTGCTCCAGTTGTTGGTGATGGTGCTGGCCTTTCGGGCGCTGGAGCGCTGGCGGCCGGTCGAACCGGTGACCGACCGGCCGGCGGTGCGAGTCGACATCGTCTACACACTGATTCACCGGCTGGGCCTTTTCCGGCTGGCGCTCTTCTTCTCCATAGACCCTCTCTGGGACGCGCTCTTCGGCACCATGAGCTACCACGGCGTGTCTGGCTGGCAGCTCGATGATTGGCTAGCTCCGCTGTGGCGCGGCGTGACCGACACGGCATGGTTTGGCTTCCTGGTCTACCTGCTGGTGTTCGACTTCATCGACTATTGGCTGCACCGTGCGCAGCATGGTCTGCCGGCGTGGTGGGGTTTGCATTCGCTGCACCACAGCCAGCGCCAAATGACCCTCTGGAGCGACAACCGCAATCACCTGCTCGACGATCTCATACGCGACAGCGTGCTGGTGATCGCCGCGCGCCTGATCGGCATTGCGCCGGGGCAGTTCGTGGCCGTGGTGGCCTGTACGCAGCTGCTTGAAAGTTTGGCGCACGCCAACGTACGGCTGTGGTTCGGGCCGGTGTTCGAGCGCGTGCTGGTGAGCCCGCGTTTCCATCGGTTGCACCACAGCATTGGGCTGGGCCATGAGGCGCGCGGTCGCGGCACGCTGGGCGGCCACAACTTCGCGGTGCTGTTCCCAATCTGGGACGTGCTGTTTCGCACCGCCAACTTCGAGTTGCGCTACGACGCCACGGGCATACGCGATCAGCTGCCTGATGAAGGTGGCCGCGAGTACGGCCGTGGCTTCTGGGCGCAGCAGTGGCTGGGCCTGCGGCGGGTCTTCGAGCGCGGCTGAAGCCGCAGGTATCCTCCGCGCAATGACGAAGCTTTTGCTTGATTCCGCCTGGCGCGCTGCTGCGTATTGTCTGCACCCTTGGGTGATCTTCTTGTCGTTGCTGCCGCTGCTGCTGGTGGCGGGGCTGGCTTATGGCTTGAGCGTGTTGTTCTGGGTGCCAGCGATGGACGCGGTGCGCAACGCATTCGATTCCTGGGACCTGCTGAGCACCATGTTCAAGTGGCTGGCCAGCATTGGCATGACGGGGCTCAAGTCGGTGCTGGCGCCCATGATCGTGGTGCTGCTGGCCACGCCGGTGATGGTGGTGCTGTCGCTGTTGGCAGTCGCCCTGCTGATGGCGCCCGCCATGGTCAAGCTGGTGAGCAAGCGCCGCTTCCCCACGCTGGAGCAACGGCGCGGTGGCTCGTTTGCCGGCAGCCTGTTTGTGAGCCTCAGCTCCACCGTCATAGCGCTGGTGGCGCTGGTGGTTTCGATCCCGTTTTGGCTGATTCCGCCTGTGGTGCTGGTCGTGCCTCCGCTGATCTGGGGCTGGCTGACTTACCGTGTGATGAGCTACGACACGCTGTCGGATCACGCCAGCAAAGACGAGCGGCGCGAGCTGGTGCGGCGCCATCGCGCAAGCCTGCTGCTCATAGGCATCGTCACGGGCTACTTGGGCGCTGCGCCTTCCTTGCTGTGGGTGTCGGGCGTGATGTTCGTGGCCCTGGCGCCTTTGCTGATACCCGTCGCGATCTGGATCTACACGCTGGTGTTTGCGTTTTCTTCGCTCTGGTTCGCGCACTACGCGCTGGCTGCACTGGAGAGCCTGCGGGCAGCCAGCCCGCTGGCGGTGTCGACACTCGCCCCCTCACAGCCCGCAATTGAGGCTGCCCCATGAGCTTCGGCCTGATCATCATTGGCGACGAGATTCTTTCCGGCAAGCGCCAAGACAAACACCTGCCCAAGGCGATCGAGCTGCTTGCGGCGCGCGGCCTCTCGCTCAGCTGGGCACGATATGTCGGCGACGACCCCGAGCGCATCACGGCTGACCTGAAAGACGCTTTCGCGGCGGCGCGCGACAAGGGCGAGATTGTGTTTTCTTGCGGTGGTATTGGTGCCACGCCCGATGACCACACGCGCCAGTGCGCTGCACGCGCGCTGGGGGTGCCTTTGGCGCTGCACCCGCAAGCGCGCGAGCTCATCCTCGAGCGCATGCGTGATGTGGCGGCCGAGCGCGGCGAGCCTTACGAGCCTGAGCGTAACGACAACCAGCATCGCCTCAACATGGGCATGTTCCCGCTGGGTGCCGAGATCATCCCCAACCCGTTCAACAAGATCGCCGGCTTTTCGCTGCGCTACGCGCAAGGCGGGGTGTACTTCGTGCCGGGCTTCCCGGTCATGGCCTGGCCGATGATCGAATGGGTGCTCGACGGGCACTGTGCTCACCTGCACCGCGCCCAAGCGCAGCGCGAGCGTTCGGTGATCGTGTTCGGCGCAATGGAGGCCACGCTCACGCCGCTGATGGAAAGCATCGAGGCGCGGTTTGCAGGCATTAAGGTGTTCAGCCTGCCGAGCGTCGACCACCCGCAATGGGGTCGGCATATCGAGCTTGGGGTCAAGGGGCCAGACGTCGACCAGATGGCGCTGGCCTACCAAGGCTTGCTCGACGGGCTGCGAACGCAAGGCGTTCCGCTCGGCCCAGAACTGGTGCGATAGCGGGAAGTCTTGAATCCCAAATTGGTGCATCCAGTAGCACCAAAACAGGGCTGAAGCAGAGGGTGATTGGCGGGCAGTGCACCAAGAGCCCTCGTATCGGCGCGATCCCCGCTTGCAGAGGCTGCGCACGGGCTTCTCGGGCAGCTTCGGGCATGGTTTCTGCTACATTCCTGTGCGCATTTTCGAGGCCTTCCTGCGCTCGAATTGCCTGCGGTATCACCCTGAATTCCACCCACAAAAGCACCTCGCTAGGAGTTTCCTGATGGCCAAGACCGTTGCCGACGTGATGAAGATGGTGAAGGAAAACGAAGTCAAGTTCGTTGACTTCCGTTTTACTGACACCCGCGGCAAAGAGCAGCACGTTTCAGTGCCTGTCTCTCACTTCGACGAAGACAAGTTCACGGGAGGCCATGCGTTCGACGGCTCCTCTATCGCTGGTTGGAAAGGCATTGAAGCCTCGGACATGCAACTCATGCCCGACCCCAACACCGCCAACATCGACCCGTTCTTCGAAGAGCCCACCCTGATCCTGACCTGCGATGTGGTCGAGCCCGCCGACGGCAAGCCCTATGAGCGCGACCCGCGCTCGCTGGCCAAGCGCGCCGAGGCCTATATGAAGTCCACCGGCCTGGGCGACACAGCGCTGTTCGGCCCGGAACCTGAATTCTTCGTGTTCGACAGCGTGCGCTGGGGCAACGACATGTCGGGCTGCTTCTCGAAGATCGAATCCGAAGAAGCCGCCTGGAACAC
>NZ_JBKJOQ010000094.1:0-7164 GCF_046595475.1 Rhizobacter sp.
CTCGGCGAAGGCCAGGTCTTCGGCGATGCTCGCATCAAGGTGGTGGCACACCATCAGCATGTCGAGGTGCTCATCGACGGTGTTGACCGTGTAGGGCATGGTTGGGTTGGTGGACGAAGGCAGCACGTTGGACAAGCCGGCGCACTTGATGATGTCCGGCGCATGGCCACCGCCCGCACCTTCGGTGTGGAAGGTGGCGATGGTGCGGCCCTTGAAGGCGGCGATGGTGTCTTCGACGAAGCCCGATTCGTTGAGCGTGTCGGTGTGGATGGTGACCTGCACGTCGTGCTTGTCAGCCACCGTCAGGCAGTTGTCGATGGCCGCGGGCGTGGTGCCCCAGTCTTCGTGCAGCTTCAGGCCGTACGCGCCGGCTTCGATTTGCTCTTCGAGCGCGCCGGGCAAGCTGGCGTTGCCTTTGCCCTGGAAGCCCAGGTTCATCGGGAAGCTCTCGGCTGCCTTCAACATCTGGTGGATGTGCCACGGCCCCGGCGTGCAGGTGGTGGCAAAGGTGCCGGTGGCCGGGCCGGTGCCGCCGCCGAGCATGGTGGTCACGCCGCTCATCAGCGCCTCTTCAATCTGCTGCGGGCAGATGAAGTGGATGTGGCTGTCGATGCCGCCGGCGGTGACGATGTTGCCTTCACCGGCAATGATCTCGGTGCCTGGGCCGATGATGATGTCGACACCGGGTTGCACGTCGGGGTTGCCGGCCTTGCCGATGGCGCTGATGCGTCCGGCCTTCAAGCCGATGTCGGCCTTGACGATGCCCCAATGGTCGATGATCAGCGCGTTGGTGATCACGGTGTCGGCCACGTCTTTTGCGAGCCGCTGGCTCTGGCCCATGCCGTCACGTATGGTCTTGCCGCCGCCGAACTTCACCTCTTCGCCGTAGGTGCCTGCGAGCAAGGTGAAGTCTTTCTCCACTTCGACGATGAGCCCGGTGTCGGCCAGGCGCACACGGTCACCGGTGGTGGGGCCGAACATCTCGGCATAGGCGCGTCGGTTGATGGTTGCCATTTTGTTCGCTTGCTGGAGGTGGTTTGGCTCGTTGCTTTTTTTGGGCGCAAAGAACGCGAAGAAAGACGCAAAGGTCGCGAAGGTTTCTATAGGTCGTTGACGATTCGGCGGATGCCGCTTTTCATGAGAGTGGCGTTGAAGTTCAACAGCAGGCCGAGTTTCCAGCCGCCCAGACGAAGGTAAGACAGCAGCTGTGCGGTGTGTATGGCTTCAAGGCTTCGAGTCGATTTCACTTCGATCAGCACCTTGCTTCGAACGAGCAAGTCGGCGCGGTAGGCGATCCCCAAGGCTTGACCGCGGTACGTCGCATGAATGGGCGCTTCACGTTGGAAGTGCAGGTCGCGATGCACGAGTTCGATTTCCAGCGCGGCGACATACGCAGACTCCAACAACCCTGGCCCCAAGACTTTGTGAACCGCTATAGCCGCGTCCACCAAATGCGCAGAAATCTCATCCTCATCCACTTTGCGACCTTTGCGTCTTTCTTCGCGTTCTTTGCGTCCAAAAAGACGGTGAAATCAAAGCGCCCCTTGCACCAGGCCACGAAACCCATACACCTTGCGCTCCCCCGCAAAGTCGACCAGCTCCACCGTGCGTTGCTGCCCCGGCTCGAAGCGCACCGCGGTGCCTGAGGCGATGTTGAGCCTCATCCCATGTGCCGCCTCGCGATCGAACCGAAGCGCGGCGTTGGTCTCGGCGAAGTGGTAATGGGAGCCGACCTGAACAGGCCGGTCGCCGCTGTTTTCGATTACCAGCGTGATGGCCCGGCGGCCAGTGTTGATCTCGATGTCGGGCCCGTCGGTGAGCAGTTCGCCGGGGATCATCACTTTCTCCGGCTGAACCACACGGCGGCGGCGGCCAGCGCGGCGGTGACGACGAAGCCCCAGGTGTCGGTGGCGTGCCAGTGCACGCCTTCAGCGCCATGGCCGTCGTGGGCCAAGGCCAGGGCGGGCAGGGTGGCCAATGCGAGAGCAGAGACAAAACGGGTCATGCGTAAGCTCCTGGTGAGGGATGTTGCTCTGTCGGTCATGCAATGGGTTGGTGCACAGTCACCAACTTGGTGCCGTCAGGGAAGGTGGCTTCGACCTGAATCTCGGGGATCAGCTCGGCAATGCCGTCCATCACGTCGGCGCGTGTGAGCACGGTCTTGCCCTCGCTCATCAGCGCGGCCACGGTCTTGCCGTCGCGAGCACCTTCCATGATGGCGGCGCTGATCAGGGCCACGGCTTCAGGGTAGTTGAGCTTCAGCCCGCGAGCCTTGCGGCGCTCGGCCAGCAGCGAGGCCGTGAAGATCAGCAGCTTGTCTTTTTCGCGGGGAGTGAGTTCCATGGTGGTGCAGGGAAGCAGAAGGTATGCCACATCTTAGGGCGATGAACGACGCCGTGGCATGGGGCTTGCGCGAGGTCGACGCATGAAGCTTGCCACCCCGCAGACAGCCGGCGCACTGACACCAGGCGCACTGCCTGTCGGCCCCGCCGACCAGGCCGGCTCGGCGCAGGCCGAAGGCGCGGTTCAGCGCGTGGTGAAAGTTCGCCGCGACTACAACAGCTGGGTCGCCCGCGAGACGATGGAAGACTACGCGCTGCGCTTCACGCCCCACAGCTTTCGCAAATGGAGCGAGATGCGCGTGGCCAACACCGCTTTCGGTGCGGCCTCGTTTCTGGTGCTCGAAGCGGTGGGCGCCACGCTCTTGGTGCAGTACGGTTTTCTGAATGCCTTCTGGGCGATTCTTGCCACCGGGCTGATCATCTTCCTGGCCGGCTTGCCCATCAGCATCTACGCTGCCCGCCATGGGCTCGACATGGACCTGCTCACCCGCGGCGCGGGCTTCGGCTACATCGGCTCGACCATCACCTCGCTCATCTACGCGAGCTTCACCTTCATCTTCTTCGCGCTCGAAGCGGCCATCATGGCCTACGCGCTCGACCTGGCTTTCGACATCCCGCCCGCATGGGGCTACCTCATCTGCGCGCTGGTCGTGATACCGCTCGTGACCCACGGCGTCACCGCCATCAGCCGCCTGCAGGTGTGGACGCAGCCGCTGTGGCTGGTGATGCTGGTCGTGCCCTATGTCTTTGTCTTCAAGTACAACCCCAACGTGTTGAGCGACCTGGCGCACTACGGCGGTGGCGAGGGCCAGGGCAGCAAGTTCAATGTCTACCTCTTTGGCGCGGCCATGACCGTGGGCATCGCCCTCATCACGCAGATGGGCGAGCAGGTCGATTACCTGCGTTTCATGCCCGAGAAAACTGAAGCGAACAAGCGGCGCTGGTGGGCCGGTGTGCTGGTGGGTGGGCCAGGCTGGGTGGTTCTGGGCGTGGTCAAGATGCTGGGAGGCGCCTTGCTGGCGTATATCGCCATCAGCCACTCGGTGCCGCTCGACCGCGCGGTTGACCCCAACCAGATGTACCTCGCGGCTTATGAATATGTGTTCTCGCGCCCCGGCTGGGCGGTGGCGGCGGTGGCGCTGTTCGTGGTGATCTCGCAGCTCAAGATCAACGTGACGAATGCGTACGCCGGCTCGCTCGCGTGGAGCAATTTTTTCGCGCGCCTCACGCACAGCCACCCGGGTCGCGTGGTGTGGGTGGTGTTCAACACCATGATCGCGTTGATGCTGATGGAGCTCGATGTCTTCAAGGCATTGGGCGGCGTGCTCGGGCTGTACTCCAACATCGCGATCTCATGGCTGATGGCCGTGGTGGCCGATTTGGTGATCAACAAGCCACTGGGCTTGTCACCCCCGGGCATCGAGTTCAAGCGCGCGCACCTGTACGACGTGAACCCGGTCGGTGTGGGCGCGATGGCGGCCGCCTCGCTGCTGTCGATCACAGCCTATCTCGGCGTGTTCGGCCCGCTGGCCGAGGCGTTCTCGGCGCTGATTGCGCTGGTCACGGCCATGGTCGCATCACCGCTCATCGCCTGGTGGACGAAAGGCAAGTACTACATCGCGCGGCGCTCACCGCACCCGCCCGGTCTCTTCACCGGCCTGCAAAGCTGCGTGATCTGCGAGCGCGAGTACGAGACCGACGACCTCGCCCATTGCCCCGCGTATCTCGGCAACATCTGCTCGCTGTGCTGCTCGCTGGATGCACGCTGCAACGACCTGTGCAAACCCGAGGCACGCCTGTCGGCCCAATGGGCGGGTGCCCTGCGCGCCCTGCTGCCCAAGCGGGTGTGGCCGTACCTCGAAACCGGCCTCGGCCACTACCTTCTGCTGATGGCCATCGTGGTGCCGGTGCTGGCCGGCATGTTCGGCCTGCTGTACTACCAGGAGCTGCGCGCCATGGGCGAGCACGCCCTGACCTTCGGGCCTACGCTGCGGCTCGGTTTCATCAAGGCCTTTGCCGCCTTGCTGTTGGTGACCGGCGTGGTGGTGTGGTGGCTGGTGCTCACGCACAAGAGCCGGCAAGTGGCACAGGAAGAATCCAACCGTCAAACGCAGGCCGTGCAAGAGCAAACGCTCGCCCTGCGCCGTGAGATCGCCTCGCACCGCCAGACCGACCTGCAGCTGCAAGAGGCCAAGCTCCAGGCCGAAGGCGCGCGGCACCAGGCCGAGCTGGCCAATCAGGCCAAGAGCCGCTACATCACGACCGTGAGCCACGAGCTGCGCACGCCGCTCAACAGCATCTTGGGCTATGCGCAGCTGCTGGAAGAAGATGCCTCCATCCCCGCGCATCGCAAGCAGGCGGTGAGTGTGATCCGCCGCGGCGGCGACCACTTGCTGTCGCTCATCGAAGGCACGCTGGACATCGCCCGCATCGAAGGCGGCAAGCTGCGGCTAGAGCCCAAGCCGCTGCGCTTTCGCGACTGCGTGCAGCAGATCGTGCGCATGTTCGAGCTGCAGGCGGCGGGCAAGGGCATAGCGTTCAGCGCCGAGCTCGCTGATGTGCTGCCCGAGGTGGTGCGTGCCGACGAGAAGCGGCTGCAGCAGATTCTCATCAACGTGCTGGGCAACGCGGTGAAGTTCACGCACACCGGCCGCGTGGTGTTTCGCTTGCGCTATGCGCGCGAGATGGCGCAGTTCGAGATCGAAGACACCGGCCCGGGCATTGCGGCCGACGAGATCGAGCACATCTTCGAGCCCTTTGCGCGGGGGTCAGAGGCGACCAGCGGTGGCACAGGCCTCGGCCTCACCATCGGCAAGATGCTCACCGATTTGATGGGCGGTGAGATGACGGTGAGCAGCACGCTGGGCGTGGGAACCATGTTTCGCATCCGCCTCTTCTTGCCTGAGGCGCGCGGTGCCGTGGCGGCGCTCGAAGTGCCGCGCGCCACCCGCACCAGCTACCGCGGCGAGCGCCGCCGCGTGTTGATCGTCGACAACGAAGAGGTGGACCGTACGCTGCTTGTGACCGTGCTGCAGCCGCTGGGCTTTGATCTCAAGCAGGCCGCCTCGGGCCACGAGTGCTTGGCCGTCGTGGCCGCCTTTGCGCCCGATGCCATCCTGATGGACCTGGCCATGCCCGGCATCGACGGCTGGGCCACCATACGCGCCATTCGCTCGCGGCAACTGAGCGCCGCGCCCATCGCCATCGTCTCGGGCAATGCCTTCGACAAGGAGCTGGAAAACGACGTCGGCATTGCCCCGCAAGACTTCGTGCTCAAGCCTGTGCGTGTGCACGAGCTGCTCGACTGGCTGGGCTCGCGCCTGTCGCTTGAGTGGCTCGAAACCCCGCGCGAGCCGGCCAACGCCAGCGCGCCGCCTGCACCCGCCAGCTGGGTGCTGCCCGACGAGGCCCAGCTGCGCGCGCTCGACGAGCTCATCAGCCTGGGTTACTTCAGGGGCATCGTGAAGAAGCTCGACGAGATCGAAGGCGAGAATGCGGCCCATGCCAGCTTCGTGGACCACCTGCGTGGCCTGGCGCGCAACTTTCAACTCGACGCGATGAGCGGCCTCGTGCGCCGCGCGCTCCATGACCAGCCGACCCTCTGACACCGACAGGCTCCCTGATCGCACCGCGAGCGACGTGGTGCTGATCGTCGACGACGTGCCCGACAACCTCTCGCTGCTGCACGATGCGCTAGACGAAGCCGGCTACACCGTGCTGGTGGCCACCAACGGCGAGAGCGCCCTGCAGCGCGCCGCGCAGACCGTGCCCGACGTGGTGCTGCTCGACGCCGTCATGCCCGGCCTGGACGGCTTCGAAGTGGCGCGCCGCCTGAAAGCGCTGCCCGCCACCGCGCACATCCCCATCATCTTCATGACCGGCCTCACCGACACCGAGCACGTGGTGGCGGCCTTTGCGGCGGGTGGGGTCGACTACGTGACCAAGCCCATACGCCCACAAGAAGTGCTGGCGCGCATGTCGGTGCACATGCAGAGCGCGCGCCAGGCGCGCCAAGCGCGCAATGCGCTCGATGCGTTTGGCCACGCGACGATGGCGGTGCATGTCACGTATGACGAAAAGGCGGACCTCAAGATCGGCCGCGCGGTGTGGCAGACGCCGCTTGCGCGCCAGTTGATGCACACCTACTTCGGCGTGTCGCCAGGCCAGGTGCCCGAGGTTTTGCTCGGGTGGCTGCGCGAGCAGTCGGCCCAGGGCGCGCAAGGCCGCGAGCCCAAGCCGCTCACCATCTCGCTTGAATCGAAGCAGCTCGTGTTTTCACTGCAAGAGCGCACCAGCGACGACGACTGGCTGATGGTGATGCGCGAGGTGTCTGACGCGGCCGTGGTCGAGGCCATGCTGCAAGCGCTGAAGCTCACCATGCGTGAGGCCGAGGTGCTGTACTGGGTGGTGAAGGGCAAGACCAACCGCGACATCGGCGACATCTTGGGCAGCAGCCCGGCGACGGTGAAGAAGCACCTGGAGCATGTGTTCGAGAAGCTCGGGGTGGAGACGCGCAACGCGGCGGCTTCGTTGGCGATGAAGAAGGTTCGATTGTTGGCTTCTTGATTGGGTTTTGCTGCAGTGCGCAGCACTGTCAACCGCTCAGCCTGACCCTTCGACAAGCTCAGCCCGCTCAGCCTGCTCCTTCTGTGCCGCTTCGCGTATGGACTTCTACCTGTCTTGCTCGACGGCGCCGGGTAGTCGCCCCGGCAGGCGAGTCACTTTGGTGTTCGCATAACTTTGCTTCGCAAAGTGAGCGAACCCCCGCTGCGCGAACATTTGTCGCGCCAAATGAAAGTAACCAAAGCAAAGGCGCTCTCCA
>NZ_JBKJOQ010000106.1:0-11301 GCF_046595475.1 Rhizobacter sp.
GCTCACCCACCACCACGACCTGCATTTCGGCGAGGTGCTCGAGGCCTGCCGCGCGGCGCCGCAACATGCAGCCGGGCTGCTGCCGGTGCTGTTCAAGCGCAAGCTCGACCTGCACCAGACCACGTTTGCCATGGGCGAGTCGATTGCCCACCTCAATGCGCTGTGGCATGCGGGCAAGCTGGTGCGCCACGTAGACGGCGACGGCGTGCACCGCTTCTCGGTGCCCTGAGGCGGTTGGGTCACATCTCGTCGATGGGGTTGGCCTGGGCAGCTTGGCTGTCGAGCGAAAAGCGCTCGCGCGTGTTGACGTAGTAGCTCGCGCCGAAGCGCGCCACCGGGAAGTACTCTTGCAGGCGCACGCGCCAAAGCTCGGTGTCGATCAGGCCTTCACGCGCATGCAGCCAACGCACCTGGCCGATGAAGATCTGCCGGCTGGTGGTTTCCAGGGTCTCCCACAGCGTGCACTCGAAGGCGACCGGGGCTTCGGCGATGCGGGGTGGCTTCACCGGCGATCGGCCGAGGGACGATCAGGCTGGCCATCAGCTTGTAGCGTTGGTATTCGGTGAGGGTGGAGAAGTCGATGTCCATAGGGTTATCTGGTTGGCTGCTCGCGCATCACAGACCGCTCAGCCTGACCCTTCGATACCTCAGGGGAGGGCGCATTCGCGTATCGAAGGCGTGTGGCGCTATTCGCGTGGTGGTCTTGTTCAATGCGTGAGGCCGCGTCGGGATTTCGTCCCGACAGCCGACCAACTTTTCTTTGCTTCGCCAAAGAAAAGTAGGCAAAAGAAAGGCGACCCTCGTCACCGGTCGGCCGAGGGCCGACTGCTCTGCGCTGCTCGACGGCTCTGAAGGGGCCCAAGAGCAATGCGGTCGTTTGCTGCGCAAACATCCCCTGTCAATGCGCCGAGGCGCAGCGAGGCGTGTGGTGAAGAAATCGCAGCAGGTGTGCGGCTTAGCTTAAGTACGGCGTTGACAGGCCGTAGCCTTTGACCACGCAGCTGTGACGAGTGGAGAGCGCCTTTGCTTTGGTTACTTTCATTTGGCGCGACAAATGTTCGCGCAGCGGGGGTTCGCTCACTTTGCGAAGCAAAGTTATGCGAACACCAAAGTGACTCGCCCGCCGGGGCGACTACCCGGCGCCGTCGAGCAAGACAGGTAGAAATACATACGCGAAGCGGCAACCTCAGGCCGAGCGGGCTGAGACGGATGAACGAACCAGCATGGCTCATGCGCGCCCCCCCCGCATCAACTGGCGATTCTCGATGTCAATCCGCATCACGATCGCCAACGCGATCATGTTCATCAAGATCGCCGACCCCCCGAAACTCATCAGCGGCAGCGTCAACCCCTTGGTCGGCAACACACCCAAATTCACACCCATGTTGATGAAGGCCTGCCCGGCCATCCAGATGCCAATGCCTTGCGCAAACAAGCCCGCGAAGACACGGTCCAACGCAACCGCTTGGCGGCCGATGTGGAAGATGCGCCGCGACAGCCAGAAAAACGCAAAGATCACCGCCGCCACACCGACGAAGCCCAGCTCTTCGCCGATCACCGCCAGCAGGAAGTCGGTGTGCGCCTCGGGCAGGTAATGCAGCTTCTCAACGCTAGAGCCCAGCCCTTGCCCAAAGATCTCGCCGCGGCCGAAAGCAATCAAGGAGTGCGAGAGCTGGTAGGCCTTGCCCAAGGTGTACTTCTCGTCCCACGGGTTCAGGTAGGCAAAGATGCGCTCGCGCCGCCACTCGCTGAAGCTGATCATCAGCACGAAGGCACCCACCAGCACGGCGGTGATCAGGAAGAACATGCGGCCGTTCACGCCGCCCAGAAACAAGATGCCCATGGCGATGGCCGCGATCACCATGAAGGCGCCCATGTCGGGTTCGGCCAACAGCAAGAGGCCGACCACCGCCACGCTCACCGCCATCGGCATCACGGCACGGAAAAAGTTTTCGCGCGCGTCCATCTTGCGCACCATGTAGTTGGCGGCGTAGAGCGCAATGGCCAGCTTGGCGAGCTCGGAGGGCTGGAAGTTGGTGAAGCCCAAGGGAATCCAGCGGCGCGCGCCGTTCACGCCCTTGCCCACATGCGGTATCAGCACCATCACCAGCGCAATCAAGGCGCCGGCAAACAGCCACGGCGCAAACTTCTCCCACACGCTCACCGGTATCTGCACCACCACCACCGCCGCGACAAACGCGACCAATATGGACAGCGCATGCCGCACCAGGAAGTGCGTAGGCGCGTAGCGCGCGAACTTCGGGTTGTCAGGCATGGCCACCGAGGCCGAATAGACCATCACCAGGCCGAGCGCCATCAAGGCCACCACCACCCACAGCAGCGGCTGGTCGAAGCCCTGCAGCTTGGTGGGCTGGCTGCTGGCACCGTTCCAGTCGCGGATGGGCACGCTGGTGCTGCCGCCATCGCGCCTGAGCAGCGTGGCGATGCGCTCCTTCACGCCTTGCCAATTGAAGCGGGCAGCCAAGGCGCTCACACCACCTCCCCTGTCGCTGCCGCCAGGGCACGCACTTCGTTTACGAACACCTCGGCGCGGTGGGCGTAGTTGCGAAACATGTCGAGGCTGGCGCAGGCCGGGCTCAACAGCACGGCGTCGCCTGCATGCGCTCGCTGGAAGGCCCACTGTGTGGCAGCCTCCAGCGTCTCGTGCCGCTGCACGCTCACGCCGGTGTAGCGCAGCACCTGCTCAATGGCCTCTGCATCGCGGCCGATGGTGGCCACGGCGCGCGCATGTTTCTGCACCGGCGTGGCAAGCGGCGAGAAGTCTTGCCCTTTGCCATCGCCGCCCAGAATCACCACCAGCTTGGCAGGCGACTTGTCGTCGCCCAGGCCATTCAGCGCAGCCACGGTGGCACCCACGTTGGTGCCCTTGCTGTCGTCGTAGGCCTCGACGCCGTTGACCAGGCTGATGAACTCCACACGGTGCGGCTCGCCGGCGTATTCGCGCAGGCCGTGCAGCATGGGCGCGAGCGGGCAACCCACCGCCGTGGCGAGGGCCAACGCCGCCAGCGCGTTGGCCGCGTTGTGGCGACCGCGCACGCGCAGCGCGTCGGCGGGCATCAGGCGCTGGATGTGCAGGTCTTCGGGCTCGACCACGGCGCCCTTGCGCGGCTTCTTGAGGGTCTCGTCGGCTTCCATCGCGCGCACCAGCCAGGCAATGCCGTTTTCAACCAACAGGCCAAAGTCACCGGGGCGCCGCGGCGCATCCAGGCCGAAGCGCACCACATGGCGCTCTACAGGCTTGGCGAAGCGGCCCTTGCCGGGCACGGGCGCGGGCACCATCTTCTCGGTGGCAGCGTCATCGCGGTTGATCACCATCACCGCATGCTGGCCGAAGACGCGCGCCTTGGCAGCCGCGTAAGCGCTCATGTTGCCGTGCCAGTCGAGGTGATCCTGTGTCACGTTGAGCACGGTGGCAGCGCTGGGCTCGAAGCCTTGCACGCCATCAAGCTGGAAGCTCGACAACTCCAGCACCCACACCTCGGGCAGGTGCTCGAACACTGGGCCCGGCGGGGGCGGCGGGATCAGGTGCGGCGGCGGGCCACCGCTGGTGGGCTCGTCTTCGTCTACTGGCTTTTCAATCTCTTTCGCGGACTCATCGACAGGCTCAGTGGCGATGGTTTCCTCTCCACCAGATTGCTCGTCAACGAATTCATCCCGTGCGGGCTGAGTTTGTCGAAGCCCCTCGTCGGCGGGCGCTGACCCTTCGACAGGCTCAGGGCGAACGGAGGCAGGCTCAGGGCGAACGGAGGCAGACTCAGCGCCAACCGAGGCAGGCTCGGCAGCCGGATCAGCAGCCGGATCAGCAGCGAGATCACCAGCAGGCTCAGCCGCCAGCACCTCGGCCAGCGTCTGCAACATGGTCGGCCCAATGTTGCCGGCGACCGCTACGCGCTTGTCTGCGCGCTCTATCAGCTGCGCCGTCATCGAAGTGGTCGTCGTCTTGCCGTTGGTGCCTGTGATCGCGATCACCTTGGGCGCATACCCACGCTCGGCCTTCAAGTCGGCCAGTGCACGGGCAAACAAGTCGAGCTCGCCTTGCACCGGCACACCGGTCTGGCGCGCGGTATCGAGCAATGCGGCGATGCGTTCGTCAGCGGGGGCCAAACCGGGGCTCTTGAGCACGAGCTGCACGCCTTGCAGCGCATCGTCAGCCAGCACGCCGCTCAGGCGTTGCGCCGTCGGCACGTACTCGGCCAGCGCGGCATCGTGTGGCGCCTGGTCGCGCGAATCCCATACGCGCACCTGCGCCCCATGGCTCGCGCACCAGCGCGCCATGGCCAGGCCTGATTCACCCAGCCCCAACACCAGAACGTTGATGTCTTTCAGGTGATTCATCTCAGCCTCCGCCGAGCCGTCTCAAGGCGGCTGAGCGCCCCCTCGGGAGGCAGGAGCAAAGCGACGTGGGGGTTGCTATTCATCGCAATTTGAGACTCGCCAAACCCACCAAGCACAAGAGCATGGTGATGATCCAGAAGCGCACGACCACCTGCGTTTCCTTCCAGCCGGATTTCTCGAAGTGGTGGTGCAGCGGCGCCATCTTCAAGATGCGCCTGCCGGTGCCGAACTTCTTCTTCGTGTACTTGAACCACGCCACCTGCACCATCACCGACAGCGCTTCGGCCACGAAGATGCCGCCCATGATGGCGAGCACGATCTCTTGGCGCGTGATGACCGCAATGGTGCCCAGCGCGCCGCCCAGCGAAAGCGCCCCCACGTCGCCCATGAACACCTGCGCCGGGTGGGTGTTGAACCACAGGAAGGCGAGGCCCGCGCCTGCCATGGCGGCGCAGAAGATCAGCAGCTCGCCGACCCCCGGGATGTAGGGAAACAGCAAGTATTTGGAGTACACCGAACTGCCCACCACATAGGCAAAAACGCCCAGTGCCGAGCCCACCATGACCACCGGCATGATGGCCAGTCCATCGAGCCCGTCGGTCAGGTTGACCGCGTTGCTTGCGCCCACGATCACGATGTAGGTGAGGATGATGAAACCGAACACGCCCAGCGGGTAACTCACCGTCTTGACGAAGGGAATCATCAAGTCGGCCTTGGGCGGCAGGTTGTTGGAGAAGCCGCTCTGCACCCAGCGCAAGAAGAGCTCAAGCACGCGCAGGTTGGAAGTCTCAGACACGCTGAAAGCCAGGTACAGCGCCGCCACCAGGCCGATCAGCGACTGCCACATGTATTTCTCGCGCGAGCGCATGCCTTCGGGGTTCTTGTGCACCACCTTGCGCCAGTCATCGGCCCAGCCGATGGCACCGAAACCCAGCGTCACCAGCATCACGATCCAGACGAAGCGGTTGCTCCAGTCGAACCACAGCAAGGTGGACACGCCTATGCCGATCAAGATGAGCACGCCGCCCATGGTGGGCGTGCCACTCTTGGCTATGTGCTCTTGCACGCCGTACTCGCGGATGGGCTGGCCGATCTTCAGCTCGGTGAGGCGGCGGATCACCCAAGGCCCGAAGGCCAGGCCGATCAGCAGCGAGGTCATGGCCGCCAGCACCGCACGGAAGGTGAGGTACTGGAAGACGCGCAGAAAACCCAGCTGATCGGGGTAGAGGTTCTGCAGCCACTGGGCGAGGCTAAGCAGCATGGTGTGTCGTTCCTTGTGGGTTTGATTCAGTGGCGGCTTGCGCTGACGTGTTTGTCAATGCAGCCACCACCTGTTCCATCTTCATGAAGCGCGAGCCCTTCACCAGCACCGATGCGCATTCGGGCGCCACCTTCAGTGCGGCCAGCAGCTCGGCCACGGTGTTGAAGTGGCGCGCATGCCCGCTGTGTTCACCCCCGAAGGCATCAGCGCTGTAGCGGCTGATCGTGCCCGCCGTCCACAGCGTGTCGATGCCGTGGGTGCGCGCATAGGCGCCCACTTCGCGGTGGAAGGCCGGGCCCTGGTCGCCTACCTCGCCCATGTCGCCCAGCACCAGCCAGCGCGGGCCCGAGAGCGAGGCCAGCACCTCGACAGCGGCACGGGCCGAGTCGGGGTTGGCGTTGTAGGTGTCGTCAACCAGCGTGACCGGCACGCCTTGCACCCGTGCTTGCTTGAGCTGCGAGCGGCCCTTCACCGGCTCGAAGGCTTCAAGCCCGCGCACGATGGCATCCAGCGGGCAGCCCGCAGCGAGCGCGCAGGCCGTGACGGCCAGCGCATTCTTCACGTTGTGCCAGCCGGCGATGCGCAGCTGCACGGCGGCAAAGCCGGCCGGCGTGTGCAGCATCAGCGACCAGTGTGGGTTGCCAGGGTCATGTGCCCACTCGGCATCGGCCGTCACGTCGGCGTTGCCGCGCAGAGCGAATGTCAGCGTGGGGCGTGTGCCGGCGAGCTGGTGCCACAGCGGCGCGTACTCGTCGTCAGCCGGGAACACCGCCACACCCGTTGGGCCCAGAGCTTCGATCACGCTGCCGTTTTCACGCGCCACCGCCTCCACCGTGGCCATGAACTCCTGGTGCTCGCGCTGGGCGTTGTTGACCAGCGCCACGGCAGGCGCGGTCATCGCCGCCAGCGAAGCAATCTCACCAGGGTGGTTCATGCCCAGCTCGATCACGCCCGCGCGGTGGTGGACGGCCGCATCCTGCCGCAAGCGCAGCAGGGTGAGCGGCACGCCGATGTCGTTGTTGAAGTTGCCTTGGGTGCTGAAAGCGCCATCGCCCCACCAGGCCTTGAGCACCGAGGCCAGCATCTGTGTGACGGTGGTCTTGCCGTTGCTGCCGGTCACGGCGATGAGGGGCAGCTGCAGCTGCGCGCGCCAGGCTGCAGCAAGAGCGCCCAGGGCTTGCTTGCTGTCGGCCACTTGCAGGCCGGGCATGCCGGCCTCGATCAGGCCGCGCTCGGCGAGTGCGGCCACCGCACCGGTGACGCACGCTTGCGGCAGGAAGTCGTGCGCATCGAAGCGCTCGCCCCGCAGCGCGACGAAGAGGTCGCCAGCTTGCAGGCTGCGGGTGTCGGAGTGCACGCGCTGGATCTGCACCGAGCCATTGCCCACCAAGGTAGAGCCGGGCAACAAAGCATGCGCTTGTGCCAACGTCATCATGGCTGCGCCCTCCCCGCCAGCGCGGCTTGCGCTTCGGTCACGTCGGAGAACGGGTACTTCACACCCGCAATCTCCTGCTCGGCCTCGTGGCCCTTGCCGGCGATGAGAATCACGTCTTGCGGCTGCGCCTGCCGCACGGCCTGCACGATGGCCACACGGCGGTCTTCAATCACGGCGGCACGATCTGGCCGCGCCATGCCGGCGGCAATTTGCTTCAAAATTTCGGCCGGCGCTTCGTTGCGTGGGTTGTCGCTGGTCACGACCACGTGGTCGGCGTCGCGCTCGGCCACGGCACCCATCAGCGGGCGCTTGGTCGCATCGCGGTTGCCGCCGCAACCAAACACGCCCCACAGCGCACCGTTGCGCTCCTTGGCGAAGGGGCGCAGGGCTCGCAGAGCTTTCTCCAGCGCATCGGGCGTATGGGCGTAGTCGACCACTACGGTCGGGCTGCCACCCGCGTTCACGGCCTGCATGCGACCGGGCACGGCGGTGAGCTGCGCACAGACACGTGCCGCATCCGCCAGCGACACACCGAGCGCGCGCAAGCCACCGATCACCGCCAGCAGGTTGTGCACATTGAAGTCGCCGATCAGGCCGCTGCGCACTTCAGTGGCGTGCGCGTTTTCGTTCAGCGTGAAGGCCAGGCCGCCATCGCGGTAGGCGATGTTGCTGGCGAACAGGCGTGCCGAGGTCTTGGTGCTGTACGTCCACACGTCCAGCCCCAGCGTGGGAGCCAGCGCCGCGCCGCGCTCGTCGTCCACATTGATCACCGCCGCGCGCAGGCCCGGCCAGGTGAAGAGCTGGGCCTTGGACTGCCAGTAGGCGTCCATGCTGCCGTGGTAGTCGATGTGGTCGCGCGTGAAGTTGGTGAACAAGGCCACTGCGATGCGCGTGCCCGCCAGGCGCTGCTCGACGATGCCTATGGAAGACGCCTCGATCGCGCAGGCCGAGAAGCCGCTGTCGACGAAGCGGCGAAAGGCCGTCTGCAGCGTCACCGGGTCAGGCGTGGTCAGGCCGGTGGGGCGTATGGACGCGCTGGGTGCCGCCGCCGACGGCGGCTCGCCCACGCCCAGCGTGCCCACCACGCCGCAGCGCTGGCCGAGCAGGCTCAAGGCTTGCGCCACCCACCAGGCGACGGATGTCTTGCCATTGGTGCCGGTGACGGCCACCACGTCGAGGCTGTGGCTCGGGTGTTCCAGGTAGGTGCTGGCGAGCGGGCCTGTGACGGCCTTCAGGCCATAGATCGCCGCCACGCGCGTGCCGTCGAAGGCAAACGTTTCAGCACCTTTGGCTTCAACGAGACAGGCCGCCGCGCCCGCCGCCAATGCTGCCGGCACGAACTGGCGGCCATCGTTGGCGTAGCCCGGCCATGCCACAAAGGCATCACCCGCCTGCATGCGCCGGCTGTCGGTGCTGAGGTTGTGCACGCCGCGGCTGCGCAACCAGGCGACGGCGCTGCCCACGTCATGCAGGGCGGTGAGCGCGGCCATCAGAAGCTTTCCTCCACCGCGGGCAGCTTGTTGGAGATGATCTGCTGCTTCACTTCGAGGTCGGGCTGCACGCTCATCGAGCGCAGCGTCTGCTGCACCACTTCGCTGAACACCGGCGCGGCCACGTCGCCCCCGAAGTACTTGCCATCGCTGGGCTCATCAACCATCACCGCCACGATGATGCGCGGCTGGCTGATAGGCGCCATGCCCACGAACCAGGAGCGGTACTTCTTCTCGGCGTAGCCTTTGCCTTCTTGCTTGTATGCGGTGCCCGACTTGCCACCCACCGAATAGCCCATCACCTGCGCCTTGGGGCTGGTGCCGCCAGGGCCGGCCGCCATGCGCAGCATTTCGCGCACGGCCTGCGCCGTCTTGGGCGACATCACGCGCAAGCCGGGCGCCGCCGCCTCGGCCGGCAGGTTCTGGTTTTTGAGCAGCGAGATCGGCGCCAGCTCGCCATCGCGCGCAAACACGGTGTAGGCGCGCGCCAGCTGAAACAGGCTGGCCGACAGGCCGTAGCCGTAGCTCATGGTCGCCTGCTCGATGGGGCGCCAGCTCTTGAACGGCCGCAGGCGCCCACTCACCGCACCAGGGAAGCCGATCTGCGGGCGCTGGCCGAGGCCGACTTGGGTGAACATTTCCCACATCTCGCGCGGCTGCATCTGCATCGCCATCTTGACGGTGCCCACATTGCTCGACTTCTGAATCACTTCTTGCACCGTGAGGTCGCCGTGCGCGTGCGAATCAGAAATGGTCGAACCGGTGATGGTGATGCGCCCGGGTGCCGTCGAGATCACCGTGCTGGGCGTCACGCGGCCGCTTTCGAGCGCAATCGACACGATGAACGGTTTCATCGTGGAGCCGGGCTCGAAGGTGTCGGTGAGTGCGCGGTTGCGCAGCTGGCCGCCGCTCAGGTTGCGCCGGTCGCCGGGCGAATAGCTCGGGTAGTTGGCGAGCGCCAGCACTTCGCCACTTTGCGAGTCGAGCACCACCACGCTGCCAGCCTTGGCCTTGTGCGCGATCACCGCATCGCGCACACGCTGGTAGGCATAGAACTGCACCTTGGAGTCGATGGCGAGCTGGATGTCGCGGCCGTCCACCGGCTGCACGCTCTCGCCTATGTCTTCCACCACCCGGCCCAGGCGGTCTTTCACCACGCGGCGCGTGCCGTTGCGGCCCTGAAGCTGCGACTCGAAGGCGAGCTCTATGCCTTCTTGGCCATGCTCTTCCACGTTGGTGAAGCCCACCACGTGCGCGGCGGCTTCGCCCTCGGGGTACTTGCGCTTGAACTCGCGCACCTTGAACAAGCCCTTGATGCCCAGCGCCATGGCGCGCTCGGCCACAGGCTCGTCGACCTGCCGGCGCAGCCACACAAAGTTGGGGCTGTCGTCGAGCCGCCCGGTCAGCTCGGTGGGCGTCATGCCCAAGAGCTTGGCAAGGTTGGCACGCTGGTGCTTGTCGGCCTCGAACTCTTTCGGGATCACCCACAGCGATGGCGCGGGCACGCTGGAGGCCAGGATGAGCCCGTTGCGGTCGGTGATGCGCCCGCGGCTGGCCGCCAGCTCCAGCGTGCGCGCGTAGCGAATTTCGCCTTGCTTCAAGAAAAAATCGCTGCCCACAATCTGCACGTACACCGCGCGGCCGGCGAGCACGCAAAAGCCCAGACCGACCAGGCCCACCAGAAACTTGGAGCGCCAAGGCGGTGTCTTCGAGGCCAGCAGCGGGCTGGTCGAATACATCACCGAGCGCACGTTGACGGCGCCGGCCTTTGGGGCTTTTTGGCTCGCCTTCACTTCGCGCCTCCAGGCGCCGAGGCGGCATAGGTCACGTACTGCGTGACCGCAGGCGTGGCGGTGCGCATGGCCAGGCGGTCACGCGCCACGCGCTCCACGCGCAGCGGCGTGGCCTGAGACTGCTTCTCAGACTTCAGCCGCTCGTGCTCGATGTCGAGCTGGCGCGACTCGCCCTGCGCTTTGTCGAGCGCAGCAAACAAGCGGCGCGACTCGTAAGACACCTTCACAAGATAGACGCTGCTGATCACCAGCGCCATCAGCAGAAGCAGGTTGATGCGGGTCATGCTCAAGCCGCCTTCCTGTTGCCGGGGCGGTGGTGCCATGGCACCGTCTTTTTGGACGCAAAGGTCGCGAAGAGAAGACGCAAAGGTCGTAAAGGTCGCAAAGAAAGAAAGAGCCTTGATTTCCTTTGCGTTCTTTGCGTCTTGCTTGGCGATCCTTGCGTCCAAAAGAAAGCCAGCGCAGCTGTGAGCATCGACAAGGTCATGCCGCCACCTCCGCGCAGCTGTGCCCAATCTCGGCACCGCACTTTCGGTGGCTCCGACCGCATTGCGCTGGTCGATCCCCGTGCACGGGGCCCCTCGCCCTTCGCTTCATGCGGTCACCTCCGTTCGCTCAGCCACACGCATCACCGCCGACCGCGAACGTGGGTTCTCATCCACCTCTGCATCAGAGGGCTTCACACGCCCCAGCGCCACCAGCCGGCTCGGCTTGGGCTCTGCAAACGGCGCGCGCCGGTCGAACACGCTTTTGCTTTCGCGTGCGATGAAGGTCTTGACGATGCGGTCTTCCAGCGAGTGGAAGCTGATCACCACCAGACGCCCGCCGGGCACGAGCAAACCGAGTGCCGCGCTCAGGCCTTGTTCGAGCTCCTCAAGCTCTGCGTTGACGAAAATCCGAAGAGCTTGAAATGTGCGCGTTGCAGGGTTCTGGCCCGGCTCGCGGGTCTTGACCGCGCCAGCCACG
>NZ_JBKJOQ010000034.1:0-60124 GCF_046595475.1 Rhizobacter sp.
GCGCAACCGTGCAGGGCGCCTGGATCCCGCTGCTGCTGACGCTGAAGGTCGCCGGATGGGCGACGGCGGTCAATCTCGTGCTGGGCGCCGGCGCCGGCTTCGCGATGGCGCGCTTGCGCTTCCCCGGCCGCGAACTGCTCGATGCCGCGCTGACCCTGCCGATGGTCATGCCGCCCACCGTGCTGGGCTACTACCTGCTGGTGCTCATCGGCAAGCGCGGTTGGTTGGGTGCGTGGCTGTACGAGACTTTCGGCATCAACCTCATCTTCACCTGGCAGGGCGCAGTGATCGCGGCCACCATCGTGGCCTTTCCGATGGTGCTGAAAGCGGCGCGGGCGGCGTTTGAAGGCGTCGACCCGCAGCTGGAAAAAGCCGCTCGCGTGCTCGGCCTGGGCGAGTGGGCGGTGTTCTTCCGCGTGACCTTGCCCATGGCCTGGCGTGGCGTTCTGGCCGGGGTGCTGCTGGCCTTTGCGCGCGCGCTCGGCGAGTTCGGCGCCACGCTGATGGTGGCAGGCAGCATCCCAGGGCGCACGCAGACGCTGTCGGTGGCGGTGTACGAAGCGGTGCAGGCGGGGCAAGACTCGCAGGCCAACTTTCTGGTGCTCATCACCTCCATCACCTGCATCGTGGTGCTGCTGTCAGCAGGGCGATTGCTGCCGGGTCGCCTGGCGCATTGATGCCATGAGCTTCGACGTTGACATCACCAAGACCGTGAGCAGCGGGCAGCGCCATTTCGGCTTGCAGGTGCGCTTTCGCAGCGATGCGCGGCGCACGGTGATTTACGGGCCGTCGGGTGCTGGCAAGAGCCTCACGCTACAAGCCATGGCCGGCTTGCTGAAGCCCGATGCCGGGCGCATTGGCTTCGGCAGCGAGGTGCTTTACGACGGCTCCGCCGGCATCCATGTGCCGGCGCGTTGCCGTCGCTTTGGCTACCTGTTTCAAGACTACGCGCTGTTTCCGCAGCTGAGCGTGCGACAGAACATCGCCTTCGGTTTGCAAGACGGCCTGCGCAACCCTTCTGCAAGCGCAGGCGGCGAGGCGGTCGACCGCTGGCTGCAATCGTTCGAGCTCAGCAACGTGGCCTCGCAACGGCCCGGCGAGCTGTCGGGCGGCCAGCGCCAGCGCACCGCACTGGCGCGCGCACTCGTCAACTCGCCACGTGCGCTCTTGCTTGACGAGCCTTTTTCAGCGCTAGACCCCGAGCTGCGCGACCGCATGCGCCACGAGCTCGACGAGCTGCTCAAGCGCATCGACATTCCCGCGGTGATGATCACGCACGACCCTGTCGACCTGGAATGGTTCGGCGAGGCTTCGTTCAATCTGCGTGACGGCACCGTCTGTGAGCGCCCCCCGGTCCCCGCACAACGGCTTCGCCCACCGCCTCTGCGGGTGATTTGAGCTGCGGGGCGGCGGGCATACGCCCCCCAAAAAATCGAAACGGTCCATGACACCACTGATGTCGACCGGGCCTGCAATCGAGCACTCCGATCCGCACCAGTCACACCGCATAGCCATGTTTCTGGCAATTTGAAAAGAACCCAGCCTCCCCGCATGGCGAAGAGGGTGGGCCAGGTAAATTTGAGGCAAACTCGCTAAATGTGCATTTCGCACATTTACGAGGTTTTCATGAATAACTTGTCCAGATACGCCTGCGTCGCAGCCTTCAGCACCGCGGCTGTCCTTGCGGCCTGCGGTGGCAGCAATGGTGGCGAGAGTGACTCAGGCACTTTGCGTTTGGCGCTGACCGACGCGCCCGCGTGCGGGTATGACCACGCCAATGTCACCGTCCAAAAGGTTCGCGTTCACAAAAGCAGCCTTGCTGGCGATGCCGATGCAGGCTGGTCAGAAGTGGCCCTGAATCCACCGCGGCGGATTGATCTGCTGACGCTCACGAACGGGCTGCTGGAAGATCTGGGGCAGACCGCGTTGCCCACAGGCAAATACACCCAGATGCGGCTGTTGCTGGCGCCTAACGATGCGAGCAACCCGCTGGCCAATGCCATCACCCCAAGCGGTGGCACCGAAACCGCACTGTCAACGCCCAGCGGTTCCCAAACCGGCTTGAAAATGAATGTCGACATCGATGTCGCGCCGAACAAGGTCGCCGACTTCGTACTGGACTTCGACGTTTGCAAGTCGGTGGTCAAGCTGGGCAATTCGGGCAGATACAACCTGAAGCCCGTGATCAGCGTTTTGCCGCGGCTTTCAGACGCAGGCTTACGCGTGGTGGGATACGTCGCACCCGCAGTAGCTGCATCTTCGGCCAGTGTCTCGCTGCAAATGAATGGTGTGGTGATCAAATCAACGCCGCCAGACAACACGGGCAGGTTTGTCCTCTACCCGGTGCCCGTTGGAACCTATGACCTGGTTGTCAATGCGCAAGGCCGCGTCACCGCCACCATCACCGGCGTTCCGGTTGTCGATACCGGCTACACCTACGTGAATGCCAGCACGGCGCTCATCGATCCCCCGCTGTCAGCGATGCGCACCGCCTCAGGCACCGTGGTCACCGGCATTGCACTCATCGACGCCAGCGTTGACGTCATCAAGAAATACACAGGCGGCCCCAACGTGGTAGTGGCGGGTGCGCCGGTGGATGGCAGCACGGGTGTATTTTCCTATTCGGTACCGAGTGGTGCCGCAGTCAAGACAGGCTTCGTGGCGAATGCTGCCTCACTGACTTTCACTGCCGACCCAGCGGCTGCAACAGGGGCCTACACGCTATCGGCAAGCTCGGGCTCGGCGGTCAAGACCGCCAACATCGACCTGACCAGCACCGGCTCGACTGGCACGACCTTCACCTTCCCTTGAAGGGCCTATCACCACCGCGGTGATTTGGCCCCGTCCGCAATGAGCGCACGGCGCAAAGCGGTGTGCGCTCATTGATAAAAATGTGAAGCCGTGCGCCGTTGGGCTGCTTGCCATTTCGGTTTGATTTGCCTGTGCTGTCAACTCGGCTCAGCGTCTCGGGTGCTCGCTGAAGAAGCGAATCATCTCGGCACTGGCATTGGGCCCGCGGGCATCGGTGTACGAGCCCTTGGGGCTGCCGCCCGACCACGCGTGCGGTGCGCCGTGCACCAGCCAGTGCTCCGCAAGCACGCGGCCGCTGGCATCTCGGTGCACGCGGCGGGTCGATGCTCGGCCTGTGCCTTTGAGTTCTTGCTGCTCTACTGAGGCGAGCCCGCCGACGCTGGCTGCGATCACCTGCTCGCCATTGGTGGCATGCACGGTGGCATCGGCATCGCCATGGAACACGATGGTGGGCACCCCGCTTGCGCTGCTGCGCGGGTGTGCCGCGCCGCTTTTCATCGCGGCCAGTGCGGCCGGCAGATCGGCGGCAGCACCTGCCGCCAGGCCCGAATGAACGCCGACGGCGGCATACAGCTCGGGATAGGCCTCGCCCAGCACGGCGGCCATGGCGCCGCCCGCCGAAAGGCCGGCTACAAACACGCGTGCCGGGTCTATGGCATGGCGGGCCATCACGTCGCGCGTCATGGCCGCAAGCCATGCCGGCTCGCCGCGGCCACGCTGCTGATGGCTGTGCTTGAACCAGTTCCAGCAGCGCTGCGGGTTCGCCTTTTGCGCTTGCGCCGGGTAGAGCACGAAGAAGCCCTGCGCCTCGGCCAGCTCGTTCATGCGCGTGCCGGCCGCGAAGTCATCTGGGTGCTGGGTGCAGCCGTGAAGCATCACCACCAGCGGCAAGGCCTCGCCCCCTGCGGTGGCAGGCAGGTAGAGCTTGTAGTCGTGACGGTGGCTGGCCTCCAGCAAGCTGCCGGCCACGAAGCGGCCTTGGGGCGATTCCTGCACGGGCTGGGCCGCGGCCGCGGCCGCTGGTGTGGGTGTGGGTGTGGGTACTTCTCTGGCCTCTACGTCGATCACGTCGGCCTGATGAGAGGCCGGCGGCTTCGTCTGCGGCAGCCCGCCCGAGCGCAAGGCGGCCTGGATGGCGGCCGTGGCGGCGTGCAGGTCGCCGCCTTGCGTGAGCCGCGTGGCATCGCGCATCAGTTGCAGGTAGTCAGGTTTCATGGGTTCCTCAGTGGATGCGCGAAGCGAGCGCAGTTTTCACGGCCGCGCTGGCGTGCAGAGCGCCGAGCACGGTAAGCGATTGGATGGTGGCGAGCGCCAAAGCTGGCGTTACGTCGGGGGCGATGGAGGCGAGCCCAAGCACGCGTATGTCGAGTTTTTCGCCCGCTGCCTTGAGGGCAAGCAATGCTTCGGCGGTGTAGTGGTGTATGCCCAGCACCAGGGTCTTGCGCGCCACCACCTGCTGCACCACGTCAACGTGGGTGGCGAGCTGGCGGCGTATGGCGGTGCGAATCAGGTCGGTGCGATTCGAATAGAAACCTTCTTGCACCAGCAGGTCGATCTGGCCCAGATCGACGCAACCGAGGTTGATGGTGATCTTCTCGTCGACCGACTTGAGCTTGGGGGACAGGGTGGCGCTTCGGGCTGGCATGTCACCATCCTAATACCATCCAAGTGGATGTTGAAAACAAAGGGCTATTCAATCACCCGTTGCTTGTCGGCCGGCTCTGGACGTGCCGTAAGAAATGCGGCGCTTAAGATGAATCGAGCACGGGACAGGAGCACAAGCGCATGGCGGCAAGACACCAAGACGGCAGTGCTGGCGACGCCAACTACGGCGTCATCGGCGCGGGCTACGCCCAGTACCGAAAGCCCGAGCCCGAGATCGCCGAGCTCATACGCCAGGCCCTCGGCAATGCGAAGACGGTGCTCAACGTGGGTGCGGGCGCGGGCTCTTACGAGCCGGTTGATCGCGCCGTCACCGCGGTGGAGCCCTCGGCGTCCATGCGTGCGCAGCGGTCGGCGCATCTGCCGGTCGCCATCGACGCGGTGGCCGAGCAGCTGCCCTTCGACGACGACAGTTTCGATGCGAGCATGGCCACCTTCTCGGTGCACCAGTGGTCGAACCTGCAGGCCGGCCTGGCCGAAATGCGCCGCGTGACGCGCGGCCCGATGCTGCTGATGACCTGCGACCCCGACGAACTCAGCCGCTTCTGGCTGGCCGAGTACGCGCCTGAAGCCATCGAGGTGGAAGCTCGACGCTACCCCCGCATCGCCACCATCGCGCAGGCCATCGGCCAGCAGGTCGAGGTGATGCCCGTGCCCATTCCGCTCGCCTGCACCGATGGTTTCGGCGAGGCCTACTACGGCCGCCCGGAGCGCCTGCTCGACCCGGCAGTGCGCCAGGCGTGCTCGGCGTGGAGCTTCGTCGACGCGGCAGTGGTCGACCGTTTCACGAGCCTCCTCCAGCACGATCTCGAAAGCGGCGAATGGGAACGACGGCACGGCCACCTGCGTCGCCAGGCGTTCTTCGAAGGTTCGTTGAAGCTCCTTGTGGGACACCGCTGACCGGTAAAAATTGCTTGCGCAAAAGAAGCCCGTCAGTTGAACCCGTGGTCCGCATGGTCTCGTCGCGCTTGTGCCTGCGCTTGTGTCTGCGCTTGAGCACGAATGCGTCATGCGCCCTGATATCCTGACCGCCGCTGCTCCAGCCAGTTTGGGGTTGCCGGCCATTCGCCTTCGTCCATTCTCAAAAAGGCCCTCAGAGGACACCCATGAAACCAGAAAACAGCGCGATCGAAAAACTGTTGGCAGCCCACAAAGACGAGGTAGTGAACGAATGGTTGTCCGAGGTGACGTCCACGGGTCGCAACAGCGCCGCCACCGCCGCCGCGATGCAGGGCGAAGCCAGGAAACTGCTGGACGCGTTCGAGCGAGGCGTGCGCGCCGACGTCGACATGGCGAACTTCGAGCATGCCGCCTGGGAGCCGCTGCGCAGCGTGCTTGAAGTGCTGTCCCAATCGAGAGCCGCCCAGGGCGCCACGGCGGGCGAAACCAGCCACTTCGTGCTCGCCGTGAAGAAGCCTCTCTTCACCGGCCTGCAGCGCAGCTTGGGGAGCGACCCCGAGCGCCTGTTCAGTGCCATCTGGGGCCTGTCGACGCTGATCGACAAGCTGGCGCAGTGGACAGCGACGACCTACCAACGCTCGCGCGAAGAAGTCATCAAGCGGCAGCAAGAAGAGCTGCTGGAGTTGTCGACCCCCGTGATCAAGCTCTGGGATGGGGTGCTGGCGGTGCCGATGATCGGCACGCTGGACAGCAGCCGCACGCAGCTGGTGATGGAGTCGCTGCTCCAGCGCATCGTCGACACCGGATCCGAGTTGGCCATCATCGACATCACCGGCGTGCCGACCGTGGACACACTGGTTGCCCAGCATCTGCTGAAGACTGTTACGGCGATTCGCCTGATGGGTGCGGACTGCATCATCAGCGGCGTGCGCCCTCAGATCGCGCAGACCATCGTGCACCTGGGCATCGACCTGCAAGGCATCGTCACCAAGGCCACGCTCGCCGATGCCCTGTCTCTTGCCATGAAGAAGGCAGGGTACGTCGTCACTCGGCCCAAGCTCTGAGCCGGGGTTGCCATGGACCGCATCCCGATTCTCCGGATGGGCAAATTCTTGCTCGTCACCATTCAGGTCGACCTGCAAGACCAGGTGGCCCTCGCACTCCAGGAAGACCTTTCGATACTGATCGAATCCACCGGCGCCAGGGGCGTGCTGATCGACATCTCGGCCCTGGAGATCGTCGACTCGTTCATCGGTCGCATGCTGGCCAACATCTCTAGCATCACGGGCGTGCTCGGTGCTACCACCGTGGTCGTCGGGATGCAGCCCGCCGTTGCCATCACGCTGGTCGAGCTGGGTCTCTCGCTGACGGGCGTGCGCACGGCGCTCAACGTGGAGCGAGGCATGGCCTTGCTGAAATCCTCAGACGAGGAGGGCGACCTTGGATGAGCCTCTTAGCGGCTCCATGGCGCTGCGCGTCGAGCACGACATCGTGATGAGCCGGCAGCTGGTGCGCAAGCTGGCCCAGCAGCTGAAGTTCTCGTTGGTCGACCAGACCAAAATGATCACCGCTGCCAGTGAGCTGTCTCGAAACACCATCGTCTATGGCGGCGGCGGCGAAATGCGCTGGGAGATCACCACGCAAGGGCTGCGCTCGCGGCTGCAGCTGGCCTTCGAAGACAAGGGGCCGGGCATTCCCGACCTGGATCAGGCGCTCACCGATGGGTGGACTTCCGGCGCAGGCATGGGCATGGGGCTGTCCGGCAGCAGGCGGCTGGTGAACGAATTCGACATCACGACGAAGGTCGGCGAAGGCACCTGCGTGACCATCGCCCGTTGGAAGTGAGCGCGTGACGCCTTATCTCAATTTTTCCGTCACTGAGGCCAGCCAAGTGGGCGAAGCCCGGCGTGCCGCCGCGCGATTCGGCGATGAAATAGGCTTTGACGAGGTGACCAGCGGCCGCATTGCGCTGGTGATCACCGAGCTTGGAACCAATCTCGTGCGCCACGCTGCAAAAGGGCGTCTCTTTCTCGGCATGTGCAGGCTGGCTGGCGAAGCCGCATTCGAGATCATCTCGGTCGATCATGGGCCCGGCATGGCCGACGTAGACAGGTGCCTGCGCGACGGCTATTCCACCGGAAGCACCCCCGGTTCCGGGCTGGGGGCGGTTCAACGCCTGTCGAACGGTTTCTCGGTGTTCTCTTCGGTGGGCCAGGGCACCGCCATCGTTGCCAGGGTGTCACCGAAGCACGCTGCGGGTGTGGCGCCCAGCGCGCCCAGCAACCAGGTCTTCGAGGTGGCCGGAATCTGCCTTGCGGCGCCCGGTGAGACCGTCAGCGGTGATGGCTGGCACTTCCACGCTGACGATGAGGTGGCTTCGCTCATGGTGGCCGATGGTCTGGGCCACGGCCCCTATGCAGCCGAGGCCTCGGATGCCGCCTTGCGGATTTTCGGTTCAGCCACAGGCGGGCCGAGCCAGATTCTGGAGCGTGCCCACCAGGGTATGCGCAGCACACGCGGTGCAGCGGTTGCCATTGCTACGCTGAACGTCGCAGACAGCACCGTCAAGTTCTCCGGGGTCGGCAACATCGTCGGGCGGCTCATCTCGGGCATCGGCGATCGGTCGTTGCTGTCTCAGCACGGCACGCTCGGCATGCAGATTCGCCACCTCAACGACGTGTCGTACCCGTGGCCCGACCATGCGCTGCTGGTCATGCATTCCGATGGCATCACCACCCGTTGGAGCCTTGCCGAAGTGGGCGGGCTGCTGCAGTCGGACGCCGCCCTGGTTGCGGCCTGGCTCATTCGCGATCACATTCGCGGCAAGGACGACGCCACGGTCGTCGTCGTTCGACGCGTCTGACCGAGACAAGCATGATGGCCACGCAACCCGACACGACAACCAGCACGCCAGCAGAGCTGCAGGCCATGCTGGAAGAGAAGAGCCAGCAGGTGAAATCTTTGCAGGTCGAGCTCGACGCCACCAACCATGGCGTGCTGGCGCTGTACGCCGAACTGGACGTGCAGGCCGAGCAGCTGCGAGAAGCCACCGAGCTCAAGAGCCGTTTCCTGGCGTACATGAGCCACGAGTTCCGGACCCCCGTTTCCACCATCCGCAGCCTTTCCAGGCTGCTTCTCGACCGCGTCGACGGGCCGCTCACCGAAGAGCAGGAGACCCAGGTCAAGTTCATCCAGTCAACGGCTGCCGACTTCGCAGAAATGGTCGACGACCTGCTCGACCTGGCCAAGGTCGAAGCCGGGCGCATCGAGATTTCGGCGGAATGGTTCGAGATGGTCGACCTGTTCTCGGCGCTGCGTGGCATGTTCAAGCCGGTGTTGACGAACCCGAACGTCACGCTCATCTTCGAAGAACCGGGCGATGCGCCTCCGCTCTACACCGACGACAAGAAGCTGTCGCAGATCCTGCGCAACTTCATTTCCAATGCACTGAAATTCACCCTCAAGGGAGAGGTGCGGGTTTCCGCCAAGAACAACCCCGACAGCACAATCACTTTCTCGGTGGCCGACTCGGGCATCGGCATTGCAAAACAATTCCACCATGCCATCTTTCATGACTTCGTACAGGTGGACTCCCCCATTCAGAAGCGCTTGCGCGGCACCGGCCTGGGGCTTTCGTTGAGCAAACGCCTGGCCGAGTTGCTCGGCGGCACGGTCGCATTCGAAAGCGAAGTGGGACAGGGCTCCACGTTCTCCGTGACCGTGCCTCTGCGCGTGGAGTCTGTTGGTGAACAAAAGGGCGACGCATGACCGACGGAACTCACGCGTTTCGACCGATCGACCGGTCTGAACACGAGTTGCTGATCGTTGACGACGATCCGGCCAGCCGCTATGCAACGTCGCGCGTGCTGCGCGCCGCAGGCTTTCGAACCCGCGAAGCCGCCACCGGCCAGGAAGGCCTGGTAGGCGCGGACGAGTCGATTTCCGCGATGGTGCTCGACATCCACCTTCCCGATCTGGACGGGTTCGAGCTGTGCCGCATCCTGCGTTCCCGGCCGCAAACCAGCCGCCTGCCGGTGCTGCACCTGACAGCCGCCTTCGTGACCGACGAGGACAAGGTGCGCGGCCTCGATGGCGGGGCCGACGCCTACCTCACCCACCCGGTGGAGCCGGCGGTGCTGGTGGCCACGGTGCAGGCGCTGGTGCGCACCCGCATTGCCGAAGAGGCCATGCGCCGCAGCGAGGCCAAGTTCCGCGCCATCTACTCGCAGGCCCCGGGCGGCATCGCGCTTCTCGACTCGGATGGCCGCTTGATCGATGCCAACCCCTCCATGCTGGCTTTGCTGGAAGGCGACTTCGACGCCGTGCGGGGGCGCCGCGTGAGCGAATTCGCACCGTTGGACTGGGTGGCACGTGTCGATCGTTTCACTCAGCAGGTCTCGTCCGTCGAAACCAGTTTTGAGTTTCCGATCGTCAGCGCCGAGGGCAAGGTGGCCTACCTCGAGGCCAGCGTCTCGCCGCAGGTGGAGCCCGGCGTCACTCTGCTCGTGGCCACGGCCATTTCGGGCCGGGTCCTGCTGGAACAGCAACGCTTGCAGCTGCTCGAGCGTGAACAGGCCGCTCGAAACGCAGCCGAGCAGCTCAGCCGCATGAAAGACGATTTCATCGCCGTGCTGTCGCATGAACTTCGCACACCCTTGAGTGCCATCAGTGGCTGGACCCACGTGCTGCAGCGGCGCGAGATCGGTGACGAAAAGACGCGGGCGGGCCTGCGGGCCATCGAGCGCAATGTGCTGGCGCAAGCACGCATGATTTCCGACCTGCTGGACATGTCTCGCCTGAACCTGGGCAAGCTGCCGCTCTCGTTCGAGACGGTGGACCCGGGTGACGCCGTCACGTCGGCCATGAGTGCCATGCAGGTCAGCATCGAAGACAAGAAGATCCATATCGACCTTCATGTGGAAGCCACCTACCGAGCGATTCGGGCAGACAGTTCGCGGCTGCAACAGGTGATCTGGAACCTGCTGACCAACGCCATCAAGTTTTCGCCACAGGGCGGCACGATCGAGGTGAGGTTGACCCAGGACGAACGAGGCCTGACGCTGCGCGTGCGCGATCAAGGGCGCGGCATACCGGCCGAGTTCCTGCCTTTCGTGTTCGACCGCTTCGCGCAGAACGATTCCGCCAGCAACCGCCGCAGCGGCGGGTTGGGCCTGGGGCTTTCCATCGCCAAGCAGCTGGTCGAAGCACATGGCGGCACCATCACTGCCGCCAGCGAAGGTGATGGCCGTGGCGCCACATTCGACGTGTGGCTCCCGGCCTCTGTCCACGAAGAGCAGAGCTCGGCGGAAGTGGCCGCGGACAATGCGCCCGGTGCGCTCGACTCGGTGGAAGCCGAGACAGCCGTGCACGGCCTTCAGGTTTTGGTTGTCGATGACGACCGTGACGCCAATGCCATGCTGAAGCTGATTCTCAACGACCGGGGCGCAATCGTGCATTCGGCCTTTGACTACGACGGTGCGCTTCAGATTCTGGACAGCGTGGTTCCCGACCTGTTGATCAGTGACATCGGCATGCCGGGAAATGATGGGTACGCGCTGATTTCCGAGATTCGCCGGCGAGAGGTTTCCGTGGCGCGGCACATTCCCGCTATCGCCCTTACGGCATTCAGCCGCAGCCAGGACATCGCTCAGGCGCTCGATTCAGGCTACGACGCGCATTGCGCCAAGCCGCTGCGCCCACTGCTTCTTTTCCGGCAGATCCAGTTGGTGATGCAAAAGCCGCGCTAAGCGTCCACGCTATGGTGCGGGTCGACGGAGTTACGTTCGCGATGAGCCGAATCCGTTCGCCCTGAGCCGAGTCCGTTCGCCCAGAGGTATCGAAGGGCTGCGCAGTGCATCTGCGCACCTTCGGTCGTTCAGGGCGAACGCAGCCGGTGCGAAGGCTGAGGCTCGTCGCGATCAGGTGTGCGGTTGAGAGGGCTTCAGCGGCCGTCACCGTCCGAATCACCAGGGATCACACGCTCAGCCGCGTTGCCGAGGCGCTCCCAAGAATCACGCACGGCATGTTTGGCGGTGCCCCAGCCCAGCTGCGAGCCGCGGTTTTCACGCTCCCAGCCCGCTGCCAGCTCTGGCTCGGCTACGTCGAAGGTGTTGCCTGAGCGGACGCCGTAGGTGCCCACGCCGTAGCGGTAGGCGGGGCCGTAGTCGTCATACGTTGCCTCGGCTTCCACATACGGTCGGGTGCGGAAGTTTTCTTGCCAGTAGGCGTCTTCTACCGTCGGGTCAATCGACTCTGCCACTGCCTTGCCCGCCAAGCCACCTGCTACGGCGCCTATCGCCGCGCCTACCACGGTGCCCAGCGGGCCCGCGATGGTGCCGATGGCGGCGCCAGCGGCAATGCCACCTGCGGCGGCACCGATGCCCGTTCCCACAGGGTGCGACCCGGGCGCGCCCGTGATGAGGTCGCGATTGGCGTCGCGCTCGTGGAGATTGAGGTTGTCAGTCTTGTCGTAAGCCATGTCGAATTCCTTGCTGCGTTGGGATGAAAGCCGGTTCATGGGTGCCATGTCGGCCGCGAAAACCCATTTCAACGGAGAGCGCTCGCGCCTCCAATCAGACTCGTGCCAGTCGGGCTGTAGGCATGCTCCTAGGCCGCGCTGCGGCGGTCGCGGCCTTCGGCGATGATGTCAAGCCCTCACAACTGCCCGAGCCTTCGCATGCGCTTCATTCCCGCCAGCCGGCCCACGGAGCCGGCCTCGCCACTGGCCTGGTGTTTTGCATTCGTGCAGCGCGAGCTGCTGCTGCCCGACAGCGACGCGCCCGCGCTGCAGCCGGTGGTCGTGGCCACGCTGGCGGAGCGCGCCGCGGCCCGCCACTACCTTGGCGCGCTTGGCGGCGTCGACTGCTGGGCGCTGGCGCTCGACGAGCCGCCGCCCGGCTGGCACCGCATGCCGCTGCGCGCGGCCATGCTGTCGCTTGACCCTCCGGTGAGCGCCCTGGCAGGCCGCGCGGCTCAGGTGTTGGAGTGGGACCGAACCCATCGCTTTTGCGGTGTCTGCGCCACCGAGACCACGCTGCAGCCGGGCGAGCGCGCACGCGTTTGCCCGGCCTGCGGACACAGCGCCTACCCGCGGCTGAGCCCCGCCATGATGGCCTTGGTGTGGCGGCCCGGCGAGCTGCTGCTGGCGCGTTCGCCGCATTACCCGGCGGGCATGTACAGCGCCCTGGCGGGCTTCGTCGAAGCTGGCGAATCGCTGGAAGAATGCGTGCACCGCGAGGTAGCCGAAGAGGTGGCGGTGAGCGTGCAAGACCTGCGTTACTACGGCAGCCAGAGCTGGCCGTTTCCAAACAGCCTGATGGTGGCCTTCACGGCGCGCTGGACGGGCGGCGAGATCGTGCCGCAGGCCGGCGAGATCGAGCATGCGCGGTGGTTTTCGCTCGACGCACTGCCCAACATTCCACCGCGCTTCTCAATCGCCGGGCACCTGATTCGCGACACGCTGGCCGCCATGCAAGCGGGTGGCTTCCACTGATGCGTTTCGCGCCCAACGCGGCCCACCCTTGAGGAAACTGAACATGGAAACCTGGCAGATCGGTGACGTGAAAGTCACCAAGGTGGTCGAGTCGAGTGGCTCCAGCCCGCCACACTTTCTGTTCGCCGACCTCAGCCCCGAGCGCGTGCAGAGCCACCGCTGGATGCGCCCGCACTTCGCCACCGATGAGGGCAGGCTGATCGCCTCGGTGCACTGCTTCATCGTCGAGTCACAAGGCAAGCGCATTGCGGTTGATACCTGCGTCGGCAACGACAAGCCTCGCCTGCAGAAGATGTGGAACATGCTGCAGGGCAGCTTCCTGCAAGACCTGGAAGCAGCCGGCCACCCGGCCGACAGCATCGACCACGTGCTGTGCACCCACCTGCATGTCGACCACGTGGGTTGGAACACGCGCTGGGCCGAGGGCCGCTGGGTGCCCACGTTTCCGAATGCCCGCTACCTCTTCGGCCGCACCGAGTACGAGCATTGGGCGAAGGAAGGGGCCGAAGACGACCAGCAGATCATGACCGACTCGGTGCGCCCGATCATCGACGCCGGGCTCGCGACGCTTGTCGAGTCCGAGCACCAGGTGACCGACGAGGTGAGCCTCGAGCCCACGCCGGGACACACGCCAGGGCATGTTTCGGTGCGCATCAGCTCGCGTGGCCAAGAGGCCGTGATCACCGGCGACTTGATGCACCACCCCATCCAGTGCTGCGAGCCTGCGATCGGCTCGCGTTTCGATTCCGACCCCGAGCTGGCGCGCAAGACGCGTCGCGCATTTTTAGAGCGCTACGGTGACAAGCCGGTGCTGGTGCTGGGCACGCATTTCGCACCCCCTACGGCGGGCTGGCTGGTGCGCCGCGGTGAGGGCTGGGAGCTGGTGGCGCAGCGCGGTGCGAGCTGACGCGCTAGTGTTTCCAGGCGCAAACACAAGAGGGTCTTGCCATGCTCTGTGACTCACACTGGAGATTGCATCTATGTTGATTCACGGCAAGTGCCATTGCGGCAACGTCTCTTTCGCGCTGACGTGGGAGCCCGAGCCGGTCGAGATTCCGGCGCGTGCTTGCAGCTGCTCGTTCTGCGTCAAGCATGGCGGGGTGTGGACGTCGCACCCGGCAGCCAGCTTGCGGGTGGCCATCGAGCAGCCTTCGCTCATGTCCACCTACACCTTCGGCACCAAGACGGCTGAGTTTCACGTGTGCGCGCGCTGCGGTGTGGTGCCGGTGGTCAGCTGCCGCGTCGAGGGCCGCCTCTACGCTGTGGTCAGCGTCCACGCGCTGGAAGGGGTCGAAGCTTCACTGCTTTGCCATGCATCGGCCAGCTTCGACGGCGAAGGCACAGACTCTCGCCTTGCGCGACGCCAGCGCAACTGGATCGGCGATGTCCAGTTCATCGAAGGTGCGGCCGGGGAATGGTCGACTGGAAAGTTGCCTTGATGCACGCCGAGCGACCGGACACTGATGTCTCGCTGGTGTGAAGCGCTAGATCAGTGAGTCGTGCGGCGCCATCAAGGTGATCCCCGGCAGCGACAGCAAAGAAGTCTCGCGCATCACCTGCACAAAGTCAGACAGATACGGGCGCGACGCCAAACGCTCGGGCACGACTGCATAGAGGCGGCCCGTGAGGCCGTCTTCACCTATGCGTTGGCTGGCCACGTAGCCGCGCTCCAGGTAGCCCGCCACTGCCCACAAGGGCAGGGCGGCAAAGCCTCGGCCGCTGGCCACCAGCTGCAGCATGCCCACCGTTAGCTCGGTGGTGCGCCGCGCAGGCACCACGCCGGCCGGCTTGAGCACGCGCCGCACCAGGTCGAGCATGTCGTCGGGCACGGGGTAGGTGATGAGGGTGTTGTCGGCAAAGTCGGCTGCCTGTAGCCACGGCTTGTCGAGTAACGCGTGACCCTTGGGCAGCAGCGCCACGATCTCGAACTCGAACAGTGGGTGCAGCACGACACCGGCTTCATCGGCGTCGAAGTCAGACACGATCGCCAGGTCTGCACGGTCTTGATGAAGCAAGCCCACCGGGTCGGCTTGGAAGCCCGAGACGATGTCGAGCTCTACTTCTGGCCAGCGCTGGCGCAGGGCGTCCATCGCCGGCATCAACCAGTCGAAGCAGGTGTGGCACTCCACCGCGATGCGCAAGGCACCGGCCGCGCCGGTGATGAGCCGCGTGACGTCACGGTCGGCCTCGGCCACCTTGGGCAGCACCTCGTCGGCCAGCTGCAGCAGACGCCGCCCAGGTGCAGTGAACACCACCGGGCTCGACTTGCGTTCGAACAGTGCCGCGCCGTATTGCTCTTCGAGCCCCTTGAGCTGGTGCGACAACGCTGACTGCGTGAGGTTCAAGAACTGCGCGGCGCGCGACAGGTTGCCCGTCTCACGCAGGGCCAGCAGCGTCTTGAGGTGGCGCAGCTCCAGAAAAGGTTGAATCATGAAAATGGCTCAGGATGATCACAAGAATTTTTCGTTTGAATCATAGGGCGGGGCACCCGATGATCAAAAGTCAAATTCAAACGAATCGCTTTCACCATGATCAAAACTCATATTCTTGGCTTCCCCCGCATGGGCATACAGCGCGAACTGAAGATGGCGCTAGAGCGCCATTGGCGCGGCGAGCTGAGCGAGCAGCAGCTGGAAGAAACCGGCCGCGGCCTGCGCCGCCGCCACTGGGCGCTGCAGCGTGAGGCGGGGCTCGACTTCGTGGCCGTGGGCGACTTTGCGTACTACGACCACATCGCCAACCACATTCAGCTGCTGGGCTGCGAGCCGGCGCGCTTCGGCTTCAGCGCTGACGAGAGCGAGCTGGCGCGCTACTTCACCCTCGCCCGCGGCGTGGCGGCCGAGCCCCGCCACGACGACCACCGCCACGATGACGCCTGCTCATGTGGCCAGGGCGGCGGCGGCAAGCCGGCGCTGGAGATGACCAAGTGGTTCGACACCAACTACCACTACCTTGTGCCCGAGTTCAGCCCCGAGACGAGCTTTCGCCTGGCGTCGAGCCGCTTGCTCGACGAAGTGGCCGAAGCGCAGGCGTTGGGTCACAGCGTCAAACCGGTGCTGGTGGGGCCGCTCACCTTTCTTTGGCTGGGCAAGGCCAAGGTGGAAGGCTTCGACCGGTTGGAGTTGCTCGACAAGCTGCTGCCGGTTTATGTGGAGCTGTTGACCAAGCTGGCGGCCGCGGGCGTGCAGTGGGTGCAAGTAGACGAGCCCATTCTTGGCGTCGACTTGCCCGGCGCCTGGGCGCTGGCCTTCGAGCGTGCTTACTACGCGTTGAAGGTGGCGCCGGTTTCCATCTTGCTCGCCAGCTACTTTTCGCCGCTGGAAGACCACCTGAGCCTGGCCTGCAAGCTGCCGGTCGCCGGCTTGCACATCGACGCCGTGCGCGCGGGGCAAGAGCTGCAGTCGGTGGTCGACTGGCTGCCGCCGCACAAGGAGCTGTCGGTGGGCATCATTGACGGCCGCAACATCTGGCGCACCGACCTCGACCGCGCCCTGGCACGCCTGGGCTCAACGCTCGCGCGGCGCGGCAGCCGCTTGTGGATTGCGCCGTCGTGCTCGCTGCTGCACGTGCCGCTGAGCTTGGCCGAAGACAAGGCGCTAGACCCCGAGCTGCGCAGCTGGATGGCGGGTGCCACCGAAAAGCTGGACGAGCTGCGGGTGCTGAAACTGGCCATGACCGAGGGCGAGTCGTCGGTGAAGGGCGAGCTGTTTGTGGCCCGGGCCGCCGTGGCGGCGCGAGCGTCTAGCCCACGTGTGCAAAACCCTGCTGTCGCGCAACGCTTGGGCAAGCTGCCTGCCGGCGTCGACCACCGCGTCAATGTGTTCACCACCCGACAGGCCGTGCAGCGCGACCGGCTGAGGCTGCCGGCGTTTCCGACCACCACCATCGGCTCCTTTCCACAGACCGCCGAGATACGAGCCGCACGCGCATCGTTCAAACGCGGTGAGCTGTCGGCGCAGGCTTACCAGGCCGCCATGCAGCAAGAGATCGAGCACGCCGTGCGCGAGCAGGAGCAGCTGGGCCTCGATGTGTTGGTGCATGGCGAAGCCGAGCGCAACGACATGGTCGAGTATTTCGGCGAGCAGCTCGAAGGCTTTGCCTTCACCGCCAACGGCTGGGTGCAGTCGTACGGCTCGCGCTGCGTGAAGCCGCCCGTGCTGTTCGGTGACGTGTCGCGCCCCAAGCCCATGACAGTCGACTGGACGGTCTATGCGCAAAGCCTCACCCAGAAGCCGATGAAGGGCATGCTCACCGGCCCCATCACCATCTTGCAGTGGTCTTTCGTGCGCGACGACCAGCCACGCGCGACCACGGCTGATCAGATTGCACTGGCCATACGCGACGAGGTGGTCGACTTGGAGCACGCCGGCATCGGTGTCATCCAGATCGACGAGCCGGCCATACGCGAGGGGCTGCCGCTGCGCCGCGCACAGTGGAGCGGCTACCTGCAATGGGCGGCAAGGGCATTCCGCATCTCGGCCAGCGGCGTGCGCGACGAGACGCAGATTCACACCCACATGTGCTACTCGGAGTTCAACGACATCCTGCCCGAGATCGCGGCGATGGACGCCGACGTGATCACCATAGAGACCAGCCGCTCCGACATGGAGCTGCTGAAGGGCTTTGGCGATTTCAAGTACCCCAACGAGATCGGGCCCGGTGTCTACGACATTCATTCACCACGCGTGCCCGAGCGCGACGAGATGGTGCGCCTGATGCGCAAGGCGGCCAGCGTGGTGCCTCGGGGCAACCTGTGGGTCAACCCCGACTGCGGCTTGAAGACGCGCGGCTGGCCCGAGACGATGGCGGCGCTGCGCAACATGGTGGAAGCAGCGCAAGCGCTGCGTGCCGAGCAATGAATGTCAGGGGGCGGGTGCCTCTTACGGCTGCGCCTTCAACTCAGCGATGAGTTGCTTCATCTCGGCGATCTCGCGAACCTGCGCCTCGACGATGCCGTCAGCAAGCTTTCGGACCCGCGGGTCGGTGATGGTGGCCTGCTTGCGGGTGTGGGCCTTGACCCTCAAGCAACTTGAGCCCTTACCTTTGCAGCGTGGGCGATGTGCCCATGTGGCTACGGGGTATGACATGAGATCTTGGAAAGCAGTGTTGGGTATAGGCGCGGCCTGCGCCGCTTGCTGTGCGGTACCTCTCTTGGGCGGCGTTGCAGCATTCGCCGCAGGCTCGGCGGCGCTTGCTGCAGTGGGCGCGGCGGTGTTGGCGTGCGCAGACGAGTTCATTGCCTTGGCAGGTGTGCTGCTGCTACTTGCCACGGCGGGCGGCGGGCTGGTTTGGTGGCGCAGGCGGGTTGCAAGGAAGGCGCAGCAGCGCACGGGGTGCGGCGGAGTCTGCAACGCAAGACAGCCCATGACGGGGGCAGACTTGGCGCCAACGAAGTCATGCGGTTGCGCACCAGGAGCTCGCAGTTGACCTAGGATGGCAGACATGAACGCTTCAAGTCTTTCCATCGGTGCAGTGGCCAAGCAGACGGGCTGCACCGTTCCCACCATTCGCTACTACGAAGAGATCGGGTTGCTGCCCCCCGTGGCCAGAACCGAGTCCGGGCAACGCAACTACTGCGTGGCGACGCTGCGCCGCCTCACCTTCATACGGCGATGCCGCGACTTTGGCTTCTCTATCGAGCAGGTGCGAGAACTGATTGGCTTGGTTGACGAGCCGGATCGACCCTGCCTGGAGGTTCGCGAGATCGCTGCACTCCACCTGGCGGCGGTGCGCCGGAAGCTGGATCAGCTCGGCGCGCTTGAATCCAGCCTCAATGCATTTGTTTGCGGTTGCGACGCCGCGTGCGCTGAAGGCGTGGCGCTTGACTGCACCATCCTCGAAGAACTGGCGCTTCCTTCGAAGAAGTCTCAGCCGCCGAAGCAGACGCAATGCTGCTCAAGTTGAGCTGATAGCCAGCGGGCCGCTGGTGGACGTGCACGACTCTTGGGCCGGCACGCACGCGCAAGCGGCGGCCGGTCCGAAAGACGTCAAGCTCACTTTGCGGCTTCGATGGCTGTCACCGTGATGGCGCCGTTCACGCGATCCGCAGCGAACTTGACCTTGTCGCCTTGCTTCAGGCCTTCGAGCATCTTCGGCTCGGTGACCCTGAACACCATCGTCATGCCGGGCATCTCAAGGTTTGAGATCGGCCCGTGCCTGAGCGTGACCTTGCCTTGCGCCAAGTCGACTTTGCGCACCTCACCATCGGTCATCGGTGCGGCTGCAACGGCTGCTTGCGCAGCCTCAGTGGCTGCTGCGGCTTGCGCAAATGCGCCACACGAGAGAAGCAAGGCGAAAGTAGCGAGGAAGTGAAAGGCTTTCATGTTGAGCTCCTTGGGGTTGGGGTTTGCTTGGGCGCGCATCACTTCACGGTCACCTTGCCCACCATGCCGGCTTCGAAGTGGCCAGGTTGCAGGCAGGCGAACTCGAACTCGCCCGCTTGGGTGAACTGCCAGACGATCTCCCCGGCCTTGCCAGGTTTCACATGGGCCATGTTGGCGTCGGCGTGTTCCATCTCCGGGAACTTCTTCATCAGCTCGGCGTGTTCCTTGAGGGCCTCCTTGGTGCCAAGAACCATCTCGTGCAACACCTTGCCCCCGTTGTGCACGACAAATTTCACCGTCTGGCCACGCTTGACCACCAAGTTTGACGGCGTGAATCGCATGTTGTCGGCCATGTCCACCTTGATGGTTCGCGCGACTTTCTTTGGGTTGCCTTCTTGGCCGAAAGCCGTGGCCTCGACCGCGCTGGCGTCGAACTTGCGGGCGGCGCCGTGTTCCTCGGTGCCATGCGCGAGCGCAGCGCCCACCCACAGTGCGAATGCAGCGCAAGGCAGAGTGTTGAGTTTCATGAGTGACTCCTTCAATGGCCTTGGTGGCCACTAGGTTTGCGAACTTTGAGGGTGCCGGCATCAGCCTTGGGGGACGGCGCCCTGACCGTCTCTGGCATGTCTGCCGTGTACTCGCTGGCCAGCGTGCCGGCGGGGTTTTTGTAGGCACCGGGATCTTTGTAGTCACCGCGCGCGAGGCCGTCGCGCACCTTGACCACACTGAACATGCCGCCCATGCCCACAGGCCCAAAGGGCCCGGTGCCCGTCATCATGGGCAAGGTGTTGTCGGGCAGGGGCATCTCCATCTCGGCCATGTCGTGCATGCCCTTGTCGCCCATGGCCATGTAGTCGGGCACGAGGCGGGTGATCTTCTTGGCGACATCTGAGTGTTCCACCCCGATCATGGTCGGGACGCCATGGCCCATGGCATTCATGGTGTGGTGCGCCTTGTGGCAGTGGATGGCCCAGTCGCCAGCGACCGCGTCAAACTCAAAGGCACGCATCTGGCCCACCGCCACATCGGTCGTGACCTCGGGCCAGCGCGCGCTCTTGGGCACCCAGCCACCATCGGTGCCCGTCACTTCGAAGTGCGGCCCATGCATGTGGATGGGGTGGTTGGTCATCGTCAGGTTGCCCACCCGAATGCGCACACGGTCGCCTGTGCGGGCGACGAACGGTTCGATGCCTGGGAACGCGCGGCTGTTCCAGGTCCACAGGTTGAAATCAAGCATGGTGTTGACGCGCGGCGTCGCGCTGCCCGGCTCGATGTCGTAGGCGTTGAGGATGAAGCCGAAGTCGCGGTCGACCTTGAGCTGGCGCACGTCTTTCGGGTGAATGATGAACAGGCCCATCATGCCCATGGCCATCTGCACCATCTCATCCGCGTGCGGGTGATACATGTGGGTGCCCGGGCGCTGCAGCACGAACTCATACATGAAGGTCTTGCCCACCGGAATGGGCGGCTGGGTCAGGCCGGTGACGCCGTCCATGCCCGAGGGCAGCAGCACCCCGTGCCAGTGCACGCTGGTCACCTCGGGCAGCTTGTTGGTCACGAAGATGCGAATGCGGTCGCCTTCTACCGCCTCGATGGTCGGCCCTGGGCTGGTGCCGTTGTAGCCCCACAGGTTGGCCTTCATGCCGGGCGCGATCTCGCGCACCACGGGCTCGGCCACCAAGTGAAACTCTTTCACGCCGTCTTTCATGCGCCAAGGAAGTGACCAGCCATTGAGCGTGACGATGGGCTGATAAGGCCGGCCGTTTGGAGGGGGTGGCGGCAGTTGCATGGACGCCGAAGACTGCATGACAGCCTCAGGCAAAGACGCAGCACCGACACGGCTGACGAGTGCGGCACCCAATACGGTAGCGCCTGCGCCTCGAAAGAAATCTCTTCTGTTGGACATGTTTCGTTCTTTCAATGGGCAGCGCCGCTCTGCTCAGCAGAGGACGAGGCGGCGGGGCGCGAGGGTTCGTCGGCAGCAGGAGACCGGCCCGTGATGGCGGTTTGAAGGTTGGTGTCGGCGGCCCAGAAGTCGCGCAGGGCTTCCACATAGCCAGTGACACCTCGAACCTGCTCCCGCGAGTCGGCCAGCAGCTCGAAAACGCTGGACAGCATGCCGTTGTAGCGCAGCAGGTTTTCTTCGGAGATGCGCTTGCGCAGCGGCACCACCTCGTCGCGGTAGTGCCGGGCCAGGTCGTAGGCGGTGCGGTAGGCCGAGTACGACTCTCGCACCTCAGAGCGCGCATTGCCCGCGATGGCCGCGGTGCGGTTCACGGCCTGCAGATAGGTCGCTTCGGCGCGCGCCGCACGGGTGGAACCGAAGTCGAACAAGGGCAGCTCCAACTCGATCTCGTAGCCGTTCGCCCTGGGGCTGCCGGTCTCGCTCTTGTTCTGGTACCCCACTTCCAGCACGTTGACGAAGCGGGTCGCTTTGGTGAGCCCGAGCGACTTCGCGGTGGACTCGGTCGCACGCTTGGCCATCAGCACGTCGAGGCGTTTGTCGATGGCCGTTTGCTCCGCGTCCTTCGGCTCTAAGGGCTGTGCCGGCAGATCGGGGAGACGTTCGGGCAGCTGAAAGCCCAAGCGGTCGCCGACCAGGCCGAGCAGGCGCGACAGGCGCTCTCGTGCCGCAACGGCTCGGTGTTGAGCGCGCGCCAGGTCGGCGGTCGCGTCGGCGTAGAAGGCCTGTTCGCGCATTTGGGCCAGCTTGCTGAAGTTGCCTGCGGCAACCATGCGGCGAGCCAGTTCGTTGGACGCGTCTGCCGCTTCCATCACCTGTTGGTCGTACTTCACCAATTCTTGCGCCGCGACGGCGTTGAAGTACGCGCGCCGCACGTCAGAGGCGATGCCAACGGCCTCATACGCGGCCTGGAGCTGCGTCTGTTCGAAGCGGCGCTGCTCGACCTGCCGGGCAAGCGGCATGGTCAACAAGCCCAGCACGTCGAACATCACGGCGCGGTCGATTTCAACCAGGCCATTGCCACTGAGCCTGCCGAAGCTGAACACCGGGTTGCGAAGCCGACCTGCCCGCACCAGCTCGGCCTCGGCAATGCCCAGCTCGCTGAAGCTGGCTTGCAGACCACGGTTGTTCAGGTAGGCGAGCTCGACGGCGGCGTCGGCGGTGAGCGGCTGTTGGAGCAACTCGGCCGAGCGCGCATCAGCGTTCTCGGTATCGGCGCTTGAGCGCTGGTAGGTCGGGGCCTGGCCGGTTCGCTCCTGGGTGAGCTCACCGACTTTGCCAAACCCCCCGTCGGGTGCAAACGAAGCGCAACCTGCCAGCAGGAGGGCGGCTGAAGCCACGGCTGTCAGCCTCATCATGGCTTGCCTCCATGCATCTTGTGGCCGGCATGCCCGGGCATCTGGGGTGCCGAGGCCGAAGTTCCAGGTGCCGAAGCTTCGGCGGCTGGTGGCGGGGCGCCCATGTTGTGGCCAGCCATTCCGTGCGCACCCTGCACAGCGATGTTGAGCTGGCGCCAGTCTCCAGGCGTGATGTCCTGCCAGGGCTTGTAGTCGGCAAAGGCCGACTTGTATCGCAGTGGTGCCTCGGTCTTGGTGTCCGACGGGTTGCTGCCCTGCTGGGCACCCGACAGCAATGGAAAGCTCAGCGCCAAGGCAGGCGCCAGCCCTTTGAAAATTTTGTTCATGTTCCGCAAACATCTGTGGAGCCGACCCGTGAGGGCCAGCGAGTGCTCGTGCTGTAGGCACGAGCGCCATCGGGCCTCGCACGGAGGCCTCAGTGGGTCAGATGCTTCGGGGTGGGCGCTCCTGCCCGTCAGAGAGGAAGCTAGGTGCAAGTACGCTGAGGCCTGGGAAAGACGCGACCGCGAGTTCCAGCGGCTGCGCAATGCTGGGCATGGCGCTCAGCATGGGGGCGGCCGAGCAAAAAGCAGAACACAGGTTGCACTTCTCATCGCCAGTCGCCCCGCCGGTGTCATGGCCTGGCGACTCGTGGTGATGCTGCGCATGGTCATGGTGGCCGCCAGCCGCTTCGGCATGATTTGCGCTGTGGTGATTCGTCAGGCGCAGCTCACTGTGCGTACCGATGTCAGGCGGGCACAGCATGGCGGCCGCTATCGCGCCCCGAACCGGGAGCAACATAACGAGCAGCAGCAGGAGCCAGATGCGAGCGATTTTCAAGAGAGGCAGATTAGCAGACGAAGCTTGTGGGCCCAGAGGGGAGGGGTTAAGACAATTTAGCCCTTGCCACTGTGACAAGGTCAAGCGGGAAGCACCGGTGCTGGACAGTACAGTGGCGGGCATGAAGACTCAACATGCGCTGATCTTGATTCTTGCCGCCGCTGCAGGTATCTCAGAGGCCGCTGCGGCCGAGTTGGTTCCCCTCGAATGGACGCTTGATGGCCGTTTTGTGCATGAAGCGACGATTCCAGGCACCAAGTTTTTGGAGGTATGCGGCAAGCTGCCCGCTGGCGCGAGAATCGTCTGGGATTTCGACGCCAACTCTGCGCTCGACTTCAATATCCACTTTCACGAAGGCAAGAAAGTGCAGTTTCCGGCGAAGCACGACAAGGTCGAGAAGGCCCACGGAACACTCGATGCAAAAGTCGAGCAGGACTACTGCTGGATGTGGACCAACAAGGCTGCTCGTGCCACGGCGCTGAAGCTCACGCTAAAACGAAGCTAGGCCACGCGGCGCGCGCGCTTGCCCGGTCGAAGCCCGGCATGGGCATGCCCCACGGGCTTCACCTGATCCGCTGCAGGAGCGGTATCAGACTCAAGCGACGCGATGATCGGGCAGTCAGGCCGGTCGTCGCCGTTGCAGCAGTGCACCAGGTGAGCGAGTGTGGCTTTCATGGCCTGCAGTTCCTTCAGCTTGGCGTCGAGTTCTTCGATGTGCGCCTGCGCGAGCGCCTTCACCTGGCGGCTGGGGCGCTTGCGGTTCTGCCAAAGCCCCAGCAACTCACGGATCTGCTCTATGGAAAAACCCAGATCACGCGACTGGCGGATGAAGCGCAGCGTGCTCACCTCCTTGTCGGTGTACTGACGGTAGCCGGAGTCGGTGCGCGAGGCCTGCGCAAAGAGGCCGACGCTCTCGTAGTGACGGATCATCTTGGCCGAGACCCCCGAGGCCTTGGCTGCTTCGCCGATGTTCATGGGTGTTGTCATGGGGTCTCTCCTGAGGCAGCAAGGGTGCGCGCGGGCTCGGCAGCAACGGGTGGGGTGTAAGCCTGCGCCGCACCGCGCCAGCGGCGCAGGGTCAAGGCATTTGTCACCACACTCACGCTGCTGAACGCCATGGCAGCGCCCGCGATCATCGGGCTCAACATGCCGAGCGCGGCGAGCGGAATGCCCAGAATGTTGTAGGCAAAGGCCCAGAACAAGCCCTGCTTGATCTTGGCGTAGGTGCGGCGAGATATGTCCAGGGCGTCGGCCACCATGCGCGGGTCGCCGCGCATCAGTGTGATGCCCGCGGTTTCCATGGCCACATCGGTGCCGGTAGACATGGCAATGCCGACATCGGCTGCAGCCAGTGCCGGGGCGTCGTTGATGCCGTCCCCCACCATCGCCACCACGTGGCCGGCTGCGCGTAATTCCTGCACCACGGCCGCCTTGTCAGCGGGCAGCACTTGCGCTCGCACCTCATCGATGCCCAACTGGGTGGCCACGGCCTGCGCGCTCCCCAGGTTGTCACCTGTCAGCATCACGGTCTTGATGCCCAGCTGCTGCAGCCGTGCGACTGCTGCGAAGGCCGAAGCCTTGACAGTGTCCCCAAAGGCCAGCAGGCCGATGAGGTGAGCGGCGTTGCCGTCTTTGTGGATCAGCCATGAAATGGTTCTGCCTTGCTGTTCAAGACCTTGCGCCTCAGCCATTAGCGCGCCGGGCTTTGTACCCATCTCGCGCAACAGGCGGCTGCTGCCGAGCGCCAGCAGCCGGCCTTGCACCGAGGCTTGCAGGCCACGTCCTGGCAAGGCCTGCGCATCATGAGCCTGCGGAACCAGCAGCCGCTCGGCGTTCACCCTGTCCATGACCGCTGCGGCCAGTGGGTGGGTACTCGTCGCCTGCAGTGCCGCAGACAAGCGCAAAAGTTCGGCGCGCTCGACACCCTCGACCGGGATCGCCGCCACCAATGAAGGCTTGCCTTCGGTCAGTGTGCCGGTCTTGTCGAAGGCGACCACCGTCACCGAATGAGCGAGCTCCAGCGCCTGCGCATCTTTGATGAGGATGCCGTGCCGCGCCGCCACGCCGGTGCCGACCATGATGGCAGTGGGCGTTGCCAAGCCCAGCGCACAGGGGCACGCGATGACCAGCACCGCCACGGCATTGATGAGTGCCTGCTCCCAGTTGCCAGTGGCGCCGACCCAGCCCAAGAAGGTGAGCAGCGCCACGCCCAGCACAATGGGCACAAACACCGCGCTCACGCGGTCAACGATGCGCTGGATGGGCGCCTTCGCAGCTTGCGCCGACTCGACCATGCGGATGATGCGCGCGAGCGTCGTCTCGGCACCCACCGCAATGGTCTTGACCAACAAGGCGCCCTCGGCGTTGATGGAGCCACCGGTCACCTTGTCACCCACGCCTTTGACCACCGGCAAGCTTTCGCCGGTGATGAGCGACTCGTCGATGTGGCTGCGACCCTCGACAACTTCAGCATCCACCGGCACCCGGTCACCCGGCCTGATGACAACCATGTCGCCCGTGCGCACCTGCTCCACAGGCACGTCGACCTCCACGCCATCACGACGCACGCGGGCGGTGGTGGGGCGCAATGCGTTCAGGGCGCGGATGGCATCAGCGGTCTGCCCCTTGGCACGGCCTTCTAGCCACTTGCCCAGAAGCACGAGCGTGATGACCGCTGCCGAAGCTTCGAAATAGAGGTGAGGCATGCCATGCGCTGCATGTGTGAAGAGCAGGTACACCGACAGGCCGTAGGCGGCGGAGGTGCCGAGTGCGACCAGCAAGTCCATGTTCCCCGCGCCGGCACGCACCGCCTTCCAGCCCGCACGGTAGAAGCGCCAGCCGAGCCAGAACTGGACGGGGGTGGCCAGTGCGAGCTGTGCCCAGCCTTCAAGCATCCAGTCGACGCCGAAGAGCTGCAACAGCATAGGCGCCACCAGCGGCAGCGTCAGCGCGCCGCTCAGCGCCACAGGCCACCATTCATGCGCTTGCTTGCCGGCGTCGGGCTTCGCCTCGTTGAGCTCCTGGGCGGCGTACCCGGCCTTTTCAATGGCCGCCGTCAGGGCCGCGAGCGGCACGGTGGGCAGCGCCTGGATGGTGGCTTGCTCTGTGGCCAGATTGACCGCAACGCTTGCAACGCCGGGCACCTTCATGAGCGCCTTCTCGACGCGCATCACGCAGGACGCGCAGGTCATGCCTGCGACCTGAAGCTTGGTTTCGTTGGGATTCAATGATGTCGCCGTGTTCATGAGGATTGGCCATCTGCGGTTGAGTGCATGCATCTTCAAGATTCCAACGCTGGCAAGGTCAAGACCTGTCAGCGATAGACGCATTGGGGGAGTGGTCTTGCGAGCTCACTCCTTGACCTTCCCACAGTGGAAGACTCGACAGTATGGTTCCCGCCAACATATTTACTGGAGTAAACAATGATTGCCTTTGAAGTCAAGGACATGACCTGTGGCCACTGCGTCAGCACCATCACCAAGGCCGTGAGGGGCGCTGACAAGGGGGCGGTGGTCCGAATCAACCTGGGTCAGCACCGAGTCGAGATCGAACCCACGGAGGCGGATGCACAGGAGCTCAGCGATGCCATCAGGGAAGCCGGCTACACGCCGGTTCCGGTGTTGGCCGCGACACCCATCACATCAGCGCCTGCCAAGGCCGGTGGATGTTGCGGTTGCGGCTGAGCGAGCACCGGGTTAAACACCCGCTCCTGGGGGCTCAGGCGGCGTCTAATCGAGTGCGTAGGCGCCGGCCACTTCCCAGCCCCTCTTTTGACAAGGACCGCCATGTTCAAGGCTTTGCTTCTGGAAAAGACCGACGCCGGCTTCTCGGCCCGTGTGCAACCACTGAGTGAGGCCGCGCTGCCCGCCGGTGACGTGCTGGTACAGCCGAGTTATTCGACTCTGAACTACAAGGACGCGCTGGCCATCACCAACAAAGGCCAGGTGGTGCGCGAGTGGCCCATGGTCGCGGGCATCGACGGGGCGGGCGCCGTGATCGAGAGCACGCACCCGGCCTGGAAGCCGGGCGACGCGTTCGTGCACAACGGTTGGGGCGTGGGCGAGACGCACTGGGGCTGTCTGGCCGAGCGCGCCCGCTTGAAGGGCGACTGGCTGGTGAAACTTCCGCCGGCCTTGTCAGCGCGCCAGGCGATGGCGATCGGCACCGCGGGCTACACCGCCATGTTGTGCGTGCTGGCGCTGGAGCGCCATGGTGTGAAGCCAGGTGACGGCGAGGTTTTGGTCACGGGTGCCACGGGCGGTGTGGGCAGCGTTGCAACTGCGTTGCTCGCGCGCCTGGGCTATCGCGTGACCGGCTCCACAGGCAAGGTTTCTGAAGCCGACTATCTGAAGACCCTGGGGGCTAGCGCGGTGATCGACCGCGCCGAATTGTCGGCGCCCGGCAAGCCTTTCCAGAAGGAGCGCTGGGCGGCGGTGGTCGACGCCGTGGGCAGCCACACGCTGGCCAACGCCTGCGCTCAGACACGCTACGGCGGCATCGTGGCGGCCTGCGGGTTGGCGCAAGGCCACGACTTCAACACCACCGTGTTGCCCTTTATCTTGCGCAGCGTGACCCTCGCGGGCGTGGACAGCGTGATGGCGCCCATGGCATTGCGTCAGCAAGCCTGGAACCGGCTGGCACAAGACCTCGACCTGGCGCTGCTGGAGACGATGACGCATGAGATCGCGCTGGAAGACGCAGCCGCACAGGCTGCCGAGTTGATGGCAGGCAAGGTGCGCGGCCGCATCGTGGTGAAGCTCGGTTGACTGAACGCCGGGCAGGGGACAGGGGCGCGATCACACTTCATGTGCAAGCTCGTTGCTCTTGACAGGGCGCATCCGTGGCCGGCGCATCAGCAGGTAAGCCGCCGGGATCACGAACATCGACAGCAGCGGCGCAGTGATCATCCCGCCCACCATCGGGGCGGCGATGCGCTGCATCACTTCGGAGCCGGTGCCCGTGCCCCACATGATCGGGAACAGGCCGGCAAGAATCACGGCCACCGTCATGGCCTTGGGCCGCACGCGCAGCACCGCGCCCTCGCGGATCGCGTCGAGCAGGTCGTCCAGGCTCGTCTTGCCGTCTTCAACGCGCTCGTCCCAGGCCGTCTTCAGGTACAGCAGCATGATCACGCCGAACTCGGCGGACACGCCTGCCAATGCAATGAACCCGACCGCGCCGGCCACCGAGAGGTTGTAGCCCAGACCGTAGAGCAACCAGATGCCGCCCACCAGCGCAAAAGGCAAGGCCGCCATGATCAGCAGCGCCTCGCCGAAGCGCTTGAAGGTCAGGTACAGCAGCACGAAGATGATCAGCAGCGTGAACGGCACCACCACCTTCATCTTGGCCGTGGCCCGCTCCAAGAATTCAAACTGACCCGACCATGAGATCGAGTAGCCCGGCGGCAGCTTGACCTGCTGGGCGACGGCACGTTGCATGTCGTGCACAGCGGAACGCAGGTCGCGGTCACGGATGTCGACATACACCCAGCCCGATAGCCGCGCGTTCTCACTGCGCAGCATAGGCGGGCCGTCTGTGATGCGCACCTGTGCGACGTCTGACAAGACAAGGCGCTGGCCCCTTTCGCTGACGATCGGCAGCTTGCGCAGCTTGTCTAGCGAGTCGCGAATCTCGCGCGGGTAGCGCATGTTGATCGAGAAGCGCTGCAGCCCTTCGACGGTCTCGCCGATGTTCTGGCCGCCGACCGCCGAGGCGATCACCGACTGCACGTCGGCGATGTTCATGCCGTAGCGCGCCGCCTCGTCGCGCTTGATGTCCACATCCACATAGCGCCCGCCGGTCAGGCGTTCGGCCAGGGCGCTGCTCACGCCGGGCACCTCTTTCAGCACGCGTTCGATCTCGCCCGTCACGCGGTCGATGGTCGCAAGGTCGGCGCCCGCCACCTTCACGCCGACGGGGCTCTTGATGCCGGTGGCCAGCATGTCGATGCGGTTACGGATCGGTGGCACCCAGATGTTGGCCAGGCCCGGCACTTTCACCACGCGGTCAAGCTCTTCGATGAGCTTGTCCTGCGTCATGCCGGGCCGCCATTCGTTCTTCGGCTTGAACTGGATGGTGGTCTCGAACATCTCCAGCGGTGCCGGGTCGGTGGCGGTCTCTGCGCGGCCCGCCTTGCCGTAAACGCGTGTGACCTCAGGCACGGTCTTGATCAGGCGGTCGGTCTGCTGCAGCAGCTCGGCGGCCTTGCCGGCCGAGAGACCGGGCAGTGCAGACGGCATGTAGAGCAGGTCGCCCTCATCGAGACGCGGCATGAACTCGCCTCCGATGTTGGCGAGAGGCCACAGGCTGGTCGCGAGCACGGCGACCGCGGCGGCAATCGTCAGCTTGGGCCAACGCAGCACGGCGTCGAGCAGCGGCCGATACATCGCGATCAAGAGGCGGTTCAGCGGGTTGGATTTTTCATCCGGAATGCGCCCGCGGATCAGGTAGCCCATCAGCACCGGGATCAGCGTCACCGACAAACCCGCAGCCGCCGCCATCGCGTAGGTCTTGGTGTAGGCCAGCGGTGCAAAAAGCCGCCCCTCCTGCGCCTCCAGTGTGAACACCGGAATGAACGACAGCGTGATGATCAGCAGCGAGAAAAACAGCGCCGGCCCCACCTCGGCCGCCGAATCGGCGATCACCCGCCAGTGGTTCTCACCACCCAAGTCCTTGCCCGGGTGTTGGTGTCTCCATTGCTCGATGTGCTTGTGCGCGTTCTCAATCATCACGACGGCCGCATCCACCATCGCACCAATGGCGATTGCAATGCCGCCTAGCGACATGATGTTGGCGTTGACCCCTTGGTATCGCATCACGATGAAGGCCGCGACGATGCCCAGCGGCAGCGACACGATCGCGACGAAGGCCGAGCGCAGGTGAAACAAGAAGATGAAGCAGACGACCGCGACGACGATGAACTCTTCGATCAGCTTGTGCGTCAGGTTCTCGACCGCACGCTCGATCAGGCTCGATCGGTCATAGGTCGGCACGATCTCCACACCGCGCGGCAGGCTGCCCTGCAGTTCCTTGAGCTTAGCCTTCACGGCAGCAATGGTCTCGAGCGCATTCTTGCCGGAGCGCATCACGATCACTCCGCCGGCGGCTTCGCCTTCGCCGTCTAGCTCGCCGATGCCGCGCCGCATCTCAGGCCCGAGCTGAATGCGGGCGACATCGCCGAGCCTTACCGACACGCCGGCCGCGGTCGTCATCAGCGGCACCTTGCGAAAGTCGTCCAGGTTCTGCAGGTAGCCTGACGCACGCACCATGTACTCGGCCTCGCCGAGCTCGAGCACCGAGCCGCCGGTTTCCTGGTTGGCTTTCTGAATCGCGTCTACCACCCTGGTGTGCGAAATGCTGTACGCCGCGAGTTTGTCGGGGTCGAGCACGATCTGGTACTGGCGCACCATGCCGCCGACGGAAGCAACCTCAGCGACGTTGGGCACGGTCTTCAGCTCGTACTTGAGGAACCAGTCTTGTAGAGCGCGCAGTTGCGACGCGTCCTGCGTGCCGCTGTGGTCGACCAGCGCGTACTGGTAGATCCAGCCCACGCCGGTGGCATCTGGGCCCAGCGACGCCTTGGCCTGAGCCGGCAGGCGCGACTGCACCTGGTTCAGGTATTCCAGCACCCGCGAGCGCGCCCAGTACAAATCGGTGCCATCTTCGAACAGCACGTAAACGAAGGAGTCGCCGAAGAACGAATAGCCCCGCACCGTCTTGGCGCCGGGCACCGACAGCATCGTTGTCGTCAGCGGGTAGGTGACCTGGTTCTCGACGATGCGTGGCGCCTGCCCGGGGTAGCTGGTGCGGATGATGACCTGCACGTCCGACAGGTCGGGCAGTGCATCCAGCGGCGTTCTGAGCACCGAGTACACGCCCCAGGCGCCGATCATGAGAGTCGCCAGCAGCACCAGAAAGCGGTTGGCGATCGACCATCGGATCAGCTTCGCGATCATGGCTTGCTCCCGGCCGAGGCTGGTGCCATGGGGGCCTTGGGCTCAGGCGGCAGCAGCGTCACCCGGGTCAGCTGCGGCAGGCCCTCATTGGGCATGTAGAACTCGAAGTCAACACGGTCGCCGACATCCACGCCGCGGGGAACCTCGCCCTTCGGCAGTTTGAAGTCCATCGTCATCGCGCCCCACTTCAACGAGGCGATGGGGCCGTGCGAGAGCGTCATCGCGTCGCGGCCGATGGCCTCGACCTTGGCCTGGCCTTCGTGGCGTGCGGCCGTGTTCGCTGCGGTGGGTTTCGGCTCGTCGTTCAGGCGCGCCTCGACGCCCTTGAGGCTCGCCTCGGAGTCAATCAAGAACTGCGACGAAACGACCACCTTTTGGCCGGCTTGCAGACCTCGCTTGATCTCGGTTTTTCCGTCGCTCTCGAGGCCGGCTTCCACATTGACTGGACGGAAGCGGCCGTTCTCTTCAGCCAGCAGCACCACAGTGCGCTTGCCGGTTTGAATCACTGCCTCGGTCGGGATCAGCAGCGACTTCTCGGCGCGCATGTCCATGAACTGCATCTGCACGAACATGCCCGGCACCAGTCGCGCGCCGGGGTTGGCAAGTTCGAGCCGCGCCTTCAAGGTGCGCGTGGTCGGGTTGACGTCGGGCAACAGCGCCTGCACCTTGCCGTCGAATGTCATGCCGGGCACCGCAGGACTCTTCGCCTGCACCTTGGCCCCGGGCCGCAACAACGCCGCCTGGCTTTCGGGAACTTCGGCGTTGGCCCACACGGTAGACAGGCCATTGATGCGAAACAGCGTCGTGCCAGACATCACCGTCATGCCCTCACGGGCCATCAACTCGGTCACGACACCGGCGATCGGCGCTCTCAGGGTGCTGCGCGGCTGTGTGTGCCCGCTGCTTTCGACCAGGCTGATCTGGGCGTCGTTCATGCCGACCTGGCGCATGCGCTGGCGCGCACCATCGACCAATGACGCAAGGTCGGTGCCCTGCATGCGGCGCACCGACAGGAACTCTTCTTGCGCGGCGATCCAGTCGGGCACGTACAGGTCGGCGAGCGCCTGACCCTGGCGCACCGCATCGAGGGTGGCACGCACGTAGAGCTTCTCCACGTAGCCAGTGGCACGGGCCTGAACCAGCGCCTGGTCGCGCTCGTTGAACGCGATGCTGCCGACCGCCGAGACTTGTGGCGACAGCGTGCCTTCGGTGACCTCGGCGGTGCGCACGCCCAGGTTCTGCTGGATGCGAGAGCTCACGGTGACCTTGCTGCCGTCACTGTCGCCCTCAGCGTAGACCGGCACCAGCATCATGTCCATGAACGGCGACTTGGCCGGCTTGTCAAACTTGTTCCCCGGCACCATGGGGTCGTGGTAGTACAGAACCTTGCTGCCAGCAATCGGGTCGAGATCACCCGCTTTGATGCCCGACTGAATGTGGCGGCGCGTGGCGTCTTCGCCCTCGGCAATGCTTTGCGGCAGCTTGCCAGCAGCGGGCGCAATGGCCGCTGCCACGCCGGACGATGCCAGCGCAGCGGGGCCTGCGTTCATGCCTTGACCACGGTGCAGACCTGACATGTACAGACCGTAGCTGCCAGCGACTAGGGCAGCGATGACCACCAGAGTGATCGCGAATGGTTTGATTTTCATGATGTGTGAGTAAAGGGGGGTCAGGGGCGTGCGGCGCGCGGGGCACCGTGGCCGACAGGCACGAGGTAGTTGAGCTGCGCCCACAGCCTTGCGGCTTGCATCTCCAGGCGCAGGCGCTCGATGCGCGTGTCGATCTCGCCGCGGCGAGCATCGAGCACCCCGGTCAAGGAGCCGTTGCCACCACGATAAGCGGCCATTGCCGCTCGCGTTCGCTCGCCAGCCAGTGGCTGCAGCGAGGTGTCGTAGCGCGTCAAGCGCTCGCGGTCGCTGCGCCATTCCTGCAGCATCACCAAGGTTTCGGCGACGTGCATGCGGGTCGCTTCTTCGCGTTGCGCCCGCAGCTCTTCGACCCGCGCCAGCTTGGCGCCGACCTCGCGGTCCTGACGGTTCTTCTGGTTCCATTGCAGTGGCACCGACAAGTTCAGCGAAACCATGTTCGAGTAAGCCGGTCCACGCTGGTTGACCATCAGCTCGACACTGAAGTCGGGCTTCTTGTTGGCCTGCACCACGTCGACATCGGCCTGTGCCATCGCCTCTTGCCGCGCCAGAATTTCAATCTGCGGGTGGTGGATCAGTTGGGAATCCAGGTCTTCGGCCTTCAGCGGAACGCCGTCCAGCGGGGGCGGTACAGCGAGCACGTTGGCGCCTTGCGTGCCTACCCAGCGCGCCAGTTGCGTCGTGGCCGTGGCAATCTGTCGCTCGACCTCTGACAGCCGGTCTTCGATCTGTGCAACGCTGGCCCGCGCTGCGAATACATCGGCTTGCGAACCCCGGCCACCGCTGTACCCAGCGTCTGCCGAGTCGATCTGCAACCGGGCTTCGTCGCGCTGCGACACCAGCACATCACGCATGCGTTCCTGGTAGTGGCGGTCCAGCCAGGCCATCGCGGTGTCACGCTGAAGGCTGGCCAGCGCCAGTTCACGGCCAGCCTCGGCAACTTCGGCCTCGCGTTCGTATCGCGCCGTCCTTGCCCTGAGCTTGCCCTCACGGGTGAATTCCTGCACCACACCGATCGAGCGCATGGTCATGAAATCTCGGGTCAGGCTGAGCCGGTCGGGGCCATCGGTCGGCAGGTTGTTGATGCCCGCTTTCAGCGTCGGATCCGGCCGCTGGCCGGCCGCCACGGCCATCTCGCGCGCAGCCGCAGCCGATGCCTCCTGGGCGGGCAGTAGGCGGGAGCGTTCCTGGGCGAGGCGCAAGGCGTCGTCCAGCGTCAAGGGGGCCGCATGGGCTTGCAGCGTGCCGAGCGTGAGCACCGCCGCCAGGGCGATGCCGACGCGCGTCGAACCATGTGCCGGCGAGCGCCGGACTGATGCGCTTAGGGAATGAACAGACATGAAATCTCCAGACGACGGACGAGAGGGAAGCCGGCTCTGCGCGCCGGCCGAATGGAAGCAACGGCCAGGCGCGTGAGCACGACCACGTGCGCCGGAGGCCGACGTGGTCGTCAGGCCTTCAGCGCGCGCAGCGTCAGGAGGTCAGAGGCGGAAAACGCAGTGCAGGATGGCGTGCGGTGGCGCAGGCGCCGCAGCCAGACTGAGCGCAGAGGCCGGGTGGGACCGGCCAGAACCGAGCCTGTGCTCAGGCTCGATGGGGAGCGAATACAAGAATGTCGGGATCGCAGCGTGAACGGCCGGCGCGGGCGCCGTATCGGCACTTTGCTGGCCATGCCGGCAGTGCTCGGCGCACAAGTTGGCCGCGTTGGCGTCGACCTGCTCGCAGCCTGGCATGGAGGCCGCCTGCTCGGTGGCCGCTGGAACAGGTGCCCCTTCCAAGGTCATCCTCGAAAGACCCGGGCAGGCGTAGCTTGCAACGGCCAACTGCGCGAACAGCAGCACGCCAATCAGCAGACGGCTGACGGCTTTGCGGATTGCGCGGGACAAACTCATACGGTCGATTCTAGTGGGAGGCTTCAGGCCGAGCCCGCGCGATTTCGTGAAGTGAGCGGCCTGTGGACTCTTTCTGCATAGCGACGTGCTGGTACAGGTCAGGTTGCCGACTTGGTGCTTTGTGCCAAGGTGGCAGGGAGCTTGGCGGCAACAGCATCAACCTCAACAAACCAAGCTGGATCAACCAACTGCGAAACGTAGACCGCCGTAGAAGCTGGCCGATGTGAGCCGAGATGCTTGATCCTTGCGTTTCGTACCGCCTGTCCGTCGTGCCCGGCAACCATGAAGGTGGTCAGCTTGATGATGTCAGTGGCTTCCAAACCGTGCGACCTCAGCAGAGTGATGATATTTGCGAAGACTTGATCCGCTTGCTCCGCCATCGTGGCTGGCGTTGAGCCATCGGGGCGAACGCCGAGCTGTCCCGAAATGAATATGAGTTCTGTGCCGCCCGGCACAGAAACCGTGTGACTGTAAAGGCCGAGTGGCGCGTGCACGCCCTCTGGATTGGAGAGACTGGTTGTCACGTTGTGATGTCCTGGATGATCTCAATACGACGAATAGCTATAAGTAGCCGAAGCCTAAGGCGAGCAACAGAAGGGAGATTGCCAAGCCAACGAGGAATGGTGATTTCGGAATGGCGCCCGCGCCGACTGCCGATACCGGGAAGAGATAGGCACCCACCAACCGAACGAGATGGCCATCGCCAACTGCGGCGGCTTGACACACCCATAAAGGACGTGGCCAACCCCAAGCATGAAGAGAATCCAGGGCAGGGTGGGTGACATTGAGCGGCGAGCCGGTTCTCTTGAGAGGCCGGATCTATTCCGTCGTGTAGATGCGAACTTCGGGCGCGGCCTTGAGCAAGGGCTTGAGTTCCGTGACCACATCATGCGTAAACAGGTCGCTGGTCAAATAGGCTTGCGCCTGCTTGAGGGTTGCGAATCCGTGGAGTACCTGAACGTCGTCATCGCGCATCAAGAGCTCCTTCGACTGGGCTCCACGAATGGTGTTGAGAAAGGGCAACTTGTATTTTGCGTAGACAGCACCAGCGGCGGCGCGGTCAGCAGGATCGATCTTCAAGGTGATTTCAAGGTATGCCTTTTCCGCATGCGCGAGCACCGGGGCAGAGAGTAAGGTCGCGAGCAGACCAGCGAGAAGAACGCGATTTGGCTTGATCATGTTGATGTCCTCTGTGAACTAGGCGAACGTCACACTGTCTCGTAGACGCGAACGTCCGGCGCGCTTGTCAGCAGCGGTTTCAGCTCGCCCACGACGTCGTCGTTGAAAAGCTTGCTCGACAGGTATGACTTCGCGTTATCGACGGTGTCGAAACCGTGCAAAACCTGCACGTCCTCGTCGCGAATCAGCAGCTCCTTGGACTTGGCACCCCGCGCTTGTGCGAGAAACGGCGCCTTGAACTTGGCGTAGACCGCTGCCGCAGCAGGTCGATCGTTGGCTGCCACAACCATGCTGACCTCTAGATAAACCATTGCAAATCTCCTCGGGTTTCGTTGAAGTTGGGCCCGCGGATACGAGCCCATGGACAGAGAGTAGAGGCGCGGCGACCCATAGTAAAATTTGCTTTTCGCATCCGATACATTCACTGTGTGAATCAATCAATGAATCTGACCCAGCTTCGATTCGCTGCCGCTGTGGGATCTCACGGCTCGTTCACAGCCGCGGCCTCAGAGTGCTGTGTGACCCAGCCGACGCTCTCGAACGGCATTGCGCAGCTCGAGGCAGAGCTCGGCGAGCGGCTCTTCTTGCGAACCACTCGAAAAGTCTCGCTGACGCAGTTCGGTACCTATGTCATGCCCTACGTCGGCGAGGTCTTGCGCGCTCAGCAAACGTTGGAGCGCCAGACCAAGTCGTTTCTCAACCCAGGCAAGCGCCTGGTGCGCATCGGAACGTCGCCACTGATCCGGCCTCAACTGGTCTCGCTGATCACCGAAGCCTTCCGATCGAAGCATCCGGATGTCGATGTCATCTTTCGAGAGATGAACATGCAGGACCTCTACAGAATGCTGGATGAAGGCCTCCTCGACTTCGTCCTAGGGGTAGCGGGTATCCACCGAAAGCCTTGGCTCTGCGCACCTCTGTACAGCGAACCGCTGCTGTATTTGCCAAGAAGCGCGCGGACATCCTCTGGCCCTCGAAGCGACACCGTGTCGTTTGCAGAGATCGCAGCCGAAACCTTCGTCATGGTTCCCGACGCATGTGGCCTGGCACGCGCGACGCGCGATCTGTTCCGAAAGCATCGGCGCCAATTGCTTGCGTACTCGGGCGAGGCAATGAGCTACCAAGTGCTTGAAGAGTGGGCACATCTCGGGATCGGTGCCGCAATCATTCCGCGTTCGAAGATGACGCGTAGCGATCACGCATGCTTTTACATCGCAGCAAAGTCGGGCGAGAAAGTTCGGATCTCTTTCGAAGCCCTGTGGCCTCGATCAGGGCCTCGGGCCACTCACCTGGAGGAGTTCGCTCGATATCTGAAGGCCACCGTTCCAGGGCTCGTGAGTGGCCTGGATGTCGCGTCCGCATGAAACGGTCGGCACAACGCTGGGTTTGACTGCCTCCACGCGGCTGCCGACAGTTGCAGTTCCCTGGGTCGCGCAGAGGCGCTGGGGCGTGTGGCAATGGCCATGGGCGCAAGCAGTTGCCTAGTACGCACCCATGTAATCGCGCTTGCCGATGGCCACCCCGTTGTGGCGCAGGATGGCGAAGGCCGTGGTGACGTGAAAGAAGAACTGCGGTGAGCCATAGTTCGCCAGATAGGCCTGACCGCTCAACTTCTTTTCTTTCGGCGTACCGGGGCGCAACACGATTTCCTTGCTTTCGCTGCCATCGAATTGCGAAGCGCTCAGGCTGTCCAGAAAGGCCAGGGTCTGGGTCAAGAGCGCGTCGAGATCGGCAAAGCTCTTCTCGCCTCCTTCATAGGCCGGAACATCAACACCGGCGAGCCGTGCCGAGATACCGCGTGAAAAATCGGCGGCAATCTGCACCTGCTTGACCAGCGGGAACATGTCTGGAAAGAGGCGCGCTTGCAGATACGCATCAGGCTCCATCGACTTGGCCGCAACCTGCGCTTCGACCTGCGCCAATATGGCTTTCAAGGCCGTCAGCATTTGCTTGAAGACGGGAAGGGAGTGTGTGTACATCGGGCTGGTCATGGTCATCTCTCGGTTTGTGTACAGGGCAATTGCCTGCGAAGGACCGCAAGGCAACATGGATCGAATCGGTCGATAGGCACCTGCTGCTCTGGCACGGCGGCTTCGCAGGCCATCAGCAGGTGGATCAGCCGCATTGTGCGTTGCGGCCGGCGACAACCTCGACGCGCTGGCTGCAGCAGGCCTTGCTCCTCGCCCCAGAGTCAGGCTGTTTGGATTGTTCCAAAGAGTTCATGCGGCCCACGCTCGACGAAGGTCAATTCGCTCGGCAAGTCAAACCTTTTTGCACCCTTGTGCATGTTTACCCTGAAGACATTTCAGGCAGCGGGCTCGTTGTGGGTCGGCAAGGGGTACCGCTTCCAGGTGCGAAGGGAGAGTATTCACTTTCCATTCATAAATATCCCAGTAAGGCGCCTGTTCAACACGCCTCCTAATAGACACAATTTGCACGCGCATGCTATTCATCTGAGTGCCCTCAGGGTTGCCACGAGAGGATCACGCGCCTTGTTGCCTGCGCTTCCATGCAGGCAATGAGCCACATACAACGTTGCTCGACAGCGAGGAGACATCATGTTCTACCCCCCCTCTGGGGCCGCCTGCAGGCGGTTCCGTGCATCCCTGTTCGCCCTTGGCATTGGCCTTGGTGCATTCGCCGGCAGTGCCCATGCCGACGTCATCCTTCAGCAAAACTTTTCCAGCGGACTGGGCCCGTTCACTGCGGCTGGCTCGGTGAGCACGGGCACCGCCGGCGCCAAGCTGACTGCCGCGCTGTTGAGCACCGACGGCGCCATCACCTCGCCCCCCATCAGCACCGTGAACTACACGGGCATCAAGCTCAGCTATGACCGCGTCACCGTCGGGCTCGACATCGGGGAGGCCGGCATTGCCGAATATTCGACCGACGGCACCACCTACGCCGCGCTCGAGTCGACCCGCGCAACCGCATCAAGCCGAGTGAGCTTCGACCTGCCCACAGCAGCAGCTGGCATCACGACGCTGCGCGTGCGTTTCCGCGTCAGCGCCAACAGCGCAACCGAAAGCTACACGGTCAACACCGTGGCGCTCGAAGGCACGCCTGGCGGCGGCGGCGGTGGTGGGGGCGCACCACGCCCTGCCATTGGCAAGTTCACTACCTTCGAGAGCGGCCACGTGCGGCCGATGGCCCTGTCCAGCAACGGCCTGCGCTTGTACGTCGTCAACACACCGGACAACCGCGTCGAGGTCTACAACACGCAATCGGGCGTGCCGGTGCTGAGCGAGTCGATCCCGGTAGGCCTGGAGCCCGTGGCCTTGGCCTTGGCCAACGACAACCAGCTGTGGGTGGTCAACCACCTGTCGGACAGTGTGAGCATCGTCGACGTCTCGACCTCGCCAGCGCGTGTGGTCAACACACTGCTGGTGGGCGATGAGCCGCGCGACATCTTGTTTGCCGGTGCGGGCAACAAGTGGGCGTTCATCACTGCAGCACACCGCGGGCAGAACACCGGCTTCGACCCGCAGCTGACCACCGCCGGCGTCGGCCGTGCCGACGTCTGGGTGTACGACGCGGCCAACCCGGGCACCAAGCTCGGCGGCGCCCCCCTCACGCGCTTGAACATGTTCGGCGACACGCTGCGCGGCCTGGCCAAAAACGCCGCAGGCACCCGCGTGTACGCCGCGGTGTTCAACTCCGGCAACAAGACCACGGTGCTGAACGAAGACCTGGGCAACGGCGGGCTCACCCTGCCGTCGCCCACCACCGACGCCAATGGCAACGCTGCGCCTAAAACCACGTTGATCGTGCAGAAGAACGCTGCCGGTCGCTGGATGGACAACGGTGACCCGACGCGCAATGTGGCAGGCTCTGACTGGACCAGCCGCGTCAAGCTCAACCTGCCCGACTACGACGTCTTCACCATCGACACCTCGGGCTCTGCGCCCACCGTGACCGGTCGCACATCGGGCGTGGGCACCACGCTGTTCAACCTGGCGGTCAACCCGTCATCGGGCAAGGTCTACGTGAGCAACCAGGACGCCCGCAACATCGTGCGTTTCGAAGGCCCGGGCACCCGCTCGACCACCGTGCGCGGCCACTTCGTCGAAAGCCGCATCACGGTGATCGATGGCTCCAATGTGCTGCCCCGTCACCTGAACAAGCACATCGCGAGCTATGACCAGGCCGCGGGCACTGCGGCCGAGAAAGCAGCCAGCCTTGCCACGCCGCTCGAGATGGCCATCAGCCCCGACGGCGCCACGATGTATGTGGCAGCCATGGGCTCCAACAAGCTGGGCCGCATCAGCACCTCGCAGCTCGAAGCCAACAGCTTCACGCCTTCGGCCAACAACCACATCACGCTCACAGGCGGCTTGCCCACCGGTGTGGTGCTCGACTCGACGCGCAACCTGGCGTTCGTGACCACGCGCGCAGACAACGGGGTCTCGGTGGTCAACACCACTAGCTTTACTGAAACCGGCCACGTGAAGATGTTCAATCCTGAACCCGCTGTGGTGCAAAGCGGCCGCAAGTTCCTGTACGACGCGGTTCTCACTTCGAGCCGCGGCGACTCGTCGTGCTCAGGCTGCCACATCTTTGGTGACGTGGACCACCTGGCCTGGGACCTGGGCAACCCAAGCGAGAGCCGCGTGAGCAGCCCCAACACCTACAACAGCAACGTGCCCGCCTTTGGTCGAAAAGCCAACTTCCATCCGATGAAGGGGCCGATGACCACGCAAAGCTTCCGTGGCATGGTGGGCAACGGCCCTATGCATTGGCGCGGCGACCGCACCGGCCAAAGCCGCAGTGCCGGTGAAACGCTCGAACAGCAATCGTTCCAGGACTTCATCGTGGCCTTCACCGGCCTGCTGGGCCGCGACCAGCCGTTGACCGACACCGAAATGGCTGCGTTCACCAACTTCGTGCTCGAGATCAAGTACCCACCGAACCCGATCGCGAACCTGGACAACTCGCTCACCACCACTCAGGCGGCTGGCAAGAATGTCTACAACACAGTCACCTCGGACCAGGTCACCACTTGCAATGGTTGCCACCTGATCGATCCGACCCGCGGCAAGTTCGGCACTGACGGCACCATGTCCATCGAAGGCGCCCAGATCGACCAAGACTTCAAGATCCCTCACCTGCGCAACATCTACCAAAAGGTGGGCATGTTCGGCAACAACTCGCAGGTGGCTGGCACCGCAAACGTGGGCGACCAGGTGCGCGGCTTTGGCATTGCCAACGCGGGCAAGTTCGGCACGATGATCCAGTTCTTGAGCGAAAACGTGTTCGCGGCACTCTCGGCCACCCAACGCCAGCAGCTGGAGCAATACGTCATGGTGGCGCCGGCTGAGATGAACCCGATCGTGGGTCAACAGGTGACCGTCACGTCAGCAAACGCGTCGCAGTCAGACGTGACGGCCCGCGTAAACCTGCTGGTAGCACGCGCCAAAGTGACGAGCCCGGTTCCTGAGTGCGAACTCGTCGCGAAGTCGGTGGTGGGCGGCATTGCCAAGGGCTGGGTGCTGAACAGCGCTGGCAACTTCGTGCCTGACAAGGCGAGCGAATCGGCTGTCACGCAAGCCGCACTCATCACCCAAACCGCTTCGGCGGGATCGCCCGTGACTTTCACCTGCGTGCCCCCGGGCAACGGCACGCGCATAGGCGTGGACCGTGATGGCAACGGCACGCTCGATCGCGATTGATTTCGTGACGTGAGTGAGGTGTGGCAAACGGTTCGCCGTTTGCCTTGGAAGGCCCCCTTCGGTTTCGACTGATGGGGGCTTTTTTGCGGCTGCTCGCTGGCCGAGCGGGTGTTCATCGAGCAGGCTTGACAAGGCCATCGTCATCGCCAATACTAAACCTTATGGTTAACAATATAGAACACCAACTCGATCTCGTGTTTGCGGCGCTGTCTGATTCAACACGACGCGGCGTGCTGGCCCAGCTGGACGGCGGCGCCTTCTCAGTCTCCGAGCTGGCCCACCCACACGACATGTCGCTGCCGGGCTTCATGAAGCACTTGGCGGTGCTCGAAGCTGCCGGGCTCATTGCGCGCTCGAAAGAAGGGCGCGTGGTGCGCTGCCAGCTCGATGCCTCACCCCTGCAGGAGGCAGCGATGTGGATCTCTCGCTACGAACGTTTCTGGAACGAGCAGCTCGATGCGCTCGGCCGCTATCTCTACCACCAAGAGGAACTCACGCCATGGAAAGAACCCAACAACCCACCCCGCAAGGCGAGCAAGCCCAGCTCAGCCTCAGGCGCCACTTCCGTGTCGCGCCCGAAAAAGTCTGGCGCGCGTGGACCGACCCGCAAGCGCTGAGACAGTGGTTCGGCGTTGGCAAATCCGGCTCGGTCACCGCAGCCGAGTTCGACCTGCGCGTGGGTGGCCATTACCGCATCGCGTTCAACGGGCCGGCTGGCGAGGCGCATGGCGAGTCACACGAGGTCTCGGGGGTCTACCAAGAAGTGGTGCCCTTGCGTCGGCTGGTGTTCTCCTGGGCATTCAAGAGCACACCGGAGCGGGTGTCACGCGTCAGCATCAACCTCACACCCACCGCCGACGGCACCGAGCTCAGCTTTGTGCACGACCGATTCTTCGACGAACAGGCCCGCATCAACCACGAGCGCGGCTGGGCGCCCATGCTCGACCAGCTCGAAGGTTTTCTTCACCTCAACCCACAGGGCGCCTGACATGAAATACCAAGGAAGCTGCCACTGTGGCCGCGTGAAATTCGAAGCAGAAGGTGACCTCAACTCGGCCATGGCTTGCAACTGCTCCATGTGCCAGCGCAAAGGAACGCTGATGTGGTTTGTGCCGCGCAGCGCCATGCAGCTGCTCACGCCCGAAGGAAACATGAGCACCTATCTGTTCAACAAGCATGTGATCAAGCACCGCTTCTGCACCCACTGCGGTATTCATGCCTACGGCGACGGCACGGCACCATCAGGCGAGGCGATCGCGGCCATCAACATCCGCTGCGTCGAGGGCATAGACCTGCAGGCAATCCCGGTCACGCAGTTTGACGGTCGCTCGATGTGAGTCGGCTCACCCCGCATCAAGCCGCATCAGACGCGCTCAGCAGCCGGTGGCATCCAGCGCCTGAGGTGAGCGGCATTGGCGCCATGCCGTTTCTTGGCACGGCTCAGTTCACTTCGCGCCACCGTTCGCAGGTGCACCTCGTCAGGCCCGTCAAAGAAGCGCATCGCCCGGCCCCAGCTCCACAGACGGGCGAGGGGCGTGTCCGGTGTCAGGCCCATGGCGCCAAACACCTGCATCGCGCGGTCGAGCACCGTGGTCTGCAGTCGCGCGGTCACGAGCTTGATGCCCGCCACCTCGGTTCGCGCGGCCGGGTTTCCTTCGCGGTCCATGCGCCATGCGGCGTGCAACACCAGCAGCCGAGCTTGGTCGATCTCCAGGCGGGACAGGGCGATCCAGTCCTGCACGTTGGCGAAATCAGCCACGCGGGCACCGAAGGCCCGCCGCTCAAGCGCCCGTTCGCACATCAACTCAAGCGCCAGCTCGCACTGGCCGATGCTGCGCATGCAATGGTGTACGCGGCCCGGCCCCAACCGTGCTTGCGCCAGGCTGAAGCCGCGTCCCTGGTCTCCAAGCATGAAGACCGAAGGCACACGGACGTCCCGAAACACCAGCTCGCAGTGGCCTTCCAGGGCTTGGTGATCCATCACCGGGATGTTGCGCTCGATGCGAAGCCCGGGTGTGTCCATCGGCACCATCAGGATGGAATGCCTGCCGTGCGCCGTGCTCGAGTCACTGCCGTCATGGCGCCCCATCACCAGCACCACCCGGCACAGCGGGTGCGCCGCACCAGTGATGAACCACTTGCGGCCGTTCACGACATAGTCGTCGCCGTCGCGATCGATCCGCGTCTCGATGTTGGTGGCGTCGGACGAAGCGACATCGGGTTCACTCATCGCAAAGCATGACCGCATCTCGCCCGCGAGCAAGGGGTTCAGCCAACGCTCGCGCTGCAAGGGCGTGGCAAACAGTTGCAGCAGCTCGATGTTGCCGCTGTCGGGGGCGTTGCAGTTGAAGACCTCGGCTGACCACGGCACGCGCCCCATGATCTCGCACAACGGCGCGTAGTCGACGTTGCTCAGGCGCGTGCCGGGCTGGTCGGCACGCAGGCTGGGCAAGAAGAGATTCCACAAACCCAGATCGCGGGCCTGCGTTTTCAGGGGCTCGATCAAATCCAGTGGGTACACGCCCGCGTCGGCGTAGCGGTGCCATTCGCTGTAGCTCGGCAGCACCAGGTCGTCGATGAAGCGCTGCACGCGTTGGGCAAGCTCGGCGCTGGTGGCGGTGGGTTCGAAATCCATGCAGTCTGGCAGTTCAGCGTGACATCAACACCGGCACATGGGCCTGACTCAGCACAGTGCGGGTTACACCTCCCAGCAGACGCTCGCTCCAGCGCGAATGCCCGTAGCTGCCCATCACCAGCAGATCGGCCGCAAGCGTCTGTGCGGTCTGGAGGATGGTGTTGCCAATGTTCGCTTGCGCAGCATCGGTGTGGATCTCGCAGTGCACGCCGTGAGACGCCAGCCACTTGCCGACGTCGCTGAGCCGCTGATGAAGCGCGTGCGGCTCCACCTCGCCGTGCCGATACCACGTGCACAGGTGCACGACCTTGGCGCGTGTCAGCATGGGCAACGCGTCGGCCGCGGCACAGGCCACGCTTCGGCTGTCGTCCCAGGCGAGAAGCACGATGCGCCCCAAGTGATCTAGGGGCACAGCCTCGGGAAGCACCAAGGTCGGGCGCGCGCTGTGCAGCAGCACGCTCTCCACGAACTCTGCCTCCCCACGCGCGTGGGCCTGGCTGACGATGCACAGGTCGGCGCCGTGAGCGCGGTAAGCCAGCACCGTGGCGGCCTCTCCATCGTAGGCAGCAGCTTCAACCGGGTTGAGGCATTTTTCTGCCTCGCACCAATGCTTGAAGAGCTCTGTCCACCCGTGTGTCTGGTCGACTGAACGGTCGTGAGACTGCCGCGCGTCTTCAATCTGCTGGTGCGCGGCCGACATGAAGGTCGATGGGTTCTGCCGGCCCGTGGCGGCCACGCCGATGATGCGCGCTCCGTGCGCCTCGGCCAGCTTGACGGCCACGCGTGCGCGCATGCGGCAGCGGGCATCGCCGTCCACATGAACCATCACGTTGCGCAGGTTCACGCTGCGTAGCCCAGTCCAATAGGTGCTGGCACCAGGTTGACGATGCGGGTGAACAGGGCCCGATAGTCGGTGTCAGGTTCGTGGCCTGTCAGCGGGTCGCGGTTGGCCTGGAAAGCATCGTCCAGGTCTTGCCAGTCTTCCTCGGTCAGCAGGCGCTCGGCCAAAGGGAAAACTTCATGCTCCTCCAGCGCCATGTGGGTAAGGTAGAAGTCGCGGTAGCCCGTCATGGCCTGCTCGAACGATTCGCGTCGGATGTCGCCCAGCATCTCGAAGGCCAGCAAGGCGTGCTCCAGCTCGCGTATGTTGCGCTCACCAAGGGCGTGGTCGGCATCCAGGTGATCCAGCAGCTCGCGGTGTTGCGGCGTACGCGCCCGCAGCTTCGGGAACAGGATGTCCGACTCCTTGCGGTGATGCTGCTTCTCTGGGAACTCGTCGATGTAGAACATCATCGCGCGCAGGGCCTCGAAGTCGGGCAGGGTGCCGCGGGCTCGGTGGTGAGACAGCAGCATCGGGATGGACCGCACCATGGCGCGCAGCGCCGAGTGCTCGTCACGAATGATCCGCAGGGTGATGGGTTTCATGGATGCCTCCGGTGTTCCCCAAGCGTCTCACCGCTGGCCGGGCAGTACCTTGCGACAGATCAAACTGCGACCCGTGTGTCAGGGCTTGGGTTGAGGCACCTGCTGCCCTGGCGTGTCCGTCGGCGCCTCGCCGGCAGGGATGTGCGGCAGCCTGTGCGCAATGCCCTTGTGGCAATCGATGCAGGTCTTCTCTTTGTTGGCAAGGTAGGTGGAGTGCATGTTTTGGGCTCGCAGGCTTTGCCGCGTGAAGTCCATGTACTCATAGTTGTGGCAGTTGCGGCACTCCAGCGAGTCGTTGGCTTTGAAGCGCGCCCACTCGTGCTGGGCCAGCTCCAGCCGCTTGGCCTGAAACTTCTCTGGTGTGTCGATGGTGGCAAAGACAGTGCCCCACACCTCTTTCGATGCCTGCATCTTGCGGGCAATCTTGTCGGTCCAGTTGTGTGGCACGTGGCAGTTGGAGCACACCGCCCGCACGCCCGAGCGGTTGGTGTAGTGAATGGTGCTCTTGAGCTCGGCGTACACGTTGTCGCGCATCTCGTGGCAGCCGGTGCAAAAGGCCTCGGTGTTGGTGGCCTCCATTGCAGTATTGAAGCCACCCCAGAACACCACTCCGCCGACGAACCCCGCAATCGTGAGGAAGCCCAGGCTGAAGTGCACACTGGGGCGCGAGAGGATGCGCCAGTACCGTTTGATGAACTCAAGCATGCCGTTGCCTTTTTTCTACTTCTTGGTGGGCACCGCCGCCGCCTTGCGAATCACGGTGTCGACGTCTTCGAAGGTGTTGGGCACCAGCGCACCCACAGGCTCTTGCGTCACGTGGCATTGCATGCAGAAGTAGCGGCGAGTGGAAATCTGGGCCAGCACAGTGCTACTGCGGTCGATGTAGTGCGTGTCGCTCACGGGAATGGCCTGGGTGAACTCGCTCTTCGCGCGCGCATGGCAGTCCAGGCACTTGTTGAAGTTCTTGTCGACCTGGTAGCCGTCGACCCGATGCGGGATGGTGGGCGGCTGCATGGCGTAGCTGCGGGTGCGGCGCACGTCGTCGTTCACCGCGTTGGTGAGCAGGGGCGGCTTGGTCATTTCGGTGATGGGCACCGGCCCGCGCATGGCGTCTTGCACTGCGGGCGGTGCAGCAATAGCCGCCGATGCCAACAGCAACAGAGCCAGCAGGGTGTGACGGAGGTTCATGTGGGGAGCTCCTCGCTGCCTCATGCCTTGGTGATCTTCACGGCGCACTTCTTGAAGTCGGTCTGGAACGAGATCGGGTCGGTGGCGTCGAGGGTCAGCTTGTTGATGAGCTGGCTCGCGTCGAACCACGGTACAAAGACCAGCCCGCGTGGCGGCTTGTTGCGCCCACGTGTCTCCACCCGGGTGCGCATGCTGCCGCGGCGCGAGGCGATCTCGATCTCCACACCGCGGCGCACACCCAGCGCTTGGGCATCGTCGGGGTGCATGTAGCAGACCGCATGCGGCATGGCCTTGTGCAGCTCGGGCACTCGCCGCGTCATCGAGCCCGAGTGCCAGTGTTCCAGCACGCGGCCGGTCGACAGCCAGAAGGGGTAGTCCTTGTCGGGCGACTCGGCTGCGGGCTCGTAGGGCAGGGCGAAGATGAGTGCCTTGCCATCGGGGTGGCCGTAGAACTGGTAGCCCGTGCCGGCTTTGACATAGGGGTCGCTGCCTTCCTTGTAGCGCCAGCGCGTTTCGCGGCCGTTGACCACCGGCCAGCGCAGGCCGCGCACCTGGTGGTAGGTGTCGAAGGGCGCCAAGTCGTGGCCGTGGCCGCGGCCGAAGCTCGCGTACTCCTCGAACAAGCCTTTTTGCGCATAGAAACCGAAGGCCTTGGCCTCAGCGTTGTCGTAGCCAGCTTCCACCTCGGAAGGCGGAAACCTGTTGACCTGCCCGTTCTCGAACAGCACCTGGTACATCGTCTTGCCGCGGTACTCCGGCTTCTTGGCCAGCAGCTCGGGGGGCCACACTTCTTCCATCTTGAAGCGCTTGGAAAACTCCATCAGCTGCCAAAGGTCGGAGCGCGACTCGCCGGGCGGCGTGACGAGCTGGTGCCAGAAGTGCGTGCGGCGCTCGGCATTGCCATACGCACCTTCCTTCTCCACCCACATCGCCGCCGGCAGGATCAGGTCGGCCGCAATGGCCGTGACCGTCGGGTAGGCGTCAGACACCACCACGAAGTTGTCGGGGTTGCGGTAGCCCGGGTAGCCCTCTTGCATGAGGTTGGCGCCGGCCTGTATGTTGTTGTTGACCATCACCCAGTAGGCGTTGAGCTTGCCGTCCTTGAGCATGCGGTTTTGCAGCACGGCGTGGTAGCCCGGCGTGCCGGGAATGGTGCCGTCGGGCAGCTTCCATATCTCTTCGGCGCGGGCGCGGTGCTGGGGGTTGGTCACCACCATGTCGGCGGGCAGCCTATTTGCAAAAGTGCCCACCTCGCGCGCCGTGCCGCAAGCCGAGGGCTGGCCCGTGAGCGAGAACGGGCTGCTGCCGGGCGTTGCGATCTTGCCGGTGAGCAGGTGAATGTTGTAGACCATGTTGTTGCACCAGACGCCGCGCGTGTGCTGGTTGAAGCCCATGGTCCAGAACGACATCACCTTCACCTTGGGGTCGGCATACAACTCGGCCAATGCTTCGAGCCGGTTCTTGGGCACACCGCTCAGCTTGGCGGTGTATTCCAGGTCGTAGGTGGAAACAAACTTGGCGAACTCATCGAAGCTCATGGGCTTGGAGCCGCCCGCGTCCTTGGCGTTCTTGGCGGCCTTCTGCAGCGGGTGTTCGGGGCGCAGGCCGTAGCCGATGTCGGCATTGCCCAAGCGAAACGAGGTGTGCTTCTCAACGAAGTCGCGGTTCACTCGCCCGGTGCTGATGATGTAGTGGGCGATGTAGTTGAGGATGGCGAGGTCTGTCTGCGGCGTGAAGGTGAGCTCGATGTCGGCCAGCTCGTAGGAGCGGTGCTCGAAGGTCGAGAGCACCGCCACTTTCACATCTTTGCCGCTCAGGCGCCGGTCGGTCACCCGCGTCCACAGAATGGGGTGCATCTCGGCCATGTTCGAGCCCCACAGCACGAAGGCGTCGGCGGCCTCGATGTCGTCATAGCAGCCCATGGGCTCGTCCATGCCAAAGGTGCGCATGAAGCCCACTGCGGCCGAGGCCATGCAGTGGCGTGCATTGGGGTCGAGGTTGTTGGAGCGAAAGCCCGCCTTCATCAGCTTGAGCGCGGCGTAGCCTTCCCAGATCGTCCACTGGCCCGAGCCAAACATGCCCACCGCGGTAGGGCCCTTGTCTCTCAGCACGCGTTTGAATTGCTCGGCCATCACGTCGAAGGCCTTGTCCCACGACACCTGCTGGAACTCGCCGTCTTTGGCGTACTGCCCGTTCTTCATGCGCAGCAGCGGATGGGTCAAGCGGTCTTCGCCGTACATGATCTTCGACAAAAAATAGCCCTTGACGCAGTTCAGGCCCTTGTTGACCTCGGCTTGCACATCGCCGTGGGTGGCCACCACGCGGTTGTCTTTCACGGCCACCGTCACGCCGCAGCCGGTGCCGCAGAAGCGGCAGGGTGCCTTCGACCATTTCAGTTTGGAGTCTTCAGCGCTGCCCGCCGCCGCATGGGCGAGGGGCACGCCCGCCACGGCGGCTGCGGTTGCCGCGGCCGTTTGCCTAATGAAGTCGCGTCTAGCGATCGGCATCGGGAATTTCCTCGTTCATGGAGGCCAGTGAATCGGCGCATTGGTACACCAGCGCGGCCGAAAGAACGCCTTCGGCACGCTGGATCTGGTGGATGGTGGCGATCATCTGTTCGGCGCTGCGCGCCTCCAGCGTCACCACCAGCTTGCCGGCGGCCGACACCGCATGGACTTGCGCGCCGGGCAGCGTCGACAACTCCGTGGCGACCCGCGGCGCGCGCTTGGGCGTGGAGTACACGACCAGGCTTGCGATGTGCAGCTCGGCCGACGGGGCATCGCCGAAGTTGATGGCATCAGGCAAGGGCCAAGCCATGCTCAGCTCCCGGGTGGGCCGGAAATCATCTGAACCATCCAGACGAGAAAGCCATAGCCTGCGACCGTCACCACCGCCAGTACGGGTGCCAAGACCACCGACAGAAACAGGAAGGTGCGCAACTCTTGCGCTCGGGTGGCGCGGGCCATGGGCTCATTCACGGGGGCTTGCAAGGGCATGCGCCGCACCTTACGGTCAGCGCTCGCGTGCGGGCTTGATGCAAGTCAAACGCCGACTTGATGGGCGACCTGCCTCAGCCAAGTTTCGTTGTGCGAACGCAGCCAATGGAGCGGCTGAGGTTCGATGCTCAATTCTTGATCTGGCGCACATCGCACACGCAGCCCGCACACGACACTGGCATATGCCCACTCACTGCCCGCAAGGATAGCCACCATGGAAGCCCGTACCTCGGCGTTGACACGCCGGCGCTTCATACAGTGGCTTCCCCTCGCAAGCGCTACGGAGCTTGCGGCGCCACCTGCCCTCGCGCAATACCCGCACCTCGACGAACAAGAACAGAGGGCACGCGACCTCGGCTATGCGGAAGATGCGACCACTGTCGATCACAAGCGCTACCCCAAGTACGCGGTGGGTGAGACCTGCGCCGGCTGCGACCTCTACCTCGCCAAACCCACCGAGCCCTGGGCGGCCTGCACCTTGTTTCCGCGGCGGCTCGTGGCGGGCAAAGGCTGGTGCGACGCCTACAGGCCGCGCGCTCGATGAGTTGCAGCAGCGGCAAGAAAAGCGGCCGCCAGCGTGAGGGTGTGCCGGTGCAGGTCAGGCCAGCCAGCTCACGAACCCGAGTGCGCTCTTGCTGATGGCCACCGACACGATGTAGCCAAAAGTGGCCAGTGCGCAAAACCAGGCCATTGCACGCAGCCTCAGGCTGCGCCCCGGCCGCAGTGCCAGAGCCCCCAGCACAACATAGATCACCAGTGCGACGATCTTGGCCAGCAGCCAGGGTTGGCTCAAGGGGTTGAGCTGCAGTGCCCATGCGAGTGCGAGGGCTGAGGCCAGCAACACGGTGTCGACAATGTGCGGCAGCGTCTTGGCGGCTCTGCTGCCGACCCAAGCGGCGCCCGCCAGTGCGCCGCAGCCGCGTGCGAAGAAGCCGGCGAAGGACAAGGCCACCGCGCTCTGGTGAATCGTCTTGACGACCAGGTAGTCCATGTGTGAAACGCTCAGCCAGGTTTGCCGTCGAGCCGGGACATGCTCAACACGGGCCAGTAGCGCAGCGCGTAGAGCCCGAAGCCGGCCGACCAGAGAAAGGCCGAACCCATCACCGCGTTGCGGTATTGCGCGGGCCAGGCCAACGGCAGCAGCACGCGCACCACGCCAGCCGCAAGAATGAGCAGGTAGCAGGCCACATCGAAGCGGTCGGCCTGCAGTGGCCGACCGGTGTGGCCGCGCGCGGTGCGCGTCATCATGCCGATCACCATGCCGCCGATGGCGCCCGCCGTCAGCGCATGGGTTGCCAGTGACGGCAGCACCCACCCGAGCGCGCCCATGCCGCGCAGCGCCAGATGCAGCGGGATCCAGGCATAAGCGGCGTGCAACACCCACACCAGCGGCGCGCTCAGGGTCTTCCAAGGGCGCCAGAGCAACCACCGCCAGAGGTGGAGCGCTGCGCAGATGAAGGCCACCACGATCTCAAGCGCGGCAGGGTGGGGCAGCAGGTCGACGACCCACAGCAGGAGCAGGCTGGCCAGCGCGGCCTTCTCGATGCGCTCGTCGCGCGTGGCGCCTGCACCCGGCACGCCGTTGTTGGTGAACATGGGGATCACGCGGCCACCCATCACGGCCATGATGAAGAGCACCATGTCGAGCGCCAGCTGCATGCCCAACCAGGGCGGCACGGCGACCACGCCCAGCTGCGCCAGGTGAACGCCGAACTCGGCCATGCTCATCATCAACAAGAGGCTCACGAAGAAGTAGTTGCGGTGATTGCGTGCAGCCCAGAAGGGAATGGCCAGCGCCACCGCCGCGGCAAGGGGAAACGCCGCGTTGACCACGGCAGCGGGCCAGGCGAAGGGCGTCAGCACCAGCACGCGGCCTGCCACCCAAAGGCCCGCCAATGCGGCCAGCGGCCAGCCTGTGGGCGTGGGGCGATTCGACCAGTTTCGCCCGGCGGTGAACAGAAAGCCGACGATCACGGCGAGGGTGAAGCCGAACAGCATCTCGTGGGCGTGCCACAACGGCCAGCTGAGATAGGGGTGCGTGATCCAGCCGGCAAACTGCGCGGCCCACAGCGCCACCGAGGTGGCGGCGAACACGCTGGCGAGCAAGTAAAACGGGCGGAACCCAAGCTCCCAGAGCGCGAACCGCTGGGTCGGGTGAGGCGCGGGCGGCTCTTCGATGGGAATGATCGGGATGATCGGGGTCATTGGGTGCGGCCGGTTGAAGATGTGTCGGGCCGCATGCGCCATACGATCGCAGAGCCGATCACGACGAGCACGAAGACTGCCAAGGAAACGGCGTTCCAGGCCGCACCTGCCGCGCGCAATGTGGGGTTGGAGAACCCGCCCAACAAACGCAAGGCCAGCGAGGCGTGAAGCAGCGCCAGGGGCGCATAGAACCACGCGCCGAACACCAGCTTGACGCGCGCCACGGCGGGCAGGATGACCGGCGAATGCCCCATCACCATGCTGAGCACGAAGCCCAGGCCCAGCGCGTGCAAAGCCATGTCGCGACCCGGGCAGCCCACGGCCATGCCCATCCATGCGATGCCTGCTACAGCGAGCCAGGCGTAGCCGCTGAGCAGGCAGATGGCCATGTAGCGCGGCAAGCCCTGCGCTCTCACCGTGCGCCATGCAATGTCGAACACGCAGAGCCAGATGGCCAATGCGGTGAGTGCACCGCCGTAGAGCACGCCGCCCGCAGCCGAATCGTGGGCAGACAGTGCGGCGCCCATGAGCAAGGCCGACAGCGCCAGCAGCAGGCTGCCCTGCGCCATCGGGCGATGCCGCATCAGCCGCGTCATCTCCAGCCGCTCGGCAGCGATGGTCAGCACGAGGAAGGCGAACCACCATGGCAAGGCGGCGTCGACTCCCAGGCCCGCGGCCAGCATGAGGTTGCCCACCCACCACGCGAGCGCTCCCACCAGCATCAGCACGGTGTGCGCCGCCGTGTGCCGCAGCAGCACCGCCACGTTCACGCCGACAAAGATGAATGCAGCCAAGACCGACAGCCAGGCGCCCGCCGCCGTGTGGCCGAGCAGTATGAGCAACGCGCCGAGCGCGGAAGCGCAAGGTGCAGCGAAGGCCGAGCGCAGGCGGATCGCCACCGCGCGCTCGATACTGATCACCGTGCCCAGAAAGCCCGACATCATCAGCGCCGCATGTGCCGCTGCTGCATGCCCCAAGGTCTCGCTGGTGGCGAGGCGAACCGGCGCCAAACCAGCACGCAGCAGCCCCCCGGCCACGGCCGCGAGCAGGCATTCGGCGGCCAGTACCAGCATCACCACCTTGAACACCGGCGCGGCCGAAGCGTGGCGCCGTGCGCTCGTGCGCAGGGGCCGCGCGTGGGGCGCACTCACCATTGCATGAAGCGCTTGGCGCTCTCGCTCATGCGGCTGGGCTCCCAGGCGGGCTCCCAGCACAGTTCGATCTCGATCGCCATCGCCGCGGGCAGCACGCGGTCGAGCTCGGTTTCGACCTCTTCGAGTATCACGTCGGCCACGGGGCAGGCGGGCGAGGTCATGGTCATCTGCACGGTGATCTTGTCGGCCGTGAGGGCCACGCTGTAGATCAGCCCCACGTCAACGATGGACAGGGCGAGTTCAGGGTCTACGACCCGCGTCAACGCTGCCAGCACGGTGGCTTGAAGATCCTGCGGCCCGCTGCACGTGTAGCGAGGAAGGGCGCAAGGCTGAGACGCTGCTTGCATGCTCAGGCGCTGATCGGCGTGATGTGTAGCACCCGTGCCAGGGAAGACTTGTTGCGCGTCAGGTCGGCCAGGGTGTAGCCGTCGAGCACGGCATAAAAAGCCTCTACGGCCTCGCGCAACACCGAGCGCAGGCGGCAGATGCCCGCAATGCTGCAGTGGTGCGGTGCGGTGCCGAAGCATTCGGCGGGCATCGCGCTGCCCTCGGTGGCGCGCACCACGTGGCCGACGACGATGCGCTCGGGCTCGAGGGCCAGGCCGAGCCCACCCCCCTTGCCGCGCACATTGGCGAGCCAGCCCCGCTTGCCGAGGAAATGAACCACCTTGGTGAGGTGGTTCACCGACACATCGAAGGCCGCTGCAATCTCGGCGATGGTGGCGCGGCGGCCAACATCAGCGGCAAGGTAGATCAACACCCTCAGGCTGAAGTCGGTGAAGCTGGTCAGCTTCATGGGCGCACCACAGCCGCCCTGCCGGTAGGAACGCGGTGGGTGACCGGCTTGCGCAGCAGGCGCAAGGCATACCAGCTCAGCAACAGCGCACCGCTCGCAAACACGATGTCGCCCGGCACGCGCAGCCACACCAACGTTTCCATCACGCCCGAGTGAATGATCTCCGGCGAGCGCGCGTACCACAGACCCTTGTTCACACTGGCCCAGGCTTGGTAGATGCCGGCAGGCAGCACCGACAGGAACACCATCATGGCCAGGCCAATGTTCAGGCTCCAGAAGGCCGGCTTCAACAGCTTGTCTGAATGCAGGGCGCGGTCATACAGGCCACGCAGGCAGAACAGCATGAGGCCTATGCCCAGCATGCCGTACACCCCGAACAGTGCGGCGTGCCCGTGGGCGGCCGTCATGTTCAAGCCTTGCACGTAGTAGAGCGAGGCAGGCGGGTTGATGGCGAAGCCCAGCACGCCGGCGCCCACGGTGTTCCAGAAACCCACGGCCACGAAGCACATGATCGGCCACTTGTAGGCGGCGAGCCACGGTGCGGCTTGCGAGCGACGATAGGTTTGCAGTGCCTCCAGCCCGATCAGGGTAAGCGGCACGACCTCGAGCGCCGAGAACACCGAGCCCACGGCGATTACCGAAGTGGGTGTGCCGGTGAAGTACAGGTGGTGCAAGGTACCGAGGATGCCGCCGAACAGGAAGACGATGGTCTCGGCGACGATGGCGCGGTTGGCGCTGGTCGCATGGATCAACCCCAGGCGGGTGAAGATGAGCGCGACCACGGCGGTGGCAAACACCTCGAAGAAGCCTTCGACCCACAGGTGCACCAGCCACCAGCGCCAGTACTCGATCATCGAGTAGTGGGTGTGCTGGCCCCAGACGAGAGAGCTGGAGTAAAAGCCACCGATGCAGGCTGCCGACAGGAAGACCATGGCGATGAGCCCACGCGTTTCAGACGGCTTCATGAGTGCCGGCCAGAGCGCACGGCCCAACAGCAAGAGCCAGAACAACAGGCCCACGAACAGCAGGATCTGCCACACCCGGCCCATGCTGGTGAACTCTAGGCCCTGGTTGCCGATCCAGAAGCTGAAGTCGACGCCGCGATGCTGCAGCGTGCCCAGCCAGCCGGTCGCGGTAGAGCCGACGACGATGAAGATCAGCGCCCAGAACAGCACGTCGACGCCGAGCTTTTGCAGCTTGGGCTCATGGCCCGACAGCAGCGGCGCAATGTACAGGCCAGTGGCCAGCCAGGCGGTGGCGATCCAGAAGATGCCCACCTGCGTGTGCACGGTGCGGCTCACCACATAGGGCAGCACGTCGCCGAGCGGAATGCCGAAGAAGGCCTGGCCTTCGACCGCGTAGTGGGCGGTGATGGCCCCCATGCCGATCTGCAGCAAGATGAGCCCGATGACGGCGAAGAAGTACTTGCGCGTGGCCTTCATCGACGGCGTGGCGGCGGCCCCCAACAAGGGGTCAGCCTTGGCCAGAACCGGCGGGGCCTGGTGCTCTTGCGAGCCGTGAAACCACAGCATGGCGGCGATGCCGGCGATGAGCAGCACGATGCTGACCATCGACCACATGGCGGCCGAGCCGGTCATGGTGTTGCCCACCAGCGGCTCGTGGGGCCAGTTGCTGGTGTACGAAAGATCGGTCTCGCCGGGGCGGTCGGTGACGGCGGCCCAAGACGTCCAGAAGAAGAACGCGGCCAGCGCGGCACGGTCGGCGGCGCCCGGCAAGACGCCGTCGGACATGGCGTACTGCTCGCGCAGCTTGGCCAGCGCCGGGTCACTGCCATACAAGGCGATGTAGTGGCTGGCGACCTCGCGGATCGCTGCGGCGCGGTCGTCAGACACGGTGACGTTGCCACTCAGCTCGTCATAGGTGTTGCGACGCATCTCGTCTTTCAACGTGATGTCGAGTGCCGCGTGATCGGCTGGCGTCAGCGGCTGGGTCTGTGTGCGGCGCAGGGCCTGCAGGGCCGTCGCCTCGCGGTGCAGCCAATCAGCAGACCAGTCGGGTGCCACATAGCTGCCATGGCCCCAGACGGTGCCCAGCTGTTGGCCACCGCTTGCGAGCCAGGCTCGCTGGCCGGCCTGGATCTGCTCGCCGGTGAACAGCACGCTGCCATCACGTGCGACCACGGTCTTGGGAATCGGCGGCGCGCTCAGGTGTATTTGCCACCCGAGGTAGCCGAGCGCGCCGAACGACAAGACGAAGATGAGGCCTAGCCATCGCCACAGCCTTTGGGTGTTGTTCATGGAAGTTTCCAGTAGTGGAGGAGCGGTGGTGGGTGTAAAGGTGTATTTCGAATGCACCTATGCTAGGAATCACCGGCCAAATGCGAGTTGACGCGGATCAAGCAAGTGCGAGATAGCTTCCTAGCGAACCTGCCCCACGACATCCTTCAACTTCTTGACGAACTCGGGGTCTGCATCACCGAGCTTGGCGGTCTTGGCTGCGATGCGGCCTTCGCTGTCGATCAGCACGATGGGGGCGCTGTGGTTGAAGTCGCCATTGGCCAACTGCCGGTACTGGATGCCCAGCACCGCCGCCAGCTTGCGCACGCTCTTGGCATCGGTGCGGGCTAGCGACCAATGGGCAGGGTCTAGGCTGCGCTCGCCGGCCGTGCGCTTGAGCACGGCCACGCTGTCGTGTGCAGGGTCGAAGCTCACCAGCAACACCGAGAGCTGCGCGCGCTCCTGCGCACTCAGCTGCGCCTCGTTGCTGCGCAGCGCATCGATCAACATTGGGCAGACGAACTGGCAAGAGGTGTAGAACATGCTGACGAGCAGCGGTTTGCCGCGATGCTCGGCCAGTGGGAAGCCGCGGCCGTCTTGATCGGTCAGCATCAAGGGCAGCTGATAGATCGAGTCGGCTGGGATTGCGGCTGTGCCGGCTTGCGGGGCGGGCTGCGCTGCTTGCGCGATGCCGGCACATAGCGCCGCTACGGCGATGAGAAAGGCAGGCAAGGCATGCCGAAGATGTTTTTTCACGTGGCGTTCCTAAGGGTAGTCGCGCACGCAGCGAAACCCCAGGCTGCTGGTGCTGTCTGATGCGTTGAGAGAAGAGAGCAGCGCAATGCGCATCAGCACGGCGTAGTTCTCGCGGTCTTGCAGGCTGAGGGCGCCGGCGCCGCAAAACTTCAGCTTGTCGGGGTCGTCACCAGCGCGGCTGTCGGGGCTGACGAGCAGGGCATTGAAGTCGTCCACCCATTCCCAGATGAGGCCATGCAGGTCGCGCACGCCGTAGAGGTTGGCCGCGCCGCCCACCAGCGCAGGCGTTGCATAGGCAGGCTTGGCGTACCAGGCCAGGATGCCGGCTCGCCAGGCTGGGTCGCTGCGTGCATCGGCACGCGTCGCGTCGGCTGCCGCGGCGTATTCCCACTCCTGCCAGGTCGGCAGGCGGGCGCCTTCGTTTTCGCAAAAGGCTTGCGCGGCGAACCAGCTCACGGCCGTCACCGGCTGTGATGAGGCTTCGCGGGCGGGGGCTGAGGGTGACACCCAGTCTCTCAAGTAGCCGCTGTCGGCAAAGGTGCGCGCGACACGGTCTCGCTGCCACGTCGGGTTGGCGGCGACGAAGCCGCTGAACTCTGCTTGCGTGACCGGAAGGACGCGCATCGCAAACGGCGCCACGGGCACCGGCGCACGGTCGCCGTCATTGGCCAGCACGGTGGTGAGCGTGCCCGCAGGCACGTTGACGTAGTCAGCCGCCGACACCGCCAGCGCACTTGTCAGCGCACTGGCCAGTAAGCCGACCATCAGGCTGGCCGACAGCAGTGCGCGCGATGCCCACATGCGAAGCTCAGTGTGCCGCAGGCGCTTTGGCAGGCGGCTTCTCGGCACGCAAGGCCTTGACCTCGGCGGTCAGGATGCGGCCACCCGGGTTGCCCCAGCTGTTGAGCACATAGGTGAGGATGTTGGCCACCTCGTCGTCGTTGAGCTGGTTCATCGGTGGCATTACCGAGTCGTATTCTTTGCCGTTGACAGTGAGCTTGCCGCTGAGGCCATGCAGCACCACGCTGGCGGCGCGCTTGGGGTCGGCCGCGAAGTAATCTGACTTCGCGAGCGGCGGGAACACACCCGCCAAGCCTGCACCATTGGCCTGGTGGCACACCGAGCAGGTGCCGGCAAAGAGCGCCTGGCCGGCCTGCACCTGGTCTTGCACCGACAGCACGCCGGTGGCGGCGTTGCGCGTGGCCGTGGTCACCGCGGCCATGTTGGGCTGAGAGCGGTCGCCGAGGTACACAGAGTCGAGTTCCTTGCCGGAGTAGATGCTCTTGTCTTCGGGGCCGCTCACTTTCATGATGGCCAGCGCGCCCTTGTTGAAGGCGCGGAAGATGGAGTGGTCGACCAACACATAGCTGCCGGGCACCTTGGTCGTGAACTTGACCACCGCCGCGCCGCCCGCCGGGATCAGCGTGGTCTGCACGTTCTTCTGCACATTGCTGCCGCCCTCGTAGCGCACCTCGTCGAAGATGGCGCCGATCACGTGGAAGCTCGACACCAGGTTGGGCCCGCCGTTGCCCACGTACAGGCGCACGGTTTCGCCGGTTTTGGCGGCGAGGGCCTTGTCGCCGGTGAGTGCACCTTCGGCGCCGTTGAAAAGCACATAGGTCGGGCGCTCGTCGATGGCTTTTTCCATGTCGAAGGGCTGCTGGCCCTTTTCGCGGTATTTGCCGGTGGTGTAGAAGTCGCCCTGCATCACGTAGTACTCGTGGTCGACCTTGGGCAGCCCGTTAGGCGGCTCGACCAGGATCAGCCCATACATGCCGTTGGCCACGTGCATGCCCACCGGCGCAGTGGCGCAGTGGTAAACGTAAATGCCTTCGTTCAAGGCCTTGAAGGTGAACTGCGACTCATGGCCGGGCGCGGTGAAGCTTGAAGCAGCGCCGCCACCGGGGCCGGTGACACCGTGCAGGTCGATGTTGTGCGGCATCTTGCTGCTGGGGTGGTTCTTGAGGTGGAACTCGACCGTGTCGCCCTGGCGCACGCGGATGAAACTGCCCGGCACCGTGCCGCCGAAGGTCCAGAAGGTGTATGACACTCCTTCGGAGATAGCCATGTCCTTCTCGACGACCTCGAGCTCGACGATGACCTTGGCCGGGGCCTTGCGGTTCGTCGGCGGCGGCACGTTCGGCGGCGAGGTGAGCACGGCGCGGACCGGCGCACCTTGCGGTGGCCCGAAATCGCCCGCGCTCCGGGTCGCGTTCGGGGCGGCGGCGCCGGCAATGCCGGCGAATGCGATGGAGGCGGCCATCGCGGCGAGGAGGCGAAGGATGAAGAGTCGGGCCACTGTGTCGCTCCTGGCTGGACGAGAGGCCAAAGATGGATTGGCGATATCTCGATGTTAGGAAGCGAGGCGGCGTGCGACCTTGCGGAAGGTCAACCCGGGGCCGGGTCAGATCGAACGCAGGAAGCCGGCCGGACGCTTGCCGAACGCGGCAAAACGACCCAGGCGAAGCCCAGGCGCGCGCGGCGAAGCCGCAGAACCGAGTACAGGACCGCGACCTCGTGCAGTGCCCGGAGGTCGTCCACTTCAGGCTGGGGTCAGCTCAGCCCCTTCGGCCGTTCAACCCTTCAGCCCGGCCCCGCCCTGCGCCCGACGCAGGCCATCTTCGTCACATCACCGCGCCGAGCGCCCAGGGCACGAACTCGTTCTGGCCGTAGCCGTGGATCTCGCTCTTGGTCTTCCTGCCCGACGCGGTCTCGAGCATGAGCCGGAAGATCCGCTCGCCCATCTCGTCGATGCTCGTGCCGCCGTCGATGACGTCGCCGCAGTTGATGTCGATGTCGTCTTCCTGCTTCTGCCAGAGCGCGGTGTTGGTCGAGAGCTTGAGCGACGGCGCGGGGGCGCAGCCGTAGGCCGAGCCGCGGCCGGTGGTGAAGCAGATGAGGTTGGCGCCGCCCGCGACCTGGCCGGTCGCCGAGACCGGGTCGTAGCCGGGCGTATCCATGTAGACAAAACCTTTTTTTGTCACCGGCATGGCATATTCGTAGACGTCCACCAGATTGGTGGTGCCGCCTTTCGCCACTGCGCCCAATGATTTTTCGAGGATC
>NZ_JBKJOQ010000124.1:0-18014 GCF_046595475.1 Rhizobacter sp.
GACTTCGGGCAGCTGTTAGAGCGCAGCGGCCGCAGGCCGCGTAGCGAGTTCTGCCCGACCCGCAAAGCCCGAGCAGCGCAAGGCAGCCCTCGCGCAGCGTGGGCCGAGTCGGCAGGGGTCGCTTCTTTGCCTTCTTTCTTGTCGACACAAGTTCGCGAAGCGGGGATCTGCTCACTTTGCAAAGCAAAGTTATGCAGATACCAAAGTAGGTCGCCTGCCGGGGCGAAATCCCAGCGCGGCCTCACGCAGTGCACAAGACCCAGGCAAAACCGAGCGGGCCTTCGATCCGCGAAGCGGACCCTGTCCTGAGCTTGTCGAAGGGTCAGGCTGAGCTGCTGATGCTCAGCGTTGGCATGCCAAAGCCAAAAGCACAACGCCCCATCTCACCAAAGCAAGACAGGGCGTCGCACCAAAAAAAGAAGACCAGGCGCCGTAGCGCCCGACCTCCTCGTTTTTTTAGCGCAGCAGCGACAGCACTTGCTGGGGCAGCTGGTTGGCTTGCGAGATCATCGCGGTGCCGGCTTGTTGCAGGATCTGAGCGCGCGACAGGTTCATCGTTTCTGCAGCGAAGTCGGCGTCCATGATCCGGCCGCGAGCGGCGGAGAGGTTTTCCGACGACGTGGCCAGGTTGCTGATGACCGAGTCGAAGCGGTTTTGCACAGCACCCATGTTGGCGCGGCCGGTCGTGATCGCAGTGATCGCCGTGTCAAGCGCCGTGATGGCAGTCGTGGCACCGGCGTTGGTGGCACCCGAGATGTCGAGTGCGCCAACAGCGGTAACCGTGCCGCTCAAGTCAACCGCGTTGACCGAGATCGTGTCGGTCGCCGCGGTGCCAGCACCGACTTGGAAAGCGAACGTCGCGGTCGAGCCGTCGAGCAGAGCAGTGCCGTTGAACTTGGCGCCCGTCACCACACGAGAGACTTCAGCGTTGAGCTGTGCGAATTCAGCTTGCAGGTTGTCGCGGTCTGCAGCGCTGTTGGTGCCGTTGGCCGATTGCACGGCCAGTTCACGCATACGCTGGATCGAGTCGCCCACTTTGCCGATCGCGCCTTCAGCGGTTTGCGCCAGCGAGATGCCGTCGTTGGCATTGCGCGAGGCGACATTCATGCCGCGAACTTGGGCATTCATGCGCTCTGCAATGGCCAGGCCGGCCGCATCATCCTTGGCGCTGTTGACGCGCAAACCCGATGACAGGCGCTGTATGGCGGTCTGCAAGGAGCCTTGCGTCATCGACGCGTTGCGCTGAGCATTCTGCGAGTTGATGTTGGTGTTGATCATCATTGCCATTTAAATATCTCCAGTACGGTTGAAGTGACTTCCGGCAAGCGCCGGCATTGCCGCCACAGTTGCGTACCCATCTAGGTTCCGCTTCTGCTTTGAACTGCCATCGGTCGAGACCTTTGGCCTGCTGCGCCCGGCGCGCGTCATCCTCAGATCCCGAGAAGAGCGCTTGATATGAATGCTCTTCTCGAAACACTTGGCCGCTTACTCCGGACCCCGGGTTTGCTCATCACATCCCCGTTGGTTTTGTTATCGGACCCTGCTTTCAAGAACTTTAGAAAAAAAGTCAAGCGAGAGAAGGCGGGCTAATTCAACAGTGTTCATGGCATCTACAGCCCGCTGAAGTATTTCGGCACTCGACTCGCACTACTTGAGGCGCATTCCCTGCGCTCGCACACCTTGAGCGCCAGCCGCCGCCCTCCGCGTCTTGCCGGTTAGGCACCGACTGAGCCGATCGCGGAGCCTCGAAAAACGCAAACCGAGTAGTAACCCGCAGCCCCAATTGCACATTGAGTCACGAATGGTGGTTACGCCGACTTACATGTAGGAAGTTGCCTGACAAGGGGCATGGAAGAAGCTGGACTCAAGCAACAGAAACGGCCTGATGTTTCAGCTCATTTCTGATCTTCACAATTCGTTCCACGTTGAGACGCAAATCAAAACGCAGACAACGACAGCAGACAAACCCAGCAGACAACCCAAGGAACAACAGCATGAACGCCGACCAAATCCTCACCGAAATCCGCGAAGCCAACCTGTCCTACCTGATGTTGGCCCAAAGCCTGATCCGCAGCGACCGCGAGCAAGCCTTGTATCGCCTGGGCATCAGCGAAGAAAGCGCCGCGATGATCGGCCTGCTCACGCCCGCACAAATGATGAAGATCGCCGCCGGCAACACGCTGCTGTGCCGCTTCCGCATGGACGACGACCTGGTCTGGGGCCTGCTCACCAACCACGGCAAGAGCGCTGCCAACGACATGACGAGCCGCTTGCACGCTTCTATCTTGATGGCCGGCCGCCACCAAGAAGCCGCCTGAGCTCAGCCAGCCCTCACACATTACATAAACAGATCAGGAGAGATTCCCATGCGCAGCAAGAGCATCCTTACCGAAGCCAAGCAAATTGATCGCGCGGTGACGCTGATCAACCTGGGCGCGCGCCTGCAGGTGCTGGAATCTGAAACCGATCTGAGCTACGAACGTCTGCTGCGTCTGTACAAAGAAGTGTCTGGCAAGTCGCCGAGCAAGGGCCAGCTGCCCTTCTCGACCGACTGGTTCATGACCTGGCAACCCAACATCCATGCGTCGCTGTTCCTGAACATCCACGAGTACCTGAACAAGGTGGCCGAGATGGACGAGATCGACACCGTCATCAAGGCCTACCAGCTTTACCTCGAGCAGACCCAGGCGCAAAACCTGGAAGCCCTGCTCTCCGTGACACGCGCCTGGCGCCTGGTGAAGTTTGTCGACAACGGCATGCTCACCATGACCAAGTGCTCCAAGTGCGGCGGCCATTTCGTGAGCCACCCGCACGAGATCTCGAAGCATTACGTCTGCGGCCTGTGCAACCCACCGGCACGCGCTGGCAAGGGCAAGGCCGCCGGCGGCATCCAGATGCATTGATATCTCTCAAGTTCCTGCCAGAGCGGTCGATACAGCTAACAAGTCGATCGCCGGGCCACCCAAGATCGATGCTCCCTTCGGGGAGCGGGCAGCGCAAGCTGACCTTGAGGGCCTGTTCTGCAACGGTTTTTTTGTCTCCTCCTGGCACTTGAAAGTGCTTTATCGCGGGCCTCTAGGGGCCCGCCTTTTTTTCTTCGCGTGCCCCTGCGCGGCATGTCGACGCCGCTCTGGCGGCTGCTTCAGTTTGACATCCGAACACCCGATAACTGTCTGCTCGCGCCGCCTGGGATGGCGGCTGTCGGCAAGGCCCGGATGGCCGGCAGTTCACTTCCATCGAATAGGCAAATCACATGTTTTCTCGAATGACAGTTTCTCGGCGGCTGTACCTCGGCTTCGGCCTGATCTTGTCGATCCTTGTGGCCGTGACGGCGATTGCGGTGGTCAAGGTGCAGATCATCAACGACTCGCTGCGCGCCAACAGCGAAGTGAATGCCTCAGTCCAGCGCTTTGCGATCAACTTTCGTGGCTCGGCACACGACCGATCGATCGCCATCCGCGACGTGGTGCTCAGCGCAAACCCCGCCGACCGTCAACGAGAAGTCGCTGCGATAGACACGCTGGCCGCCTTTTATGCCAGTTCAGCCGGCCCGCTGGAGGCGCTGATCAGCGCCCCTGGCGCTTCCCCCAATCTGGCGCAGCTGTACAGCAGCATCAAGGACATCGAGCGTCAGGCGGTGGGTACCACGAAGGCGATCATCGCCGCGGTGGACAAAGGAGACGTACCGGCAGCCCAAGGCTTGCTGTGGACGCAAGCCAAGCCTCAATACGTGCAGTGGCTGGCCTCCATCAACAAACTCATCGACTTCGAGGAAGAGCGCATTCAGGTCGAGAACAAGATCGCGGCGCAGCAGGCCAGTGGCTTCCTGGCAGTGATGCTCACCGCGCTGGCAACGGCGCTGCTGGTCGGGGGAACGTTGGCGTGGATGATCGCCAAGAGCATCCTGGGGCAGCTGGGTGCCGAGCCCAGCGAGCTGGGTGCCGCCGCTCAGCGGGTGGCTGACGGCAATTTGAGCCCCTTGCCAGGCGCGGAGCATGCGCCTGCTGGCAGCGTGCTGTCGTCGCTGGGCAGCATGCAAGCCAGCCTGGCGCAACTGGTGGGGCAGGTGCGCAGCGCCTCGGACTCCATCGCCACCGGCTCGCAAGAAATCGCCACTGGCAACTCAGACCTGAGCCAACGAACCGAAACGCAGGCCAGCAACCTGCAGCAGACCGCCGCGTCTATGGAGCAGCTCTCCGGCACCGTGAAGACGAGTGCCGCAACGGCGGGCCAAGCCAATCAGCTGGCCGCAAGTGCTTCCGCCGCTGCCGCCAACGGTGGCGAGATGGTCGGCAACGTGGTCAGCACCATGCGCGACATCGCAGCGTCGTCCAAGAAGATCGCCGACATCATCGGGGTGATCGACGGCATCGCGTTCCAAACCAACATCCTGGCCCTGAACGCTGCAGTAGAGGCCGCCCGGGCAGGCGAGCAGGGCCGCGGCTTCGCGGTGGTGGCCAGCGAGGTGCGCAGCCTGGCAGGGCGATCGGCCGAGGCTGCCAAAGAGATCAAATCGCTGATCAGCGCCAGCGTTGAGAAGGTCGAAGTGGGCGCGCGCCAAGTCAACGAGGCAGGCGAGTCGATGTCGGAAATCGTCTCGCAAGTCGAGCGCGTCAGCCAACTCATCAGCGAACTCTCAAGCGCCAGCCTTGAACAATCCACCGGCATCAACCAGGTCGGCGAAGCCGTGACCCAGCTCGACCAAGTGACACAACAAAACGCGGCCTTGGTGGAAGAAAACGCGGCGGCGGCGGAAAGCCTGAAAGACCAAGCGGCCAAGCTGGCCAACGTGGTCAGCGTATTCAAGCTGTCGGGCGACGCCACCGCGTCGCGGGCTCAATTTGCTTCCAGGTGAGCCCAGAACGCGCGCCCGTCGCTTGCACAGGCGAAATGTGACGCGTTTTGCGCCGGGAAAGCCCCGCTGTTGAGGCGATCGAAACAGCCGCCAGACGCACACACTCCCTCAAGCACGAGGGGTCTCAGGCCGATAAAGGTCTGAGGCTCATTGGCAGCGACCGCAGCGGGCTCACGCGCAACCACAACACTCAAACATGCTTGTTCTCATCGGCTACGGCGTTGCCCTGGGGTGCATCTTCGGGGCGTACATCCTTCACGGAGGCAACATCTCCGTGATCATTCACGCCTTGCCGACAGAGCTGATGGCCATTCTGGGTGGGGCCCTCGGCGCCTTCGTGGTGAACAACCAACCCAAGGTGCTGAAGGCCACCCTGTCGGCTCTGCCCGGTTTGCTCAAGGGCAGCAAGTACACCAAGGCGCGCTACATGGAGCTGTTGGCGCTGCTGTACGACATCTTGCAGAAGGCCCGCAAGGAGGGCCTGATGTCGATCGAGAAAGATGTGGACGACCCGCACAGCTCGGCGGTCTTCCAGAAATACGCCGCGGTGGGCAACGACCACCACGTGGTCGAGTTCATCACCGACTACCTGCGCATGATGGTCTCGGGCAACCTCAATGCCCACGAGATCGAAAGCCTGATGGACAGCGAAATCGACACCCACCACCACGAGGCGCACGCACCCGCAGCCGCCATCGCCCGCCTGGCCGGCGCGCTGCCGGCCTTCGGCATCGTGGCGGCCGTGCTGGGCGTGGTGAACACCATGGGCTCGGTAGGCCAGCCGCCCGCCATCCTGGGCGGCATGATCGGCTCCGCCCTGGTCGGCACCTTCCTCGGCATCTTGCTGGCCTACGCCGTCGCCGAGCCGCTGGCTGGGCTGATGGAACAAAAGAACGACGAAAGCGGCAAAGAGCTGCAATGCATCAAGACGACGCTCCTGGCCAGCATGCAGGGCTATGCCCCGCAAGTGGCCGTCGAGTTCGGCCGCAAGGTTCTCTACTCCACCGAACGCCCGAACTTCGCCGAGCTCGAAGCCCACGTAAAAGGCAAGAAATGAGCCCCCCAGTCGCTCTCGCTCCTGCCCCCAAGGGGCGCCCCCCAAGTGGCCCGGCAAAGCCGGTTCCACGGGGGTTGCTTGATGGGGCGCTTTGCTGCGCTCGCTTGGAGCTGAGCCATGGCGGGTGATTCCAAAAAGCTCCAGCCGATCATCATCAAGCGGGTGAAGAAGGGCGGCCACGCCGTGCATGGCGGCGCCTGGAAGATCGCGTATGCCGACTTCGTGACGGCCATGATGGCGTTCTTCTTGCTGATGTGGCTGCTGGGCTCGACCACCGAAGGCGACAAGAAGGGCATAGCCGACTACTTCCAGTCGCCCCTGAAGGTGGCGCTCTTGAGCGGCGGCAGCGGCTCGGGCGATTCGTCGCACGTGGTGAAAGGTGGCGGCACCGACCTCACCCGCGCCGGCGGCCAGGTGAAGAAAGGCGACATCGCCACCACCAAGAGCACGATCAACCTCGCCGCCATGCGCGCCGAGCAGCGCGCCGCTGAAGCCGGCAAGCTGGAACAGATCAAGAAGCAGATGGAAGAGGTGCTGGCCAACAGCCCGAAATTCGGCCAGATCAAGAGCCAGATTAAGCTCGACATGACCCCTGACGGCCTGCGCATACAGATCATTGACGAGCAGAGCCGCCCGATGTTCGACAGCGGCAGCGCTGTCGTGAAACCCTATATGCGTGAGCTGCTGCGCGAAATCGGCGCGGTGCTGGCCGAGGTGCCCAACCGGCTCACGCTCGAAGGCCACACCGATGCCCAGCCCTTTGCCGGCGATCGTGGCGGCCTGGGCTATGGCAACTGGGAGCTGTCGGCCGACCGGGCCAATGCTTCGCGCCGCGAGCTGGTCGCGGGCAGCCTGCCCACTGAGCGCATCTTGCGGGTGCAGGGCCTGGCCGCCAGCGTGCCTTTCGAGCGCGAAGACCCGCTCGCCCCCAGCAACCGGCGCATCAGCATCATCGTGATGAACCGCGACGCCGAAGACCGATTTTTCCAGAAGACCCCAGAGGAACCAGCGCCTGCTGCGGCAGATGCAACGCCCACCACCGTTTCGGTGGCCGAGACGCCAACTGTGCCCTCAATATCCAACCCGAACGCCCGATAACAGCCGAAGTAGATTCACGCGAGGCCTGACATGACAACACCTGACATGAAATTTCTGATCGTCGACGACTTCTCCACCATGCGGCGCATCGTGCGCGGCCTGCTGAAGGAGCTTGGCTACAACAACGCCGAAGAAGCCGAAGACGGCGTGGCCGCACTCAACCTGCTGAAGAACGGCAAGTTCGACTTCGTGGTGAGCGACATCAACATGCCCAACATGAACGGCTTCGAGTTGCTGGCGGCCATCAAGGCAGAGGCCAGCCTGAAGCACATTCCGGTGCTGATGGTCACGGCCGAAGCCCGCAAGGAAGACATCGTGCGCGCCGCGCAAGACGGAGCTGCCGGCTACATCGTCAAACCTTTCACCAAGGCCACCTTGGAAGAAAAGGTTCAGAAGATCATGCAAAAGCTGGCCACCGCGGCCTGAGGGGAATCCACATGAAGATGGACAACACGGCTGTGCTGGCCAACCCAGCGCACGCTCACGCCGCGGCCTCGCCCGAGGTGTTTCAACAACTGGGCCTGATCACCCGCCAGTTGCACGACACCTTGCACCAGCTGGGTGTGATGCCCAAGCTGCAAGACGCCGCCAACAACCTGCCCGATGCGCGCAGCCGCCTGAACTACATCGCCGAGAAGACAGGCGCTGCAGCCAACAAGGTGCTGAACTCGGTCGACCACGCCAAGCTGGAGCACAACACCATCGCAGCGGAAACGCGCCGCATCGCGGCGGCCATCGTGGCCGACCCGGTGAAGGCCGTGGCTTCGGGCTCGGTGATGAATTTTGTGAGCGACGTGGAAAACGCCACCGCGCGCATCGACAAGCACCTCACCGACATCATGATGGCGCAAGACTTCCACGACCTCACCGGCCAGGTGGTGGCCAAGGTGGTGTCGCTTGCGGCCGATCTGGAAGACAGCCTGGTCAAGCTGCTGATTCAGGCTGCACCGCCTGAAGCGGTGAAGGTGATCGAGCACAGCACGGCATCGCTGAACGGGCCGGTGGTCAACCCGCAAGGCCGTGCGGATGTGGTGGCCAACCAAGGGGAAGTGGACGACCTGCTGGCGAGCCTCGGGTTCTAAGGCCCCCCAGTCGCTTCGCTCCTGCCCCCAAGGGGCGCCGCCTGGCGGCCCGGCAAAGCCGGTTCCGCGGGCGTTGCTTGATGGGCACGTCGCTTCGCTTGTGCGAAGCGGCGCTTCCTACTCGCTACCGACCAGCCCGTTGCGAATGGCGTAGACCGTCATCTCAGAGTTGTTCGACAACCCGAGCTTCTCCAGCACCCGCGCGCGATACACGCTCACCGTCTTGGGCGACAGCGTCAGCTCCTCGGCGATATCAGACAGCCTCTTCCCAGAGGCAATCATCACCAGTGTCTGCAGCTCGCGGTCAGACAACTTCTCATGCGCCGCCTCGTTGCCCGGTGTGGTGAGGCTCTCCACCAGCATCTGCGCAATCTCGGGTGTGACGTACTTGCGCCCCTGCCCCACCGTGCGCACAGCCGCCACGATGAGCTGCGGGTCGCCGCCCTTGTTCACATAACCGTAGGCGCCGGCACGCAAGGCCCGGATGGCGTACTGGTCTTCGGGGTACATAGACACCACCAGCACCCGCATGGTCGTGCCTTCGTCTTTCAGCACGTGCAGCACGTCGAGCCCGCTGCGGCCGGGCAGGTTGATGTCGAGCACCAGCACGTCGACCTCGCCGGCCGTGCGCATGAGCGAGCGCAGCTCACCGTAGTCGCCGGCCTCACCCACGACTTCGATGTCGGGAGCATCAGACAAGGTGTCACGGATCCCGCGCCGGATGAGGGCGTGGTCGTCGCAGAGCAAGACTTTGATCATGGCGTCACTGCGATGGGAGGAGCGGCCATCATAGAGCGCCCCACACCGTAGGATCGTAGGGGCCGGACGATTCTCCAGACTCGTCGCTGGCGCCGGCAATTTCCATGTCAACGCTCTCGTCGGCCCCCAGCGGCACCGACAGGATGAGCGTGGTGCCCGCCGGGCCGCTGCTCAGGTCGACCCAGCCGCCCACCGTGCCGGCGCGCTCGTGCAGGCCGCGTATGCCGAACGATCTCGCCTTGGCCAGGTCGTCGGGGTTGAGCCCACGGCCGTTGTCGCTGATCTCAAGCGACAGCACGCCCCCGGCCAGCGACAGGTCGATGTGCACCTGGCTCGCCTCGGCGTGCTTGGACACATTGGTCAGCGCCTCTTGTGCCGCCCGGTACGCCACCAGCGGCACGCCCACGGGCAGGCTCAGGTGCTCGTGGCGCGAGCGGAAGGTGCAGGTGATGCCGGTGCGCTTCTCGAAACGGCTGGTCATCCACTGCAAGGCGGCGATCAAGCCCTGCTCCAGGATGGCCGGGCGCAGGTTGTGCATCACGCGCTGGCTGGCCTCGATGGCGTGGCTCACGGTCTCCAGCGCCGAATTCACCCGCGCCAGCACCTCGGGCGAGTCGGAATGGCGGGCGATCCAGGCCAGGTCAAACTTCAGCGCGGTGAGCGAGCCCCCCACATCGTCATGAATCTCACGGGCAATGGCCGCCCGCTCCAGCTCGACGCTGGTTTGCAGGTGCTGTGCCAGCTCGTGCACGCGCTGCTTGGACTCGCCCAGCTCGTGGTCGGCCCGTTGGCGCGCCAGCAGCAGCTCGTGCGTTTCGACGGCATGCAGCAGGGCCGGCGCCAGGCGGGTGAGGTTGTTCTTGAGCAGGTAGTCAGACGCGCCATTGCGCATGGCCTCGACCGCGGTGTCTTCGCCGATCTCGCCCGACACCAATATGAAAGGGACCATCAAGGCGCTGGCCTTGAGCAGATCCAGCGCCACCAGGCCGGAAAAACCGGGCAGGTTGTAGTCAGACACCACCACGTCCCAGTCTTGATCGGGTTCTATGGCCCGCAGAAACTCGGCCTCCGAGTCGACCCGCACCGCATCGACCACCAGCCCCCCGCGACGCAGGTGGGCCAGCATCAGCTGATGGTCCAGCTCGGAATCCTCCAGATGCAGGACGCGCAAGCGCTTCTCGGGCAAAGGGGGTGACATGGCGAGAAGTATGCCAACGGATGCCCCAGTCTCGCGAATTGCCGGGACTTATTGCCCGTGATTGAGCTTATGTATCGGCCGCAGCTGCCGAAAATCCACTTCAGAAGCCCCCGTTGAGTGCCTCGCCATGCGCGCACTCAGCCCCCCAAAACCGAGCGGAGACCTGAAGCTGATGGAAGACGCGAACGAAGCTCAAGCATCGTCTGCTGCTGGCTCGCTGCCTCTGATGGCCGCAGCCGACCTGCAAGACCACTTGATGACCGCGAGCAACGACCTGGACCGTTTGCAGACGCTGCTGTCTGACGCCTGCGACACGCTGATGCAGCGTTTCCATGGCGCGTCGCAGCACATCAACACCCTGCGCTCGCAGCCCCACACCGTCGAAGACGACGACGCCGTCTTCAACGACGTGATGCAGAACCTGGGCGGCGCCGTCACGGCCCTGCAGTTCCAGGACATGGCCTCACAGCTGATCAACCACACCCACAAGCGGCTGCGCAGCTGCGTGGACCGGTTGGCCCGCGAAGCCTTTGCCGATGACGAAGACGGCATGGCCGCAGCCGAAGAAGTACCGCTGCGACCCAACCCCGTGACTCAGGCCGAAATGGATGTCGGATCCATCGAGCTGTTCTAGACACGACTCAAGACGACATCCATTCAACCGAAATTCATTCGAGATATCCCGGAGAAAGCCATGCAATCAATCCTCGCAGTCGACGATTCAGCCTCTATGCGCCAAATGGTGTCGTTCACGCTGAAGAGCGCCGGCTACAACGTGGTGGAAGCCGTGGACGGCCAAGACGCCTACGAAAAATCCAACGGCCGCGACTTCGATCTCGTGCTGACCGACCAGAACATGCCACGCATGGATGGCATCAGCCTGACCAAGAAGCTGCGCGACAACCCCAAGTTCAAGACCACGCCCATCCTGATCTTGACCACCGAGTCGAGCGACCAGATGAAGCAGGCAGGCCGCACGGCCGGCGCCACCGGTTGGCTCGTCAAGCCCTTTGACCCGGCCAAGCTGATCGAAGTGATCAAGAAAGTCGTGAAGTAAGCGCGCTGCTCCTTCTCTCCCCACCGACAACACACACATATCCAGGAGCACGCCATGGGCGAGATGTCCTCAGAAGGCTCTCAACTGAGCGCCGGCATTGACCTGAGCCAGTTCTATCAAGTTTTCTTCGAAGAGGCGGGCGAGAACCTCGACCGCATGGAGAAGCTGCTGCTCGACCTCGACATCGAGTCGGCCGACGACGAGGAGATGAACGCCATCTTCCGTTGCGCGCATTCGATCAAGGGCGGCGCCGCCACCTTCGGCTTCAAAGATGTGGCCGAGCTGACCCACCAAATGGAAACGCTGCTCGACAAGCTGCGCCGCCACGAGCTGGAGCCCACCGCTCCCATGGTTGACGTGCTGCTGCAGTCGGGCGACGCCTTGCGCAGCCAACTGGCGCGCCACCAGAACGGCGACGGCGCTGCGGTCGACACCACCGAATTGCTATTCAACATTCGCGCCATGTCGGCCGGCGAAGCGCCCCTGGTCATCGCCTCTGTAGCCGCGCCTGCCGCCTCGGTACTGGCGGCCCCTGCGTCGCCCGCCTCACCGGCCAAGAAGGCCGCCCGCATACTCGAGCTGCGCGTAGGCCCGTTGGACAAACCAGAAGATGCCAACAACATCGTCGACCTGTTCAAGGAAATCACCGACCTCGGCACCATCGAGCCGCTGGACAATGGCATGCCCGCAGACGGCATGCGCCGTTTCAAGGTCTGCACCACCAGCACCGACAGTGACCTGCTGGACCTGCTGACCTTCCACGTCTCGCGCGAGCAAGTCGCCCTGCTGCCCCTGGGCGATGGCTACGGCTTTCACAGCGGCGCACCCGGTGCCCCGGAGCCCGAGCAAGCCGACGTGGGCTATGGCTTCTTCGACGATGCCCCCGGCTCGCCCTCGCAATCAGCGAGCGCCGCACCGCTTGATGCAACAGGCACCGACACCGACGCGGCCACCAAGGCAGCCCCGAAAGCGGCGCCCAAGGCCGAGAAGCCTGCGGCCGCGGTCGAAGCCTCCACGCTGCGCGTGTCGGTCGAGAAGGTCGACCAGCTCATCAACCTGGTGGGTGAACTTGTGATCACCCAAGCCATGCTGGCGCAAAACACCCAGGGCCTCGATCCGACGCTCTACCAGCAGCTGGCCGCCGGCCTGGCCGACCTGGACCGCAACACCCGCGACTTGCAAGAGTCGGTCATGTCGATCCGCATGATTCCGATGTCGATGGTGTTCAGCCGCTTCCCTCGCATGCTGCGCGACCTGGCCGCCAAGCTCGGCAAGAAGGTCGACTTCGTGACGCTCGGTGAAGCCACCGAGCTCGACAAGGGCCTGGTCGAGAAGATCACCGACCCGCTGACCCACTTGGTGCGCAACAGCTGCGACCACGGCATCGAGACCCCACAGGAACGCTTGGCCAAGGGCAAGCCCGAGACCGGCACCATCACCCTGAGTGCATCGCACCAGGGCGGCTCGATCGTGATTGAAGTGCGCGACGACGGCCGCGGCCTGTCGCGCGAAAAACTGCTGAAGAAAGCCCGCGAACGCGGCATACATGCCCCCGACTCGATGAGCGACACCGAAGTGTGGTCGCTGATCTTCGCGCCCGGTTTCTCCACCGCTGACGTGGTCACCGACGTGTCGGGCCGCGGTGTCGGCATGGACGTGGTCAAGAAGAACATCACCTCGCTAGGCGGCACGGTCGACATCGACTCGGCCGAAGGCTACGGCATGCGCGTCTCGGTGCGCCTGCCCCTCACGCTGGCCATCATGGACGGCATGTCGGTCGGTGTGGGCGAAGAGGTCTACATCCTCCCGCTCAGCTCGGTCGTCGAGTCGTTCCAGGTGCAGCCCGACATGGTCAAGACCATCGGTGGCAGTGGCCGCGTGGTTGAAGTGCGCGACGAGTACATGCCAGTGCTGGAGATGGAGCACGTGTTCAACGTGCCGCGCTTCGACTTCGAGCACGTGAGCGGAATCATGGTGGTGGTGGAAGCCGAAGGCGGCCGCATCGCCTTGCTGGTTGACGAGTTGCTCGGCCAGCAGCAAGTGGTGGTGAAGAACCTGGAAGCCAACTACCGCAAGGTCAACGACGTGTCGGGCGCCACCATCATGGGTGACGGCCGCGTGGCGCTGATTCTCGACGTGAGCAGCCTGGTGCGCCGCTCGCGGCACTGACACCCGGCCCACCCCAACCCCAACCCCAGACGCCAGGCAGCCTGCAGACCTGAACCGATGCACCCTTCTTCCAAAAGAGACTGAATCATGCTCAGCCGACTTCGCATTCGAAATCGTCTTCTCCTCGGCTTCGGCACCGTCTTGATGCTGTCCTTCTTGCTCGCCTCCGTCGGCGGTTTTGGCCTGGTGGTCGTGCAGAAGGCCTTCCGCGGCATCACCATGAAGATCCAGCCAGCCAATGCGGTGGCGATCGCGGCCAAGTTCAGGCTGCTCGAAGGCCGTGCCGCCGGCGCTGCGCTGGTGGCCGGCATCTCCGACGAAGCCCAGATGAAGCAGGCCAAGGCGGAATGGGACCAAGCCCAAGTCGGGGTCGACCAAGCGATGAAAGACTACGGCACTCTGGTGGCTGGCAACGCAGAGGCCGAAGGCAAGCTCGAACAATTCCGCGGCCACGTCAGCGCATATCGCAAGGCCTTCGTGCCCGTGGCAGAAAAGCTCATGAGCAATGGCTACGCCAACGCGAAAGAAGCCTCTCTGGCGTTCCAGGCATCGCAGGCGCCATACGGCGAGGCCGCGGCCCTGCTCGACAACGTGGAAACTGCCGTCGGCAAGGTGAGCAAAGAGGTGTTCGGCCTGGCCGAGAGCGTCCTGCAGAAAGTGCTGATCGCATTGGCGGTCGGGCTGGTGGTTTGCACCGCGGTGGGTGCCCTGATCGCCTGGGCGATCGCCCGCTCCATCTTGAAACCGGTGGCGCTGGCGCAGCATTTCGCCGGCCGCATCGCCGACGGCGACCTGTCTCATCACATCGACGTGCAAGGCAGCGACGAGCTGGCTGAGATGACGCGGGTACTGCAACGCATGCAGCTCTCTCTGGCGAGCATCGTCGGGCAGGTGCGCGAGTCCGCCGAGAGCATCCAGACCGCGAGCCATGAGGTCGCGGTCGGCAACCAAGACCTGAGCCAACGCACCGAGCAGACTGCAAGCAACCTGCAGCAGGCCGCGTCGTCTATGGAGCAGCTCACCGGCACCGTCAAGCAGTCGGCCGATTCGGCCCGCCAGGCCAACCAGCTCGCCGCCTCGGCCGCCGAAGTGGCCCAGCGCGGCGGCCACGTGGTCTCGCAAGTGGTGACCACCATGAACGAGATCAACGCCAGCTCGAAGAAGATCGCCGACATCATTGGCGTGATCGACGGCATTGCCTTCCAGACCAACATCCTCGCGCTCAACGCCGCCGTTGAAGCGGCGCGTGCCGGCGAGCAAGGCCGCGGCTTTGCCGTGGTGGCCAGCGAAGTGCGCAGCCTGGCCGGCCGCTCGGCCGAGGCTGCCAAAGAGATCAAGGGCCTGATCGGCGCAAGCGTCGACAAGGTCGAAGCCGGCTCGCGCCTGGTAATCGATGCCGGCGCCACCATGACCGAGATCGTGGGCAGCGTGCAGCGTGTGTCCGACATCATTGGCGAGATCACGGCTGCCGCCTCGGAGCAAAGCGACGGCATCGCGCAAGTCAACACCTCCGTCGTGCAGCTCGACCAGATGACGCAGCAAAACGCCGCACTGGTCGAAGAATCGGCCGCCGCTGCAGAAAGCTTGAAGCAGCAAGCAGGAAGCCTTGCAAAGGTCGTAAGCACCTTTCGACTGGCGGAAAAAAGCCAGCCCTAGATAACAAAAGTGAGCTCCACATGAACATCAACGCCCTCAACAATCTCAAGATCGGAACGCGCCTCAGCGTGGGCTTCGGCGCAGTGTTGGCCCTTTTGCTGGCAATGGTGGGCGTGGCCTACCTGCAGATGGTGCAAACCGATCGCGCCATGAAAGAGGCCGCCGTCAGCCAGCAACGCGCCAACCTCGTCGATGAGTGGGAGGGCAAGACGCACCTCAACCTGACGCGCACGGTGGCCATCGCCAAGGCGGCCGGGCAAACCGATGTCGACGCCTACTTCACGCCCTTGATCAAGGAAACTTCGCAAGAGATCTCGGCGCTGCAAAAGGCCATGGAAGCCACTGTCAGCACCGACACCGCACGCACGCTGATGACGACCATCAGCCAAAAGCGCGATGCCTACGTGGTCTTGCGCACGCAGCTCTACGAGCACGTAAAAGTGGGCGACCCTTTTGCGGCCGAAGCCCTGCTGAAGGAAAAGCTGCTGCCCGCCGCAATCGCCTATCTGGGCGCGATGACCGAGCTGCGCAACTACGAACGCCGGGCCGTGGACAAGCAGAATGCCGATTTGAGCAGCGGCCTGGCCATGGCCAAGACCGTGCTGGTCGCGCTTGCGCTGGTGAGCCTGGCCGTCGGTGGCGGCATGGCCCTCTTGATCACCCGCTCTGTCACGGGGCCTGTCATCGAGGCCGTGAGCGCCGCCCGCGTCATCGCCAACAACGACCTTTCGCAACGCATCGACTCGACGCGCCGCGACGAGCTGGGCGACCTCTTGCGCGCGCTCTCCGACATGCAGGGCTCGCTGCAGCAGGTGGTAGGCGAGGTGCGCAGCTCGACCGAAAGCATCTCGACCGCCTCGGCCGAAATCGCCACCGGCAACCAAGACCTGAGCGCGCGCACCGAGCAGACCGCCTCTAACCTTCAGCAAACCGCCTCGTCGATGGAGCAGCTGACCGCCACGGTGCGCAACAGCGCCGACTCGGCCCGCCAGGCCAACCAACTCGCCGCCTCGGCCGCCGAAGTGGCCGCCCGCGGGGGCAACGTGGTCTCGCAAGTGGTGACCACCATGAACGAGATCACCGCCAGCTCAAAGAAGATCAGCGACATCATCGGCGTGATCGACGGCATCGCCTTCCAGACGAACATTCTGGCGCTGAACGCGGCCGTGGAAGCGGCACGTGCCGGCGAGCAAGGCCGCGGCTTTGCGGTCGTCGCTTCAGAGGTGCGCAGCCTGGCCGGCCGCTCGGCCGAGGCCGCCAAAGAGATCAAGGGCCTGATCGGCGCCAGCGTCGAACGCGTCGAAGTGGGCTCGCGCCTGGTAGCCGATGCGGGCGCCACCATGACCGAAATCGTGAGCAGTGTGCAGCGCGTGTCCGACATCATCGGCGAGATCACCACCGCATCGGCTGAGCAAAGCGACGGCATCGGCCAGGTGAACGTGGCCGTCACGCAGCTCGACCAGATGACCCAGCAAAACGCCGCACTGGTCGAGGAATCGGCCGCAGCCGCCGAGAGCCTCAAGGAGCAAGCCGCACGGCTGGCTCAGGTGGTTGCCACCTTTCAACTTCAGCGTTGTTAGCCCTCACGGACCGAACCGGAACCGTCGTGCATCAACGCCTCAGCTTCAAACGCCTTATAACCATCCTAGGACTGCCATGAACCTGAAGAACCTGAGTATTCGCACCAAGCTGATGGGCGGCTTTGGCCTCGTGCTGGCCGTGGCTCTGCTGCAAAGTGCCATCTCCATACAGTTGCTGCAATCAGTCAACAGCAAGTCGACCGAGATTGCCCGCGACTGGCTGCCCAGCGTGAAATCACTGGGCGAACTGAACGACGACCTGGGCGAGCTGCGCATCGCCCGCCTGCAGCTCACCATGTTGGAAGAGCCGAGCAAGGTCGACGACCTGTCCAAGCTCATGGAGAAGCTGCAAGCACGCAGCGACGAGCACCGCAACGCCTACGACAAGCTGATCAGCGGCCCCAAGCAACGGGCCCTGTTCGATGAATTCGACGCGCAACGCAAGGCTTTCCAAGCACTGAGCCCGCGCATGATCAAGCTGATGCGCGACATGAAGGCTGCCGAGACCAAGCAAATTGCAACCGGTGAGGGCCGCCTGGCCTACGAAGCCGCCAACGTCGCGCTGGACAAGCTGATGGCCCTCGACACCGCCGGCGCCAACGCCGCGAGCGAAGAGGCCGACGCGCTCTACAGCCGCGCCCGCGTGTTGATGGTGATCACCCTGGCCAGCATGATCGCGCTGGGTCTGGGCTTCGGCTGGCTCATTTCTCGCAAGCTGGCGGCCGGTGCCAACCTCGCCGGCGAACACGCGGCACGCATTGCCGATGGCGACCTCAGCCACACCATCACCTCGGACAGCACTGACGAGATGGGTCGCCTGCTCGCAGCGCTGGCCAAGATGCAGGTCAACCTGCGCGGCATCGTGGGCGGCGTGCGCCAAAACGCCGAAGGCGTGGCCACGGCCAGCGCCGAGATCGCGCAAGGCAACCTCGACCTGAGCAGCCGTACCGAAGAGCAAGCCAGCGCGCTGGAAGAAACTGCCGCGTCGATGGAAGAGCTGGCGAGCACCGTCAAGCAAAACGCCGACAACGCACGTCAGGCCAACCAGTTGGCGCTGAGCGCGTCGACCGTGGCTGTCTCCGGTGGCGAGGTGGTGAACCGCGTCGTCGACACCATGAAGGGCATCAACGAATCGTCCAAGCGCATCGCCGACATCATCGGCACCATCGACGGCATTGCCTTCCAGACCAACATCCTGGCGCTGAACGCCGCGGTAGAAGGGGCCCGCGCGGGTGAGCAAGGCCGCGGCTTCGCCGTGGTGGCCGCCGAAGTGCGCAACCTGGCGCAGCGCTCGGCCGGTGCGGCCAAGGAAATCAAGGCCCTCATCTCTACCAGCGTGGAACGGGTGGAGCAAGGCACGGCCCTGGTCGACCAGGCCGGCACCACCATGCGGGAAGTGGTGGCCTCGATCAAGCGCGTGACCGACATCATGGGCGAGATCAGCGCTTGATCGAGGCCACCACTTCCCGCATGGTGGTGCCGGCCTGGTCGACCAGGGCCGTG
>NZ_JBKJOQ010000044.1:0-6084 GCF_046595475.1 Rhizobacter sp.
GCCGGGTCGTGCTCGACCACCACCAGCGTGTTGCCGGCATCGCGCAGCCGGTGCATGGCCTCGACGATGCGGTTCATGTCGCGCGGGTGCAGGCCGATGCTGGGCTCGTCGAGCACAAACATGGTGTTGACCAGCGAGGTGCCGAGTGCGGTGGTGAGGTTGATGCGCTGCACCTCGCCGCCGCTGAGCGTGCGGCTCTGGCGGTCTAGCGTGAGGTAGCCGATGCCGACATCGCACAGGTATTTCAAGCGCGTGCGGATCTCGTCGAGCAGCAGCTTCAAGGCGTCGTCGAGCATGCCGCTCGGGAGCGAGATGCCGTCGAAGAAGCGCTTGATGCGGGCTATGGGCATCAGCATCAGGTCGTGCACGGTGAGGCCGGGCAGCGCTTCGAGCTGCGCGCGCGACCAGTCAACCCCACTGGGCAAGAAGCGCTTCTCGGGTGCGAGCACGCCGTCGGCATCGGCCTTGGTGCCCATGCGCCACAGCAGTGCCTCGGTCTTGAGCCGCGCGCCGCTGCAGATCGGGCACGGCGTGTAGCTGCGGTACTTGGACAAGAGCACGCGGATGTGCATCTTGTAGGCCTTGGATTCGAGGTACTCGAAGAAGCGTTTCACGCCGTACCACTGCTTCTGCCACTTGCCCGTCCAGTTGGGCGAGCCGTTGATGACCCAATCGCGCTGGGCCTCGGTGAGCTGCGACCAGGCGGTGTCGCGCGGGATGCCAGCCTCGGCGCCGTAGCGCATCAAATCGTCTTGGTTCTCGGCCCAGGCGGGGGTTTGCAGCGTCTTGATGGCGCCAGCTCGCAGCGTCTTCTTGTGGTCGGGAATGACGAGGCCGTAGTCGACACCGATCACGCGGCCAAAGCCACGGCAAGTCTCGCAGGCGCCCATGGCCGAGTTGAAGGAGAAGAGGGCGGGCTGCGGGTCGGCGTAGCGGATGTCGCTGTCTGGGCAGTGCAGGCCGGTGGAGTAGCGCCACAGCGCCTCCACTCCGTCTCCCAGGGAGAGAGGGAGCACATAGATGTTGACTCGTCCGCTGCCACGCTTGAGCGCCGTCTCAATGGCCTCGATCGCACGCACCTTCTCGGTGCCCTGAATCCGAAACCGATCCGCCACGACATCCAACAACTTGCGCGGCCCGGTAGGCGACGCCACCTCACGCTCGGCCTGCACACGGGTGAAGCCACTGGCGGCCAGCCACTGCGTCACCTCGTCAGCGCTGGTGTTGGCCGGCAGCTCCACCGGAAAGGTGAGCACCAGCCTCGGGTCACTCTCCTTGGTGCGCGCCATCAGCTCGGCGTAGATGGTTTCCGGCGAGTCGTGGCGCACGGGCTGCGCCGTCTTCTTGTCGAACAGCTCGGCCGCCCGCGCATACAAAAGCTTCAGGTGGTCGTTCAGCTCGGTCATGGTGCCGACCGTGCTGCGCGAGGTGCGCACCGGGTTGGTCTGGTCGATGGCGATGGCAGGCGGCACGCCGTCCACGCGGTCGACCGCCGGGCGGTCCATGCGGTCGAGAAATTGACGCGCATAGGCGCTAAAAGTCTCCACGTAGCGGCGCTGCCCCTCGGCGTACAGCGTGTCGAACACCAGGCTCGATTTGCCCGAGCCGCTGGGCCCGGTCACCACGGTCATCTCCCCAGTGCGGATGTCGAGGTCAAGGTTCTTGAGATTGTGCTGACGGGCGCCGCGGATGCGGATGAGTCCAGAGGTCATGGGGGAAGCGCGCAGACGGGAGGGGCAGGAATTCTAGGAGCGGCCTCCTGCCAAGCAACAGACAAGGGGATTCGAGAAATGGCACCGCTTTCGCCAAACGTTGCACACCGACACAGGGTCTACCCGCTTTAGCTTTACGCTACAGGCCTCACTTCCTGTTTCATCACCATGCGTTCGAACTTTCTGCGTGCCCTCGCTGGCGTCTTGCTGGCCGTGGCCACCACCTGCAGCCACGCCTTGGTCTTTGCCGTCAACGAGGGGGTGACCTACCGGGTGAGCAACGACGAGATACGCGCCAAGTACACCGCCATTGCGGCCGACTTGAGCAAGCTGATCAAGCAGCCGGTGTTCATCGAGCCGGTGGCCGACTACCCGAGCCTGCGCCGCGGCCTCGCCGCCAAGCAATACGACCTGGCCCTGGTGCACCCGGCGCACCTGTCGATCGAGGCCATCAAGAAGAGTGGCTACAAGCTGCTCGTGGTGATCAAGGGCTACGAGAAGTACACCGCCAATTTTCTGGTGAAGGCCGACTCGCCGCTCACCTCGCTGGCCGACCTGAAAAACAAGTCGCTCGGCTTGCCCGATGAAGACTCCATCACCTCGTGGATGGTGCGTGCCACCCTGCGCGATGCGATGGGTGGTGACGCGCAGCAGGTGAAGTATGTCTACACCCGCTACCAAGACGCCGTGCCGTTCTTCGTCGAAAACAATCTCACCAAGGCCGGCTCTACCGCATCCGGCAGCGTGATCAAGGCATGGCAGGCCAAGGGCGGCAAGATACTGGCCAAGTCGCGCCCGGTGCCCATCAAGCATGTGATCGCCAGCCCCACGCTGCCGCAAGACCAGGCCGACAAGGTGCGTGACTACCTGCTCACGCTCGACACCACCGACGAAGGCAAGAAGAAGCTCGAAGCCACCAAGTACGCCGGCTTTGCGCCGTACAAGCAGGCCGACATGCTGACCATAGGCACCTGGCTGGGCCTGTGACGTCTCTGTAAGAGTGCATCAGCGTGCATATCAGGGAATTCACCGCCCGTTGCCGCGCCGGCACGTTTGTGCGGCGCACAGATAATGCCCGTCATCCGACGTACTGACCAAGGCGCCATGCCTGCGCATGCCGCACCAGGGAATGCCATGCACACCACGCTCCAGCAGCTACTGAGTGGCGGCGCCGATGCCGACACCGCCATTTCGGCCCCTGGCCGCTTGCCCCTTTCGTACCACGAGCTGCGTGCGCTGATCGCGAGCACGCTGGCCAGCCTTAACGCGCTGGGCGTGGGCCGCAACGACCGCGTGGGCATCGTGCTCAACAACGGCCCCGAGATGGCCACCTGCTACATGGCCTGCGCCTCGGGCACGACCAGCGCACCGCTCAACCCGGCATACCGCGGCGACGAGTTCGAGTTTTACCTGTCTGATCTCAACGCCAAGGTCTTGATCGTCGAACAGGCCAGCACCTCACCCGCCATCGAAGTGGCGCAAAAGCTGGGCGTGCGCGTGGTCGACCTGAGCGTGCCGGCCGGAGCACCCGCCGGCAGCTTCACGCTGAAGGCCCGTGACGGTGCGGCCGCCGCGCCCACCACCCAAGGCGGTTTCTCGCAAGCCACCGACGTGGGCATGGTGCTGCACACCTCAGGCACCACCTCACGCCCCAAGATCGTGCCGCTGTCGGTGGGCAACCTCTGCGCCTCGGCCAACAACATCCGCACCACGCTGCAACTCAGCACGAAAGACATCGGCCTGAACATCATGCCGCTGTTCCACATACACGGCCTCATCGCCGGGGTGCTGGCGGCGCTGTCGGCCGGCTCGCAAGTCTTCTGCACACCGGGCTTCAACGCGCTGAAGTTTTTCACCTGGATGGACGAGGCCAAGCCCACCTGGTACACCGCCGTGCCCACCATGCACCAGGCCATCATCGGCCGCGCCAAGGGCAACGCCGAGACCATTGCGCGTAACCCGCTGCGCTTCTTGCGCTCGTCTTCGTCGTCAATGCCGCCGCAAGTGATCAAAGAGCTCGAAGAGATTTTCAAGGCGCCGCTGATCGAGGCCTACGGCATGACCGAAGCCACGCACCAGATGGCCTCCAACCCGCTGCCGCCGGCTGTGCGCAAGCCGGGCTCGGTGGGCTTGGCCGCAGGGCCCGAAGTGCAGATCATGGGGGAAGACGGTCTGCTGCTGAAAGCGGGTGAGATCGGTGAGATCGTCATCAAGGGCCCCAACGTCACGGCGGGCTACGAGAACAACGCCAAGGCCAACGCCGAAGGCTTCCTGAACGGCTGGTTTCGCACGGGCGACCAAGGCACGATAGACAGCGATGGCTATGTGAGCCTCACCGGCCGGCTGAAGGAGATCATCAACCGCGGCGGCGAGAAGGTGAGCCCGCGTGAGGTCGACGAAATCTTGATGGACCACCCCGCCGTAGCGCAGGTGGTGTGCTTCGGCATGCCCCACCCCAAGCTGGGTGAAGAAGTGGCCGCCGTGGTGGTGCTGAAAGAAGGCGCCGCCGCCACCGACCGCGAGCTGCAAGATTTCGTGGCCAAGCGGGCGGCCGACTACAAGGTGCCGAAGAAGATCTTGTTCATGGACGAGATCCCCAAGGGCGCCACCGGCAAGCTGCAACGCATAGGCCTGGCAGCGAAGTTAGGGCTGTGATCCAACTCCGCCGTCAAGCAATTTTCTTCAATCAATGAGGTAGCGTGATGACTGTTCGATTCAATCTGCGCGCCCTGGCAACCGCCATGGGTTTGGCCACCTTCCTGAGCGCTGCACCCGCCTTCGCGTGGGAGCCCACCAAGCCCATAGAGTTCGTGGTGCCCGCCGGCACCGGCGGCGGTGCCGACCAGATGGCGCGCTTCATTCAAGGCATTGCGGCCAAGCACAAGCTTTCGTCACAGCCCATCATCGTGGTCAACAAGGCCGGCGGCGCAGGCGCTGAAGGCTTTCTTGACGTGAAGGGTGACAAGGGCAACGCGCACAAGATCGTCATCACGCTGTCTAACCTCTTCACCACGCCGCTCGCCACAGGGGTGCCCTTCAACTGGCGCGACCTGACGCCGGTGTCCATGCTGGCGCTCGACCAATTCATCTTGTGGGTGAATGCCGATTCGCCCTATAAGACCCCTAAGGACTACATCGCCGCCATCAAGGCCGCACCCGACAAGACCTTCAAGATGGGCGGCACCGGCTCCAAGCAAGAAGACCAGATCATCACCGTGCTGATGCAAAACACGCTCGGCAAGAAGATGATCTACGTGCCCTTCAAGGGCGGCGGCGACGTGGCCGTGCAGCTGGTGGGCAAGCACATCGACTCCACCGTCAACAACCCCATCGAGGCCGAGTCGCACTGGCGCGCCGGCAAGCTGCGCCCGCTGTGCGTGATGGACAAAGACAAGCTGCCCTACACCGCCAAGCTCACGGCCACCGAGTCGTGGGCCGACGTACCGCCCTGCGGTGCGGTGGGCCTGCGCGTCAACTACCTGATGCTGCGCGGCGTGTTCATGCCGCCCGGCGTCACGCCCGACCAGGTGGCGTACTACAACGACTTGTTCGACAAGATGCGCGCCCTGCCCGAATGGAAAGAGTTCATGGAAAAAGGCGCCTTCAATCAAACGGCGCTCAAAGGCGCTGAGTTCAATGAGTGGCTGGGCAAGAACGAGCAGATTCACCGCGAGCTGATGAAGGTGGCAGGGTTCTTGGCGAACTGATCGCCATGAGCAACCCATCCGAGCCGACACAAGAGGCCAAGCCCGGCCCCGCCACACGCGGCCCCGAGCTCGCGGTGGCCGGCATCTTGCTGCTGCTGGGCGTGATGGTCGTCACCGACAGCCTACGCGTGGGCATAGGCTGGGCCGATGATGGCCCGCGCTCGGGCTACTTCCCGTTTTACATCGGGCTCTTGCTGCTGGCGTCTAGCGGCACGGTGTTCGTGTCGACACTGCTGAAGTGGAAGACGCTCACTGCCGTGTTCGCCGAGCGTGAGCAGTTGGTCACCGTGATGGCCATGCTGATCCCGATGGTGGTGTACGTGGGTGGCATCTGGTTGCTGGGCATCTACCTCGCATCGCTCGTGCTCATTGGCTACTTCATGCGCCGCTACGGCAAGTTCGGCTGGCCGCTCACGGCGGCGGTGTCGGTGGGCGTGCCGCTGGCCTTCTTCCTGGTGTTCGAGCGTTGGTTTCTGGTGCCGCTGCCCAAGGGCCCGATCGAGCGACTCTTGGGGTTCTGAAATGACTGACAACCCCCACGCTCACTTCGTTCACTGCCCCCCAAGGGGGCGCTCATTGCCTTTCGGGCGGCCGGGCGGTCAATAAATGACTGACAACCCCCACGCTCACTTCGTTCACTGCCCCCCAAGGGGGCGCTCATTGCC
>NZ_JBKJOQ010000017.1:0-33762 GCF_046595475.1 Rhizobacter sp.
CGAATTTTGCAGAGCTCAACAGGTAAACGCCTTGCGCCCTGCCGCTATCCTTGCCGCCACTCCAAAAGGCAGGGACACCGCATGCACCGTTTGCTCATACACGCCGCGCTCGCCTGGTTTGCGGCCAGCGCCGCCCAGGCCGCCACCGTCACCAGCGTCAGCCCGCAAGGCGAAGTGGCCCAGGTGCGGCAGGTCACGGTCAAGTTCTCCGAGGCGGTGGTGCCGCTGGGCGACTTGCGCCTGCCCGACCCGTTCACCCTGAGCTGCGACGGCGCTGCCCCGCAAGGCAGCGGCCGCTGGTCGAACGAGCGCGTGTGGCTGTATGACTTTCGCGAAGGGCTGCCGCCCGGCACGCGCTGCACGCTGAAGCCCCGCGCCGACTGGAAGCCTCTCGCGGGCACTTTGACCGGCAGCACCGAGTTCAGCTTCAGCACCGGTGGGCCGGCGGTGGCCACGGCCTGGCCATCGACCGGGACGATCGAAGAAGACCAGCACTTTTTGCTGCAGCTGACCGGCCCGGCGGTCGAGGCCACGGTGCTGGCGCATGCGGCCTGCGAGATCGAAGGCATAGGCGAGCGTGTGCCAGTGCGGGTGGTGGGTGGTGCGCTGCGCGATGAAGTGCTCAAGGCCCGCCGCTTGCAAAAGCAAGCCGCGCGCATGCTGCTGCTGGCCTGCCAGCGGCCGCTGCCGAGTGACACGCAGGTCAAGCTGGTGTGGAGCGCGGGCATCGCCGCGCAGGCCAACCCGCAGATCGTCACCCGCACCGAGCAGCGCTTCAGCTACAAGGTGCGCAAGGCGCTCATCGCCGAGTTCAGCTGCGAGCGCGAGCGCGCCGACGCGCCTTGCCTGCCCATACGCCCGTTGTGGCTGCGCTTCTCGTCACCGGTGCCGCGCAGCGTGGCCGAAGCGGTGCGGCTCAAGCCGGCTTCAGGCGCTGCACTGGCCCCCGTGTTTGACAAAGACGACAAGGCGGCTGAGGTGAGCGAGCTGCGCTTTTCCACGCCTTTGCCCGAGAACGCGGCCTTCACGGTAGAGCTGCCGCGCGAGGTGAAAGACGTGTCAGGCCGCCCACTCACCAATGCGGCCAGCTTCCCGCTCACGGTGGCCACGGGCGACGCGCCGCCCATCGCCAAGTTTGCCGCCGCACCCTTCGGCGTGATCGAGCTCAACGGCGAAGCCATGCTGCCGGTGACGCTGCGCCATGTGCAAGGCGACTTGCGCCCCGCCGCAGCCGCCGGTGCGGTACGCATCAAGACCTTGCGCAGCGACGCCGACATCCTCGCCTGGTACGGCAAGCTGGCCCAGTACCACGAGCGCCAGGTGAGTGCAAAAGAAGCGGGCCTGCCCGAATCGCAGTGGTACGAGATGCAGAGCGTGAGCGACGGCAAGGGCGGCAGCAAACAGGCCAAGCGGCCGCGCTACGTGCCTTCGCGCGAGGTGTCGCTGCTGGCCAAGGCGGCCGATGCACGCAGGCTAGACCTGCCCCAGCTGCAAGGCGGTGACCCGCGGCCCTTCGAGGTGGTGGGCATACCGATCGCCGAGCCGGGTTACCACGTGGTCGAGATCGAATCGGGCCGCCTGGGCGCCGCGCTGCTGGACAAAAAGGCGCCCATGTACGTGCGCACCGGCGTGCTCGTCACCAACCTCGGTGTGCACTTCAAGCTCGGCCGCGAGAACAGCCTGGTGTGGGTGACCACGCTCGACAAAGGCAAGCCGGTGGCCGAGGCCGATGTGGCGGTGAACGACTGCACCGGCCAGCGCTTGTGGGCGGGCCGCACCGATGCGCAAGGCCTGGCCAAGGTTGACAAGGTGCTGGAGCGGCGGCTGGAAGGCTGCCCTGGTGAGCAAGGCTATTTCGTCACCGCGCGCAAAGCCAATTTATCCAAGAGCGCGAAGGGGGCAACCGACATCGCATTCGTCTTCAGCAGCTGGCAAAAGGGTGTGGAGAGCTGGCGTTTCAACGTGCCCACCAGCGGCGAAACGCAGCCCGATCTGCGGGCCCACACGGTGTTCGACCGCACGCTGCTGCGCGCCGGCGAAACGGTGGCCATGAAGCATTTCATACGCCGCGAAACTTCGAGTGGGCTGGCCAGCCTGAAGGCCGAAGAGTTGCCCACCCGCATGAAGATCGTGCACCAGGGCAGCGGGCAAGAGTTTGTGCAGCCCTTGGCTTGGAACGGCAGCCGCAGCGCCAGCGCGAGCTGGAACATTCCTGCCGCTGCCAAGCTCGGCGTGTACGACGTGATGCTCGAACGAGAGCCCAGCAAAGACAGTGCGAAGGACGAAGGCCAACGCAGTGCGTGGAACAGCGGTAGCTTCCGCGTTGAAGAATTCCGTCTGCCACTGGTCGATGCGCGCATCAGCGGGCCGGCCCAGGTGGCCATCGCCCCGACCGAGCTGCCTGTGAATGTGCAGCTCACTTATCTCTCGGGCGGCGGCATGTCGCAAGCCCCGGCGCGCGTGACGGCGCTGCTGCGCAACCGCGGCAGCAGCATGGCCAGCTATGACGATTTCAGCTTCGAGCCGCCACGCGACCTGAGCGCCCGTGACGGCGAAGGCGACGAAGAGCAGCGCAGCGACAACGGCAAGATCGTGGCCGACAAGCTGGCGCTGACGACCGACCGCAACGGTGCGGCCAGCGTCACCTTGAAGGCCCTGCCCAAGCTCACCCGTGCCAGCGAGCTCGTCACCGAGCTCACCTTCAACGACCCGAATGGCGAGGTGCAGACCGCGTCCACACGCATCGCGCTGTGGCCCAGCGCGGTGGTGCTGGGCGTGAAGGCCGGCTCGTGGGCAAGTGCGCGTGGCCAGGTGAAATTTCAGGCACTGGCGCTCGACACTGCTGGCAAGCCGCTCAAAGGCCAAGCCATCGAGGTGCGTGGCCGCTCGTCGCAAGTGATCAGCACGCGCAAGCGCATGGTGGGCGGCTTCTATGCCTATGACAACCGCACTGAGATCAAAGACCTGGGCGTGCTGTGCAGTGGCAGCAGCGACGACCGCGGCCTGCTGCTGTGCGACGCCAAGATTGAAACGGCGGGCCAGATCGACCTGATCGCGCAGGCCAAAGATGGCGACGGTCACCCCGCGCAAGCCGCCACCAGCGTGTGGGTCACACGCCAGGGCGAGCTCTGGTTTGCACAAGACAACGACGACCGCATCGACGTGCTGCCCGAGAAGAAGCGCTACCAGCCCGGCGAGACCGCGCGCTTGCAGGTGCGCATGCCCTTTCGCGAAGCCACCGCACTGGTGAGCGTGGAGCGCGAGGGGGTGATCGCCACGCAAGTGGTCACCCTGCGCGGCGACGACCCCACGGTCGACATCAAGATCGACCAGACCTGGGGCCCCAACGTCTACGTGAGCGTGCTGGCCCTGCGCGGCCGCGTGCGCGATGTGCCCTGGTATTCGTTCTTCACCTGGGGCTGGAAAGAGCCGCTCAACTGGGCGCGCTCGTTCTGGTACGAAGGGCGTGAGTACCAGGCGCCGACCGCGATGGTCGACTTGTCCAAGCCGGCGTTCAAGCTCGGTGTGGCGCAGCTCAAGGTGGGCATTGCCGCGCATGAGCTGCAGGTGAGCGTGAGCAGTGACAAGCCGCAATACGCCATCCGCCAGAAGGCGATTGCGCGCATCAAAGTATTGCAAGACGGCAAGCCGCTGGCGGGCGCCGAGATCGCGTTTGCCGCGGTTGACGAAGGCTTGCTGGCCCTGAAGCCCAACGACTCGTGGGACTTGCTCAGCGCCATGATCCAGCAGCGCGCCTGGGGCGTGGAAACCAGCACCGGCCAGAGCGAGATCATCGGCAGGCGCCACTACGGCCGCAAAGCGGTGGCAGCCGGCGGCGGGGGCGGCAAGAACGCCACGCGCGAGCTGTTCGACACCTTGCTGCTGTGGAAAGACCGCGTGGTGCTCGACGCCAAGGGCGAAGCCCAGATCGAAGTGCCACTCAACGACTCGCTCACCAGCTTCAAGCTGGTGGCGATTGCCGACGCGGGCGTGCAGCAGTTTGGCACCGGCAGCACCAGCATCCGCGTCACGCAAGACCTGCAGGTGCTGGCCGGCCTGCCGCCGCTGGTGCGCGAGGGCGACCAGTTCAGCGCGCTGCTCACGCTGCGCAACACCACGGCGCGCGAGATGAAGGTGCGTGCCACGCTGCAGGGTTCCGCGAACAGTGGGGCCGAAATCATGCGCACCCCCATCGCGATGCCGCCGCAAGAAGTGGTGGTGCCCGCAGGCGGGGCGAAGGAGGTGACCTGGGGTGTGGCCGTGCCGGCCGAGGCCTACAGCCTGATGTGGGAAGCAGCGGCCGAAGAGCTGGGCGGCGAGAAAGCCAAAGACCGCTTGAAGGTGACGCAGCTGGTGAGCCCCGCGGTGCCGGTGCGTGTGCTGCAAGCCACCTTGCAGCAGCTCGATGGCCCCGTCACCCTGCCCATCGCCGTGCCCGCTGACGCTTTGCCCGAGACGGGTGTGAAGCGCGGCGGCCTCAACGTTGCCGTGCAGCCCAAGCTGAGCGGCGCGCTGCCCGGCATGCGGCGCTACTTCGAGACCTACCCCTTCATCTGCCTGGAGCAGAAGACCTCGAAAGCCGTGGGCCTGAAAGACGCCAAGCTGTGGAGTGCAGTCGCCAACACCCTGCCGACCTACCTCGACAACGATGGCCTCGCGAGCTACTTCCCGCCGCGCGCCGAAGACGGTGCGCGTGGCAGCGATCGCCTCACCGCCTACGTGCTGGCGGCCACGCACGAGGCAGGTTTCGAGCTGCCTGGCCCGGTGCAAGCGCAAATGCTGGAAGGCTTGACGGCGTTTGTCGAAGGCCGCATCGAGCGCAAGTTCTGGTCACCGCGGCCCGACCTCGATGTGCGCAAGATTGCAGCGATAGAGGCGCTGTCGCGCTACGGGCGCGCGCAGCCCAAGATGCTCGGCTCCGTCAACCTCATACCCCAGCAGTGGCCCACCGCGGCGGTGATCGACTGGTTCAACATCTTGAAGCGCGTGAAGGGAGTGCCCGACCAGGCCAAACGGCTCGATGAAGCGCAGCAGATCTTGCGCAGCCGCCTCACCTACGCCGGCACTACGCTGCGCTTCAGCAATGAAGAGGGCGACTTCTGGTGGTGGCTGATGGACAGTGCCGATGCCAATGCGGCGCGCCTCATCCTGGCGGTGCTCGACGAGCCGAGCTGGCGCGACGACATCCCGCGCATGGTGGTGGGCAGCCTGGCGCGGCAGCGCGCGGGCGCGTGGCTTACCACCACGGCCAACCTGTGGGGCTCGCTGGCGCTCGACAAGTTCTCGGCCAAGTTCGAGTCGACCAAGGTGGCCGGCAAGACGGTGGCCACGGCGGGCGAAAAGCCCTCTTCCATCGACTGGGCACTGCAGCCCGATGGCGGTGCGCTCAAGCTGGCTTGGCCTGAGAAAGCGGCGACGCTCACCGTCACGCAGGAGGGCAGCGGCAAGCCCTGGCTGACCGTGCAGAGCCTCGCAGCGATCCCGCTCAAGGCCCCCATCCGCGCGGGCTACAGCCTCAGCCGCAGCGTGAGCGCCGTCGAGCAGAAGGACAAGAGCAAGTGGTCGCGCGGCGACGTGTTGCGCGTGCGCTTGGAGATCGACGCGCAGAGCGACATGACCTGGGTGGTGGTGAGCGACCCGGTGCCCGGCGGCGCCACCTTGCTGGGCTCGGGCCTGGGGCGTGATTCGGCCATTGCCACGTCGACCGAGAAGCAAAGCGGCACCGCATGGCCGGCCTTTGAGGAGCGCAGCTTCGAGGCCTTCCGCAGCTACTACGAGTATTTGCCGCGGGGCAAGCATGTGGTTGAGTACACCGTGAGGCTCAACAACCCCGGCAAGTTTGCGTTGCCGCCCACGCGGGTGGAAGCGATGTATTCGCCCGAGACCTTTGGCGAGCTGCCGAATGCGGCGCTGGAGGTTGCGCCGTGAAAGCACGCGTCGCGGCCGTCGCACTCACGCTCGCCGTGAGCGCGGCGCAGGCCGTGCCCAGCTTCGTTGAGGTGAAGGCCGCGTATCGGCCGTCAGACGTGACGCTGCTCGACCGGCACGACGTGCCGCTCCAAACGCTGCGCGTCGACAAGACCGTGCGCCGCCTGCCCTGGGTGCCGCTCGCCGACACCTCGCCCGCACTGCTGCGCGCCATCGTGCTCAGCGAAGACAAGCGCTTCTACGAGCACAGTGGTGTCGACTGGAGCGCGGTGGCGCAGAGTGCATGGGGCAACGTGTGGAACACGCGCACGCGCGGTGCGTCTACGCTCACCATGCAGTTGGCCGGCTTGCTCGACGATGACCTGACGCGCCCTGCTGGCGGCCGCAGCGTGGTGCAGAAGATGGGCCAGGCTTATACGGCCACCCGGCTCGACGCGCAGTGGAAGAAGAGCGAAATTCTGGAGGCCTACCTCAACCGCGTGGCCTTTCGCGGTGAGCTGGTGGGCATAGGCGCGCTGTCGCAAACGCTGTTCGCCAAACACCCGAGCGGGCTGGACGCGCAAGAGGCCGCCATTGCCGCCGCCCTGCTGCGCGGCCCCAACGCCAGCGTCGACGTGGTGGCGCAGCGCGCCTGCGGCATCTTGCAGTTGCAACAGCTCGCCTGCGCAGGCGTGATGGGGCTGTCGCACAGCGCACTCAACCGGCGTGGTGGCATGCCGCTGGGCGAGCAGCTCGCGCCGCACTTCGCGCGTCAACTTGCGCTGACCGACAAGCCGCTGCAGCGCACCACGCTCGATGCGCGCCTGCAGCGCTTTGCCGTGGCCACGCTGCGCCGCCAGCTCGCCGAGCTGAACGGCCGCAACGTTGAAGACGGCGCGATCGTGGTGCTCGACAACGCGAGCGGCGAGGTGCTTGCATGGGTGGGGTCTAGCGGTGATCTGTCAGACGCCGCGCAGGTGGACGGCGTGACCGCGCGCCGCCAGCCGGGCTCCACGCTCAAACCCTTGGTCTACGAACTCGCTTTCGAGCGCCGCCTCATCACGCCGGCCAGCCTGCTCGACGACTCACCCGCGCAGCTGAGCACCACCAACGGGCTCTACCTGCCGCAAAACTACGAAAAGGACTTCAAAGGCTGGATCAGCGCCCGCACCGCGCTCGCCTCCAGCCTCAACGTGCCGGCCGTGCGCGTGGGCGCGATGCTCGGCCCCGACGCCTTGGTGGCGCGCTTGAATGCACTCGGCCTGGCCCTGCCCGAGACAGGCGGCTACTACGGCCTCGCACTCGCGCTCGGCGGCGCCGACGTGAGCCTGCTCGCGCTCACCAACGCCTACCGCAGCCTGGCCAACGGTGGCCTCTTTACCCCCGTGGCCTTGCGCGCAGCGGCCGTCAAACCACAGCGCGTGGCCGACGCAGCGGCGGTCTACCTCGTCACCGACATCCTGTCTGACAACGCGGCGCGTGCGCGCACCTTCGGCCTCGACAGCGCGCTGGTCACCTCGGGCTTCGCGGCAGTGAAAACCGGCACCAGCAAAGACATGCGAGACAACTGGTGCGTCGGCTACACCGACCGCTACACGGTGGGCGTGTGGGTGGGCAACGCGAGCGGCGAAGCCATGCACCACGTGAGCGGGGTGAGCGGCGCGGCGCCCGTGTGGCAGGCGATGGTGAGGCACCTTCATCAAGGCCAGCCATCGCGGCGACCGTTGATGCCAGCGGGTGTGGTGGCGCAGCGCGTGCACCTGGCCGATGACCGCGAGCCGCCGCGCGACGAGCTGTTTCTCGCCGGCACCACGCAGGAAAAGTGGACGGCCAGCGCGCAGGTGAAAAGCGCGCTGCGCTTTGGCATCACCAGCCCGCGCGATGGCAGCGTCTTTGCGCTAGACCCCGACATGCCGCCGCACGCCCAGCGCATCCGCTTTGAAGGCGAGCGCGGTGTGTGGCAGCTCGACGGCAAGCGGCTGGGGCATGCGGAGCATTTGAGCTGGGCGCCGTGGCCCGGCCGGCACGAGCTGAGCCTGATGGCGCCCGATGGTCGCGTGCTGCAGACGGTGCGCTTTGAGGTGCGCGGTGCAGGCCTGAAGGCAACGCGAACGGCGCAGACCACGCGGTAGGGCACTGGAAATTAGCAAGGTGTCGAACGGGTGCTGCACGGAAGCAGGCCGGCCTCAGCCTGGCCGCGCCCGCACGCGCAGACGCTCGCGCAGGTCGTCCACGAGCGTTCGCGCCGGCAGCGAAAGCGCACGGTCCTGTCGCCAAACGAGGTACCACTGTTTGCGCAGTGGAAAGCCGGCCACCGGCAAGACGGTCAAGCCTTCCGATGCCGGCTCTGCGGCCAAGGCATGCCTGGACAGCACGGCCAGGCCGAGGCCGGCGCGCACCGCGTGCTTGATCGCTTCATTGCTGCCCAGGGCCATGCGAGGCGGCCAGGAGACGCCCTTTTCTGCGAATGCCTCTTCGGCCGCTGCACGCGTGCCCGAGCCGGCTTCGCGTGAGAGGAGCGGCTCTTCGATCAGGTCCGACAGCTTCAGGCGTCGACGGCTTGCGAAGGGGTGGTCGATCGGGGCGATCACCACCAACGGGTTCTCAAGGAACGGCCAACGCGCCAGGGGCAGGTGGCTCGGCGGGCGCATCATCGCTGCCAGCTCGTCGTCGCCGCGCTCAAGCCGTGCCACCACCGCGTCGCGATTTTCCACCGCAAGCTCGATCTGTATGCCCGGGTACTGGCGCGCGAACGGGCCTAGCAGGTCGGGCAAGAAGTACTCCGTCGTCGTCACGGCGGCGATTCGCAGGCGGCCGCGCTTCATGCCCTGCAGGGCGGCAGCGTCCTCCTCAAACTGCTGCCAGCGCGCGCCCATCTCACGAACCGCCTCGGCCAAGCGCTGACCCACCGCCGTTGGCACGAGGCCTCGGCCACAAGGCTCGAACAGCACGAAACCGAGCGCAGCGGACAGGTCTTTCAGCTGCGTGGACACGGTCGGCTGCGCCAGGTGAAGCGCGAGCGCCGCGCGACCCACCCCGCCCAGCCGCACCGCGGCCTCAAAGCTGCGCAGTTGAACGAGGCTGGCGCGCGGTGCGCGTTCTAGGCCCGGCGGTGCGGCATGTTTCATCGAATATTCCGATCTGTTTCATCGAAACATATCACTTGTTTGCGTGTTCCGGCATATAGATCATCCTGATCAGCGACCAACCTCAGTGCGCAAGACGGTTCGCTTAGCTCCGTTCGGAGCTTTGCTGAGGTTCGTCGCCAATCAAGTCAATCATTGCCACCCACATGCAAAACCTAGCTGACCCTGCCATCCTGTTCTTTGTCTTTGGGCTCGTCGCTGGCACGGTGCGTTCCAATCTTGAAATTCCGCCACCGATTGCCCGCTTCCTCTCGCTGTACCTCCTGATGTCACTGGGCCTGAAAGGTGGCTTTGCGCTTGCAAAGTCCGGGCTGACCGCGGAGGTCGCGGTGAGCCTGGCCTGCGCGATCGGGCTGGCGCTTGTCGTGCCCGCTTTGGGCTACTTGCTGCTGAGGCAGCGGCTGTCGCGCTTTGATGCAGCAGCAGTCGCCGCGACGTACGGCTCGGTCAGCGCGGTCACATTCATCACCGCGGTGCAGTACCTGGAGACGCATGGCCTGGTCTACGGCGGCCACATGGCCGCGGCGATGGCGCTGATGGAGTCGCCGGCGATCGTGATGGCGGTGGTGCTCGCCAACCTCGCACGCCGACGCGAAGGGGTCGTGCCCATAGCTCAGGCAACGCAGGCCCACGGCCTCGGCAAAGTGCTGCACGAGTCGTTCACCGATGGCATGCAACTGCTGCTGCTGGGGGCCATGGTCGTGGGTCTCATCACGGGCGACTCCGGCCAGAAGGCGATGCAGCCCTTCACGGGAGAGCTGTTCAAGGGGATGCTTGCGTTCTTCCTGCTTGACATGGGCCTGGTTGCATCGCGCAACTTCGGTGCCTTGAAGGGCCGTTCGCCCTGGCTCTTGGGCTACGCGCTCGGCGGCCCGCTCGTTCACGCCAGCCTGGCGCTCGGGCTGGCTGCCGCCGTTGGCTTGTCGCCCGGCAATGGGGCGCTGCTGATGGTGCTGGCGGCCAGCGCCTCGTACATTGCCGTTCCTGCCGTCGTTCGCCAGGCGATCCCCGAGGCGAGCCCCTCGCTCTACTTCGGCATGTCGCTCGGGGTCACGTTTCCGTTCAACATCCTCGTGGGCATCCCGATGTACGTGTCCATCGCGGAGCGAGTGCTTTGACACGGTTGACGTTGGCCAAACGCATCGCAAAGCATCGGCTGCGGTAGAGCGGCGACGCAGCGGCCGGGGCACGCCCCCATTCATGCCTGGGCTATCGGCAAGATAGAGCGCATTGTTGTCACGCCGAATGCAGCTGACACAGAATCGCCACTCCGCGACGCCGTTTTCTTTCTCTCTGCAAAAGATTGGAGCTCCGAATGAGCAGCGACAAGACCGAATCGAAGTGCCCATTCAGCCCAAGCACAGGCGGTGGTACGACCAACCGCGACTGGTGGCCCCAGCACTTGCGTTTGGACCTGCTTCATCAGCACTCCTCCAAGTCCGATCCGATGGGCCATGCGTTCGACTACGCCGAGGCTTTCAAGAGCCTCGATCTCGCGGCGGTGAAGAAAGACCTCGCTGCCTTGATGACGCATTCTCAGGATTGGTGGCCGGCGGATTTCGGTCATTACGGGCCGCTGTTTGTTCGCATGGCGTGGCACAGCGCGGGCACCTACCGCATTGGCGATGGCCGCGGCGGTGCAGGCCGCGGGCAGCAGCGTTTTGCGCCCTTGAACAGCTGGCCGGACAACGTGAGCCTGGACAAAGCGCGACGCCTGCTGTGGCCGGTCAAGCAGAAATATGGCCAGAAGATCTCGTGGGCCGATCTGATGATCCTCGCCGGCAACGTGGCTCTGGAGACCATGGGCTTCGAGACCTTTGGTTTCGCTGGCGGCCGCGCAGACGTGTGGGAGCCCGACCACGACGTGTACTGGGGCCGCGAGACCAAGTGGCTGGGTGGTGACCTGCGCTACGCCAAGGGTTCACCCGGAGTCGCAGGCCAGGGCGTACTCGTGAAGGACGACGACAGCGAAGCGGCGCACACACGCGACCTCGAGAATCCGCTGGCCGCTGTGCAAATGGGCTTGATCTACGTCAACCCCGAAGGACCCGACGGCAACCCCGACCCGATCGCCGCTGCACGCGACATCCGCGACACCTTCGCCCGCATGGCGATGGACGACGAAGAGACCGTCGCGCTGATCGCCGGCGGCCACTCTTTCGGCAAGACCCACGGCGCGGCCGCGTCGTCGCACGTCGCAGAAGAACCCGAGGCGGCCGGCATCGAGGCCCAGGGCTTCGGCTGGAAGAACAGCTTCGCCAGCGGCAAGGGCGGCGACGCGATCACCAGCGGGCTCGAGGTCACCTGGACCACCACGCCGACGAAGTGGAGCAACAACTTTTTCGAGAACCTGTTCGGCTTCGAATGGGAACTGACCAAGAGCCCGGCGGGCGCGCAGCAGTGGGTGGCCAAGGGCGGCGCCGGTGCGGGCACGATTCCGCACGCGCACGACCCTGGCAAGCGTCTGGCGCCGACCATGCTGACCACCGACCTCTCGCTGCGTCTGGACCCGGCCTACGAGAAGATCTCGCGGCGCTTCCTCGCGCACCCCGATCAGTTTGCCGACGCGTTCGCGCGCGCCTGGTTCAAGCTCACGCACCGCGACATGGGGCCGCGCGCCCGCTACTTGGGGCCCGAAGTGCCGGCTGAAGAATTGATCTGGCAAGACCCGATCCCAGCGCTAGCCCACGCACTGGTCGATGCGCAGGATGTCGCGTCGCTCACGAAGAAGGTGCTGGCATCGGGCCTGACCGTGGCACAGCTCGTGTCGACGGCATGGGCATCGGCGTCCACCTTCCGCGGCTCCGACAAGCGGGGCGGCGCGAACGGTGCGCGCATTCGCCTGGCGCCGCAAAAAGACTGGGCCGTCAACCAGCCCGAGCAGTTGGCAAAAGTGCTTCAGGTGTTGGAACGCATCTGCGCTGAGTTCAACGCGGCGCAGACGGGCGGCAAGAAGCTCTCGCTGGCCGACCTGATCGTGCTGGCCGGTGGCGCAGGCATTGAGAAGGCGGCGCGCGACGCCGGCCAGGAGGTTCGTGTTCCGTTCACGCCGGGCCGCGCGGATGCATCGCAAGCCCAGACCGATGTGCCGTCCTTCGCTGCGCTGGAGCCCACGGCCGATGGCTTTCGCAATTATCAGAAGGCGCGCTTCGAGGTGCCGGCCGAGGCGCTGCTGCTCGACAAGGCACAACTGCTCACGCTCACCGCGCCAGAGATGACCGTGCTCATCGGTGGCTTGCGCGTACTCGGGGCCAATGCGGGCCAGTCTGCGCACGGTGTGTTCACCCGCAAGCCCGGCGTCTTGAGCAACGACTACTTTGTCAACCTGCTCGACATGGGCACCGAGTGGAAGCCCGCTTCGGGGGCCAAGGAGCAATTCGAAGGGCGTGCGCGCGACACGGGCGCAGTCAAATGGACGGCTACCCGTGTCGACCTGATCTTTGGGTCGAACGCGCAACTGCGCGCCATTGCCGAGGTCTACGCGAGCGGTGATGCGCAGGCAAAGTTCGCAGTTGACTTCGTGGCCGCGTGGACTAAGGTCATGAATCTGGACCGTTTCGACATCGCCTGAGCTTGAGCCCTCAGACCCTGGTGTGCGCGAGTGCTCCGGTTCGCCGCCGCGACCGTCATCTCGTGACCACATCTGCAGCGCAGAAGGCAGCCCAAGGACCGGAATGCAGGTCGGGAACAGGCGTATTTCCGGTGCCGAGCCTGGGATTGGCGCGTTAGGATGCGCGTACAGATCAACGGTTGCGTCTGCGTAGCCTTCACTACGGAATTGCGCCATGCCCTCCCTGACGATTCCCACCGAGCCCGTTGGCAGCATTCCCCGGCCGCCTGAACTGATCGAGGCAGCCCGCGCACACGAGCGGGGCGAAATTGACAGCCCCGCACTCGATGCCCTGTACGACGCCGCCATTCGCGACACCCTGCAGCGCTTCGAGGCCACCGGTTCCCCGGTCATCAGCGACGGCGAACAGCGCAAGTACCACAACTTCGCCACCTACTGCGTGCACGGTGCGCCCAACCTTGCGCCCGACGGTTTCAAGCTGCAGTTCGTCGACCATTACCGGCAGTGGCCACGCCTGACAGCCGGCCCCTTTCGCTACCTGCACCGCGGCGAAGACTATCTGGCGCATGCGCTTGGGCACAGCCGCTGCGCCTTGAAGCAGGCGGTGATTTCGCCCTCGGCGCTGAGCCTGTTCTACCCGCCGCAAGACCTGCCCGACTACCCGCGCGACCAGTTCATTGCCGACCTGGCGGACCAGTGCGAGGCGGAGATTCGCGCCTGCCTGGCGCTGGGCGCAACGACTGTGCAGGTCGACTTCACCGAGGGCCGCCTGGCGTACAAGCTCGATGCCAGCGGTGCGCTGCTGGAAAGCTTCATCGAGCTGAACAACATGGCCCTGCGGCGCTTCAGCGACGAAGAGCGCCAGCGCATCGGCATCCACACCTGCCCGGGCGGCGACTGCGACTCCACCCACAGTGCCGACGTCGACTACGCCCTGCTGCTGCCCAGCCTGTTCGAGCTGCAGGCGAGCAGGTTCTTCATTGCGCTGGCGCGCGAGCCCGACCGCCGCCGCGTGCTGGCGCTCATCGCACGCCACCTCAAGCCCTGGCAGACTGCCTACATCGGTGTCATCGACCCGCTAAACCCACGCATCGAGACACCCGAGGAGGTGTGCGAACGCGTGCTCGAAGCCGCCGAGTACATCCCGCTGACGCAGTTGGGCACCACCGACGATTGCGGGTTTGCGCCTTTCAGCGACGACACCTCGACCAGCCGCGACACGGCTTTCGCCAAGATCCGCGCCCGTGTGCTCGGCACCCGTCTGGCCGGCGAACGCCTGTCCGCCCGCGCAGGGCTTTGATGACCACGGCGCTCTCGGCGATGAACAAGCCTCTGACGCCGGCCGAAATGAGCAACCTCGCAGCGCTGCGCGAGTCGGCGATGCAGACATCCGCCAGCGTGCTGCGGCTGCAGCGCCAGTCGGATCATGCGCTGCGCCAGGCCAAGGCCGCGCTGGAGGCGAAGACCCAGGCGCTGGCCGCCACGGCGTCCATGCTGAGCGCCACGCTGGAGGCCTCGGCCGATGGCATCGTCGTCGTCAACCAGGCGGGTCGGGTGGTCGTCCACAACCAGAATTTCGCTCGCATGTGGCAGGTTCCTGCGGACCTGCTGGCCCGTGGTGACGACGCCGAGCTGCTGGCGCACATCGCGCGCCAGATGCCCGACGCGGCTGAATTCCTGCGCCTGGCCCGGGCCTCGCGCGAGCAGCCACGCCAGCATGCGCGGCAGATGTTCGACCTGCCCGACGGGCGCTGCCTGGAGCGCATCGAAGCGGCTCAGGTCATCAACGGCCAGCGCGTCGGCGTCGTCATCTGCTGGCGCGACCTCACCGAGCAGCGCCAGGCCGCCGCGGCCCGGGCCGACAAGGAACGGGCCGAGGCCGCCAACCTGGCCAAAGATGAGTTCGTCGCGCACATGAGCCACGAACTGCGCACGCCGCTGAACGCCATCATCGGCTTCTCCGACATCCTGATGCACGACGCCCTGCAGCCCCTGCACGACAGCCAGTGGCAGCAGGTGCAGCACATCCGCAGAGCCGGTGGCAGCCTGCTGGCCCTGATCAACGACGTGCTCGACGTTTCACGCCTTGGAGCCGGGCTGATGACGCTGAGCATCAATGACATCGACCCTGCCCCGCTGCTGCAAGACGCCGCTGCCCGCTTGCAGGCGCAGGCGCTGGCCGGCGGTGTGACCGTGGAGCTGCACCTACCGGCCGAGGGCTGCGGCATGGTGCGTGCAGACCCTCACCGCCTGGGCCAGGTGCTGGCCAACCTGCTGTCCAACGCCGTCAAGTACAACCGCCCCGGGGGCAGGGTCGACGTGCGCGTGAGCCAGGAGGGCACACGTACGCGCATCGACGTCACCGACACTGGGCTGGGCATGGACGCGGCGCAGGTCGGCGCACTTTTCCAGCCCTTCAACCGCCTGGGGCGCGACCAGTCGGGCGTGGAAGGAACGGGCATCGGTCTCGTCATCGCGCGTGGGCTGGCCACCCTGATGGCGGGCACCCTGACGGCCACCAGCCAGCCCGGCGCCGGCAGCGTCTTCCGGCTCGACCTGCCGGCCGGAATGCGCACGGCAAACCCGGCATCGGTGGCAGCCGGCACCGCACGGCCTGAAGTAGCGGCGCTCCCAACCGCCACGCGCGAGGACGTGAGCGGCTGCGTGCTCTACGTCGACGACAACGAGGTCAACCGCCTGCTGGTCGAGGCCATGCTGACGCGCCGCCCGGGCGTGCGTCTGGTGCTGGCCGAAGACGGGGAGAGCGGCCTGCGCGCGGCGCGCAGCGAGCAACCCGATCTCGTGCTGCTGGACATCCGCCTTCCCGACATGGATGGCTATGCGGTGCTGAAGGCCCTGCGCTCCGACCCCGACCGCCGTGAGTTGCCCTGCCTGGCGGTGTCGGCCCACGCCATGCCCGCCGAGATCGCGCGCGCCGCGCAGTCGGGCTTCGACGGCTACCTCACCAAACCGCTGGACCTGAGCCTGCTGCTCGAAGAAGTCGACCGCCGGCTGGCGGCTTCGCGCCGACGCACCCACTGAGCGATGGCCCCGACGCCGGGCATGCGTTGCGTCTCGTCGCGGAAGTCAGCAGTTGTCGCTGAAACCCCGGTGATGTGGATGGCGCTGCCCATGTCGCGGCCCATGGCGCTGCCGCAGAGCGCTGTCAATTCTTGAACATGAATCTGGCTGGCCAGCGCCAGCTCGGGTCCTTCGTCACATTGGCCGCCCGTTAGAAAGTCTGTTTTCAACTTTCATTGGTAGGAGCCTGACAGCTGTGGTCGGCCACTTCCGGGCACCGTTGCACCGAGCCGATGGTCATCTCAGACATGCTCTTGCTTCCGATGTTGCGCACTTCTCTGCGCGCAGCCGAAGTCAGGCTTGTAGCGTCGGCTGGCGCGTTAGACTGCCCAGGGCGCAAGGCCCTGCCGAGGTAAGTTGTGCCCGCACCTCCTGATCCCGTCAAGCCACTAGGGTCCGAGCACCTCGCTGACAGGCGCTGGCCTTTGCTGGCGGCTGGCATTCTGGTCACCTGCACAGGTTTGCTGCTTGCGCTTGCGCTCGCTGTGCTGCGCAGCCAGGCCATCGCCGACGGCGAACGACTGACCGCATCGCTTGCGCGCATCGTCGAAGAGCAGACCACGCGCACGATCCAGGCGGTTGACCAGCGGCTGGAGCTGGCCGCCGAGGGCATACGCCGACTCGAAGTCACCGGCATGCTCAACGAAGCCTCGGCGCGCGAATTCCTGCGCAGCCAGTTGCTTCCGCTGCCGTTCCTGCGAGCCATCTGGGTACTTGACGCTCAGGGCCGCATCATTTACGACAGCGACGTCGGCAACATCGGCGTCAATCTGGCCGACCGGCCCTACTTCAAGACGCACCGGGCACGTCCCGAATTGCAGTTCCTCGTTGGTGCCCCGGTGCGCAGCCGCACCACCGGCACTTGGCTGATGAGCGCCTCGCGCCCACTGCCCTTGAAGGCAGGCGCCTTCAACGGGATCGTGGTCGCGGCTGTGGAGCCGCCCTACTTCGACCGCCTCTGGCGCAGCGTTGACCTGGGCGCAGGCGGTGCGGTGGTGCTCGTGCGGCGCGACGGCACGCTGATGATGCGCAGCCCATTTATCGAGCCGATGATGGGCCAGGCGCTGCCGCGCGAGCTGCCTCTGCTGCGCGAGCCCTACGCCAGCATGACTGAAGGGTCCTATGAGGCAACGAGCGCGATCGACGGCCAGTACCGCAGCTGGGCCTTTCGCCAGCTAGCAGGTCAGCCCGACTTGGTGGTGTTGCTGGGGCGCTCGGCCGGTGAGGTGCTGGCCCCTTGGCGTCGCCAGGCGATGCTGGCGGCAGCGACCTGGCTCGCCGGTACGTTGGCAGTGCTGGCGCTGGTCGCGGTGCTGCGCCGCGCCCAGGCCCGGTTGCGCAGCAGCGAGGAAGACCTGGCAATCACCCTGCACTCGATCGGTGACGCCGTCATCGCCACTGACTCCACCGGCCGCGTCACTCGAATGAACGCCGTCGCTGAGCGGCTCACCGGGTGGTCGCTGGCCGAGGCCCGACTGCGCCCTCTCGGAGAGGTCTTTCAGACGGTCGACATAGGCACGCGCAGTCAATTGATAGACCCCGCTGAGGAGGTGATGCAAACCGGCGAGATCGTCGTGAGCCAAAACCACAAGACCTTGTTGGCGCGTGACGGCAGTGAATGCCCGATCTCGACCACCGCAGCGCCAATTCGCGAGTCCGCCGGTCATACCGTCGGCGTCGTTCTCGTGTTCAGCGACGTGACCGAGTCTTACCAGGTGCGGCAGGCCTTGGCCAGCGCAGCTGATTCACTTGAGCGCACCAGCGCCATGGCACGGGTTGGCGGCTGGGAACTGGACGTGCACACCATGCAGCCTTACTGGTCGCCCGAGACCTTCCGGATTCATGATGTGGCACCGCCGGTCACCCCGCCGCTGGACCAGGCCATTGCTTTTTATCCCCCGGAGTCCCTGGCGCAGATCCAGCCCGCGTTGCAGGCGGCGATAGAGCACGGCACGCCCTGGGACCTGGAACTGCCACTGGTTACCGCCAAAGGTCGACACATTTGGGTCCGCACGCAATGCTCGGCTGTTCTGGAAGGCGGCAAGGTCGTGCGGCTGCGAGGTGCCTTTCACGACATCACTGAGCGCAAGCAAGCTGAAGCTGCATTGCGGGCCAGCGAGTCACAGTATCGCCAGCTCTTTGACAGCAATCCGCAACCGATGTGGGTCTTCGATGTGCAAACGCTGGCGTTCCTGGCAGTCAACCCAGCCGCTATTGCGCAGTACGGGTACAGCCGCGACGAGTTCCTCGCCATGACGGTGGCTGACATCGGAACATCCGAAGAAGCTGTCCGAGTCCGAAGCTACATTGGCGAGCCGAATCTCGGGCCGCGCCGCACGGGCCACTGGCTCCACCGGCGCAAGGACGGCAGCTTGATTTCGGTCGACGTCATCACGGACTCGCTGGACTATAGGCAACAGCCAGCCCGCCTGATGCTGGCGACGGACGTGACCGAACGGGAACAGGCAGAGGCCGCAAAGACGAAGCTCAACGAAGAGCTTGAAGGCTATCGCAGTCACCTGGAGGAACTGGTCTCGGTTCGCACAGCCGAGTTGGCCGCGGCACGCCAGCAAGCGGATGACGCCAACCTCGCCAAGAGCGCCTTTTTGGCGAACATGAGCCATGAAATCCGGACGCCGTTGAATGCGATCGTCGGCCTGAACTACCTCCTCCGACAGGGCGATGTCACGGCCGAGCAGTCATCGCGCCTGGACAAGATCGACAGCGCAGGCCGGCACCTGCTGTCCATCATCGACGATGTGCTGGACCTGTCCAAGATCGAGGCCGGGCGTGTGCAAATCGAGGCAACTGACTTCCACCTGTCGGGTGTTCTCGACCACGTCGAGTCCATCGTGAAGGACGCTGCTCGCGCCAAGGGCTTGGCGATCCACGTCGACAGCAACGCTGTTCCTATGTGGTTGCGTGGCGACCCCACGCGGCTGCGGCAAGCGCTGCTGAACTTTGCCAGCAATGCCGTGAAGTTCACCGAGCGCGGTCAGATCAGCCTGCGGGCCGAATTGTTGAGCGACGAGGGCGCAGAGTTGCTGGTTCGCTTTGCCGTCGAAGACACCGGCATCGGCATCACGCCGGAACAGATGGCGCGGCTGTTCCAGCCCTTCGAGCAAGCCGACGCGTCGATCACGCGCAAGTTCGGTGGCACAGGACTCGGACTGGCAATCAGCCAGCGACTGGCGCACCTCATGGGCGGCGAGTGCGGTGTCGACAGTACCGCGGGCTTGGGCAGCACCTTCTGGTTCACGGCGCATCTCCAGCGCGGCCACGGCGTGATGCCGCGCCATGCTTCAACCCTGATGGCAGGTGCGGATGTTCAGTTGCGCGAACGTCACCGCGGCCGGCGCATATTGCTGGCCGAAGACAACGAGGTCAATCTCGAAGTCGCCTTGGCGATGCTGCACGGGGTAGGCCTGCATGTGGACACCGCAGCCGATGGCCGCGAGGCCTTGACCTGGGCGCAGGCAGGTGCCTACGACCTGGTGCTGATGGACATGCAGATGCCCGATATGGACGGCCTGGAGGCGACGCGCCGGATCCGCCGGCTGCCTGGCTGGGGCCAGCGGCCTATCCTCGCGTTGACCGCGAACGCCTTCGATGATGACCGCCGCGCTTGCGAGGCGGCGGGCATGAACGACTTCATCACGAAGCCAATGAATGTTGACGCGCTGTACGCCCTCTTGCTGAAGTGGCTTGACGCGGGGGCGGCGTCGGGTACGGACACCTCGGGGGAGCAGACGAAGAAGGCGTAGGCGTCGCTAGTATCTAGCCGGTGCATGGTAGTGCCGCACTGAGGGATCTACGACGAAGGCAGTTCGAACTCGTGTTCGATGCTTGTCAAGCGCCCACGAAAGTAAGGCGACGGTCCGTTCGGCAACTGCCATTCGACTTCACCGTCCAGCGGCACGCACATGCCGGCTCTTGCTTCGTAGCTGCCGAGCCGACACAGCCAAGGCGCTGACTCGTAGCCTGATCGTGAACGGGACGCGGCCCACACCGCCGCAACCAGGCCGTCCGTGCCGAACCTGAATTCCAGGGAGACCGTGATGGCACCGTCGATGAGGGTGGCGCGTGCCGAGGTGTCGTCGATGGCATCCCAGCGGATGCCCTGACTGGGCAGCAAGGCCGTCGGATACCAGACCGCCTCCGCGAGGTAACGCATCAACTCGCCATTGGCGATCTCGGGGGTATTGCGCAGGTCGGCCACGGTCATGAGGCCGAGAACAGACGCGCGCAAGGACCCGGAGCCAAGGGCATAAGCATCGCGAACGAAGACGTCGATGCCAGCCGCTATTCTGATCCGCGCATCCCAGTCGAATCCGGGAGGATGGGTCGTGATGAACTGGGTTGCGTGAAACGGCTGCCAAATGTCCTTGGCCTCGTTCTGCCGGAACTGCCCTCGCTGTGACAGGCGAACGCTGGAGACCATGGCTTGGCCTTCCTGCAACACGGCGCGAAAATACCGCTGCACTGGCGGCGGCAGGGCTTCGATCTCTTGGGGGTCGTAGACTTTTACCGCCATGGACTGGCGCGCCGCCCGCATCTGCGAGCAGACGGCGGCATCATTTCGACGCCATTGCCAAGCGCCGAAAGCCCAGGCACCGGCCGTGGCCGACACCATCGCCGCAAACAGCGCAAGTGGCCCCTTCATGCCAGCTTCATTCTCGGCGCGTGTCTGGTTCACACCCGCAGCAGTTGGGCGTCCACGCCACGGCGTGGCGCCGGGCCGATGGGCGGGGCGAAGCCCACGCGAGCCCACATCTGCACGGTCTGGGCCGGTTGCATTGCACCGAGCAGGCCGCGAATTTCGGCATGCGATGAGGCCTGTTCCGGATACTCCTGCAAGGCTTGCTGCAAGGGCTGCAGCGAGACACCGAAGGCCGTGGCAGCGAGCTGAATCCGGGCGTAGGCGCGGCCTGCGTTCACCTGCGTCACTCGGTCATTGCCGTTGGTCACCAGCCAGAGAAAGCCCGGCGTCGAGGCGAGCTTGGCGTTGAACTCCTTGACCTGGCTGGTGGTCGCGTAGTCCCCGGGCGCCGGTGTCTTGCTGCGGTCGAACAAGCCGACCTTGCTCATCAGCACAGGAATGCGATCCAGCACAAAGAGCCCGTCGCGATGCTGCTCGATCTCCGCCGCCCCGACGCGAAGCACCTTGTACGACTCCATGATCGTGCGCGGCGTCGTCAGCTCGATGCGCCACGCCTCTGCGGCGATGACCCGGTGTCGTTGCAGCGTGTCGGGTTGGTCCAGCCCGGCGTACCCGAAACGCAAGGTACTCGGCCTCACACCCGTCATCATCGCCTGCCATGCGTCTGCCGGTACCGGGCGGGCCAGGTCGTAGGCACTGCGATTGGTTCGGCGATTCAGGATGTGCGCGAACAGCGGGTCCTTCGCGACCGTCGGATCGGGCACCAGCCGGATGCGGGCCACCGGGCGCTCATCGAGCGTCGAAGGGCCGAACGCGCCTTCCGGAAACAATGCGATCTCGGCTCGCAACCCGCGCTCGCGTGCCGCGATGTCGAGTAACTCCAGGAACGTGCCGTGGCTCATCATGATCTGCCGCGAGAAAGGATCTGTCTCGGGCAGCAGACGGGTCAGGTCGCAGCGCAGCAAGATCTCGCCCGGCGTGCGCAGATCTACCAGCCACGACTGGAGGTTGTGCGAATGCGGCGCCAGGATCGCGTAGCCGAGGATCCAGCGCCGGACATCGGGCTCGGGGCCCGGCCCCTTCCACGCGGCAATGGCCTCGGCGGGCATCTGCTGGCTGCACCCGGCGGCGGTGGTGGCCACGACGCCCATGCTGCCTGCAGCAGTCAGGCGTATGAAGTTGCGTCGATCCACGATTCACCACCTCTTTTGCAAAGCCAAGCCCGCCGATACCGTATGGCCAGCGCAGCGATCGGTCTGTTCGGCAACGCACCCACGACCCCTCTTCCAAAGAATTGAAAGGCGATCTGCACACGCCTTTGATCTATCTCAAGCAATTGCGCCGAACCCGCCGCTTGCCGCTCAACGGTCATTTGCGTTGCCCAGACTGAAACGCATATCCGATCAGATCAAGGCCGCGCCGGCCGCCACTTCCAGCGATAACATCCGCGCCAGCCCCGCGACTTGCGGGGTACGTCGCTCGGACGGTTCCGGGCGCTCACGTGAAAGATTCACATGTCCTCATCTGCAGGCAAGCGCCGCTTTGCGCGCATAGACCGCCTTCCTCCCTACGTCTTTAACATCACGGCAGAGCTGAAGCTCGCGGCGCGCCGAAGAGGCGAAGACATCATCGACATGAGCATGGGCAACCCCGATGGGGCCACGCCTGCGCACATCGTCGCCAAGCTCACCGAAGTGGCGCAGCGGCCGGATACGCATGGCTACTCGGCGTCGAAGGGCATCCCACGGCTGCGGCGTGCCATCTCGCATTGGTACAAAGACCGCTACGCGGTTGAGATCGACCCCGACCATGAGGCCATCGTCACCATCGGCTCGAAGGAGGGCCTGGCGCATCTGATGCTCGCCACGCTCGACCGCGGTGACACGGTGCTGGTGCCCGACCCGAGCTACCCGATCCACATCTACGGCGCGGTGATCGCGGGCGCCGACATACGCTCGGTGCCGCTCATCCCCGGCGTCGATTTTTTCGCCGAGCTGGAGCGTGCCATTCGGGGCAGCTACCCCAAGCCCAAGATGATGGTGCTGGGCTTTCCGTCGAACCCGACGGCGCAATGCGTGGAGCTCGACTTCTTCGAGCGTGTGATCGCGCTGGCCAAAAAGCACGACATCTTCGTGGTGCACGACCTGGCCTATGCCGACATCGTGTTCGACGGCTGGAAGGCCCCGTCGATCATGCAAGTGCCGGGCGCGAAAGACATTGCGGTCGAGTTTTTCACGCTCAGCAAGAGCTACAACATGGCCGGCTGGCGTGTGGGCTTCATGGTGGGCAACCGCGATCTGGTGGCAGCGCTCGCCCGCATCAAGAGTTACCACGACTACGGTACCTTCACGCCGCTGCAGGTGGCGGCGATTGCGGCGCTCGAAGGCGATCAGGCCTGTGTGAAAGAGATCGCGGCGCAGTACCAGCGCAGGCGCGATGTGCTGTTCAAGGGCTTGATCGAAGCCGGCTGGGAGGTCGAGCTGCCGCGTGCATCGATGTACATCTGGGCGCGCATTCCAGAGCGCTATCGCGCGATGGGCTCGCTTGAGTTTGCCAAGCTGCTGTTGGAGAAAGCCAAGGTCAGCGTGTCACCCGGCATCGGCTTCGGCGACCACGGCGACGACCACGTGCGCTTCGCCCTGATCGAAAACGAATCGCGCATCCGCCAGGCCGTGCGTGGCATCAAGGCGATGCTGAAGGCCGACGGCCTCTGAGATCGGCTTCAGCCGCGACCCGCGAACAGGCGCTCAAGGGCCGCGTCAATCACCATGCCGCACAGGCTGTAGATCAGCGAGCCGATCAACGCCGCCACGAAACCCGTGACGGCCAGACCCGACAGCAGCGAGGCCGCGAAGTAAAACATCAGCGCGTTGATGATGAAGAGGAACAGCCCCAGCGTCAGCACCGTCACCGGCAGCGTGAGCAGCACCAGCAAAGGGCGCAGCAGCGCGTTGAGCAAGCCCAGCACCAGGGCGGCGATCATGGCCGAGCCGAAGCTCGTGACCACCACCCCAGGGTAAACATGGGCGACGAGCAGAAGGGCGGCGGCCAGCAGCAGCCAGCGAACAATGGTTTTCATGGCCGCGAGCATAGCGGCATGTGCTGTTAGCGAGCACGCACGGCGCTGTCGCAAATTCCGCCCAGGGTTCCCCCTGCCCCCTAGTCATAGGGGGGGCGCTTTGCTTGACGTGGATAAAGCACACCCCGCAGCATGTGCCTCCCTAACCCCACGCTCAGCGCCCGTCGCGTTTATCCCCGCGCGGACTGTCCCGGCTCGGCTCTTGCTGACTCGGGTGGACTTACCCAAAAGGAGTGTCTCGTGTCAATTCGTCTTTCCTGGAAAACAGCCTTGGCCATGTCGGCCGCGCTGGTGTTGGCGGCCTGCGGCGGTGGTGGGGGCAGTGGCCCCACTGAGTCCGATGCCGAGCGGGCCCCGCTGGCCGACCCCAGCGCCCGAAGCGCTCAATCGCTTTCCTTGCCGGGTGGTGCCGTGTCTGGCGTGCTCGACAGGCAACTGGCGCGCGCCAGCGGCACGGTCGATGTGTGGGTGACCTTGTCCGACGCCCCTGTGGCCGCGGCCGCCACCACCCTGGCGAACAGCGCCCTGGCGGCGGGCGACCGTGAGCAGGCGCAGGGCCTGAAGGCGCTGCGCGCGGCGCCCCAGGCCATGCGAGACGCCCTGCGCTCGCACCGCGCCGCCGTGATGTCCAGCCAGTCGGCAACATCCAGCCGCCTGAGCAGGCTCGGTGCGGTCGAACTTGGCCGCGTTCAGATGGCGCACAACGCCATTGCGGTGCGGGTCGATGCGAGCCAGCTGAAAGCGATCGCTGCCCTGCCGGGCGTCACCAAGGTGCGCCGCGTGGTGCACCACGAGATGAGCCTGAGCGAGACGGTGCCTTACATCGGTGCCACCGCGGTGCAGCAGGCCGGCTTCGACGGTGCCGGCGTGCGTGTGGCGGTAATCGACTCGGGCATCGACTACACCCACAAAAACCTGGGTGGCTCGGGCACGGCAGACGACTACACCAAGGCCTTCGGCACCAGCCCGAGTGACCCGCGCAACACCACCATCGACCCGTCCGTGTTCCCCACGGCCAAGGTGGTGGGTGGTTTTGACTTCGTCGGCGACGCCTGGCCAACCAATGGCGACCGCAGCGAAGACCCCAACCCGATCGACTTCCAGGGTCATGGCACCCATGTGGCCGACATCATCGGCGGCAGAAGCCTAGACGGCACGCACAAGGGCGTGGCCCCCGGCGCCAAGCTGATCGCACTGAAGGTGTGCAGCTCGGTGGCCACCAGCTGCAATGGCGTCTCCATCCTGAAGGCCATCGACTACGCGGTCGACCCGAACGGCGATGGCGACCCCTCTGACGCGGTCGATGTGATGAACCTGTCGCTGGGCTCCAGCTACGGTCAGGTGGAAGACGATGCGACCCTCGCCTTGTCGACCGCGGTCGATCTGGGCGTGGTGGTTGCGGTGGCCGCTGGCAACAGCGCCAACCTGCCTTACGTTGTCAGCTCGCCCTCCATTGCGCCGGGGGTGATCAGCGTGGCGCAGACCTCGGTGCCAGGTGCTACCGCCTACGGCTTGCAAGTCAACTCGCCGGCCGCGATTGCGGGTGTCTACAACAACACCGCCACGGTGGACTGGGCGCCCATAGGCGCCGGCTTCACTGGCAACGTGGTGGCTGTGGGCACGGCCTGCCCCGGCGGCGCTCCATTGCCCGACCTGACGGGCAAGGTCGCGCTGGTTGACCGCGGTGCTTGCTCGATCAGCCTCAAGGTTGATGTGGCGGGTGCTGCGGGTGCCACGGGCGTGCTGATCGGCCTGGTCGCACCTGGTGACCCCATTTCTTTCAGCTACGGCGGCGGAACGCATTTCCCGCCTACGCTCGTGATCCAGCAGTCGCTTTCTCTGGCCATCAAAGCCAACATCGGTGCGCCGGTCAACGTGAGCGTGACCGATGCCACCAAGGTGGCGCTGGTGGGCAGCATGGCGACCACTTCGGCCCGCGGCCCGAGCATCAGCTTCCAAACCATCAAGCCAGAAATCGGCGCACCTGGTGCATCGGTGTCTGCTGTGGCCGGCACGGGTACCCAGCAAGAAGCCTTCGGCGGTACCTCGGGTGCCACGCCGATGATCGCTGGCTCGGCGGCCTTGCTGATCCAGGCCTTCCCGAACCGCACGCCGCTGCAGATCAAGTCGATGCTCATGAACAGCGCCTCGACCAATGTCTACACCAATGCTGCGCTGCTGCCCGGGCGCCTGGCGCCGATCACGCGCATCGGTGCGGGTGAGGTGCGCGTCAACAAGGCGCTTGCGCTGAATGCAGTGGCCTATAACCGCGACGATCTGTCGGCTGCCTTGTCATTCGGCGCTCGCGAGGTGAGCGGTTTTGCCGAGTACGAGAAGAAGCTGGTAGTGGAAAACCTGGGCAACAAGGCCAAGACCTTCAACATCCGCAGCAGCTTCCGCTATGCCGATGACGAGGCCAGCGGGGCGGTGTCTATTCACGCACCCAACAGCGTCAGGGTTGGGGCCAACAGCCGCGAAACCATCACGGTGAAGCTGCGCGTTAACCCGCTCAAGCTGCCCGAATGGACGCTTAACGGTGGCTCCCTCGGTGGCCGTGGCGACTTGCTCGACGGGCCCGAGTACGACGGCTACGTCACCCTGACGGCGGGCACCGAGACGCTGAGCGTGCCGTGGCACATCTTGCCGCGCAAGGCGGCTGAAGCGGGTGCCTTGCTGGCCCAGCGCTCCAACTGGCCGGGCGGCATCATCTTGTTTGCCAACGCCGGCCTGGCCGCCAGCGAGTTCGATGTGTTCGCCCTTACCGGCACCAGCAGCAAGCACCCTGCTGCCGACCTGCCCCAGCCCGGCGACAACTTCGCGCTGGTCGACATGCGTGCCGTGGGCGTCCGCTACCTGGCGGCGGAAGGCGCACTGCAGTTTGCGATCAACACCTTTGGGCGGCGTGCGCACCCGAACTACCCGGCTGAGTTCGACGTGTCGATCGACGTCAACAACGACGGTGTGGACGACTTCGTTGTTTTAAACAGCGAGCAGGGAGGCTTTGCTGCAACAGGCATCAACCAGGTGAGCGTGGTCGACCTCGCCACGGGCACGGCGAGGGTCTTCTACTACAACGACGCCGACCTGAACTCAGCCAACGCCACCTTCACCCTGCCTCTGGCGGCGCTGGGCCCTACGGTCACGCCCGACACCAAGCTCAACTTTTCGGTGTTCGCCTATGACAACTATTTCACCGGGGCCGAGACCGATTCGATCTTGGGCATGAGCTTCACCCCGTCCACGCCGCGCTATGCGGTGGCCGGCGACAGCAGCGGTGTGGTCAAGCCGCTGCGCCTCGGCCGCGTGGACACGCTGGCGGTGGCGGGTGGCGCGGCGGCATCGCCGTCGCAGACAGGCTTCCTGGTCATGATGCGCCGCAACGCGGGCAAGGAAGCCGAGGTGCTGGTCGTCCGCTGAGGGCGCAGCACGCATTTGCCAGACATTTGATTTCTCTTTGATCAGCACGGGCCGCCATTGCGCGGCCCGTTTTTTTTGCACTCTTGAGACATGTTGCGAGAGTTGAAGCAACTTTCAAATACGAATAGTTCTCATTATTGTTAGACTGCATGCCCTGCAGCGATCGTTGCTGCGACTCGCTCCTTTGCTCGGCATCCATGTCTGCTTCTCACGCCACCCTTGCTCCCACGCCTCAGGCTGCCCGCGCGCTGCGTTGGCCCGCGCCCGCGTTAAACGGGCTGAGCAACACGCTGCGGCGAGCGGTGATCGGTGCGATTGCGCTTGCCCATGTTGGCGCGATCTGGGGCGTGCTGCAGGTGCCTGCAGTTCGACAGGCGGTGATGGTGTCAGCTCCGGTGTTTGTCGAGCTGCTCGCAGCCCCAGCGCCCACCGCGCCCCCGCAGCCACCGGTTCAGCCCGTGGTCAAGGTGCCGCCCCCTGTGGTGATTGCAACACCGGCCGCTGCGCCTTCGCCTTCACCGGCCGCCTTTGAAGTCGCACCGCCGCGCGAGGTGCCAACGCCGCTTGAGCGGCCCGTGACCGCGACACAGATCGTCGAGGCCGCGCCCCCGCCGCCGCCCAAGACAATCCCGGCCTCGGCCGTGCAATACCTAGACGCCGTACCGCCCGAATACCCGCGCACCTCGCGGCGTCTGAACGAAGCCGGCACCGTCACGCTGCGCATCTACATCGACGAACGCGGCTTGCCCGCCACCGTGCAGGTCAGCCAGTCGTCTGGCTACTCTCGCCTCGACGAATCTGCGCTGGCCGCGGTGCAGAAGTGGCGCTTCAAACCCTATTCAGAAAACGGCCAGCCCACCGCGGGCTATGCCGTGATCCCCGTGATGTTCGAGTTGGAGAAATGACCGTGACTTCTGCAGACACCGCTCTCGGCTTCGGCCACTTCATCACGCAAGCTGATGCCGCGGGCAACACCCTGCTGCTGATGCTGGTGCTGATGTCGGTGGCCTCGTGGGCCATCATCGTCCTCAAGGGGCTCACGTTGGTGGCACGCAAGCGCCGCAGCGAGACCTTCCTCAATTTCTTCTGGAACGCGACCTCACTTGACGCGGTGTCCGCCGAGATCGCCACCCACGGCGCCCGCGATCCGTTTTCGCACCTCACCAGCCATGCCATGCATGCGCAGGCGCACCACGCCAAGTACGGCGCGGCCAAACTCGAAGAGGCCGGCACATCGGGCGACTTCGTCACCCGCACCATCAAGAAGGTGCTCGACGAAGAAACCACGCGCCTTGAAAACGGTCTCGCCGTGCTCGCCACCGTGGGTGCCACCGCGCCGTTCGTCGGCCTCTTCGGCACGGTGTGGGGCGTGTACCACGCGCTGGTCGCCATCGGCATGAGCGGCGCGGGCACGCTCGACAAGGTGGCCGGCCCTGTGGGCGAGGCGTTGATCATGACCGGGCTCGGCCTGGCCGTCGCCATCCCTGCGGTGATGGGCTACAACTGGCTCACACGCTCCAACCGCGTGGTCCTCTCCAAGCTCGACGCCTTCGCCTACGAGCTGCACACCTTCGTGTCGATGGGCCAGCCGCTGAGCGGCGACAGTGGCGCCATGCCGCTGCAGCCGCTGCGCACCCCGCACCTCTGCCGCCCGCGCCTGGCCTGAGGAGCGCACCGTGGCCTTCGCAAGTTTCGACAACCGCAACGCCAGCGCTCCTATGGCCGAGATCAACATGGTGCCGTTGATCGACGTCATGCTGGTGCTGCTGGTCATCTTCATCGTCACGGCACCGCTGCTCACGCAGGCCGTGAAGCTGGAGCTGCCCAAGGCCACCGCGCAGCCCTACATCGCCAAGGCCGACAAGATCGAGTTCGCCATCGACGCCAACGGCCAGCGCTTCTGGAACGGCGAGCCGGTGTCCCGCGCCGAAGCCGCCAAGCGCTTCACGGCCGATGGGCGCAAGCAGCCTCAGCCTGAAGTGCACCTCAAGGCCGACCAGGCCGTGGCTTACCGACACGTGGCGCAGACCCTGGCCGACGCGACCAAGGCCGGGCTGACCAAGGTCGGCTTCATCAGCGAACCCGAGACGCCCTGAGCCATGTCACCCCACCCGCCCGACGGCCTGCCTCGCCATGCCCGTGCGCCAGACGCCACGCCGCTTGCGGCCTTGCCGCGCGTCTCAAGCCGCCACTTGCTCGGTGATGCGAAAGAGGTGCTGATCGAGCACCGCGGGGCCTGGTATCGCTTGCGCGAAACAGCCCTCGGCAAACTCATCCTGACCAAGTAAGCCCCGTCTTCCTTCCAACTCAAGACCCACCGCGCCAGCCAGCCCTTTGCCAGCCCGTGCATCACCACTGATGGAGATCACCGTGCCGACAAGAAAACCGACCTGCCCCATCGCCGCGCCAATCGTGCGGCCTTCACTTCTGCCCCTGGGCGCCCTCGCTGCCGGCTTCGGCCTGGCCGTGTTGCCCGCGCTGGCGCAGCAGGTGCCGCCGCCCACCCCGGCTGCGGCGGCCTCAGCCGCCTCGGGGCCGCTCGAGGCCACGCTGGCGCCGATCAAAGTGAAGGCCTCAGCCGAGGCCACGGGCAAGGACAGCTACCAAGCCACCACCACCCGCATCGGCAAGGGCACGCAAGAGTTGCGCGACGTGCCGCAGTCGGTGACGGTGGTGACCGAGCGGCTGATAGACGACCGCAACCTCGACACCCTGAAGGAAGTGCTGAAGAACACTGCCGGCATCTCTTTTCAGGCCGCTGAGGGTGGCGAGGAAGACATCCGCCTGCGTGGCTTCTCGCTGCAATCGACCGGTGACATCTTCATAGACGGCATGCGCGACCCCGCCTTCTACGACCGCGACTCGTTCAACTGGGACCGGCTTGAGTTGCTGCGGGGCTCGGCTTCGATGCTCTTCGGTCGTGGCTCTACGGGCGGTGCGGTTAACCAGGTGAGCAAGCAGCCGATGCTGTCCAACGAGAACGAACTCAGCATGATCCTGGGCACGGGCCACTACATGCGCGTGGTGGGTGACTTCAACCAGCGCACCGGCGAGAGCTCGGCACTGCGCCTCAACACCATGCTCACGCAGGCCGACAACCACGGCAACAAGATCGACAAGCAAGGCGTTGCACCCACCTACCGCTTCGGCATCGGCACGGATGACGAATTTTCGCTGGGCATGTATTACCTGAAGAATGACAACGGCGTTCAGTACGGCTTGCCCTGGCTGACCCCAGGGGCCAGCGGCGGCAACTACCTCTGGAACACCGACCCGAAGAATTACTACGGCATGGCGAGTGACTACGTGCGCAGCGGCACCACGCAGGGCAACGCGAGCCACGTGCACAAGTTCGGCAATGGTGGCGAGCTGCGCACGGCTGTGCGCATGGCCAGCTACACGCGAGACCAGCGCGCCAGTGCGATTCGCTTCGCGGCTGCAGTCGACCAGCCAGGAGGCCAGGCCGTCACATCAGACACTTTCGGTGACTCGACGCTGCTGCGCCGCTCAGGCGACACCGGCGTGCAGGCCAAGATCATGAACATGGAGACGCAGTACCTGCAAAGCGACTACAGCCACAAGTTCAAATCGGGCGGGCTGGAGAATGCGGTGCAGACCGGCGTCGACTTTGCGAACGAGAAGTTTGAGAACTTTGGCCTCGGCGCCGACAGCCCCACGCTGACCAAGCCCCGCACCACCGTGGGAACGCCTGCCGACGGCGCATCGGTGGACGAAGGCTCGCGCACCACGCGTTTGACACAAGACTTCCACGCCAAGGCCATGGGTGTCTATTTTCAAGACTTGGCGCAGGTGGCGCCTTCTTGGAAAGTGCTGGCTGGCTTGCGCTGGGATCGCTTCAGTGGCCGCTACTCACAACCCGAGCTGCGCAATGCGGCGAACGCGGTCACACAGGTGGCGGCGGTTCGCGAGCGCACCGACTCTCTGTGGAGCAAGCGTGTCGGGGTGCTGTTCCAGCCCACACCGTTCCAGTCATATCACCTCTCATATGGCACCTCGTTCAACACCTCGGGCGACACCTATCGCTTTGACGCGCTGGGCTCGAACACCCCGCCCGAGGCCAGCCGCAACATCGAGCTCGGCGCCAAGATCGACTCGTCGAGCGGCAAGGTCAGCACCCGCGTGGCGGTGTTTCATGCCAGCAAGTACAACGAGCGCAACCGCGACGAGACATCTGTGACGCCCAGCAACTACGTGTTGTCCGGCAAGCGCCACGCGGCCGGCATCGAGCTGGACGTGACCGGCCGCCTCACGCCGCTGTGGGAGGTTTACGGCTCCTATGCCTTCATTCCCGACGCGAAGATTGATGCGGGCGCCTCCAACGGCACTACGCTGCTGCAAGGCGAAACGGTGGGCGAGCGCCCTGGCCTCACGCCACGGCACACGGGCACGGTCTGGACCACCTACAAGGTCACCCCGAAGTGGCGCGTGGGCGGTGGGCTCAACGCGCGCAGCTCCGACAGACCTCAGCAAAGCACCGTCATTGCCCCTCGCTTCATCACCGGTGACCTGATGGCCGAGTACCAGCTAGACGAAGCCACATTCAAACTGAACGTGTCCAACGTGACCCATGAGCACTACGCCGACATGCTCTACCGCGGGCACTACATCCCGGGAGCGGCCAGGTCGGTGCAACTGGGCCTGAGCCTGAAGTTCTGAGCTTTCGGCTGGCCCGTGCGCCGGCCGTCGCCCCACCCACAGCAAAGCCATCGCCATGCTCAAGCACATCCAGCAAGTTCTGACGGCCGACGAACTCGGTGCCGCGCTGCAGATCCTCGCGCATTCACCCTGGGGTGACGGCCGCGTCACCGCAGGCATGCAATCGGCCCTGGCCAAGAACAATGAGCAGCTGCCTCAGGACGGCCCGGAAACGCGAGCGCTGCAAGAGATCGTGCTGCGGGGCCTGAACCGGCACGCCACCTTCTTCTCTGCGGCGTTGCCCAAGCGCGTGTTCCCGCCGCTGTTCAACCGCTACGGAGGCACCACCAATGCCTTCGGTGACCACGTGGACAATGCCGTGCGCTACATGCCCGGACCCGGGGGCCAGCGCGTGCGAACCGACGTGAGCTGCACCTTGTTTTTGTCTGAGCCCGACGAATACGACGGTGGTGAGCTCGTCATCGAAGACACCTTCGGCCAACAGCGCGTCAAGCTGGTGGCTGGCGACATGCTGCTGTACCCCGGCACCAGCGTGCACCGCGTCGAGCCGGTCACGCGCGGCTACCGCATTGCCAGCTTCTTCTGGATCGAGAGCATGGTGCGCAGCGACGAGCAGCGCCGTTTGCTCTTCGACATGGACCAGCACCTGATGAGTTTGCGCACCCGCCACGGCGAATCCGACCCTTCCGTGATCGGGCTCACGGGCACGTACCACAACCTTCTGCGCAGTTGGGCCGACACTTGAAAGCCTGCCGCGCGCCTGATCACCCTCCCCCTCACCACTGAAAGTATCGACCATGAAAAACCTTTCCCGTCTCGTCGCACTGACCTTGGGCGTGTTGTGTGCCGGCCTGGCGCATGCGCATGGCGATGTGAAATGCACCACCCCCAAGGCCGAATGGCGTGGACAGATGGAGCTGCAGGCCAAGCTCGTCAGCGAAGGCTGGAAGGTGCGCAAGGTCAAGGTCGAGAACGGCTGCTACGAGGTCTACGGCTTCGACGCCAAGGGCGAGCGCGCCGAGGCCTTCTTCGACCCCAAGACCTTCGAGCGCGTCATGCCTGCTGATGCGAAGCCGGCCAAGAAGTAACCCACCGCCGCTGCGCCGTGAAAGTCTGGAGCGCCTGGTTGCGCCTGCTGCATTGGTCGCTCGCCGCTGGTGTCGCTGCGGCGTGGCTTACCAGCGGCACCTGGACCCGCTGGCATGAGCCCGTAGGCTATGCCGTGCTCGCGATCGCATCGATGCGCGTGCTGTGGGGCTTCATCGGCGGGCGTTACGCGCGCTTTCGCCAGTTCGTCTGTTCGCCGCAGCGCACGGCTCGGTATGCGCTGCAACTTTTGCGCGGCAGCGAGCCACGCTACATCGGCCACAACCCGTTGGGCGGCTGGATGGTGCTGGCGCTGCTCGTCTGCGGGCTGGCCACTGCGGCCACAGGCTGGCTCTTCACCACCGACCGCTTCTGGGGCGATGACGTGGTTCAGTCTGCGCACTTCGCGCTCGCCTGGGCGCTGCTCGGGCTCATCGCAGCGCACCTCGCAGGCGTCGCGTTCACGAGTTTTCGACAGCGCGAGAACCTGCTGCGATCAATGGTGAGCGGCAGCAAGCGCGCACCCGACGAGCACGACGTGAGTTGATCTCGGTCTTGCATTGAGTGGTGCCTCTGAGGCATGCGAGTGATGTGCTGCGGCGACAAAAGCGCACACCACCGGGCATGAATGCGCTATTTACCTATGAAAACTGCTTCTCAATGCAGCACTCTCGCAGTAGTATTCGCACCGCACGTGGTCCATGGAGAACAGAGAGCTCATGCGGCTCTCACCCAACACGGGCACATCAACAACTTTGTGATGGAGAAATTCAAAATGGCAACTGCGAAGAAAGCTGCGGCAAAACCCGCTGCAAAGAAGGCCCCGGCCAAGAAGGCGGCTCCGGCTAAAAAAGTAGCGGCAAAGAAAGCTGCTCCCGCGAAGAAGGCCGCTCCGGCCAAGAAAGCGGCTCCTGCAAAGAAGGTGGCAGCGAAGAAGGCTCCGGCCAAGAAGCGCACCCCCAACGCAGCCTTCATGAAGGCCATGACCCCGAGCGCACACCTGGCAGCCATCATCGGCTCCACCCCGGTGCCGCGCACGGAAGTGACCAAGAAGGTGTGGGAGTACATCAAGAAGAATGACCTGCAAGACAAGGCGAAGCGCACGATGATCAATGCCGACGCCAAGTTGAAGGAAATC
>NZ_JBKJOQ010000043.1:0-37362 GCF_046595475.1 Rhizobacter sp.
GCCCGCGCCGAGCACGCGCGCCGCCTGCTCCAGCTTCGTGTCCACGCCCTCGAAAGCGGCGCGGGCCGAGATGAACACGAACGGGAAGGCCACCGCCGTGGCCGCCACCACCGCGCCCTGCCAGGTGAACATCAGCGTCACGCCCCACTGCGACGCCAACCAGCCGCCGAGGGCCGAGTTGCGGCCCAGCAGGACGATCAGGTAGTAGCCCAGCACGGTGGGCGGCAGCACCATCGGCAGCGTGAGCACCGCGTCGAGAAACTCGCGGCCGAAAAATCGGTGCCTTGCCAGCAGGTAGCCCACCGCCACGCCCAGCACCAGGTTGATGGCCGTCGACCAGCCCGCAACCTTGAGCGAAAGCACCAACGGGAGCCATGCCGAGTCCATCAGCGTTTGCTGCTACGGCTTCTGAAAGCCATGACGTGCCAGCGCCGCCTGGCCGGCGGCCGACAACACGTATTCGATGAACTTCGTTGCATCGCCTGCGTTGGGGCTGCCCGCGATGGCGGCAATGGGGTAGCTGATGGGCGTGGCGGTGGGCACAGTGGCGGCGATCTTGACCTTGCCCTTTTGCGCGTAGGCATCGGTGGCATAGACGAAGCCCGCCTCGACCTCGCCACGCGCCACGTAGTCGAGCGCCTGGCGCACGTTTTGCACATTCACGGCGCGGGCTTCGACGGCACCCCATTGAGAGGCTGCTTCGAGCGCGCCCTTTGTATAGCGGCCCGCCGGCACGCTGGCCGGGTTGCCGATGGCGAAGCGCTTCACGCCGGGCTGCCCCAGGTCAGACAACACCTTGAATGACAAACTGCTGTCAATCGGCGTGATCAGCAGCAGCGCGTTGGTGGCGAAATTGCGGCGCGAGCCAGCGGCAAGCAGCTTCTGCGCCTCGGCCTTGTCCATCGTTTCTTGGTCGGCCGACGCGAACACGTCGGCCGGCGCGCCCTTGGCGATCTGTGCCAGCAAGTTGCCGGAGCCGGCGAAGTTGAGCAGCACCTTGGTGCCGGGGTGCTGCGCCTCGAAAGCCGCGCCCAGTTCATTGAAGGCGTTGGTCAGGCTGGCCGCCGCCGAAACGGTGAGGTCGGCGGCATGGGCGCTGAGCGCGGCCAGCAGAAAAGAGCATGTGCCGATGCGGCGTAGCGACTGAGCAAAAAATGTCTTGTGCATGCGAACCAGATGATCACCGCAAAACGCGAGCGCAATATACCGCAACGCATAACGCTTCGGCATCTGAGCGGGCCGCCCACCCTTTCGCCCACCGTGCTGAAAGATCTGCTGTAGAACCACGACCAAGCACAGAGGCCACCCCCGGCCCTTAGGAGAATCGCCATGCAATCCCTTTCTACCGCTCACCCCACCTCACGACGCACCGTTTTCGCCATGGCCGCCCTGGCCCTGGGTGGCGCCATGTGGTTCGCTTCGGCCACCGGTGCCGAGCCTGCCGTCGTGGTGCCGCCGCCCGCTGCCGACCAGGCCGCGGCAGCCGGTGTCAGCACCGATACCGCCGTCTTCGCCGGTGGCTGCTTCTGGGGCGTTCAAGGCGTGTTTCAGCACGTGCAGGGCGTGACAAATGCCGTGTCGGGCTACTCCGGCGGCGCTGCTTCTACGGCCAAATACCAACAGATCGGCAGCGGCACTACAGGCCACGCCGAAGCCGTGAGCGTGAGCTACGACCCGCGCAAGATCAGCTATGGCCGCCTGCTGCAGATCTACTTCTCGGTTGCGCACAACCCGACCGAGCTGAACCGCCAGGGCCCGGATACCGGCACCCAATACCGCTCAACCATTTTCCCGGCCAACCCCGAGCAAACGCGCGTGGCACGCAGCTACATCGAGCAGCTCAACCGCGCCAACACCTTCGGCAAGCCGCTCGCCACCACCATCGAGCCGCTCAAGGCCTTCTACCCCGCCGAGGCCTACCACCAAGACTTTTTAACGCTGAACCCGAAGCACCCCTACATCGCGTTCCACGACCTGCCGAAGATCGACGATCTGAAGCGCCTGTTCCCGGCCAACTACCAGGCCGCGCCAGTGCTGGTGGGTGCTGCGGCAGCGCGCTGACATAGATAGAGAACCGCTGCGGCCACGGCCCAGCGCCTGAGAGTTTCACAAACAGCGTGGGCCGCACCCCGTTAGCGGGGGCCGCTCCCCGTTAGCGTGTGCCGCACCCCGTTAGCGTGTGGCGCACCCCGCTAGCGTGGGCCGCACCCCGTTCGCCCTGAGCCTGTCGAAGGGCAGCGCATTGCGCAAATGCACCCTTCGACAGGCTCAGGGCAAACGGGAGGGGGTCAAATCGAAAACCCCTCTGCCTCTGCCTCTCAAGCGGCGCCGGGCTTGAAGGTGAGCGAGACGCCATTCATGCAGTAGCGCAAGCCCGTGGGCTTGGGGCCGTCGTCGAACACGTGGCCCATGTGGCCACCGCAGCGCCGGCAATGCACTTCGGTGCGCTTCATGCCCAGTGAGCCGTCTTCGCGCTCGACCACCACGTTGCGGTCTAGCGGCTGCCAGAAGCTGGGCCAGCCGGTGCCGCTGTCGTACTTGGTCTTGGAGCTGAAGAGCTCAAGCGCACAGCCTGCGCATGAGAAGCGGCCTTCATGCTTCTCGGCGTTGAGCGGGCTGCTGAACGGGCGTTCGGTACCTTCATGGCGCAGCACCGTGTACTGGCTGGCGCTGAGCAGCTTGCGCCATTCGGCGTCGCTGTGTGTAACTTCAAACACCTCGGCGGTGGCGGCTTCGGCGTGCGACAGGCCACGCCCGCGCAGTGACAGCAGGCCGAAGACCAGGCCCGTTCCACCAAGGGTTAAAAGTGTTCTGCGTGTCGACGTTTTCATGTCGGGGCCTTTCTCTCAGTGCAGGCAAATTCACCTGTCTTTCGGTCGGGCCATGGTGCCACTTTCTTACGGTCGGTGGGGCTCGATGGCAGCAGCCGACGAAACCTTCGCCCAGCCGCGGCGGGCCTCAGCCTGCGACCAGCGCCACCAGGCGCTTGATGTCAGCAGCGCAGGCGCTGGCGGCAGTGCTTTCAATGCGGCGGTAGGTGTCGATGAGCTGGTGGCCCACCGCGGTCAACTCGCTGCCGCCGCCATGGGGCCCGCCCTTGGCGGAATCGACGGCGGGCTGCCGCAAGGAGCGGTTCAACTCGTCGAGCAGCATCCACGCACGGCGGTATGACATGTCCAGGCTCTTGGCGGCCGAGGTGATGGAGCCGGTTTCGGCGATGGCTTCGAGCAAGGAAATCTTGCCCGGCCCTATGGCGATCACATCGCCCGTCGTGACGCGAAACCGAAACTTGGCCGCCGGTTTGTCCGACTGGCTGCGGGCTTGGGCGCCGCCCTTTGCGGCAGCCTTGGTGCTGCTGGTCGTGACCATGGTGGCGCCGATGGGGTTGGTTCGAGCGCAACCATACCTCAGGCATCGCGGCGAGCTGAAGGCAGTGATTCGCAGTGCAGGCTTTCCATCACCTGCTTGAGCGTGGGCAGCAGATCGGCCCAGGCCCTTGCGTCAAACCCGGGTGGCGGCCGCAGCACAGCGCCGCCCCATTGCGGCCCGACGAGCGCGCGCCTGGACGCAAAGACCACGCTGTTGCCTTCGCGCTTCACCGCGACCTTGAGCACATGAGCCCCGAAGCTGCGCTCGATGCGACCGATGAACACTTCGAGCTGCGGGTGCTGATCGTGCAGGTTCACCACCAGCAGGCCATCGGGTGTCAGCGCCTGATGGCAGTGGTCGTAGAAGGCCTGTGTGGCCAGCCGATCAGGCATGCCGGCGTCGTCGAAGCCATCGACCATCAGCACGTCGAACCGCTGCTCGGTGCGTGCAAGGAATTCGGCGCCATCGCCTTCGATGACCTGAAAGCGCTCGCCGTCTGGCGGCACGCAAAACTCGTCGCGCAGCGCAATCACATGTGGGTTGATCTCGACCGCCGTGGTGTGTGCGCCAGGCAGATGCCGGTGACAAAACTTGGCGAGCGACCCACCACCCAAGCCAATCATGGCGATGGACCGCGGCACGGCATTGAAGAGCAAAAAGCCCATCATCGTGCGGGTGTACTCCACGTCGAGCGCATCGGGCTCGTCGACGCGCATGCGGCTTTGCAACTCCCAGCTCGCAAAGTGCATGGCTTTCGTGCGCTTGCTGCCTTGCACGTCTTCTTGCACGAAAGGCAAGCCTTGCTCGGTGAGCTTCGAGAGATCGCGCATGCGACGGATTGTCTCTGGCGACTTGTGGGCTGTCACGGTGTCGTCCTACGTGGAGTGCGCTCGCAGGCTGACTGACTCGCAAATGGCGCAAACGCAAACTTTGCGCGACCCAATCAACCCCACGGAGGATCTTATGCGCTCACTGCTCCTGTTCTTTCTAGGGGTACCCATCCCCGTCATCATCTTGATTGCCTTGTTCGTTCACTGACAACCACAAAGGACACATCTCATGGCCACCTCAAAAACCTCCCCCAAGTCGCGCGCGGTCCCTCAGCCCAAGGACGCGATCGCCCTGCTCAAAGCAGACCACAAGAAAGTAAGCGCGCTGTTCGAGGAATTCGAAAAGTCGCGATCTCCATCGAAGAAGAAGGCACTCGTCGCCGAGATCTGCCAAGAGCTGACCATCCACACCACACTTGAAGAAGAGATCTTCTATCCGGCCGTCAAGGCTGCGTTGAAAGACAAGGAAATGGTCCCAGAAGCCAACGTGGAGCATGCGAGCGTTAAGGAGTTGATCGCTCAAGTGCAAGGCGTCGAGCCTGACGGCGAGATGTACGACGCACGGGTGAAAGTCATGGGCGAGTTCGTCAAGCACCACGTCAAGGAAGAACAAAACGAGATGTTCCCCAAGGCGCAACGAACCCGTCTCGACATGGTGGCGCTCAAGGACCAGATGCTGGAGCGCAAGGAAGAGCTGCTGGCGGCCGTGAGTGCCTAGCGCAGTCGCTGACGCTTGACTGAACATAGGGCCGCACGCCTGCGGGTGTGCGGCCCGCGCCCGCCAGGCTCGGCGGAACCCTGAACAGGGTCGTCATTCCCGTGACAGCGGGAATTCATGCCGACTTGTGCACCTGCGTTTGAGACACAGCACGATGCCCGCATCTGGATCCCCGTTTTCAGGGGATGACGAGTCGCTCGACCTGCTCACTCAAAAATTCAACGAAGCCCCTGCAGACAGGTGCGATAGGCTGCGACAAGAACTCACGGCAAATCGGCTCAGACGCTCATGACACCTACGCTACGACAGATTCCCTCCAGCATCTGGGTGCTCGGCTTCGTGAGCTTGCTGGCAGACATTTCGTCAGAGATGGTGCACTCGCTGCTGCCCTTGTTCATGGTGTCGGTGCTGGGAGCCAGCGCGCTGGTGGTCGGGCTGGTCGAGGGCACTGCCGAGGCCACGGCCCTGATCGTCAAGGTGTTCTCGGGCGTACTCAGCGATCACATCGGCAGGCGCAAGCCACTGGCGGTGGCGGGCTATGCCCTGGGGGCCCTGAGCAAGCCCTTGATCGCGCTGGCGCCCACTGCCGGCCTGGTGCTCGCAGCACGGCTGCTTGATCGCACCGGCAAAGGCATACGCGGCGCACCGCGTGACGCGATGGTGGCCGACCTGGCGCCCCCGCATCTGCGCGGCGCAGCGTTCGGCCTGCGCCAGTCGCTAGACACCGTGGGGGCCTTCCTCGGCCCGCTGCTCGCCGTGGTGCTGATGCTGGCCTGGGCCAACGACTTTCGGGCCATTTTCTGGGTGGCCGTGATCCCGGGGGTCTTGTCGGTGCTGCTGCTGGTCGTGGGGGTGAAGGAACTCAGAACCCCCGTCGGTGAGAAGCGCACCAGCCCCGTGAGACGCGAGAACCTGCGCCGCCTCGACCGCACCTACTGGTGGGTGGTGACTGTCGGTGCCATCTTCACGCTGGCGCGTTTCAGCGAGGCTTTCTTGGTGCTCAAGGCGCAGGCCAGCGGCATGACGCTGGCCTGGGTGCCGCTGGTCATGGTGGCAATGAACATTTCCTATGCGTTGACGGCCTACCCCTTCGGCAAGCTGTCCGACCGCATGAGCCACCGGGCGATCCTGTCGCTCGGGCTGCTGGTGCTGATCGCCGCTGACTTCGTGTTGGCGCTAGGCCATCACTGGAGCATCGTGGTGCTTGGCGTGCTGCTGTGGGGGCTGCACATGGGTATGACGCAGGGGCTGTTGGCGCGCATGGTGGCCGACGCCGCGCCTGCCGACCTGCGAGGCACGGCCTTCGGCTTCTTCAACCTGATGAGCGGGCTGGCCATGCTCGCCGCCAGCGTGATCGCGGGGCTGTTGTGGGACGGTGTGGGGCCGTCGGCCACTTTTTTCGCAGGCGCTGCCTTCGGCGCGGTGACCTTGCTGGCCCTGTGGCGGGCTCGCCCACCGCCGCTGACGTCGGCCGGCCTTTGATCCCCCATCGTCGAGGCATGGCCGGCCAGCACGAACCGCGATACGCACGATTGTTTCGCGCGCAGCATGAGCAACGTCGCTGGCCACAGCCTCACTCAGTCATCGTCACCCTCACCTGCCCGCAGGTCGATCGCCAGCGTTGACGGGTTCGCGCGCGGCGTGGTCTGCACCGAGGGCTGAAGCCCGTTGCTTCCGTGTGCGGTCTCGAATGCCACGGCAAAGGTCTCGATATTGCTCGGGCTGGCGACAGTGTCCACATACCACCACTCGGCCACGGCGCGCTGTGGCGTGATGTCAAGCAGCATGTAGCCGCGCCGGGTGAGGTTGACGTACTTGAAGTGCGGATTGGCCGAGCGCAGCGCACCGGCGATCTGCCCTGACGTGTCGGTGTCGATTCCTGGCGAGCTGACCGAAGTCCCGACGAACTCGACAGCACACGAGCCCGCACCCGTCAGCGGGTCGTAGCCGCCGGCGGAGGCGACCGGGTTGTTCGGGTCTTGTGTAAGGTCTGCTGCCCAAGAGCTGTGGATGTCGCCGGTCAGGATGACGACATTGTTGACGGGTGCCTGCCCCTCGCCACCCTTGAGTACGGCGTACACACGGTCACGTGCGGGTTGATAGCCGTCCCACTGATCAGAATTCAGGAACAGCCCGCCGCCTGCGGCATTGGGCAAGCCATACCCCGGCGCTTTGAGCTGCGCAAACATGACACCCTGCCCCAGCATTTTCCATTTCGCCTTGCTGGTGCGCAGCTTCTTGAACAGCCAGGCTTCCTCGTCTGCGCCCAGAAGCTGACGAGTGGGCTCCGCGAAGGCGCCGGTTTGCGTGAACGCAGGGCCGAAGGGCGTGGCAATGCTTCCCTCGATCTGCTGTGAGCGGCCGCCCAGCCGCTCTTCGAGCATGATCAGGTCGGCGAGGTCGCCATACGCATAGCTGCGATTGTTGCGGCGCGGGTCCGTGGGGTCGGCTCTGCGCACCGGCATCCACTCGTAGTAGGCCTGCAGTGCCGCCGCCACACGCGTGGCCCAGGCGCCTTCGGTCTCAACTTGGTGATTTTCTGCGCCGTCCTTCCATGCGTTATTGGCTGTCTCGTGGTCGTCCCAGATCGCCACCAGCGGGTGCTGGCGGTGCATGGCCTGCGAATCAGGGTCGCGCTTGTATTGCGCGTGGCGAGTGCGGTAGTCAGACAGCGTGATCATTTCGGTGGGAGGCTCAGGCGTGCGCACAGACCCGTACTGCCCGGCACCGTACTCGTACAAATAGTCACCCAGGTGCATGACCAAATCGAGGTCGGCGCGCTGCGCGACACGGCCATAGACATTGAAGTATCCGTAAGCGTGGTTCGAGCAGCTGACCACGGCCATGCGCAGGCGATCTGTCGGGCCGACCGGAAGCGTCTTGGTGCGCCCAACAGGTGATTTCGCGTCTTCGTGCGCAAAGCGGTAGTAGTAGGTGGTGTTGGGGCGAAGGCCGGTAACGTCGACGTTGACGGTGAAGTCTTGCGCGAAATTTGTGTGGGTGTGCCCGCGCGCCACCACTCGCTTCAGGTGGGGGTCGGTCGCCACCACGTAGCGCACATGAAAGTGTCGCTGTTCGTGATGTGCGTGTCGTTCCCTGACATCTGCAGGGGTGACACGCGTCCAAAGAATGACGCGATCCGGTAGCGGGTCGCCGCTGGCAACACCATGCTGAAAGACCGTCGCGCCTTTGTCACCGCGCTCGGCCAACGCCAGTAGCGGCGTGGCGGCCAAGGCTGCGGCCGCTGAACCGGACGCCTTGAAAAAATTACGCCGGCTGGTGCCGCGTGCAGGTGGATTGACCTTGGCTGGGCGTCCCATGACGAGTTCCTTGCTTCATCGATCTCGCATGCCCGAGGCCCTGGCTCCATCGCGACGCGTTTGGAAAATCGAGTGTCACTGCTTGATTTGACAGGCTGACGACAACGAATGCACCCGACCGGGAACCATGTCGAGTGGCTTCCGGGGTGCCTCTGCCAGGAAGGGCTTCAAGCCCAGCTTGGTTGCGAGCTGAAGAAGGAGTGTCATCAGCCCGAACAGGTGTTAACGCTCTACTCTGCTGACGCCGTTCGGTCACATCAGACTGACAAAGTCTGCCATAGGCTTTCTCCAAGGACAGCGATGCACATCACCGCCCACCGGCTGGAACTCTCACCCGAACTGTCAACTGTCATTCTGCGCAACTGGTTCGGCACAGCGGTGCAGTTGGGGAGCGGGGCCGGGCAAAGGATCAAAGCCTGCCAGACGGCCGCGAAGGTCATCGCCTGCGGCGTGCAAAAGCAGTTGACGGCATGCGGGCTTGCGAATGTGAGCGACTGGAGCAAGCATCGCCCGCTGCTCATCGGCTATGTCAACGGCCTGTCTGATGCTGTCGCCCGGGGGCACGGCGAGGCGTCCCGATGGGCGACGACACTGGTTTCGTTGAATGCACTGCGTGTCTTGCTGGGTTCTGAGTGGCATGAGGAAACCGTTTGTGGCGAAGCCCAGAAGCTTTGGCTCAAGCGCCCACCCAATTACCTTGCGGGCGTAGAGGCGGCCGAGATCGACTACGCCACCCTGCGCAAGGGCAAGACCCCGGTGGGCCTGGCGTCAAGGCTCATCCATGAAGAGATGCGGGGCAAGTGACTGGCCTGCGCTCAGCCTGGCCCCGTTGGCCCTAAGGCCGTTGAAGGGTGCGCCGCCCACCGCGCTGGCCCCCTGCTCTAGACTGCGGGAACTGGGCCAGCCTCGAGACCTGCGCATCCACATGACTCGCCGAAGCATCTTCAGCAGCTTGACCGAGATCGGTGAGGAACCGTTCTCTCCGCGTGTCGCCATGCTGCGCTCTCTGGCGCTTTCCGTAGCCGACCGGCCCATGTTCGGCGCGCATGTCGACATGGCGGCAGAACAGGCGGATCACGTGGAGCTGCTGCGGCTCGCCGAACAGACGCCAGAGCTGGCCATCGCAAAGGGCTGGAGCCGCATTGCAGACACGCTGGCCCATGTCTGTAAGTCTCTGGGCCTGCCCGACATGCGCAACCCTCTCAAGCAGCTCAACAGCCTGGAGAAACACAAGATGCTGAGCTTCGACGAGTACGCTCTCCTGCGCGACCTCTACACGCTCGGCACAGAAGCGCAGCGACTGCCTGCCGGGCGGGTGACATCAGACAATGTTGTGGACTACGTGGTGGCCGTACGCAAGGCGAGCAGGCTGCTGTTGAGCGTGGCTGCGAGGGGCGCGCGCCCTTGGAATCAGAGCTGACGCCAGCCCTCTCGCCTCAAACGATCACCTCAAACCATCACCACAAAAGGCCCATCAAGGCGGCGCGCACTGCGGCCGCGGTCTTGTTGGGTGTGCCGAGCTTGAGGCAGGCGTTGCGAATGTGGAAGTTCACCGTTGCTTCTGACAAGCCGATGATCTCGGCCATGTCGGCCGACGTTTTTCCGTCGCACGACCAGCGCAGCACTTCCAGCTCGCGGTCTGAGAGCTTGGACTCGGGGTTGCTGCGCAGTGCCGGCCCCCAGTGCTTCAGCATGCTTTCGTGGCACAGGTATGACAACCATTGCAGCCGCTCGTTCTTTGCTTCGAGCTCTTCGTCGGTGATGGGGGGGTCGCTTCTCACGCAACTCAGCAAGCTCAAGATGCCATGGGCATCGCGGCGCGGCTGGGCCCAGCCGTGCACCAGGCCAAATGAGCAGGCCTCGGCCCGCATTTCGGGGCAGTCGGCGAAGAGCTCGTTGCTCCACAGAATGGTGTCGTCGCTGACCAGGGCGCGCGCAACGGTGGGGTCGCAGTGCACGTAGTCGCGCTCTTGGTAGCGAGCCTGCCAGCCTGCCGGGTAGTTGCTGCGCCACATGGCGCGCGGCATGGTCAACGGCACCGGTGCCTTCATGCCGAATGAGCAGTAGCGAAAACCGAGTCGATTGACCTCGGCCAGCACGGTTGCGAACGTGGTTTCGCTGCTGCCCGCGCATCGAACCAGTTGCAATTGATCTAGCTGCCAGCTCTTCATGCCTTCTTTCCCGAGATATGGGGTGTGCGAGGCGAGGGTGTTGCTTCGATTCGCGCGCCGCTCCGGACGTGGCGCGGAGAATAGCGGAGTATCAGAGCAGGGTCTAGCAATCGTCTGCCGCTGACGAGCCTAACTCTAGGGGTGGCCCCTGCAGCGCCAGCAGCACGTGGCGCTGCCATGCGAAGTTTTCGATCGTGCGCACCACGGTTTCGATGGACACGGTGTGCCCGAGGTCACTGCCGTCGTGGTCGACCAGCATCAGGTTGGTGCGTATGGAATGGCGGTTCATCAACACGTCACCAGACGTGGTGAGCATCCAGTCCCATCCCAAAGAAACCGGTGGGTCTGACTCCGTCACCCACTCGGACGATCCGAACAAGGCCGATGCACTGGCGCCCTCCCAGGCGCGCGACAGGCCTTCTGCGTCCGTGCCCTCCACCTCTGAACGTATGTGCCGCAACGCTGCGCATTGAAAGTGCACTGCTCGCACTCGCACGTAGTAGTCGGGTGTGTTTTGTGTTTTTTCGTTTTGCATTGCTGGGCAGTGTATGGACGTGAACCTAGGGGGGCCCCTCACATTTCTGTCAGTTGCCGCGCTGCGGCGCCTCACATGAAATGGCGGCACGGAAACACACAACCTGAGGACGCGAACATGCACATCAGCCGCATCACCGGAAAGTCAATGTCGACACCGATCCGTTCGGCCATCGGCAAATACCGGCATCAGGTCTTTGTGCAGTCGCTGCAATGGAAGCTGCCCGCTCAGTGCGAGGCAGGCCTGGAGCAAGACGAGTTCGACGTGCCAGAGGCTGTTCACCTGTTGGCGAAAAGTGCAGACGGCTCGCTCGTCGGCTACGCCAGGTTGCTGCCGACCATGCACCCCTATCTGCTGGGCACTCACTTCTCGCACCTGATCGAAGGCGGCCGCGCACCGCGTTGCCCACGGGTGTGGGAGTTGTCGCGCTACACCGCCACTGATGTGTCGTGCGGTTCTAGCGCCTCGGCACAAACGCGCGTGGGCAAACGCCTGCTGCTCGAAGCCACCCGGCTGGCTGCCGGCGAAGGGGCTCAACAGCTCATCTTCTGCACCAGCGTGGCGATCGAACGGTTGGCCTGCCGGTGGGGTGTCGACATCGAACGCATGGGCGCGGCGCAACACGACGGCAACGAATGGCTGGTGGCAGCCCGCATCCACTGCAGCGACCGCACGACCGGCGCACTGGTCGAGCGCCCGCTGCCGCCGCCTGCGCCATGGAAGTTCAACGATCAAGCCGAACCGGCATTCGCCTGAAGCAGGCGCGAGCCCGCTTTTTGAAACCCCACCTCACAGCACCCTGGAGCTTCGCGCCATGACACAACACCCCCCACATGCCATCGTCCTCGACCCGTTCTCGAGCGGGCGCTTTCTGGTAGACGAATTCGCCCGTCGCGGCATCCCCAGCGTGGCCGTTTTGAGCTGCCCCATCCCTGCCCTGTTCGCAGCCTCCTTTCGGCCTGAAAAGTACAGCGCCGTTTTTGAGGCCGACGCTCACACCGGCACCCTGGAGGCAGCACTGAGCCCTTTCAACCCGCGCTGCGTGGTCACCGGCCTGGAAACCGGCATCGCACTGATGGATGATTTGGCTGCCCGCTTCGGCCTGCCAGGCAACGCGCCGCAAACCAGCGCCATGCGGCGCGACAAATACCTGATGCAAGAGACCATCCGCGGGCACGGCCTGCAGGCGGTTTCGCAGTGCAAGGTTCAGTCAGGCGAACAGGCTGCGGCGTGGCTGAGCCACTACGGCAGCTACCCCGTGGTCGTCAAGCCCGCGGCTTCGGCCGGGTCAGACAACGTTCACGTGTGCGCGAACCGCGAAGAAGCCCTGGCCGCGGTGGACACGGTGCTGCAAGCCAACAACCTCTTTGGCGCGAAAAACTCGCACGCCCTGGTGCAAGAGTTTCTCGATGGCCAGGAATGGGTTGTCGACACCGTGTCATGCGACGGCGTATGCCTGGTCACCAACGTCACCAAGTACAAGAAGGTGCGCAACGCCCACGGCAAGATCGTTTACCGGCAATCGGCATTCCTGGCGCCAGACGACGCGGCGCACGGTGAGCTGATCCGCTATGTCAAGCGCGTGGTCGCCGCACTCGGCATTCGCTTCGGTGCCGCCCACGTCGAGCTGATCGAAACCGCGCGCGGCCCGGTGCTGGTGGAGGTCAATGCACGCATGCATGGCGGCGACGCTGTCTCGGTGTTGCGCAACTACGCGCCTTACACGCAGCTGGAGCTGTCGGTCGACGCGCACATCGCGCCGGCAGATTTCCAGCTGAAGGCGGTGCAGTCGATGGTGTACAGCCAGCACGTGGTGGCGCACTTCCTGATCTCACGTGTTGCCGGTCGGGTCAACAGCGTGATCGACGAGAAGCGCCTGGCCGAGATTCGAAGCGTCGTCAGCAGCCACATGCCGAGCCTGGGCGCGCAACTGGTGGTCACCGACTCGCTCACCTCCGCGCCGGGATACCTGTGGTTGGCAAATGAAAAGCAGGCCGATCTGGTCGACGACCAAAACACCTTGATCGCCTGGGAAGAAGACGGCTTGCTCTATTCGTGACCTGCCGCCCGACAGACCACCCCAACCGAGATTTCCGAGAAGGGACTGACATGCAAGTTGAAGACAACGACATCTACGACCTGGTGGGCATAGGCTTCGGGCCGTCGAACCTCGCACTGGCCGTGGCCATCGAAGAGCGCGACAGCGGGGCCGGCCTGCGCACGCTGTTCCTGGAACAAAAGCCTGCCTTTGCGTGGCACCCGCACATGCTGCTGGAAGACACGGTGATGCAGATCTCGTTCCTGAAGGATCTGGTGACGCAGCGCAACCCGGAGAGCCGCTTCACGTTCATCAACTACCTGAAGTCGCACGGCCGGCTCGGCGAGTTCATCAACCTGAAGAACTTCTACCCGACGCGGCTCGAATACAACCTCTACATGGCGTGGGTGGCCGAGCGTTTGAAGAAGTACGTTCGCTATGGCTGCAGCGTGACCTCGGTCACCAGCGGCGGCCAGTCACACAGGCCTTACGCCGAGGTGTGCTACCTCGACCCCGCCAGTGGCAAGACGCACCGGGTGCGCGCACGCAACCTGGTGGCGGCGGTGGGCGGGCAACCCAATGTTCCAGAGAGTTTCGAGGTGCGCGAAGACAGCGCGCGGGTCTGGCACAGCTCTCAGTACCTGCGCCGTATCGCAGGCCTGGGCCAGCCCGCCCCGGGCCAGCACTTCGTGGTGATCGGCCGTGGCCAGAGCGCCGCGGAAATCGCACACGACATTCATGGCCGCTTTCAGAGCGCTTCGGTCACCTGCCTGTTTCGGGGCTACGGCTTGAAGCCGTCGGACAGCAGCGAGTTTGTCAACGGCATGTTCGATTCGGGGTTTGTCGACGACATCGGCAGCGTGCCGGCGCCGCTGCGCCAGAAAATTCTGGACGACCACCAGGACACCAACTATTCAGTGGTCGACGCACCGCTGATCTCGCGCTTGTATGCCATTCAGTACCGCGAGCGCATCAGTGGCCAGATCCGCCTGCAGTTTAAAAACTTCTCGAAAGTGCAGCGCATCGTCGAGTCTGACCACGGCGTGCAGGTGTTCAGCGAAGACGCGCGCACCGGCTGCGAAGACGCGCTTGAAGCCGATGCCGTGGTCATGGCCACAGGCTACCGCTACCCGAACCCGCCACAGGTCTTGTCGGCCATTGCGAAAGACTTCGAGCTCGATTTTGAAACCCTGCTGCCGCGGGTGAACCGCAACTACCGCGTGGCAATGAAGGAAGGGGCCGACTACGGCGTCTACCTTCAAGGTTGCAACGAATCGACGCATGGCCTGGGCGACACCTTGTTGTCCAACCTGTCGATTCGCGCCGGCGAGATCCTGCATGAGCTGCTGAGCACGCAGGCAGTAGCCGGGCCGCGCGCCGTAGAGCTGCCGGCGCGCCGCGTTTCGATGGCGACATGAAGCAATTTCGCGTCATCGTCGTGGGCGGCGGCATCATTGGCGCCGCGGTCTTCCAGCGCTTGAGCCGTCGCTACGGTGGCGAGGTGCTGATGATCGAGAAGTCGCGGCCCGGCATCGGGGCTACGGCATTTTCGGGCGGGATCGTGCGTGCCTTTCACCTCGACGAAGCCTTGGCCGATCTGTGCGCCCGGGGGCTGCAGTTTTACCGCGAGCTGGCGCGCACCGGCGATGGCGAGTTCCACATACACCCGGGCGGCTTTCTGCAGTTGATCGACGAGGCTCACGAGGCGCAGGCACGCCGCGTGTTCACGCATCTGTCGCTACAGGTGGAGCTGGAGTGGTTGGACATCGGGGCCGCCAGGCAACGCTTCGGGCTCGCTTCGGGCGAGGGGCTGTGCGCGGCAGTGTTCGAGCCTGGCGCCGGCCATGTGGACCCGCTGGTGCTGGCGCGTGTGCTGACGCGCATGGGCGAGTGCGACCGCGGCGTGGCGATGACGGGCGTCGAGCTGCACGAGATCACGCTGGCCCGCGATGCGGTGTGCGGCATTGCCACCAACATCGGCGCCATAGCTTGCGAGCAACTGGTGTTGTGTACCGGCGCCTGGACGCCCGCGCTCGGCCAGCGGCTGGGCGTCAGTGCCGCCGCGGCGCTGCGGTCTAAGGCGATCCAGGTCAGCTGTGTCAGCCGCCCGCCCGAGGCGCATGCGTTTGCGGCTTTCGTCGACCTCAGCAGCGACGCCTATGGCCGGCCCAATGGCACACAGGCTGCACTGATCGGCTGCCCAGTCGACGAGTGGGACATAGACCCCGAGCTGATGACCACGCCAACCGAGCATGCGCGCGCCGATGCGTTGGCGCGCGCGCAACGGCGCTTCGCCTGGCTCAACACCAGCCAGTGCCTGGGCGGCTCGCGGCGCCACGACGCCTATGACGCATCCGGCCGCGGCGTGGTTGCCTGGGACAAGGCGATGCGGGGCGTGCTGACCGCCTCGGGGTTCAGTGGCAACGGCGTGAAGCTGGCACCAACGGTGGCCGAATCGGTGGCGGCGCTGGTGCAGGCCCAGCACATCGGCGAACGGGCGGCGTGATGGCGAACCACCACATGCTCCCCCCAGTTCATCGCGGCGCAGCCGGCGGCCTGCGCGTCGGCATTGCCGGCAGCCTGTCGGGCGCTCGCACGGCCCACGCCGAGGCATTTCGGGCGGCGCATGAGCACCTGGCGCAGCGTGGCATCAGCGCGTGCTTGGGCGACGATGCCTCCGACCCGCACCGCGCGCTGGCGCTGGGTGCAGAGTTCGCCCGTGAAGGCGTCACCCTGGTGATCGGCCATTTCAACAGCGCCTGTGCCCGCGCGGTGATGCCCTTCTATCGGGCGCAGGGTATAGAGCTGCTGCTGCCGGCGTCCACCGACGTCGACCTGGCGCTCGGCGATGGCGCCTACCGGCTGTGCGCCAACGACACCGCGCAGGCCGAGACCATCCACGGCTGGATCGCGCGGCGCTTTGGCCACGCGATCGAGTTGGAGGTGCGCACGGATGGCTCCGATTACGCCGCACGCTTGCTCGCGTGCCTCAGGCGGCCCGCCCAAACCGTGGTGCGCGATGTGGCCGACCCGGCCACGCCTCGCGCGCCGGTATGCGTGGTGCTGGCGGTGGCGCAACAGGCGCTCGAATTCATCGCCACGCCACCGTTTCACGGCAGCAGCACGACGATGATTTTTTCAGACGAGGCCGCGGTTGACGCCGTGCGCACCGCAGCAGCGCGCAGCGAGACCGAATGCTGGTTGGTCACGCCTGAGCCGTCGTACGAAGCGCTGCTGGCCCGCGGTTGCGAGCTGGTGCATGCGTGGCAGCAGCGCGGCCAGCCCAGCGAGTGCTTTGGCGCCTGGGCAATTGCCGAGCATTTCATTCTTCCGTCGGGAGAGGCGGTCGGCGCCCACTGGGCATTGCGCCGCTGCGCAAGAACCTTCGCAAGCGCCGCCGTAAGCGCCCCCGAGTTACCCACGGTGTTGCCCAACGCCACAGAAATCAACTGATTGAGGAGCACGAAATGAGCATCAGATTGGCCATGGTCGGCGGCTGGACCGACATCTACCGCAAAGCCAAGCAACTCGGCATGGACCTGACCGTGGTTCAGCGCCGTGAAGACATCAAGCTGGAAGATATCTCGGTGATAGACCAGCTGGTCACCTCGCCGCTGGCCGACAAGGCCGTGATCCAGATCATCGAAACCCTGCACCGGCAGAAGCCGTTCGATGCCGTGGTGTCGTTCCAGGAGCTGGGCATTTTGAACGCAGCCCTGATCGCCGAGCGGCTGGGCATACACGGCAACCCGCTGAGGCCGGTGCTGCTGACGCGTGACAAATGCATGATGCGCCGCCACCTGTGGGAGGCCGACATTCCCTCCATCCCGTTTGCAGAGGTTGGCAGCAGCCAGGCCGTGGTCGAGTTCGGCAACGACTGCGGCTGGCCCATCATCTTGAAGCCGGCCAACGGCGTGGGCAGCATTCAGGTGCACAAGCTGCACGCGCCGGCTGAGGTGGAAGCGGTGTACGCCGGCATCATGAGCGACCCCGTGTTCCGCGAAGTGGCCGGCCTTGATTTCCCCGACCCGAAGCTGATTGCCGAAAAGTTCATCGAAGGCCGAGAGGTCAGCGTCGAAGCGGTGTCATGGGCCGGCGTGCACACCGTCGTCGGCGTGACCGACAAGCTCATCATCAGCGGCAGCAACTTTGTCGAGGCCGGCCACACCATGCCGTCTGACCTGCCGGCCGAAACGCTGCAGAAGCTTGAGCGCCTGGTGGTGCGCTTCCTCGCCAGCATCGGGCACCTGCATGGCCCGTCGCATACCGAAGTCATTTTGTCCAAGACCGGGCCGGTGATCGTCGAGTCGCACACACGCACCGGTGGCGACCGCATCTTCGAGATGGTGGAGCACGTCTACGGCGTCGACATGATCGGCGAGACCCTGAAGGGCTTTGCTGGCAAGTTCGATGGCATACGCCCCAGCCACAAGGGCGGTGCGGCCATACGCTTCATGCAGACCGGCGAGGGCACGGTGACCGGCCTGGCGGGCGTTGAAGCAGCCGGCAAACTGGCGGGTGTGGTGCGTGCCGACATCACGCTCAAGGTCGGCGCCAAGGTGAAGGAGTCGCGTCATTCGGCCGAGCGCCCTGGCTATGTGCTGGCACTAGGCGACACCCGCCAAGACGCCGCCCGCAACGCCGACCAGGCGCTGAGCAGCATCACGGTGGAGCTCGCGTGATGTCGCCTTTGCGTGTGGTGATGGGCATCGCGCAGTACCGCAAGTATTTCGCCGCCGCATTGCTCGCCGCCATCGGCAGCGGCATGTATTTCGTGGCGATCTCCTGGTACCTCTTCAAGACCAGCGGGTCGACCATGGCCATCGGCTGGTCGTTCATCGCCACCGCCCTGCCCGGCCTGCTGCTGTCACCGGTGGTCGGTGTGCTGGTCGATCGCTGGAACACCAAGTACGTGTGCGCTGTGGCCGACCTGCTGCGCGGTGCGATTCTGCTGCTGATGGCCTTCGGCATGGCCACTGGCACGCTGCAGCCGCTGCACATCTACATCGGCAGTTTCTTCATTGCGCTGTGCGACAACTTCTTTCAGCCGGCGGTGGGTGCGCTGGTGCGTGACCTTGTGTCCAAAGACAAGCTGCTGGCCGCCAATGTGGTGGGCAGCATGGCCATACAGATCGGCCTGCTGGTTGGCGCCAGCCTGGGCGGGTTTGCGGTCGCGGCCTTCGGCACCGACACCGTGGTGGCGCTCAACGCCTGCGCGTTCCTCGCGTCAGCGACTTTGATTGTCTTGATCAAGCACCGCCACCACGTTGCGGTAGCCCAGGTCACGGCGCAGGCAAGGGGCGTGATCGCACAGTTTCGCCGCGCCATCGAAGAGACGCCTGAGCGCGGTGTTTTGATGGTGATCGCCTTGCAACAGGTGCTCGCCTACCTCACGGTTTTTCTCTGCAACACCCTGCTGCCCGGCTTCGTCGCCAGGGAGTTGCATGCCGGCGCCGAAGGCTTCGGCCTGGTCGACGCCGGCTGGGGCTTGGGCGCCCTGACGGGCGGCCTGCTGCTGAGCCATTTCCTCAAGCGCGGCTCGGCTGCGCGCGTGGGCGCGGCCTGCCTGGTGGCCTTTGGCCTGGCGCTGGCGGCCCTCGCCGCGGCGCAGAGCGTGGGCCACGCCGCGCTGGCCTATGTGGTGCTCGGTTGCCTGGGCGTGATGCTACGCATCAACGGTGATACCGAAATCGCCAAGACGGTGGCCCCGGCGCACTTCGGAAAGATCAAGTCGGGCGTCGTGATGATCATCTCGTGGGCCAGCCTGGCGGTGTATGCCGCGGTGGGCTATCTCGGCGATGCCGTCTCTGCGCGCTACCTGTACCTCACGGCCGCGGCCGTGGCCCTGGGCTGCGGCGTGCTGATGCTGTCGCGGCCTCTCAAGCCGGCGGTGCGCGCCGCCTTGTCTTGAAACTGGAAACCCCATGAGCATTGAAACCCTGATCCGGCGCGGCACCGACGCGCAATACACCGAAGAGTACGGCGTGAAGACGCGCCGGCTCTTCCCCTGGGGCGGCAAGGTCAACACCAAGCGCCGCCTGACCGAAGCCGGTTGCATGTACGTGTTGCTCGGCCCTGGCGAGTTTGTCGAAGCCCACCACCACGATGAAGAAGAGACCTTCATCGTGGTCAGTGGCAGCGCCCTGCTCACGGTCGATGGCCACGAAACCCGCATTGCCGAAGGCGATGTGGCCTACATCCCGCGCCACTGCGTGCATTCCATACGCAACCCGTCGAGCAGCGAGCGCTTTCAAATGCTCGACATGTACTGGGACGAGCACGGCGCCTCTGATTGCACTCTTGATTGACCCCCTCACCTTCCAACACAGGTTGAACCCTCATGAATAAAACCCCTGCCCCTTCGTTCGTCGTCACCATGCCGCCCCCCACCCCCAACGGCGGCCTGCACGTGGGCCACTTGAGCGGCCCCTTCCTGTCGGCCGACGCGTTCTCGCGAGCGGCTCGCCTGAAGGGATCTGAGGTCTTCACCACCTGCTACAGCGACGTGAACCAGTCGTATGTGCGGGTGACGGCGCTGCGCCAGGGGCGCGACCCGCACGAGCTGGCCGACCACTGGACCAATGACATCGTCACCACGCTCGACGAGGCCTCGATCGATGTCGACGATTACTTTCCGGTCGACGGCAACAGCCGCGCCGCGGTGCAGCAGCTGTTCCACGACCTGTATGCAAGCGGCGTGCTGGTGAAGAAGCCCTTCCCGATCTTCCGCTCACGCCTGACGGGCGAGTACCTCGACGAAGCCGGTGTGACCGGCCACTGCCCCAGCTGCCTGTCGCACAGCAAGTGCGGCATTTGCGAGTCGTGCAGCAGCGTCAACAGCCCCGCCACCTTGCTGAACCCATCGGTCACACTGACGGGCGAGACCACGCTGGACGTAGAGCAAGTCGACGTGATGGTGCTCGAGCTGGAGCGCATGCGCTCCAACATCGTGAGCGTGTACGAGCGCAGCACGCAGTTCCGCCCGCGTTTTCGTTGGGTAGTGGAAGACGCACTGAAAAACACGCTGCCTGACTTCCCCGTCAGCATGCCCGGCAGCTGGGGCTTTCCGGTGGCGCATGCCGACTTCCCCGGTCAAGTGATCAACGCCTGGCCCGAAATCATGGCGCAGCAAATCCACTCGTACAAACGTGCGCTGGCACGCAACCGCAAGCTCGGCAGCCAGCCCACTTTCGTCAATTTCTACGGCTTCGACAACGCGTACTTCTATGCCGTCGTGCATGCCGCGCTGATGTCGGTGATCGATGATGGGCGCTGGCTGCCCGCAGGCGCGGCGAGCAACGAGTTCTACAACCTCGACCATCTCAAGTTCTCGACCAGCAACAACCATGTGATCTGGTCGCGCGACCTGCTCAAGCGCCACCCGGTCGATGCGGTGCGCTTTTATGCCGCATGGAACAACCCCGGCTTCGAGAAGGCCAACTTCAACGAAGCCGACATGCAAAAGGTGCTGGACCGCGGGCTGCGCAAGCTGTGGGGCGGCATTGCCGAGCAGTACAACCAGCGCATCGAAGGCTTCCAGGGCCTGGCGGGCGAGCCCACGGCGGCCACGGTCGCCACGGGCCGCGCTGCACTCGCGCGCATCTTCGACAGCTACTCGCTGGAGCGGTTTCACTTGCGCCAGGCGGCAGAAGATGTGCTGCACCTGATGACCTACATCGACGCTAGGCTGCGCGGTGGCGAAACCCACACCGGCATCGGCGATGTGGCGCATTTGCTGCGCTGCCTGGCGGTCGCGCTGGCGCCGATCGCGCCGGGAGCGGCCAACACCCTGCACCAGGGCCTGACCGGCCAGGCGCCCGACCACATCGACGCTCGGCACGCGCTGCACCTGAGCCCCCTCGCGCCGGCCTTGTTCGGTGCCATCCAGGCCTGACACATGCCACAGCAAAGTTCCGTTCGCCCAGAACGAAGTTCCGTTCGCCATGAGCCAAGTTCCTTTCGCCGTCAGCCAAGTTCCGTTCGCCCAGAACGAAGTTCCGTTCGCCCTGAGCCAAATTCCGTTCGCCCTGAGGTATCGAAGGGCAGCGCAGTGCACCGGCTGAGATTCGTCGCCAATCAGGTTAAACAATGAAGCAAATCATGGAACATGCAGACCTTCTATTGATAGGGGCCGGCCCGTCGAACATCGCCGTGGCCGTGGCGATGGAAGAGCTGGGACGCCCGACGGGCGCCACCAAGGTGCTGATGCTGGAGGCCGGAGACGCCATCTCATGGCACCCGGGAATGATGTTTGCCGAGGCCCAGTCGCAGGTGTCGTTTTTGAAAGACCTGGCCACGCTCAGAAACCCGACCAGCCGCTTCACCTTCTTGAATTTCTTGCACAAGAGCGGGCGGCTAGACGACTTCGTCAACCTGCAGACCTTCTTCCCATACCGGCGCGAGATATCGGCCTACCTGCGCTGGTGTGTCGACCAGCTGCAGCAGGTGGAGCTGCGTTGCGCATCGGCGGTGGAGTCGATACGCCCGTCGCTGGACGCGCAGGGGCGTGTGCAGCGATGGGTGGTGACCTGCCGCGGCGGGCAGGCGTACAGCGCACGCCGCATCGTCTACGGCGCGGGCCGGCAGGCGCACATGCCGGAGCCGTTTGCCCCGCTGGCCAGCGCGAGCGTGCTGCACGCGTCGCAGTTCTTGCACCGTGTGGGCGGGCTGGCTGCCGAGCGCATTCGCACCATCGCCGTGATCGGCGGCGCGCAGAGCAGCGCCGAGGTCTACCAAGAGTGCTTGCGCCGGTTTCCGCAGGCCCGCGTGCGGCTGCTGATGCGCTCGGTCGGCCTGGTGCCCTATGGCGGCAGCAAGTTCACCAACGAGCTGTATTGCGACGATTTTGTCGACCAGTTCTATGAGTCGCCCGAGAGCACGCGCGAGCAGCTGCTGGCGGCCATGCGCGACTCCAACTACGCCGGCGTTACGCCGTCCACACTGGAATCGCTGTTCAGGTTTCACTACCTGCAGCGCATGGACCAAGAGCAGCGCGCGCAAATCCACACGCAGTGCCACATCGAACAAGCCGAGACCGTGGGCGAGCGCACCCGCGTCAGCTGGCGCGAAGGCCACAGCACACAGGCGTGCGAAGACAGTTTCGACCTGGTGGTGCTGGGCACCGGCTACAAGAACGAAGTGCCCGAGCTGCTGCGCGCCGCGCTGCGCCCGCTGGCCACCGGCGACCTGCGCGTGAACCGAAGCTACCGCGTCGACATCCCCTGCGCGGCTGGCGTGTCGCTGCACACGCTCGGCATCAACGAGTCCACCCACGGCATCTCAGACACCTTGCTGAGTGTGGTCGGTGCGCGCGCCAAACGTGTGCTCGACGACATCGCAGCCGAGCCACGCCCAAGCCCGATGGCAGCGGCCACGGCGACTGCCGAGCAACCGGCGGTCGCCTTCACCTGAAACCTCGATCCATCTCTACATCCACTACACCAACACCATGAACCACTACGCACGACTCATCACAGGCCTGGCCCTGGCCGGCCTGGCAGGCGGCGCCTGCGCGGCCGCCCCCACGCAAGCCAACCCCGGCAGCTGCGTCACAGCCAACGCCGGGCCCGACCACGACGGTGTGCGCGACTACGATTTCATCTCGGGCCGCACCTGGACCGTGCGCGGCCGCAAGCGCGTGGGCCGTTTCGTCGGCTCAACCCAATGGGAAGAGATGGACGGTGTTGAAAAGTCTCGCCGCATCGGCGACGCCGGCATGATGGAAGAGATCGTGTTTCCCAAGTGGCGCCCCGACTACAAGCTGACGATCTTGCGCCTGTACGACCCGCTCAGCCGTCGCTGGTCCATCTACGACATGCACGACGCCAACAACACCTCGCCGCCACTTCAAGGCACCTTCCACCATGGCCTGGGCATCTTTGTCGGCGACGACGAGATCAACAACAAACCGGTGAAGGTGCGCTACATCTGGACCTGCGACTGGGTACACCCGCGTTTCCAGCAAGAGTTTTCCAACGACGCCGGCAAGACCTGGGAGATCGACTGGCAGATGGAATTCACCGAAAAGAAATGAGCCTCTTTTGCGATTTAGGTGGTGGGCAGATGCCTCAACTCCCGCTTCGTCATTCCCGCGAAAGCGGTTCCGTTCGCCACAGCCAAGCTCCGTTCGACCTGAGCCAAGCTCCGTTCTCAGTGGGCCAAGCTCCGTTCGCCGTGAGCCAAGCTCCGTTCGCCCTGAGGTATCGAAGGGCAGCGCAATGCCTCGGCGCACCCTTAGATCCCTCAGGGCGAACGAAGCCTATGAAACCGCTGCGGTTCGTCGCCCATCAAGAAATTCAATGGAGCCAAAAATGAAAACACCTAGCCCCAAAAGCTGGCCAGCACTGGCCCTGACGTGCGCTCTGCCAATGCTGCACAGCCTGCCCCTGCGGGCAGCAGAGGCCGAACCCAGTGCACCCGCAGGGCGGCTCGACCTGCTGTTGCGCACCTACGCCGAAGACCTGCGCATTGTTGACGGCGCGCGTCGTCATGGGGTGGTACAGAGTGGCAGGCTTGTTTACCAGTCAGACCACTACGGCGCATCGCCGGGCAACGGCATTGGCTTCGATGTTGGCCTGTACGGTGCTGTGCGGCTCGATGGCGACAGCCAGTCGCGCAACATGGTGCACTACCGCGAAGACGGCAGCGGCTTGCACGACACCGCCTGGGGCTACCTGGGCGAGTACGCGCTGAAGGCCAAGGCCAGCGCCACCACGCTGAAGGCTGGCGTACAGACGGTGTCGAACCCCTACTTGCACCCCTACGACATACGCGCGCTGCCGCCGACATTTCGGGGGCTGTCGCTGCTGTCTGGCGACGTACAGGGCCTCACGCTGGCCGCCGGCTCGTTCGACAAGGTCATCCCGCGGGGCGATGACAAGCTGCGCGGCCTGTCCACCGCATACGCCGGCATTCCGTTTGATCGCATCAGCTATGCCGGTGTCAATGCGCAGCGCGAGACTGCATCATTTGCGCTGTACGCCAGCCAGTCGCGCGACCTGTGGAACCAGTACTACGTGTCGGCCAGCAAGCAGCTCAAGTTCGACAGCGACATCAGCCTCACGGGCCAGGTCGACAGCTACCTGACACGATCGACCGGCGCCCAGCGATCAGGCGAGGTAGACACCAACTCGATCGCGGCCTCGCTGACGGCCACAAAAGGGGCGTCATCGCTGATGCTGGGCTACCAGGTCATTGATGGCGACCAGTTCATGGACTACACGCAAGAGACCGCCGGCATCTTTCTCGGCAATGCCATGGGGGTGGACTACAACGCCCCGCACGAGCGCTCGGTGCAACTGCGCTATGTGTTCAACGGCAACCGTGCGGGCATTCCCGGCTGGACGCTGATGGCCTGGACCGTTCGCGGTTACGGCTCAGATGCCACGGCGTCTGCCGCCGCCCACCCCGACCCCGCCGACCCGCTGCATGATCTGTACTGGAAAAATGGCGAGCCCGCGCGCGGCGGGCACCGCGAATGGGCCGTCAAGTCGATCTACCTGGTGCAAGACGGCCGCTTCAAGGGCACCAAGATCGCTTTCTATGTTTACCGCACGCGCATAGATGCGCTTTACCCGAGCAAGTCGTTCAACGACATGCAACTGATGATCAACACCCCGATCCGCCTCTTTTGAGGCGGGCAATCGACTTCGCTCCAACACAAAAAGGGACCGCACCATGTCTTCAGCATCAGATTTCGACTTCTTCATCGGCGAGTGGCAGGTGGACCACCGCCGCCTCAAAGACCGCTTGGCGGGCTGCACCGAATGGGATGAGTTTGCGGGCACCACCTCCACCCGCAAGGCCTTGGGTGGCATGGGCAATTGCGACGAAAACTTTCTCGACCTGCCGGGGGACCCGTACTACGCAATGACGGTGCGCACCTTCGACGTTGCCAGCCAGAAATGGTCGATCTGGTGGCTAGACGGCCGCCAGCCCGGCACGCTAAATGCCCCCATGACAGGCAGCTTCGACAACGGCGTGGGCATCTTCTACGTGCAAGACACCTACAAGGGAACCCCGATCCGCGTGCGCTTTTTGTGGCGAGTGAAACCCGATGGCACGCCTCGCTGGGAGCAGGCTTTCTCGGCCGACGAAGGCAAGACCTGGGAGACCAACTGGACGATGGAGTTCAACAAGGCCGGCTCTCATTGAAGAGCTCCCCGGTGGCCTCTGGCCCGCCGGCTCCCGATTTGAATGAGGGCCTATCAGTCGCTGTACATGGGTAGCGTCCTAGACTACGCGCCATCGCTTTGTCATCAAGGCTCAACCCGATGCAAACCATGACCGGCGCTGGATTCAACATCGACGCCGCGCTACAGCGCTTGGTCGACGAGGCTTATCGCCTGCTCGCTGCACTGCCGCTGCTGGCGCTCTCGCTGCTGCTGATCTGGCTCGGCTGGGCGATGGGGGGCTGGCTGTCGCGGCGGGCCTTCTTCGACCGCATCGACAACCGCAACCCCTTTTTGCGCGACCTTGCGCGCACCACGGCGCGATGGGCGGTGTGCGGCACCTCGATTCTGGTGGCCTTGCAGATCCTCGATGCAACGGCCCTGGTAGGTGCCGTGCTCGGCACGGCGGGCGTGCTCGGCGTAGCGCTCGGGTTTGCCTTCAAGGACACGCTGGAGAACTACCTCGCCGGCATCTTGATGAGCTTGCGGCAGCCGTTCGCGCCGCGCGACCATGTTGTGATCGACGGCAACGAAGGCCTGGTCATGTCCATGACCTCTCGCGCCACCATTCTGATGACACTTGACGGAAACCACCTGCGCCTGCCCAACGCGCTCGTCTTCCGCAGCGTCACGCTCAACTACACGCGCAACCCGAGCCGGCGCTTCAACTTCGACATCGGCATCGGTGTCAACGAAGATCTGGTCATGGCCCAGCAGATCGGTGTGGAAGAGTTGGGGCGCCTCGATGGCGTGATCCCCAAGCCGCCGCCGCGCGCCTACATCGCGGCGCTGGGTGACTCCAACGTTCAGCTGCGGTTCCAAGGCTGGGTTGACCAGCGCACACACGACTTCCTGATGGTCAAGAGCGAGGCGATCCGCACCGTCAAGCTGGCGCTCGAAGGGCACGGCATGGACATGCCGGAGCCGATCTATCGGGTGCAAATCACCGAGCGGGCGGCCACGCCGCCGCCTGCCGCGGCGCGCCGTCTTGCCACATCAGGCGAAGCCATAGACACACGCGCCATCGACGACGTGCAGCAGCAGATGGACGAGGAGCCGCGCCTGGCCTCTGCGCAAGACCTTCTCGACCCGGCCGCGCCGCGGGAATAAGCGCTCAGACCCACAACCTCTTAACATGGCGCATGGAATTCAAGGACTACTACAAGACACTCGGCGTGGCCAAGACAGCCACGGCCGACGACATCAAGAAGGCTTACCGCAAACTCGCGCGCCAACACCACCCCGATGTGAGCAAGGCCGCCGACGCCACTGACCGCATGGCAGAGGTGAATGAAGCAAACGCCGTGCTGTCAGATCCCGAGAAACGTGCGGCTTACGACACGCTCGGCAGCGAAGCACAGGCGCGACCGGGGCAAGACTTTCGCCCGCCGCCCCACTGGAATGCCGGTTTCGAGTTCTCTGACGCCGGCGGCGAGGACGTAACGCACAGCGACTTCTTCGAGCAACTCTTTGGCCGAGGCGCGCGCACCCGAGGCCCGAGCCGCGGCCCGCAGTCGCAACGCGGAAGCGATCACCACGCCAAGATCGAGCTCGACATCCTCGACGCCTATCAAGGCGCAGAGCGCACCATCGCCCTGCGCAGCGCACACCTCGACGGCGAAGGCCGCGTGGTCAACGAAACACGCAACCTGCAGGTCAGCATCCCCAAAGGCGTGTACGAAGGCCAGCACATACGCCTGGCCGGCCGCGGCAGCCCCGGCAGCGGCGGCGCGCCGGCCGGCGATTTGCTGCTGGAAGTGCTTTTCAAGGCCGACCCGCGCTGGCGTGCCGAAGGCCGCGACATTCATCAGCGCCTGCCGGTGAGCCCCTGGGAAGCCTCACTGGGCGCCACCGCCGTCGTGCTCACGCCGGGCGGCGAGGCCGAGGTGCGCCTGCCCGCCGGCTGGCGCACTGGCCGCAAACTGCGGCTCAAGGGGCGCGGCATTCCGGGCAGTACGCCAGGTGATCTGTATCTGGAACTTGAGATGGCGCTGCCTCCGGCCGACAGCGATCAAGCCCGCGCGGCTTACGCGGCGATGGCTCTGGCCTTCCCTGCGTTCGATCCGCGTCAACTGAAGGGAGCCTGAGCATGCAAGTTGCGATTCTCTTGTCAGCGGAGCCAGCCGAAGTGCTCGATGGCCCGATCTTTTCGGCCGATGAGCTGGCACACGCCTGCGGCATGAGCGTCGACTGGGTTCTCGCGCGTGTCGAGTTAGAGGTTTTGCCTGTCGATGACCGCAGCGGCGAGCATCGCTTCGACAGCGCCACGCTGGTGAGGGCGCGCCGCATCGTGGCGCTGGAGGCCACATTCGATGCCGACCCACAGCTGGCGGCGCTGGCGGCCGACCTGATCGAGGAAGTGAATCGGCTGAGGCGTCAGCTGACGGCGCTACAGGGCACGCAAGGCGCAGGCTACTGAGCTTTCCCTGTTGCGCGACAGATCGCTTTCCGTTCAGCTCGTTTTCCGTTCGCACTGAGCCTGTCGAAGTGCCTGAGTCCAGGTGCACGCTGGCTTCGACAAGCTCAGCCCGAACGGAGATTGAGGTCGCGAATTTTGAAAACTCAATCGTGCGGCGCGCCCCTCTTTTTCATCGCTTGCAGAGTACTTCCACCATCGCCTTCGCAAGGGCCTCGCTCGAACTTGGGTTCTGGCCCGTCAGCAGGTTGGCGTCGTGCTCAATGTGACTGAGCATGGGCAACAACGCCGAATGGAAATCTGCACCGCTCGCCTTCATCGCATCTTCGAGCAAAAAAGGCACCACGTCTTTGAGGCCAGCCAAGCGCTCTTCGGTATTGGTAAAGCCAGTGGCGCGTCGGCCCTTCAGGAACGGTTCACCGCTGGCGCGCTGGGCGTGTACGAGGGCAGCTGGCCCGTGGCAGATGGTGGCAATCAGCCTGCCTGAGGCATCGTGGCGGGCCACCAGAGCGTGCAGTGTTGCGTTGTGCGCCAGGTCCATCATCGGTCCATGGCCGCCCGGGATGAAGATGGCGTCGAACCTCTCGTTCTGTACCGAAGCCAGCGTCACGCTGCTGCGCAGCGCTTGAAGGGCCGGCGCCCAGTTCTTCTGTTGCTTTTCGTTCGGTTCCGTCTTTGGGTCCAGGGGTACCGCGCCGCCCTTGGGCGAGGCCACAGTGACAGTGATGCCCGCCTCTGCGGCGGCCATGTATGGCACCGCGAACTCTTCCAGCCACAGGCCGGTGGGGTGGTCGGGCGCGAGTTGATTGGCACTTGTCGTGACGAAGAGAGCGTGCATGGTGATCCTTCAGAAGTACTGGATCGCCCAATTTAGAACAAGGCGGGGCGCAGGCATGTAGGACGACGGCGCGAGCGAAGTAGCGCCAGTCAGGAAGGCCAAGACCCATCAGCACGGCGCGCGGTTTTGTCCTACTTGTCGACACGACCGGCGAGAGTTGGAGGGGACGCTCGCATGTCCTAACCTTGCCTGCGGCAGCTTGAAGAGAGAACAACATGTCACCGCTTAAAGAACCCTTCCCGGGTGACCTCAACTCAGTAGATGTCACGGCGCGAGATGACCCGGCGAATGCCTCGACCGAGAAAGTCAGCGACCGCCCGCCCGCCGGCCGGTTGACGCCGGAACAGTTGCGAGCCGCGGCCAAAGTCTTGGCCAGGTTTCACTGTTGAGCCGGCAGTATTCAACTTGATGCTCAGGCCCCTCCCGTTCGCCCTGAGGAATCGAAGGGCAGCGCCGTGCTCCATGGCTGCCCTTAGCTACCTCAGGGCGAACGCAGATTCAAGTTCAATCATGCTGGCTCACTGGCTACGCAACATCCACACGCTGCTGTAGCGCCGCCGAGCGGCTCGGCTGCTCTCCTCCCCGGCTCATCCGTTCGCCGCTAACGGCGCCTAGAGAGGCATCACGTAGTGAAGCACGGTCAGGTCGGTGGCACTGGCATCGCGCTGGAAACTGTTGCTCTCGAACATCTCGCGCATGCCGCTGTTTTCCCTCATCACCTCGGCTATCACCTTCTGCGTATGGTGAGCCTTCAGGTAGTCGAGCATCTTGTGCAACAGCAGGTAGCCCAGGCCCTGGCCGTGTAGATCAGAGCGAACAATGATTGCCAGCTCGGCCGCCACGTTGTCGGGGTCGGCCACGGCACGCACCACACCTAGCGTTTGCGGCTTGCCGTCGGCAGAAGTTTCGATGGCGATGAACGCCATTTCTCTCGCGTAGTCGATCTGTACCAAGCGCGCCATCTCGCTGCGCGGGATCTCGCGGCGGCTGGTGAAGAAGCGCAGGCGCAGGTCTTCGGGCGCCAGGCCTTCGGTGAAGGCGCGGTGCATGGCTTCGTCTTCAGGGCGTATCGGCCGCACCTGCAATGAGCGCCCTTGCCAGGCAATCGTTTCGGCCAGCTCTGCCGGGTAGGGCTGGATAGCGAACCTTGCTGTGCCCGCGCCCGGCGTCTTGCCTACACGCACCCGTGCGTCTAGCGCCACCACGCCATCGGCGTCGGCCCACAGCGGGTTGATGTCAAGCTCGCACAGCTCGGGTATGTCGGCCAGCATCTGCGACAGCGCCACGAGCACATCGCAAACAGCATCGAGCTGTGCCGGCGGGTGGTCACGGTAACCCGCCAGCAGCGTGGCCACGCGCGTGCGCGAGATCATCTCCCTGGCCAGCGCGCGGTTCAAGGGCGGCAAAGCAATGGCGCGGTCGGCGACCACCTCGACCGCGGTGCCGCCCTGCCCGAACAGCAGCACCGGGCCAAACAATGCGTCGACGCTCGCGCCCACGATCAGCTCTTGCGCGAACGCCCGCTTGACCATCGCCTGCACCGTGAAGCCGCTGATGCGCGCTTGCGGCTGCTGGCTGCGTACTCGCGCCAGCATCGCATCGGCCGCGCTGCGCAGCTCGCGCTCATCACGCAGGCTCAGCTGCACACCGCCCACGTCAGACTTGTGGCTGATGTCGGGCGACCAGATCTTCAGCACAACCGGGTAGCCCATGCCCTGTGCTGCCGTGATGGCTTCTTCGGCCGACGGCCCCACAGCCACGGTGGGCACGATGGGGATGCCATAGGCTTTCAGCAAGGTCTTGGCTTCCAGCTCGTCGAGCATGTCGCGCCCCGCCGCGAGCGCTGCATCAATCACGAAACGCGCCCCGGCAAGGTCGGGCGGCCCGTTCTCGCTGGCGGTGGGTGCCTCCAGCAGCAGTGCCTGGTTGCGCCGGTAGGTGGCCAGCATGGCGAAGGCGCGCACGGCTTCTTCAGGCGTGGCGTAATCGGCCACGCCGGCTGCTTCAAAGATGCGCCGCGCCTCGGCCACGGCAGCGTCACCGAGCCAACACGCCATGATGCGGCCGGCCGCAGGGCGCACGATGGGCTCACAGGCACGGGCAATGTCGGCGCTGTTGACGATGGCGGTTGGCGCGTGCATGAACAGCACGGCACCGGTGTCTCGATCGGCCAGCAATGCTTGCAGCGTCTCGGTGTAGCGCTGCGCCGGCGCGTCGCCAATGATGTCGATCGGGTTGGCGTGCGACCAGGTCGGCGGCAGCAAGGCATCGAGCTGCCGGCGCAGGCTCGAGCTCAGTTCGCTCAGCGGCACGCCAGCCAGTGCAGCAGCGTCGGCCGCCATCACACCTGCACCACCGCCATTGGTCATCAAGGTCAACGCGCCATGCCGCGCACCTTGCGATTCATCACGAAAGCGCGCCAGCGTCTGGGCCGCCATGAACAGGTCTTGCAGCGTGTCTACACGCAGCATGCCGGCGCGGCGTATGGCGGCGTCGAACACCACGTCGGAGCCTGCCAGCGCACCGGTATGCGAGGCAGCGGCTTTCATGCCCTGCCCCGCCCGCCCCGCCTTCACCACGATCACCGGCTTGTTGCGCGCCGCCGCGCGTGCTGCCGACATGAACTTGCGCGGGGATTCGATCGACTCGATGTAGAGAAGAATGGAGCGCGTATGCGGGTCGCTCGCCAGGTGGTCGAGCAGGTCGCCGAAATCGACATCTGCATGCTCGCCCAGCGACACCATGTGCGAGAAGCCGATGCGCCGCGAGCTGGCCCAGTCGAGCACGGCGGTGACCAGCGCACCCGACTGCGAGACAAAAGCCACGTCGCCGGGCAATGCGTCGATGTGAGCGAAGCTTGCATTCAAGCCCAGGTGCGGCGACAGCAAACCCAGGCAATTGGGGCCCAGGATGCGCAGAAGGTGCTGCCGTGCTGCGTCGAGCACCGCCTGCTTCTGCTGCGCGGTGAGGCCCGCTGTCATGACGATGGCGGCACGCGTGCCGAGCTCTGCGAATTGCAGCACCAGGCGCGCCACGGTGTCGGGCGGCGTGCAAATGATGGCGAGGTCGGGTGCCTCAGGCAGGTCGGCCGGCCGCGCAAACACCTTCACGCCTTCTAACGCATGCGGCTTCAGATTGATGGCGTAGCGCGCGCCGGTGTATGGCCCTGCGCACAGGTTGCGCCACACCGTGGCGCCCACGCTCCCCGCGCGCTGCGAGGCGCCCACCACGACCACAGAGGCCGGTGTCAGAAGTGCGTCGAGATGGCGAACGCTCACGGTGTGATGGCCACCTTGAGCACGCCATCGCGCTGGTGGCTGAAGAGTTCGTAGGCCGCTTCAATCTGGTCGAGTTTGAAGCGGTGCGTGACCATGGCGCCGAGATCCACACGTTTGGATTCGATCACCGACATCAACCGGCGCATGCGCTCCTTGCCGCCCGGGCACAGCGTGGTGACGATGCGGTTGTCGCCCAGCCCGGCCGCAAACGCTCCGAGCGGAATGGTGAGGTCGGTGGAGTACACGCCCAGGCTCGACAAGGTGCCACCCGGTCGCAGCACACGCAGGCAGGCCTCGAAGGTCTGCTGCGTGCCCAGCGCCTCGATGGCGACATCGACCCCTCGCCCTGCGGTGAGCCGCATGATCTCTTCGACAGCGTCGGTCTTGCTGCCATCGATCACGTGGTCTGCACCCATCTGGCGGGCCATGTTCAGACGGTCTGTCAAACGGTCAACGCCAATCACCAGGCTGGCACCGGCGAGCTTGGCACCCGCCGTGGCGCACAGGCCGATGGGGCCTTGCGCAAACACGACGACCGTGTCGCCTATGCGCACGCCGCCGCTTTCAGCGCCGCTGAAGCCGGTTGACATGATGTCGGGGCACATCAACACCTGCTCATCGCTCAAGCTGTTGGGCACGGGCGCCAGGTTGGCCATGGCATCGGGCACGAGCACGTACTCGGCCTGACAGCCGTCAATGGTGTTGCCCAGCTTCCAGCCACCCGCGGCCTTCCAGCCATGCGGCGTGCCCGCGCCGTCTTGCGAAAAGGTGCCGCACAGGCAGGCGTTGCTCCAGCCACTGGGCGTGATGGCACCGGAGATCACACGTTGCCCCTCTTGGTAGCCCTGCACCGCGGAGCCAAGTTTCTCGATGATGCCCACCGGCTCGTGCCCTATCGTCAGCCCCTTGGCCACCGGGTATTCGCCCTTGAGGATGTGCACATCAGTGCCGCAGATCGTGGTGGTGGTGATGCGCATCAGCGCGTCCAGCGGGCCGACGTCTGGAATCGGCTTGTCGTCGAGCACGATGCGGCCTGGCGAAACGAAGATTGCGGCTTTCATCTTGGGCATGCGTATCCCCTCAGTGGAGTGCCGCTGCACTGTCGAGCACAGTGCGCCGGCTGTCTGTGTGGCAGCGCACACCTGGGCGCGTACGCGTTGCCGTCATTCCCGTGAAAACGGGAATCCACGAAGGCCGTCAACCTGGATGCCCGCTCGGGCGCAGCCCGGCCATCACGCGACGGGCGCACAGCACCACGTTGTCAACCGTGAACCCGAACTCAGGCAACAGCACATCGGCGGGCGCCGAAGCGCCGAAGCGATCCACGCCCAGCACGTCGCCGCGGTCGCCCACATAACGGTGCCACCCTTGCGAGGCCCCGAGCTCCACGGCCAGCCGCGCAGGCACGTCGGGCGGCAACACTTCATCGCGGTAGCTCTGGGTTTGCGCCTCGAACAGGTCCCAGCTGGGCACCGAGACGCAGCGCACAGCGACGCCTTCGGCTTGCAGGCGTTCGGCGGCAGCCAGGATCAGTGTCACCTCAGAGCCGCTGGCCAACAGGATCAGCTCAGGCCCGCGGCCCTTGGCGACGACAGCCGGCGCGTCGTGCACCACATACGCACCGCGGCGCAGGCCTTCGGCGCTTGCATACCGGCTGCGGTCCAGCGTGGGCAGGTTTTGCCGGGTCAACACCAGCAGCACCGGGCGATCGCGCGTCTCGACCGCCACCCTCCAGGCCAGCGCAGTTTCGTTGGCATCGGCCGGGCGGATCAGCGTGAGCTTGGGCATTGCGCGCAGGCTGGCGAGCTGCTCTACGGGCTGGTGCGTCGGGCCGTCTTCGCCCACCGCGATGCTGTCGTGCGTGAACACATGCACCACGTGCAGGCCCATCAACGCGGCCAGGCGTATGGGTGGCCGCATGTAGTCTGAAAATATGAAGAAGGTGGACCCGAATGCAAGGTAGGCGCCGTGCGCGGCCAGGCCGTTGACGATGGCCCCCATGGCGTGCTCGCGCACGCCGAAGTGCAGGTTGCGGCCGGCAAAGCTCCAGCCCCCGGCGTCGCCGCCTTGCGGGTCTTCGCCCGCGCTGAGTGGCGGGTTGTAGGTGCCCTGCCCTTTCAACGCGGTGTGGGTTGACGGATCAAGATCAGCCGACCCGCCGAAGAGTGCGGGCAGCCGTGCTGCGATGGCGTTCATCACCTGCCCGCCCGCAACGCGTGTGGCCATACCCTTCTCGTCGGCTGCGAAGACCGGGATCTCAGTGTCCCAGCCCGCCGGCAGGTCGCCGCGCAGGCGGCCTTGCAGCTCGGCATACAGCTGCGGGAAGGCCTCGGCGTAGTGCCGCATGCGCGAATTCCACTCGGCTTCGGCCTCTTCTCCTCGCGCCAACGCCAGGCGAAAGTGTTGGCGCGCCGCATCGGGAACGTAGAACAGAGGCTCGATGGGCCAGCCCAGTGCTTGCTTGGTGCGCTTCACGTCTTCCACCCCCAGCGGCGAGCCGTGGGCCTTGAAGCTGTCTTGCTCGGGCGAGCCGAAGCCGATGTGCGTGCGCACGAGGATCAGTGACGGCCGCGTGGTGTCGGCACGCGCTGCGTCGATTGCGGCATTCACCGCCTCGAGATCGTTGCCATCGTTGACGACCAAGGTCTGCCAGCCGCAGGCCTGAAAGCGCAAAGCGCGGTCTTCGCTGAAGGTGATGTCGGTGCCCGCCGCGAGCGTGACGCGGTTGTCGTCGTACAGGCAGATGAGCTTGCCCAACTTCAGGTGGCCGGCCAGCGAAGCCGCCTCAGCCGCCACGCCTTCCATCAGGTCGCCGTCGCTCACGATGGCCCAGGTGCGGTGGTCGATGGGCGCGTGCCTGCCTTGGTTGTAGCGGGCCGCCAAGTGAGACTCGGCGATGGCCATGCCCACGGCGTTGGCCAGGCCCTGGCCCAGTGGGCCGGTGGTGATCTCAACCCCGGGCGTGTGGCCGCGCTCGGGGTGGCCGGGCGCTTTGCTGCCCCACTGGCGAAAGCGCTTCAGGTCGTCCAGCGACAGGTCGTAGCCGGTCATGTGCAGCAAGCTGTAGAGCAGCGCGGAGCCGTGCCCGGCCGAGAGCACGAAGCGGTCGCGATCAGCCCACAGCGGCTTGGCCGGGTGGTGTTTCAGATGGCCGGCCCACAAGGCGTAGGCCATCGTGGCCGCACCCAGCGGCAGGCCCGGGTGGCCGCTGTTGGCCTGCTGCACCATGTCAACAGACAGGAAGCGCAGCGTGTTGATGCATTGCAGATCGAGCGGGTTGGCCATGGTGTTTCTGTCTTTGATTCAGGTGGGAAGTTCCATCGCGGCCGAGTACTCACCGCGGCGCGCGGCGCGGTTGCAGGCCGCGCGGTGCAGCAGCGCGCGCTGCGCCTGCTGCACGTTGGCGGGCTCGCCACGCCAGATGTCTAGCGCCGGATACTGGATCGCGCGCGAAAAAGAAAACGTCAGCGCCCACGGCATGCGCCCTTTGAAGCGCCGGTTCATCGCATTCAGCCGCGCTGACGCCAGCTCGGCGCTCTGCCCACCCGACAGAAACGCGATGCCCGGCACCGCAGCCGGCACGGCGCGCAGCAGACAGGTCACGGTGGCGTCGGCCACGTCGCTCACGGTGTGCTGCTGAGCACAGGCCAAGCCCGGCAGCACCATGTTCGGCTTGAGCAGCAGGCCTTCGAGCAGCACGCACTGCGCATGCAGTTGTGCGAAGACCTCGGTCAGCACTTGCGCGCTGACCTCTGCGCAGCGCTGCAATGTGTGGTCGCCCTCCATCAACACTTCGGGTTCAACGATGGGCACCAGCCCGGCCTCTTGGCACAGCGCGGCGTAACGTGCGAGTGCGTGGGCGTTGGCCACGATGCACGCCGTGCTCGGCAGGCTCTTGTCAATCGCGATCACGGCGCGCCACTTGGCGAATCGCGCGCCCATCGCGGCATAGCTCACCAGCCGTTCGCGCAAACCATCCAGCCCTTCGGTGACGCTTTCGCCAGGGTGCCCGGCCAGCGGCTTCGCACCGGCATCGACCTTGATGCCAGCGACGATGCCCACGTCGGCCAGGGCCTGCGCAAAAGGCCGGCCATCGTGCAGGCTCTGGTGGATCGTCTCGTCGTACAGAATCGCGCCGCTGATGCTGTCAGACAGATCGGGCGTGATGACGATGAGCTCGCGCCACGCGCGGCGCGCCTCTTCGGTCTGCGGGATGCCGAGCGCGGCGAAGCGCTTGTTGCAGGTCGGGTTGCTTTCGTCCATCGCGATCAGGCCCTTGTCGTCGGCCATCAGGGCGGCAGCGGTTGCGCGCAGGGCCTGTTCGTTCATCGCGACTCGCCCCAACGCCAGTTGCGAATCTCCGGCATGTCTTGCCCGTGCAGGCCGATGTACTGCCGGTGTGCGCTCAGCTTGTCTTTGAGCAGCCGCTTCAACGCCAGCCCTTTGTCGCCGGTCTGTGGCAGGCGGTCTATCGTGTCCATCACGAGGTGAAAGCGGTCAAGCTCGTTCAACACCGTCATGTCAAACGGCGTCGTGATCGTGCCTTCTTCTTTGTAGCCGCGCACGTGGATGTTGTCGTGGTTGGTGCGGCGATAGGTCAGCCGATGGATCAGCCACGGGTAGGCGTGAAAGGCGAAGATGACGGGCTTGTCTTTGGTGAACAGCGCGTCGAAATCAGCATCGCTCAACCCATGCGGGTGCTCGGTGCTCGGTTGCAGCCGCATCAGATCGACCACGTTGACGACGCGTATCTTCACGGCCGGCAAGTGCTCGCGCAAGATCGATACGGCCGCCAGCGTCTCCAGCGTCGGCACATCGCCGCAGCAGGCCATCACCACATCGGGTTGTGCGTCTCCGCCACTGCTGGCCCATTCCCAAATGCCTATGCCTTGCGCGCAGTGTTTGACGGCCGCGTCCATCGTCAACCACTGCGGCGCCGGGTGTTTGCCCGCCACCACCACGTTGACGTAGTGGCGGCTGCGCAGGCAATGGTCCATCACCGACAGCAAGCAGTTCGCGTCGGGCGGCAGGTACACGCGCACCACTTCAGCCTTCTTGTTGACGACGTGGTCAATGAAGCCCGGGTCTTGATGCGTGAAGCCGTTGTGGTCTTGGCGCCAGACGTGTGAGGCGAGAAGGTAGTTGAGCGACGCGATCTTGCGCCGCCACGGAATCTGCGAGGTCACCTTCAGCCACTTGGCATGCTGGTTGAACATCGAGTCGATGATGTGGATGAAGGCTTCGTAGCAGTTGAAGACGCCATGCCGGCCGGTCAGCAGATAGCCTTCGAGCCAGCCTTCGCACTGGTGCTCGCTCAGCATCTCCATCACGCGGCCGGTGGGCGCGAGAAATTCGTCGTTGGGCTCGGTCGCCGCATCCCACTGCCGCTGCGTCACTTCAAAGAGTGCCGCCAAGCCGTTGGAGAGCGTCTCGTCGGGCCCGAAGACGCGGAAGTTGCGCTGCGCGTCGTTGAACTTCGCCACGTCGCGCAAGAAGGGGCCGAGCACGTGGGTGTCACCGATTCCGGGTGCGCCCGGCTCGGGCACCTTGCAGGCGTATTCCCGAAAGTCGGGCATGTGCAGGTCGCGCAACAGCAAGCCGCCATTGGCGTGCGGGTTGGCGCCCATACGCCGCGCGCGCACCGGTGCGAGCTCGGCCAGCTCGGGGATCAACCGGCCC
>NZ_JBKJOQ010000099.1:0-4456 GCF_046595475.1 Rhizobacter sp.
CCCTGCCGACTCGGCCCACGCTGCGCGAGGGCTGCCTTGCGCTGCTCGGGCTTTGCGGGTCGGGCAGAACTCGCTACGCGGCCTGCGGCCGCTGCGCTCTAACAGCTGCCCGAAGTCAGAGGTCGATGCGCGCTGCGCGCGCTCCCGCAAAGCCCTGCGCTGCTCAGCTCGTCCGAAGGGGGGGACGAACACCAGATGTGCCTCGCTGCGCATCGGCTCCACCTATTCCGCCATTCCCGCCTTCGCGGCAATGACAAGCCAAGCCGATGCGAAGCGAGACGTGGACAGGGAAAGTTTGCGAAGCAAACGACCGCATTGCTCTTGGGCCCCTTCTGAGCCGTCGAGGAGCGCAGGGCTTTGCAGGGGCGCGCAGCGCCTTTGTAGACTGACTTCGCGCGGTTGTCTGAACGCAGCGGCCGCAGGCAGAGAAGTGAGTTCGGCGCGACCTGCAAAGACCGAGCACCGCAGAGTAGTCGCCCCTAGGGCGACCGGCGACGAGGGTCGCCTTTCTTTTGGTTCCTTTTCTTTGGCGAAGCAAAGAAAAGGGACTGCCCTGTTGGGGGCACATCCCGACGCGGTCTCACGCAGTGAGAAGAAACCTCACGCGACAGCGGCACCAGCGGCACCAGCGCCACCAGCAGCACAAGGCTTCGATACCTCAGCCCGAGCGGTTGTTGATACGCAGCCATCCTGGATTCCCGCCTCCGCAGGACTGACAAACCCATGAGCACTTTGCTGAAAGTAGAAAACCTCCACACCGGCTACGGCCGAGCCGAAGTCCTGCACGGCGTCAACCTCAAGGCCGACAAAGGCAGCGTCGTCACCGTCATCGGCCCCAACGGCGCCGGCAAATCCACCCTCCTCAACGCACTCATGGGCGTGCTCCCCGCCAAAGGCGACATCCATTACGACGGCCACCCCATCCACAAGCGCACTCTCGAAGACCGCGTGATGCAAGGCATCGCCCTCGTCCCCGAAACACGCGCTCTCTTCGCCAGCATGCCCATCGAAGACAACCTGCTGCTCGGCGCCTACCGCCAGGTGCGCTTGGGCCAAAAGAACAGCAGCGCTGCGATGGAAGAGGTGTTCACCCGCTTCCCGCGCCTGAAAGAGCGCCGCAGGCAACTCGCCGGCACGCTCTCGGGTGGCGAGCGGCAGATGCTGGCCGTGGGCCGCGCGCTGATGGGCCGCCCGCAGCTGTTGATGCTCGACGAGCCCAGCCTGGGCCTGGCGCCGCTGATCGTGAAAGAGATCTTCAAGACCATCGCCGACCTGCGCGCCACCGGCGTCACCATCTTGCTGGTGGAGCAAAACGCACGCGCCGCGCTCGAAGTGGCCGACTACGGTTATGTGTTGGAAATGGGTGAGATCGCGCTCGAGGGCCCGGCCGCTGATTTGGCGAACGACCCGCGCGTCATCGACACCTACCTCGGTGCCGCACGCAAGAAGGAAGAGGCAAGCACCTGACATGTGGCACTACGACCCCCCGCTGCGCGACATTCGCTTCGTCACCGAAGAGCTGCTCAACCTGCCGGTGCACTGGGCCGGGCTGCCGGCGCATGCCGAGCTCGATGCAGACACTGCGCGACGGGTCGTCGAAGAGGCGGGCAAATTCGCTGCCGACGTGGTCGCCCCGCTCAACGCCAGCGGCGACCTCGAAGGCTGCACCTGGCGCAACGGTGAGGTCAGCACCCCCAAGGGCTACCGCGAGGCGTATCAGGCCTTCGTGTCCGCCGGATGGCCGGCGCTCGCCTGCGACCCCGCCGTGGGCGGGCAGGGCTTGCCGCACTCGCTCAACGCCGTGCTGCACGAGATGCTCAACTCGGCCAACCACGCCTGGAACATGTACCCCGGCCTGCTGCACGGCGCTTACGAGTGCCTGATGGCGCATGCCACGCCCGAGCTGAAACAGCAGTACCTGGGCAAGATCGTGAGCGGCGAGTGGCTCTCGACCATGTGCCTCACCGAAGCCCATGCGGGCACCGACCTCGGCCTTATGAAGACGCGCGCTGAGGCGCAGCCCGACGGCAGCCACCGCATACGCGGCACCAAGATCTTCATCTCGGGCGGCGAGCACGACCTGACTGACAACATCGTGCACATGGTGCTGGCGCGCCTGGCCGATGCGCCCTTGGGCACCAACGGCATTTCGCTCTTTCTCTGCCCAAAATTCCTGCCCGGCGGTGAGCGCAACGCCCTGCGCTGCGATGGCATCGAAAAGAAGATGGGCATCAAGGGCAGCGCCACCTGCGTGATGAGCTTCGAGGGCGCCTCGGGCTGGCTGGTCGGCGAGCCGAATCGAGGCCTGGCCGCCATGTTCGCGATGATGAATGCCGCGCGGCTGCATGTGGGCTTGCAGGGCGTGGGCCACGCCGAGAGCGCTTACCAAAACTCGCTGCGTTACGCGATGGAGCGCACGCAGATGCGCGCGCCAGCGCGCCCGGTCGAGCGCGCGAACGAGGCCGCCGACCCCATCGCGCTGCACCCCGCCATGCGTCACAACCTGCTGCGCCAGCGCGCGCTGCTCGAAGGTGGCCGGCTGCTGGCGTACGAAACCTCGCACCTGCTCGACGTGGCCGAGCGGCACCCCGATGCGGCAGTGCGCGAGACGGCGCACGACCAGGTGTCGCTGCTCACGCCCGTCATCAAGGCCTTTCTCACCGACAACGCCTTTGCCAGCGCGCAAGCCGCGCAGCAGGTGTTCGGCGGCCACGGCTACATGCATGACTATGGGGCCGAGCAGTGTGTGCGCGACAGCCGCATTTCGCTGATCTACGAAGGCACCAACGAGATTCAGGCCATAGACCTCCTGCTGCGCAAGGTGCTGCCCGATGGGGGCGTGAAGCTGGGCACCTTGCTCGCCCGCCTCGAAGCCGAGCTGCCCGCCAGCAGTGGGCTGGCTTCGCGCGTGAAACCCTGGCTGGGCAACTGGCATCAGGTCACGCAGCAGATCGTGCAACAGGCTTTGGCTGAAGCCGAGTTTCCCTACCGTGTGGCCAACGATTACCTGCGCCTCGCCGGGCTGGTGCTGCTGGCGCAGGGCTGGGCGCGCGCTGAAGCGGCGGCCGCCCCGCACGGCGGCTCGGGCTTTCACGACGCCAAGCGCGACACCGCAAACTACTACCTCGACTTCGTCTTGCCCGAAGCCGGCCTGTGCCTCGCCCGCATACGCGCAGGGCAGAATCCATTGCCCCAATTGCTGCCAGCTTACGCATGACCACCCCGCTGCTCGCTGACGACACCGCCGAACCGAAGACGCGCATGAGCGCACTCGACCAGTCTCGCCTCACACACTTGGTGGGCTACGCTGCCACGCGTGCGTCGGTCGAGCTGAAGAAGTCGTTCACCCAGCACATGGGGCCGCTGCAGCTGAAGGCGGTGGAGTTTTCCATTCTGGTGCTGGTGGCCTCGAACGAGCAAGTCAACCAGAAGCAGCTGGGCCAGGCGCTCGACGTGTCGCCACCCAACCTGGCTGTCACGCTAGACCGCATGGTGGAGCGCGGCTGGGTCGAGCGCGTGCGCAGCACAGAAGACCGTCGCTCGCAGATCGTGGTGCTCACCCCGGCAGGCGAAAAACTGGTGCAGCGTGCCGAAAAAATCGGCGCCACCATGGAGCACGAAACCTTGCAGGTGCTGTCGTCTGCCGAGCGTTTGCTCTTGCTGGAGCTGCTGCTGAAAGTGGCGCACGGCCGCAGGCGATCGCCCGCCTGAGCCCAGGTTTGAACGCGGCCTGAGCGCCGCGTGACGACCCGACTTTTGGCGCCGTGAGGCGCCGAATTCAGACCCACATCCTCCGAACCGGTCATCAGGTCAAACCCTGATTGCCTGCGTTCGTGTGCGATCTATAACGAAAATAAACGACCAATAAGGAATGGAAACAACCAAGCCAGTGCACAAAAGCGCAAACAAGCGCGCACGACTTGACCCCCGGGCAGACCGCCCGTTTTCACCACTGGAGACAAACTCGATGACACACCACCCCCTGCGCGCGTGGCGCAACTTGCTGCGCGCGGCGCTCTGCACCGCGGCTCTCGCGGTGCCCATGGCTCACGCCGTGACCGCGCTGCCCACCATCACCGGCCCGGTGCCGGCGACCGCCACGTCTTACCCCTTCGGCGCCGCCGATCACACGCTCAAACCGCAGCAGCTGTGGAAGCACGGCTACGTGGAAGAGGAGTACTTCGCCAGCGGCAAGGCCAACGTTTACGACTGGCCCGCCCCCGGCCCGGCGGTGGTGCGCACGGCCGATGCGCCCTACACCACGCGTGTGCTGGTGCGCCGCCCAGTGCATGGGCACCGCTTCAGCGGCAACGTGATCGTCGAGATGCTGAACCCGTCCAACCTGTTCGACCTGAACCTCGGCTGGGCGATCTCGGGCCGACAGATCGCGCGCAATGGCGATGCGTGGGTCGGCATCACCGCAAAGCCGGTGTCGATTGCGACGCTGAAGACGTTC
>NZ_JBKJOQ010000014.1:0-20821 GCF_046595475.1 Rhizobacter sp.
CCGCTTGCCACTGCGCCCGCAACGTACACCCTGTTCGGCGCGCAAACGCCGGCGACCCCAGCCGACCCGGACGCTCAGCCGGTCGAGTTGGGCATGAAGTTCCAAGTCGCCACTGCAGGCTGGATCGACGGCGTGCGGTTCTACAAATCCACCACCAATACAGGCGCGCATACCGGCTCGCTGTGGAACGCCCAGGGCCAGCGGCTGGCCAATGTGCGGTTCAGCGGCGAGAGCGCCTCAGGCTGGCAGAGCGCGCGGTTTGCCAGCCCAGTGGCTGTGCAGCCCGGCACGACGTACGTGGTGTCGTACTTCACCCCCACCGGCCACTACGCCGCCGAAACCGGCTACTTCACCCAACCGCGCGATGCCGGGCCGATCAGCGCCTTGACCGCCACTGCGACACAGGGCAACGGCGTGTATCGCTATGGCCCGACGAGCGGCTACCCCAACCAGACCTACCAAGCCACCAACTACTGGGTCGACGTGGTGTATCGGCGCACCGAGCAATCCTTGTTCGACAGCCAGACGCCCGCCGCCAGCGAATGTGTCGCCGATTTTCCCGTGGAATTGGGGATGCGGTTCAACGTGGCGAGCAACGGCCAGATCGCTGGCGTGCGCTTCTACAAGCCGCAAGGCAGCACGGGCGCCAACACCGCCAGCCTGTGGAGTGCCAGCGGCCTGCGGCTGGCCAGCGCCACGTTCTCTGGCGAAAGCGGCAGCGGCTGGCGCAGCGTTACTTTTGCGCACCCGGTGACGGTCACGCAGGGCCAAAGCTTTGTCGTGTCGTACTTCGCCCAGGATGGCTGCTACGCCTATGACGAGCAGTACTTCTTGCAAGCCAAGACGAGCGGCGCGCTCACCGCGCCGGCCAGTACCGCAGAAGCCGGCAACGGTGTGTACCTGTACGCCAGCAACAGCAGTTTCCCCAGCGAGACTTACAAAGCCAGCAACTACTGGGTCGACCCCGTGTTCGTGCCCAGCGGCACGACAACGCCGCCCAGCGGCGACACCACCGCGCCGAGCACGCCCACAGGCTTGAGCGCCAGCGCCAGCAGCGCGACTCGTGTCAACCTGATCTGGGCCTCCAGCACTGACAACGTCGGCGTTGCCAAGTACCAGATCTTCCGCAATGGCTCGGCCGCAGCCGTGGGCGAATCGGTGACTGCGAGCTACGCGGACACCAGCGTCAGCGGCGGCGCCACGTACACCTACCAGGTCAAGGCGCTGGATGCCGCGGGCAACGTCTCGGCATCCTCCAATGTCGCCTCGGCCTCCACGCCGGCGGCGGGCGACACCACACCGCCATTGGCACCGTCGAGCCTGGTGGCCACGGCCGCCACGCCCACCCAGGTCGATCTGGCTTGGCGGCCGAGCACGGACAACGTCGGCGTCACCAAGTACCGCATCGTTCGCAACGGCACCGACCTCACTGACGTCACCGGCACCAGCTACACCGACACCTCGGTGTTGGGAGGTACCACGTACGCGTACCACGTCAAGGCGCTGGATGCAGCCAACAACGTCTCGGCCGCTTCGAATACCGCCTCGCTCACCACGCCGACCGGGCCTGCGCCTGCGGGAGGAGTACCTTGTCCCTTGACGGCTGCGGCTGAATCTTGCTGGGCTGCCTACACGGGTGTGCGGGACCCCATCAATCCGACGGGCCCCACGCTCAGCGAGGCGCAGGTGAAGGCTTACGCCACCAGTGGCCAATACGGTTTTCGCAAACTGTCAGGTGATCAGCTCATCGTTGCTGACAACACAGTGCTGAACAAGGTTTGGGTGGACGGTTGCATCTCGGTCCAAGGCAACAATATCCGCATCGTCGATGCGCTCGTCACCAGCGACCATGCCTGCGGTTACCGAAGCGGCTTTGGCGTCATCGTCAATGGCGATGGCAGCCCGGGCCAAGCCGTCGGTCTGGTCGTTGACCATGTCGAGCTGGACATCAACACCTGTTCGGCCGCCTCAGGCGTGACCAGCAGCAACTACACCGCGTCGTTCATGCGCATTCGTGGACTGAGCCACGGCCTATGGACTGGCAACAATGTCGTCGCTCACGACAACTACATTCACGGCGCTCCTTTTTGCCCCACAGGCAACCCCTCCGACCCTTATGTGCATACCGAATCCATCGACGGCGACAGCAGCACCAACGTCACCATAGAGCACAACTGGCTGGGTTCGAATCCGACGGGCAGCACGGGTGCGGCTTTCTTTGGCACAACTTGGGGGCCGGTCACGGGGCTCATCGTCAAGAACAATTTCCTGATAGGTGAATCCGGTTGCGGCCTGTGCGGCTACGTCACGAGCGGGAGTGCCATCGTTCAGAACAACGCCATTTCCAGGAACAACGGTTATGGCGGCACCAACTACGTGTATGGCTTCTCGGCGCTGTCCCGCACCGCCTGGAGCGGCAACTACGTGGCAGAGGATCCGTCCAAGACGGTCAATTCCGATGGGACCATCTCGCCGTAACGTCTGGTCTGGCGCCATGCATTGCGCTTCGCGCCGCTTGCCACCGCAGGGGTCGTCATTTGACCAACGCTAGTGCAGCGTTTCACGCTGTTCGGTACTTATGAAACCGCGCCTTTGCCCCTATGGCGTCGTTGCCCATCCGCGCGATACCTCGGTATCGATGTGGTGGGCGCCTAGCCACAGGGCCAACGCCCGCCACCATCGTTGCTAATGCTCGCTGTAGCAAGTGCTACAGCTACGCTTTGCGCCTCGTTGGCGGGCTTTTGACGAGTCACGTGGGTGCTCATCTGGTGTGAACAGGCCCTAGTCACGCCCCTGCGCCCAGCGCAGCAATGCAGCCACAGGCGCGTACAGCGAGCGCGGAATGGTCTGGCCCAGCGGCACCTCGGCGTAGAGCAGCGCAGCCAGCGATGCGTCGAACTCTGTAGGCACCAGCGCGTCTTGCGCAAAGCGCCTGATCTGCGCGGCGACCGCACCTTCGCCACGGGCAATCACCCGCGGCAAATCTTTCTCGCCCAGGTACTGCAGCGCCACGGCGGTGGTATTCGAATGAATCACCGCCGATGACCAGCGGACGCGGTCGGCCAGGCCTGCATAAGCGGCTTCGTACTGCGCCGAACGGCGCCGGCCGGTGGTGGCGGGGTCGCCTTGCGCTTCTTTATGTTCACGGCGCAGGTCTTCGATGGACATGCGGTGCTTTTTGGTGAACTCGTGGTGTTCGTGCACATAGTCGATCGCTGCCATCAGCACATAAATCACGGCCGCCCAGCCGAACACGGTGAGCAGGGCATGTGCGCCCACCGCCATCACCGCCGAAGGGGTGGCATGCCCAAGCTTCAGCGCGGTATCGAGCAGCCCGCGGATCACCACGAACATCAGCGCGCCGATCAGCAGCGTCTTGATCACCATCTTCAGCAGCTTGACCAAATTGCCAGTCGAGAAAATGCGCTTGAGTCCTTGGGCCGGATTGAGGCGGTTGGCATCTGGCGCCAGGCGGCTCCACGCGGCCAGGCCGCCCACTTGGAAGAATGAACCGGCAAAGCCGGCAAAGCCCGCCAGGCACAACACCGGCACCATGCCCCACAGCAGCACCTCGCTCATGTGCAGCAGCAGCTCGGGCAGGTGGTCAGCCGGGTGCGCCAGCAGCGCGGCGCTGGTGGCGTGGCGCCACAACTTGCGCAACATGCTGAAGCCCATGCTGCCAAGCAGCCACAGCGCCACCACGACAACCACGAACGAGACGCCACTAGAGACCTCGGCGCTGTGCACCACTTCGCCGCGCTTGCGCGCTTCGCGCAGGTGTCGGGCCGTGGGCTGGTGCGTCTTTTCGCTCATCGATGCAGCCCTAAAGTGCGAGCCGCAAAAATTCGAGTACGCCGTTCGACGGGCGCAAAAACTCCTGTAGCGACTCGTACACGAAAAACAGGAACAGCAACATCATCAGCCCTGACAGCAGGCGCTTGATCGGCTGCGCCATGGAGAAGATGTTGAGCTGCGGCGCAAGCCGGCCGATGAGGCCCAGGCCGAGCTCCACGATCAGCAGCACCAGGATCACGGGAGCGCCCAGCTTCACGATCCACAGGAACAAGGTATCGCCTTGGCGCACGGCGAATTCTTCGAGCACCGCGCCAAAGCTCGGCATGAACTGCACCACCGGCCACAGCCGATAAGAGTCGACGGTAACGCCCACGAGAGCGCGCAAGCCACCCGCCGACACAAACAGCGTGATGACGAGCCACCCGAGGAAGTCGCCGGTCGGCCCGTTCTCGTGGCCCCCGGTGGGGTCGAAGAAAGCCGCGTTGCTGGAGCCCGTCTGGAAGTCGATCAGGTCGCCCACGCTTTGGATGGCCCAAATGAAGATGCCGAAGCCCAGCCCCAGCAGCAGGCCGATCACGCCTTCCTTGACGGCAATGAGCAACCACCCCGCAAGCGTCAGGTCAGGCACCTCGCCCATCATCGGCGCCATGAAGAGCGCAAGCATCAGCAAGAAGCCGTTGCGCACGGTGCCGGTGAGCACACGGCCCGAGAAGAAAGGCACCACCGAGAAGATCGCCAGCAGGCGGGGCAGCGTGAGCGCCGCCGAGACGAAGGTGCCCTCCATGGCTGCAAGCTCCAGTGCCATGTCAACAGGCCCTTCGCGCCAGCCACAAGCGCGCTGCGTGCTCTTCGGCGGGTTCTTCGGCGCGCACGTCGCGCTGGCGGCGCACAGCGGCTTCCACCCGGGTTTGCATCTCTTCGGCCTTGACGACGTTGCCGCAGGCAGCCTTGAGCTCAGCCGCGCTTTGGTCCACTCGCTGCTGCTGCGCTTGTCCCCCTTGCTCGGCCATTCGCAACCGGCCCGTTGCTTGGGCGATGTGCCCGTCGAGCGCGCGGCTCCAGGCGCTGGCGTCGCGCAGCGTGGCCATGTCCAGACCGACCCCAGGTGCGGCCGCGGCCTGCCACAACCGCGCCTTGGCGTCGATCTGTTGCGCCAGCTCACCCTCGGCCCGGCGCACTTGCGCCTCGCGTTGCACGGCAAGCTCGCGCTCTTGTGCCAAAGCCTGGCTGGCCACGAGCCGCTGCTGCTCGCGCACGTGAACCAGGAGCTTCCAGTCGATGGCCATGGCGCTCAGCGTTGCAGGCGGTTCAGGGCCGCCACGGTGGCATCGAAGGGCGACGCCAACTCGGGCGGCTGCTTGAGGAAATCGTGTATCGCCGGGCGCAGCCGGATGGCGCGGTCGGCCACCGGGTCGCTGCCGGTCTTGTATTCGCCAATCTGCACCAGCAGTTCGAGTTCCTGGTATCGGGCGAGCAATGCGCGCGCGGCCGAGGCGGCGGCGAGGTGCTCACGGCTCACCACCTGCGGCATCACACGGCTCACGCTGGCGAGCGTGTCGATGGCCGGGAAGTGCCCTGCCGAAGCCAGCTTGCGCGAGAGCACGATGTGCCCATCAAGAATGGATCGCACCTCTTCGGCGATCGGGTCGTTCTCTTCGTCGCCTTCAGTGAGTACGGTGTAGATGCCGGTGATGGAGCCACTGGCGCCCTGCCCCGCTCTCTCTAGCAGCTGCGGCAGCATCGAGAAGATGGAAGGTGGGTAGCTGCGGCGCGTGGGCGGCTCGCCGCTGGCCAGGCCAATTTCGCGTTGTGCCCGAGCAAAGCGGGTAAGCGAATCCATCAGCAGCAGCACGCGCATGCCCTGGTCGCGAAAGTGCTCGGCAATGGTGGTCGCCACATAGGCCGACTTGATGCGCTCCATGGGTGGCCGGTCTGAGGTGGAAACCACCATCACCGTCTTGGCCATGCCGGCCGGGCCGAGGCTGCGCTCGATGAACTCTTTCACCTCGCGCCCTCGCTCGCCGATGAGGGCCACCACGTTGACGTCGGCCGTGGAGCCACGGGCCAGCATGCCCAGCAGCGTGCTCTTGCCGATGCCCGGCGCCGAGAACACGCCCACACGCTGGCCTTCGGCCAGGGTCAGCAGGCTGTCGATGGCACGCACGCCGGTCGGCAGGTGCCGGTCAATCATGCGGCGCTGCAATGGGTTCATGGGCTCGCGGTGAACGGGCACGCGTGCGCTCACGTTGAGCGGTCCGCGGCCGTCGAGTGGGTCGCCCATGGCATTGAGCACACGGCCCAGCAGCCCGGCGCCCACCGGGCAGGTGTGGCCACGGCCCGAAGGAACCACCTCGGTCAGCGCCGAGATGCCGGCGGTGGAGCCGAGCGGCGTCAACAACGCCGTCTGCTGCGCAAAGCCCACCACTTCAGCCAACAGCGGCGGCTCGCCCGGCGTCACCAACTCGCACAGCTCGCCCACGTGCGCCTGGATGCCCGAGGCTTCGATGAGCATGCCCACCGCTTTCACCACGCGCCCCCGCATGGCGACCGGCGTGACACGGCCGATGGCTTGCGCCAGGTCGGCCACCAGGCCGCTGGCTTGCCCGGTTGTGGCGAACGCAGAGGCGAAGCGATCCACCGGCCGACTCTTAATGCGCCGCGCCGACTTCGAGCGCCCGCCGCAATGCGGTCAGCTGCGCATCGAGACCGATGTCGAGCGTGCCGGCCGAGGTCTGCAACACGCAGGCACCCGCAGGCAAGGCCGGGTCAGACTGCATCGAGATCGGCATCGCCCAACCGGCTTCGGCGCGCAGACGCGCGAGCACCTCCTCCAGCACGTGCGCGTCGCCGGGCGACACGCGCACGTTCACGAAAGGCTCGCTGCGCACCAGGGCATCCACCCGCAACAGCGCTGCCTCGAACAGCGCGGCGGGGTCCGCCGAGGCAATGAACTGCGTCACCGCCTGCGTCACCAGCTGGGCCATCGACTCGCGCAGCCCCTGCAGCTGGCGGTGCTGGTCGAGCGCGGCGCCGAGCATGCTGCGTGCGTGCTCCACCTTGGCCTGCTCGAGGCCGGCCTGGTGACCCTTCTGGCGCGCCTCGGCCGAGTCGCGCTCGGCCTTGAGCGTGAGGCGGCGCGCTTCGCCGCGCGCGGCTTCAACCACCTGCGCGGCGTCGAGCAAGGCCGCGTACTCGGCCTGCTTGAGCACCTTGCGCTCGCTCAGGAGCTGCAGGTTCTCGGTGGTGATCAGAAAAGCCAGTCCCATTGCGGCAACCTCTCGGGCAACAAGCATTGCAGCGTCACTTCGCGCAGTTGGGCGAGCTGCGCAGGGCTGAGCAAGGGCACCCCACTGGCGCAAGTGCGGCGCGGCAGCTTGCGCTGGACCCGCTGCAGCAGCGCCTCTTCTCCCTCAGCGCTCATCAGGGCGAGCAGCAGGCGATGGCCCCGGTCAACAATGATGCGACCGGCGGCGCGCGGGCGTTGCTGCAGGTGGCTCAGGCTCATGCGCAGCTCGCTCAGCTGGGGCGTGCGGTCGAGCACGAAGTCGGGCGCGTCGCGGTCGAAGCGGCGCGCCTGGCGACGCAGGTGCGAGCCGCCTAGGCGAGGCCGCAGCAGCGCCTTGTGCGCGCACAGCCCCAGGTAGACCGCAAGCCGGCGCAGCGCCGGACCATCGAGCAGGGCCAGCCGGCTCAAGGGCGAGTCGAAATCGAAACGCGGTTCGTTGGCCAGCGGGTCGTCGCGCCGCAGCAGGTCAGACAGAACCGCCTGCCCCGCCGGCCCGAGCCGCGCCACTTGCCGATACCGTGCGGGCCACTGGGCCGGCAGCCAGCTCGGATGCAGGTCGAGCTCGGGATGCAGGTTGTGACGCATCAAGAGCGACATGAGCGGAGTCGGCGGCGTCACGAGCGGCAAGCCTCAGCGGCGAAATACCTGGCGGCGCACCCAGGTACGCCAATCGAGCTTGTTCCGGCGCAGCAGCGGCGGCAACACCATCAAACACGCGGTGGCGAGCAGCAGCAGCACCAGCAGAACCACGGCGGTCTGCGTGGGCAGCACGCCGAGGATCATGCCGCCTCGCGCCGCAGGCAGCGCGGTGGTCGGTGCGACCCTGCGCGCCTCGAACAGCGACAGCGAAACTTGTTCGTGCGTCAGGCCCTCGATGCTGTGGGCGACCAGGTCTTTGACCGCCGGCGCGAGCATGCGCAGGTCAACGTCGGCACGGTGCTTGATGAACACGGCTGCCGACGACGGGCGGATCTTGTCGCTCAGCGGGTCATTGGCCGGGATCACCACGTGCACACGTGCGGCCACCACGCCATCGACCTTGCGCAGGGTCTGCGAAAGCTCTTGCGACATCGCATGGATGTAGCGCATGCGTTCTTCGGCCGGCGTGGAAACCAGCCCCTGCTTCTGGAACACGTCGCCCAGGCTCGCGTAACGTTCGTTGGGCAGACCTTGGGCACGCAGCAGGTCGAGTGAGACAGGCAATTGGTCTTTCTCAACCAGCACCTGCCATTGGTTGTTTTCGAGCCGCTCCTTCTCGGCATCGATGCCCTCGGTGCCAAGCGCCGTGACCATCTCGTTGGCCTCCTGCTCGTTGAGGCTCGAGTACAGGCCGACCTTGCAAGCGGCCAGCCCGGCGATCAGGAACACGGCTGCGAGGCAGCGAAAGGCGGGGCGCACGAGGCGAGCCCGAAGCATGGCGGCAGTGTTCACTGCTGGTTCTTCAGCAGGTTGCCGAACACGCTGGTCGCCGCGCTGGCAAGGCCGGTGGCGATGTGCAGCTTGGTGAACATGGTCTGCAGCTGGGCCGAATGGTCGGTCAGCATGTACAGCGTCTTGATCGGGTCGGACGAATCCACCGCCTCCATCATGCTGTGGCGCACTTCGTCGATCGACGGGCCCTTGCCGTTGATCTGCTGCGCATAAGACACCACCGCGGAGCGCAGGTCGGTGGGCCCAGCCGGGGTATCGGGTTGCGCCCCGCCCTGAACCATGCTGAAGAACATGCGGCTCTCGACCGGGTCGGCCGCCCGCGGTGTGCTGAGTGGCGCGCTTGCCGCCGCGTCGTGCGGCGTCGCGGCCGTGGCCAATGCAACAGGATCGATCATGGCGTTCACCTCTGATTTGTGGCCGGCGCACGGCGCAGAAAAGCGCTGCGCGCCGGTGATGCGCATAGAACGTGGTTTGCGCGATGCCGCTGAGCACCGCACAAACGCATCGGCATGGGCGGTCAGGCCGCCTTTGCCGCCTGTCGCATGTCGTTGCCCACCGTCTTGGCCGCTTCCGTGCTGGCTGCATTGGCGCTGCTGACGGTGTTGGTGGTGGTGGCCGCGCCTTGAATGCTGGTCGAGGCTTGCATGCTGGCGGCCATCAAGGCTGCGTTGTCGGCTGCCGCGGCATTCATCTGGGCGATTGAGTTGTCTGATGCTTCTGACATGTTTCACTCCTGTTGATGTTGAAAAAATCACGTATCAAAAAACCCGCCCCTTCGTCAGGGCCGGGCATCCCGCGCGAGCGCGGAATTCTTGCTGGCGGCCATTCGGCTCGCCTTTGACTCGTTCACTTCTTGTCGCGTGCCGGTGGGCTACCGCTCACCACCAGACCGTCGGCTTCGATGCTGCGCAGTTCCGCCCCCGAGCGCAACACCGAGCCTTCGTAGTACCGGCTGCCGTTGGCCAGCTGGATGTGTTTGAGGCCGTTGGCGTCTTCGGTGATGCCCACCATGCGCGAGGGCAACACCGACTGCCACGCAGCCCATTGCGCGCGCGTGTCGGGGCCTTCTTCCTTCACCGGCCTGGCGCGGTACATCACCTTGTCAGACACCATGACCGCCGGGTGAAGGTCTTCTGTCAGGCGCTTGATCTGTTGGCGCACCGCGTCGTCTTCCACCGTGCCGGAAACGACAAGCCGCCCGCTGCCGGCATAGGCCACGGTGACGCCGGGGTCGCTCACAAACCGGCGCGCTTGCTCGATCATTTCTTCGGCACTGAGCACGTTCACGGCCACCCGGCTCCCGAATGCAGCCAAGGCCTGTTGCAGTGCCTGCCGGCGCGAGCGCGATTCCACGTAACCCCGCACGACAACGCTGCCACCGGCGCCTGAAATCGTCTCCACCTCTGGATAGGCGGCGACCGCCTGCTCCAGCGCCCGCAAGTCCACGGCGTTGCCCGCTCGCCCCCGTGCATCGCCCCCACCGCTGATCGACAGCGCGCCCACGCCAGCGAGCGACAGTGCAATTACCACAACACCCACCCAGCGCATGGAGAACGCCTTCGGTGCGGCCTGCTGCCGTGCCGCTGCGCCGCCCTCGACGCCCGGGCCTTCCAGCGGCGCGAACATGCTGTCTTCGGATTGCGAATGCACCGTCGTGTACACCGCGTCGAGTTGGAACTCGATGGCGCCCACACCGACCACATCCCCGGCGACCAGGCTGCGGCGCGGCTGCTCCATCGCAGCACCATTCAGCAACACCGCCGCCGCACCCACTTTCTGCACCGACACCACCAGCTCGCCCACATTGAGCGCCAGGTGCCGGGGCAGCACGTCGCTGCCGGGCAGCATGACGTCGCAATCGCCGGCCGAGCCCACAAGGTTCAGGCCACGCTTCAAGGCCATCGTGCGCCCGCGCATCGCGCCACTCAGGAAGCGCAGGCACCACGCCGGTGAGAGCCCGGCACGCGCTGAAGACGAGGCGTCCATCATGGTCAGTCTCCGTTCTTGAGCAGGTTCGCCCCCGGGATCACCAGGCGCGGCGTGAGCAGGTAGAAGCGCTCCATGTTCTTGCGCGACTTCTCGCTGTACTTGAACAGGTTGCCCACGAGCGGCACGTCAGACAGCAGCGGCACACCGGTCGAGGCGTTCACCGTTTCCTGCGTCGAGAAGCCAGCAATCAGCAAGCTGGTGTTCTCGTCGACCATGGCCTGCGTGTTGACGGTGCGGCGGCGCACCAGTGGAATGTTGTCAATGCCGTCGAGCGGGCTCAAGTCACCGTCTTCGATGTTGATCGACAGCATGACGCCGCGGCCGGCTTGTTCGTCGACGATGAGCGGGGTGACCCGAAGCGCCGTGCCGGTGGTGATGCTGAAGAGGCCGGCGTCCTGGAAGCCTTGCACCTTCACGTGGATCTCGCTCATGTTCTCGAGTGCTGCCTCGGTGTTGTTGAGCGTCAGTACCTTGGGTCGGGCGACGAAATTCGCCGTGCCCTTCTTGCTCAGCGCGCTCACGCGTGCCAGCAGGAAGTTGCGCAGCTCGTTGCCGATGGAGGCAGTCAATATGCCGCCCAACGGCGGGACGGAGCTTCCGCCCCACGTGAGCGGGGGCGTGTCTTCGCGGGCGCCGCGGCCCACCTGCGCGTCGGCGCGCCGGCCATGCAGCCGCCAGTCGACGCCCAGCGTTTCGAGGTTGTCGCTGCTGATGTCCATGATGGTGACCTCGATCTCGATCAGGCGCGGCCGGGCGTCCATGTTGTCGATCAGGTGGGCGTACTGCGCCATGCGCTCAGGCACGTCGCGTACGAGCACGGCATTCATGCGGGTGTCGGTGTGGAACTGCGGTAGTTCGCTGCCGGAGGTGAATGCCGCCGTGTTGCCGTCGTCGTCAGGCGCACCGGCTGTGCCGCCCATGTCGACCTTAGGCGCGTTCACCGTCTCGCCCGAGCCCAAGCGGATCTCCCGTGTGGGCCCCATGCGCATGGGAGGGCTGGTCTTGCTGACGCCCGCGCCGCCGGGCCCGGCAGAGATGGGGCCGCGGCTGAAGAGCTTGCGCAGGACGGTGGTTACCCCCGGCAACACCACCTCCTTGCCTGCGCGGTTCACACGCGTGTCGCCCGCCCAGGCGTATTTCAACGGGAAGATGCGCACCTCGGCGTGGTCGGTGAGCGCGGCACGCTGGTCGGCCAGCTTGACCGCCTGGCGCACGAGGTCGACATAGCGCTTCGGCCCCGAGACGTAAAGCGTGCCTTCGGCCTCGTTGATGACAACGGGAAAGCGGTTGTCGGCAATCTTCAGGCGCGCCAATGTCGACAGGATGCGCGGGCTGCTGCCCGCCGAGATCGAGAGCACCTCGCTGCGCGCGTCACCGGCGGCGTCGATGTAGATGAAGGCGCCGTCGTAGTACCAGGTGAACCCGTAGGTCGCACAGATGCTGTCGAGAATGGTCTGCGCCTGCATGTTGAACTTGCCGCTCACCACGCCGGCCACCTTGGCGTCGATGACCGCGGTGATGCCCTGTGACGCCACCACCTCGCGCAAGAAGTCTTGCAGTGGTTTTTCGTTGGCCACGATCTGCAGCGCGCGCGCGCGCCAGCGCACTTCGGCGGCTTGCGCGTGCAGTGGCAGCACGGCCGCGAGGGCCAGCACCCACGCAATGAAGCCGCCGGGCATGAAGCGCCGTGGAGAAGGTCGTTGCATGGTGTTCATCGAAGCTGGGAAATGATCTGCATGGCACGTTCGGCGAAGCGCATCACATCGCGCCCCAACCACCCTGCGCTGAGCACGATGGCCAGCATCACGGCGATCAGGCGAACCGACTGGCCGATGCTCTGGTCCTGGATCTGCGTCACGGCCTGAAGAATGGCGACGATCAGCGCGGAGCCGGTGGACACCAGCACGACCGGCAGCGACACCCACAGCACCACCATCAAGGCCTCGCGGGTGATGTCGAGAATGTCGAGCGGCGTCATGCGGCGTGCCTCATGCGGGTTGGTCATGCAGCCTTGGGGTTGGTGACCCAGCCCACAGGCTGGAGCGCCACGTCGTCATCGACTTCCTGGTACGAAAGCACCACCAGCAGCGGCGCCACCGGTTCGAGCAACGTCTTCACATAGCGCCGCACGTCGGAAGAGGTGACGGCCACCACACGGCCACCGCCCGCGGGCAAGAGCCGGCGTACCTGGTCGCGGATGTCTTGCGTCACCGCCGGGCTGAGCAGCAGCAGGTTGCCTCGCGGGCCGCGCTCCACCGCGCCCTGTACGCGGTCGAGCAGGCTCGCTTCGAACAGAATGGTTTCGAGGCGGCGGTCAGCCCCGACATAGCAGCTGGTGATGTAGCGGCCGAGGGCGGTGCGCACCAGCTCGGTCAATGCAATGACATCGGGCTCCTTGGGCGCCCAGATCACCAGAGCCTCCAAGATGGCGGCCAGGTTGCGAATCGGTATGCCTTCCTGAAGTAGGCGGCGCAGTACCTCAGTGATGCGCTGCAGGGGCACCACTCGCGCCGCTTCGGCGGCCAGGTCGGGTGCGTCACGCTGCATGGTGTGCAGCAAGCGCTGCACCTCCTGAAGGCCCAGCAGCTGAGGCGCATGCCCGCGCACCACCTGGTCCACGTGGGCGGCGACCACGTCTTCGCAATGCAGGCCGCCAGCTGCAGCCGGCGCCGCGCCTGCCGGTACCCACATCACGCGGCGGAAGGGGCCGAACGGTTCGGCCACTTCGGCACCCGGCACTGCCCCTGCCTCGGTGCTGTCGAGCAACACGCTGCCGGGGCGCAAGCGACCGAGCGCCACGGGGGTGTCTTGCACCAGGATCTGATAAGCGTCGGCATCGGTGAGCGCGGTCGTGTAGGCCACCTGCAGGCGCGGGAACACCGGGCCGAGATCGGCTTCGAGCGATGACTTGGCCGCACTCAAGCCCAGGTCGAGCGCATGCTGGTCAACACGGCCCCGAAGGCCGGCGGAGAGGCGAATGCACAGCGGTGCGGCGATCGCGTCTTCGCCTCTGCCGGCTTCTATCGCCGCGTCTTCGCCGCCCCGATGCGAGATCCACGCCGGCGTGCGGCGGCGGCTCTGCAGGCGGCGCGTGACCAAGCCCAGTGAAATGACGACGGCCGCGAGCAACCCGAACACCCACTTGGGAAAACCGGGCACGAGCAAAAAGCTCCCGATGGCAACGCCTGCGATCAGGAGCGCTCTGGGGTGCGCGAGCACCTGCTGCCCGATCTGGCGTGCGAGCTGCACATTGGCGCCTTCGGTCGCGCCGCCTACCCGGGTGATCACGATGCCTGCTGCAATGGACACCAGCAGCGAAGGGATCTGCGACACCATGCCATCGCCCACGGTCAGAATCGCGAAGCGCTGCAGCGCCGCGCCCACTGTCATGTCGAGCATCAGCGTGCCGATGGCAATGCCCGCGAGGATGTTGACCAGCGCGATGATGATGCTGGCGATGGCGTCGCCCTTGACGAACTTCATGGCGCCGTCCATGGCCCCATGCAGCTGGCACTCCTGCTCCAGCAGCCGGCGGCGAGCCTGGGCTTGTGAAGTCGAGAGCACGCCCGCGCGCACGTCGGCGTCGATGCTCATCTGCTTGCCTGGCATGGCGTCGAGCGCGAACCGCGCGGCCACCTCGGCCACGCGCTCGGAGCCCTTGGCGATGACGATGAACTGCACGATGGCGATGATGAGAAACACCACCCCGCCCACGACCACGTTGTTGCCGACGATGAGCTTGCCGAAGGTGTCGATGATGTGGCCGGCGTTCGCGTGCAACAGGATGAGCTTGGTCGAGGCGATGTTGAGCGCGAGCCGGAACAGCGTGGTGAAAAGCAGCAGCGACGGGAAGGTCGAGAGTGCCAGGGCGGACGGCACGTACATGGCCACGATGAGCAGCACCAGGCTCACCGACAGGTTCACGGCAATCAGCAGGTCGAGCAGCGGCGTGGGCAGCGGGAGCACGAACAGCGCCACCACCGCCACCAGCATCGCCGCCAGGGCCAGGTCGTTCTGCCGAGTGAGCACGCCCAACAGGCTGCGCACCTTGTCGCTGGACAAAAGGGCTGGAGAAGGAGTGGCCGCCATGGAGCAGTTCGCCTGACACGGGTCCCGTCGTCGCAGCGGCGCAGCAACTGAAGGGGACGTCGGGTGCTTTTGACTCTAGGGGCCTGCCTCGGTCTCAACAACAACGAATCTCCGTAGTGCGGCGGACGTGCCGCACTACGTGTCTGCGTAGTTCCGCCGGCAGCTGGCGTTCGATAGGCTGCAAGTCGTCAAGGTATCGGCACGCCGCCTGCATCGCAGCGCCGGCCTCCAACCTTTTCAACGTGCCCGAACAAGGACAAAGAGGATGCTCGCCCTTCCGACACAGCCGGTGACTGAACTCGGCGCCGCACCGCTGCTGCCCCGATCGAGCGCAGCCATGGGACGTGCATTGAACTTGCTGTACAGCCACGCCGCACCGGTTTCTCTGTTGCTTGGCGCCAGCGCTCACCGCTTGCGTTGGGCGATGCACGACACGCCGCGAACCGGCTGGGAATGCTTCGGCTTCAAGCTTGGCAACCACTCAGGCGCGCTCGGGCTCGAGCCGGGTGGGGTGGCCAGCCTGCTGGGAGAGCGCCGCAGCGACTTGCTGCCGCGCGACCTGCGCTACGTGCTGCTCGCCGACGCGCTGAGCCCCTTGGCAGACGCGCTGGAGAAGTCGCTGCGCCTGCGCTTCGAATGGACACCCAAAGATCGCCCGGCCGCCGACGACGATGCCAACATGCACCGCGCCGCCTTCTTCGAGGCTGACACCGTGGGCAACACGAGCGCGCTGCAGGGATTCGTTTTCTTCGAGGCTGATGAGGTGCTGGGGGCGGTGCTTGCTGCGATGCGCGTGCCGCGCAGGCAGCCACGGCACGGCCTTGAGTGGCTGCGCATTCCGGTGCCCTTTGTGGTGGGCACCACGCAGGTCAGCCTGCGCGAGATCAGCAGCATCGCACCGGGCGACATCATCAGCATCGACAACTGGGCCGCCGCCGGCGCAGCCCTGCTGGTCAAGGCCGAACTGGGCGGCAGCGCGGGGCGCCAATTGGTGGGCTTGGCAGAAGGCTCGCGCATCACCCTTCAGCAATCGAAAGACACCGACATGAACCGAGACCTCGCCCCGCAGCCCGCCGCCGACGACAACAACGAGTCAGCCAACCTGCCGCTGGACCGGCTCGACGCACTGGAGGTGAGCTTGCGCTTCGAAGTGGGGGAACTGTCGCTCACGCTGGGTGAGCTCAAAAGCATCCGCCCCGGACACGTGTTCGAACTGGCGCAGCCCATCAACCGCAGCGCGGTACGCATCGTGGCGCACGGCAACGTGCTCGGAAAAGGCCATCTGGTGGCGGTGGGCGACAGGCTCGGCGTGCGGGTGTCCGAGTTCGCCCCGAACGACGCCTGATCCGTGGCGCAGATCACCCCCTCTCGTTTGCGAGCGCAGTGCTGACATGGGAGGAAGCCTTCCAGAGCCACTGACCCTCGTCGCGCTGATCGTCGGGTTGGGCCTCGCGCCTTTTGCCGCCATGATGGTGACGAGCTACACCAAGCTCGTGATCGTGTTCGGCTTGCTTCGCACTGCGCTCGGCTTGCAGCAGACACCGCCGAACATGGTGCTCAATGGCATCGCCATCATCTTGTCCCTCTACATCATGGCGCCGGTGGGAATGGAGGTGTCCGACGCCCTGCGCGGGCGCAACCTGGGCGCCAAGGGTGAAGGCGTGGGCGACATCATGGCCGTGCTCGATGCGGCCAAGGCACCGATGAAGGAGTTTTTGCAGAAGCACACCCGGGAGCGCGACCGCGCGTTCTTCTTGCAATCCGCGGCCAGCATCTGGCCGAAGGAGCGCGCCGCCGCGCTGACAGCCGACGACTTCATGGTGCTGGTGCCAAGCTTCACGCTGAGCGAGTTGACGCGGGCCTTCCAGATCGGCTTCATCATCTATCTCGTCTTCGTGGTGGTCGACCTGATCGTCGCCACCGTGTTGCTGGCACTGGGCATGTCGATGATCTCGCCCACAACCATCTCGCTGCCGTTCAAGTTGCTGTTGTTCGTGATGCTGGACGGGTGGACAAGGTTGATCCACGGGCTGGTGCTGTCGTATCGGTAGCAGCATTTCGGCGAGCGCGGCGCATCAGCTTTCCATGTCGTGGCCCGATCGTCGAGCCGTGCCGACGATGCGCATGGCTTCATGCACCAGCTTCACCCGGTTGTTGGCGCCGAAGCGCCGCCGCAATTGACGCATGTGGTAGTCCACGTTGTGCAGGCTCAGCTTCAGCTCGGAAGCGATTGCCTTGTCGCCCATGCCCCTCAGCAGGCAGCGCATCATGTCGAGCTGCACGGGCGTGAGCTTGAGGCTCAGTGCGTCCAGCAGGTCGGGCGTGGTGGCGTGGTTGCTGTAGAACTCGTGCAGGCACGTTGCGAAGTTCAGCACTTTGCCGAGCAGCTCGTCGTCCATCCAGTCGCAGCCGGGGCTGTTGGACATGAGGCTCAGGTAGGCGTCTGATCGGGGGTAGTGGCCGAGCAATCGAAGCGAGATGCCGGAGTGCCCACCCACGTTGCGCAGGTCGCTGATGAAACGGTTGAGCTTGGAGACGGGAAGAATGATGCTGGGCTGCCCGAGTGTTTCGAGATCCCACACATAAGGAAGCCCGGACCCGGCGGTTTCAATCAGTCGCCGATCCACGTCGAAGTACTCTTCCCGAAAGTAGCGCTCGGCCCACTTGTCCAGTGCGATGCCGGTGCCGATGGACGTGAGCGTGGTCGAGTTGCTGAGCGAGAGCTGGCCGTAGGTGAGCCAGCAAAACCCCATCTCGCTGAGGCGGTTGCGAATTTGCACCACCCGGTCTTCATTGCTTGCGGCGTGCACCAGCGCGGCGAGAAAAGCCGGCTGCCGACAAAGGGGTTTCGGCAAACGTGGCGGTGCGGGGCTCGGCGCGACCGGAACCGTCTTGCGGCTGCTGCCCGCCTCCCCTTCTTCATCGGCTGGCGTGTGGGTTGGGTAAGTCACGATGGCGGCTCCAAGCGTTGCATCTCTCTTCTCAGAGCGAGAAAAACGAAGCGGCGGGGTCAGGCCATTTCACTTCAGTACGCCTCACCCCCCGATTCAAGGGGGCACTAGGCATGGTGCTTGGCGCGCTGTGCACCCTCCGAGCTTTCGTAGTGGTGCCGCTGCGCGGACGTGAACCGCCCTGCGAAAAACGCGCTGGCCAACTTCAAAATCTCGTTGGCCCGACACAGTTCCTTGACCTCGCGCTCCAGCGCCTTGACCCGGTCGTGCCCAGCGGATGTGGTGCCCGCACGGGTGCCGGCCTCCACCTCGGACTGCTTGACCCAGTCCAGCAGCGTCTGCGCAACGCAGCCGATCTTCGGCGCGATCGACTCGATCGCTGCCCACAATGACGGGTATTCCCCGCGGTGCTCTTGCACCAACCGCACGGCCCGCTCGCGGACCTCGGGTGAGAACTTGTTCGACTTCTTCATGGCTCCATCTTCTCAAGAGTTGGAGCCTCCTCAAAGACCGGGGCGGTTCAGGAAGACTCAAGCTGCGCTACCCGCAGTCACGGCACGGGTCGGCATGAAGCGCACCTTGGTCTACGGTCTCATCAAGGAGGGGAAGTTTCCTGCGCCAGTGAGGCTCGGAAAGGCAAGCGCTTGGCTGGACGAGGAGATCACGCAGTGGATCCAAAGTCTCAAGGAAAAGCGCGAGGCGTCGAAGAGATCGCCGCAACGCTGCCGCTGGATTCCGCCAGCGTTCGGGATCGTGCGTACAAAGCCGCGAACCGGTTTACCCCTTGGTTTACCCCTCGCGCCGAACAAAAGAAAAACGGGTTAGCTCCTTTCAAAGCTAACCCGTTGACTTTTATTGGCGGAGTGGACGGGGCTCGAACCCGCGACCCCCGGCGTGACAGGCCGGTATTCTAACCAACTGAACTACCACTCCAGATGGCTTCTGCACTGCTGCACAAGCGCCATCAAACTTGGCGTCCCCTAGGGGATTCGAACCCCTGTAGCCACCGTGAAAGGGTGGTGTCCTAGGCCTCTAGACGAAGGGGACTCAATCCTTCAACTCTTGAACTGCGCGCCACCTGGTTTGGTGGAGGTAAGCGGGATCGAACCGCTGACCTCTTGCATGCCATGCAAGCGCTCTCCCAGCTGAGCTATACCCCCGCTTTGTCTTTCAACCAAGTCTTTCAACTTGGCCTTTCAACTACGGGACGCGCTGTTCAAGCGAGACTGCGATTATAGACAGATTTTCATGCTGCCTGCAAACGCAGCAGCACTGTCTCTCTGGGGAAAAGTTCCAACACCGCATCAACCGACGGTGTCTGCGAACGACCGCAAACCAGCACGCGTACGGCATGGGCCAGCTGGGGCATCTTCAGGCCGTGCGACGCCAGCGTTTCCTTGATGGCCACAGCAATTGCAGCCTTGCTCCACTCAATGGCGGAAAACTTATCGCGCAACGTTGACAGCGCAGGCTTCACCAGGTGGTTGACATGCGTCGCCACGTCTTCTGCTGTCGGTTGCACGTCAGCGAAATACATGGCGACCCAGTCGGCCAGCTCGACTGTGGTCGAGCAGCGGTCTTTGAACAGCACCATGACACGGGTCACTTCTGCAACGCCTGCCGAGGCGATGCCACGGCGCTGCAACTGCGCGGCAACGAGCGCAGACAAACGGTCGTCAGGCAGCGCCTTCAGGTAGTGTGCGTTGACCCACGCCAGCTTGGTCGCGTCCCACTGCGCCGGGCTCTTGGAAAGGTGGCTGCCATCGAACCACGCAACCAACTGATCAGGCGTGAACAGCTCTTCGTCGCCGTGGCTCCAACCCAATCGCGCCAGGTAGTTGAGCATGGCTTCGGGCAGAAAACCCGCTTCTTCGTAGGCCGTGACGCTCACAGCGCCGCGGCGCTTGGAGAGTTTCTGCCCGTCGTCGCCCAGGATCACCGGCACGTGGCCGAACACCGGCAACGGTGCCCCGAGCGCGTTGAAGATGTTGATCTGCCACGGCGTGTTGTTCACATGCTCGTCACCGCGGAAGACGTGGCTGATGTGCATGTCCCAGTCGTCAACGACAACAGCAAAGTTATAGGTCGGCACGCCGTCGGCGCGCTGGATGATGAGGTCGTCGATCTCACGGTTGCTGATGGTGATGGGGCCTTTCACCACATCGTCCCAGGTCACCTCACCGTCAACCGGGTTCTTGAAGCGCACGACCGGCCTGACACCCTCGGGCACCGACGGCAGCGCCTTGCCTATCTCGGGCCGCCAAGTACCGTCGTAACGGCGCTTTTCGCCACGCGACTCTTGCGCAGCCTTCATCGCGTCCAGCTCCTCGGGCGTGCAGTAGCAACGATAAGCAGTGCCAGCGGCCATCATCTGCTCAACGACAGCGGTGTAGCGGTCCAGGCGCTGCATCTGGTAGATCGGGCCTTCGTCGTAATTGAGGCCCAGCCACCTCATCGACGCGAGGATCTGGTCTACCGAGTCTTGCGTGGAGCGGGCCACGTCAGTGTCTTCAATGCGAAGCACAAACTCACCACCGAAGTGCCTCGCGAAAGCCCACGAATACAGGGCCGTGCGTGCAGTGCCCAGGTGCAGAAAGCCGGTGGGCGAGGGGGCGATGCGGGTGCGGATTTTCTGGGTCATGTTTGTCGAAAGCGTCAGGTCTGCTCGGTGGCGCTTTGCAGGGCAAGGCGCGAACGGTCGCTGTTTTCTTCTTCGTCGACTTGCGACTTGCGCTGCATGGCCATGGCGTCGAAATCAGCCGCGCTCACATCACCCGTCACGTAGTGGCCATCGAAACAAGAGGCCTCAAAGCCAGCGAGATTCGGGTTGAGCGCGCCCACCACTTTCTTCATCGCATCCACGTCTTGATAGATCAATGCATCAGCGCCTATGAACTCGCGGATCTCTTCGATGCTGCGGTTGTGCGCGATCAGCTCTTCGCTGGTGGGCATGTCGATGCCGTAGACGTTGGGGTAACGCACCGGTGGCGCGGCCGAAGCCATGTACACCTTGCGAGCACCGGCGTCGCGCGCCATCTGCACGATCTCTTTTGATGTGGTGCCACGCACTATCGAGTCGTCGACCAGCAGCACGTTGCGGCCCTTGAACTCGACACCGATGGCGTTGAGCTTCTGACGCACCGACTTCTTGCGTACGCCCTGCCCCGGCATGATGAAGGTGCGTCCGACGTAGCGGTTTTTCACGAAGCCTTCACGGTAGGGCTTGCCTATCTTCTGCGCGAGCTGCATGGCTGACGGGCGGCTCGACTCAGGGATCGGG
>NZ_JBKJOQ010000023.1:0-123459 GCF_046595475.1 Rhizobacter sp.
GTTGCCCAGCAGGCGTGACAGCTCTTCACGCGAACGTTGCAACGCATCGCGGGCCTTGGTCTCGACTTGGCCCACCACGTCTTTGTTGCTGCGCAAGGTGGTCTCGCGCGACATGGCTTTCAGCAGCGGCACCAGCGGGTTGTCGGGCGCCGACAGCACACGCGCCATCTGCACCGCCTGCGCCAGGTTGGCGGTTTTCACCATCTTGATGTCGGCGATGAAGTCTTCCCACACCTTGGCGTATTCGCTCAGGAACAGGCGGCGCACTTCATCGTTGAGCTGGAGCTTGATGTCCAAATCTTTCAGCGCGTTCTGGCGTTTGCTGTCGTTGACCCCCAGCACCCAACTCTCTTCATCAGCCAACTGGCCGGCCACACGCTCAATTTCGCGCTGGAAGCCCTTGTGATAACCCTCGTGGGTGAAGAGCCCCGGCACCCCCTTGGTCAGCGGCTCGCCGCTGCCGCGTGTGAACACCAGCGCCGCGCCCGGGCCCGCGGCACGGGCCACAGTGAACTCGGGGAACTCGGCGCCCACACCCTGGCGCTTCAGGCGGCGGAAGATGCGCTCGGTGAGCGGCGTGGCCACCAAGCGGGTGCGTGTCTGCGCGACCAGGGTCTTGTCTTCCGGCAGGGGTGACACCACCGCGCCTTCGGACAGCAACGCATCGAGGTGCGACTCCAGCGCGGCCCGCTGCTCGGTGGTGACCGAGCGCGGCAGCGAGTTTTCCCAATCGGCCGTCACGTAGAGCTTGAGAGCGGCGGGATCGAAGCGTTCCGGGTCGTACAACATCACGTAGGCCTTCAGGGCCTCGTACTGCAGCTCGGGGTTGTCGTTGCCGTTCTTCAGTTGCTCTTCAATGCCGAGCGCGATGCGCGGCAACACCGCGTCGATGAGCATGCGGCGGTAGGCCTGCTTCGAGGCCGCGTCGAGCTTCTTACCCTGATAGAGCCCGAAACCCAGCGACAGCGGCACCGACTCGCCGATACCGGCGCGCGCCAGGTCGCGAGTGGCTTCGAGCGCGGGCAGCAGCACCAGCACGTCGGGCGAGTTGCGGTTGGGCGTGGCTTGCACCAGCTTTTTCACTTCTTCGGCGGCCGTGCCCACTTTGTCGACGTAACGCTGGTTGCCCACGTAGCTCACGCCCCAGGCGGCCAGGGTGCTCACGGCCAGCACGCCGACAAGCACATACGCACCCAGCGCAAACATGCCGCGGCGGCGTTCCCACTTGGCGTCGGTGCCAGCGAGGCCGCTTTCGGCGAACACCACTTCTTTGAGCAAGCGCGAGAGAAAGTAGCTCTTGCCGCTGCTCAGGTTGGGCGGCACCACTGTGCGCTCCAACTTGTAGGTGCGTGCAATGCGGCCCAGCATGCGGTCGATCGGCGTGCCTTCTTGTGTGCCACTCACAAAGTACACACCCCGCAACAGCGGGTGGGCTTCGAACTGCGAAGGTGAGAACACCTGCTCCAGGTGGTCTTTCAGCAAACTGCGCAGCGCCTCGAACTGCTGCGGGAAGCCGTAGATGCGCGCACGGCGACCGGGGTCGCGCTCCATTTGCAGCTTGCCGACCAAGCCGTCGGTAAGGCGCTTTTCGAGGGCGTCGAATTCGGCGCCGAAGACACTCAGGTCGGTGTGCTGCTGTTTGTCGAGCTTGAAGGTAAACCCCCAGGGTGCCGCGCGCGTGTCTTTGTCGGCGTCACCGAGCGTCTCCATGAAACCGGCCAGCAGGTCGCACTTGGTGACCAGCAGGTAGATCGGGAAGCGCATGCCCAGGTGCTGGTGCAGCTCTTGCAAACGCTGGCGCACGGTGGCGGCGTGCAGGTTGCGCTCGGCAGCGGTTTGTGTGAGGAGGTCGGTGACCGACACGGTGACCAGCACACCGTTGAGCGGCTGGCGCGGTCGGCTGCGCTTGAGCAGGCCCAGGAAGCCCTCCCAGGCCTTGGCGTCGGTGCTCTTGTGGCTGTCTTGTGTGGTGTAACGGCCGGCGGTGTCGATCAACACCGCCTGGTCGGTGAACCACCAATCGCAATTGCGCGTGCCACCCACACCCTTGACGGCGTGCTCGCCCGACGCCCCGGCCAGCGGGAAGTTGAGACCCGAGTTGACGAGCGCGGTGGTCTTGCCCGAACCCGGCGCACCAATGATCACGTACCAGGGCAGCTCGTAGAGATACCGTTTGCCCACGCGCGACGACAAGCCGCTCCACAGGGCGGAGATGCCTGTCTTGGGCTGCTCGAACTGCGCTGTCTTGAGCGTTTCCAGAGCCTTCGAAAAACGCTCGTTGAGCGTCTTGATCTCGCCGTCGCTCGGGTCGGCCGCAGCGGCGGGGGCCAGCAGCTGGTTGACCACCTTGTCGTTTTTCTTGCGTGAGGCGAAAAGCTTCCAGACGTTGCGCAACACGATCAACAACACGATCAGGCCGATGAACACCAGCCGCGCTGTCACGCCATCCAGCGGGCGCCAGTTGCCAACGGCCACCAGCGGGCCGACGATCCAGATCACCAGCGACAGGGCCAGCAGGCCGAGGGCCAGCAGCACCCAGGGGTGGAAGATGATGCCGAGGATCTTCTTGATCATGACCCGGCTCCGCGTGTGACAAACAAGGTGATCTCCACGCGCCGATTCAGCGCCCGGTTGGCAGGGGTGTCGTTGGTGGCCACGGGCTCGCCATCGGCGCGGCCTTCGGCACGCACACGCTCAGCGGGCAGGCCATTGCTGACGAGAATTTCACGCACGGTCTTGGCTCGCTCTTCAGACAAATGCCAGTTGGACGGGAAGCTCGCGGTGCGAATGCGCACGTTGTCGGTGTGGCCGGTGACGGCGATGCCGCCCGGCACCTGCTTCAGCGCTTCGGCAATGCGCTTCATCAGCGCCTCACGCTCGGCGGTGAGCGAGGCGCTGGCCGGTGCGAACAAACCATCACCGCGGATGATGATGACGCTGCGGTCAACCTCATCACGCACCGCTACCTGCTCGGCCTTGATGTCGGCCACCAGGAACTGCGCGAGGCGCGGCTTGGCCGCAGGCTGCTTGACGGGGGGCGATGGTGGTGCCAGCCGCAGCTCTTGGATGCGGCCGAACACCGGGTCGGAGTCGCCACTCAGCTTGAACGCCAAGAAGCTGTAGATGGCCACCAGCAACAGCGCGACGATGGCGGCCGTGACCCACAGCGGCAGCCAGGTCAACATCGACCGCTTGGACGGTTTTTCGCCGGCCCAGTTTTGAGCCAGTGCCGGTGCGTAGGCGCCGCGCTCTTTTTGCAATATTTGCGCAAGCCGCTCTCGCACAGCTTCGAGCTGCGCCTTGCCACCATCGACCACACGGTAGCGGCCTTGGAAATCGAGGCACAACACGGCGTAGATGAGTTCGAGCAGGTCGCGATTGGCCGCAGGGTTTTCGGCCAGCTTGGCCATCAGCTGGAAAACTTTTTCGCCGCCGCCGGTTTCGTTGTGAAACATCGCCAGCAGGCTGTGCCGGCCCCATTGCCCCGAAGCACCCCAGGGCATGGTGGCAGCCACCTCGTCGAGCAAGGTGCACAAGATGTAGCGTGCGGCCAGCACACGCTCGGGCGCCATGCCCTTGGCACGCGCGGCGGCTTCGAACTCGCGCACGCCTTGGGCGATGGATTCGCGCAGCGCAGCCGGGTCGGGCAAATGCGTGGTGGCACGAATCTGTGGCACCAGCGCGAGCAAGGGGTTGGCCAGCGCCACCAGCGGGTTCAGGCCACTGTCGCTCGGGCCGATGTCGGCGGCCACGTCAGCGCCTGCGGCCTGGCCCATGCGCGAGGCGGCCATCGGCGCGGCAGCGGCAGCGCGCCCGCCCGGCGTGGGCATGATGAAAGTGCGACCGGTGTCGATGTCGGCAAACGGGTCGTCTGGGTTTGAAGTGCTCATCGCTGGGTGCTCAATGTTTTTGCAGCGGACTTCGAGGCTTTCTTTTGGACGCAAAGGGCGCGAAGAAAGACGCAAAGGTCGCGAAGGAATTCAAAGCTTTGCTCTTTCCCGCTGGGTCTCTTCGCTCTCTTTGCGTTCTTCGCGTCTTTCTTCGCGCCCTTTGCGTCCAAAAATGCGGTCGAGTCAGCACGGCCTTTCGCTACTTCCGAATAGCCCACAACTCCAGCTCCAACCCCGGGAAATCGCCCGAGATGTGCATGGCCACGTTGCCGTTCTGTTCAATCGGTTTCCACAGCTCACCCCCGCGGTCGAGCTCGAAGTAAAAGTAGCCGGCATGGAAGGGCAGCTGGCGTGGCGCCACCGGCAAGGAGCGCAGGCCGATGCCGGGCAGCTGCAGGTTGACGAGGTCGCGCAGCTTCTCGGGCGGGCCGATCTTCGTTTGCGCCGGGAAGCGCTGGCGCAGCTGCTCACCTGGCACTTGCGCATTGACGGCCAGCACAAAGGTGCCGGTGCGCGCCAGCTCCATGTCGGTGACCACCGCCGTGCGCACACCGTGGTTGCGGTTGACGAGGTCGAGCTGAACGGCGTTTTGCTCCAGCACCGAGGTGAGCATGCCGCGCAGCGAGTCGAACACCGGCGTGAAGGTGCGGGCCAGGTCGTCGTGGCGGTAGGGCGGAAACTCGGGCGGGCGGCGCGCGCTGGTGGAGAGTGTGGCCAGGTCACCGGCCAGGCGCAGGCAGTCGCCGTGCAGCTCGCGCGGGTGGGCGTTGGGTGTGGCGGCGTGCTGGCTGAAAACAGGCTCGTTGCGGTTGAGCGTTTGCAGCATCAAGAAGTCGGCCAGCTCCGACACGCCATGGCTCAGTTGCCCCATGCGCCCGGCCAAGGCCTGGGCGCGCTGCAAGATCAAGCCGTGCAGCAACGATGCGCTGGCCGAGAGCTGCGCGGTGGCCTCAATGGCCACCTGCGGCGCGATGTAGCTGCGCTCGAGCGTCACCTGCCCGTCGCTGCGGCGCTCGGCCACCAAGGCCACGCCGAGCAGGGCATACGCTTCGCTCGCCTCCTTGGCGCGCACCAGGCGCAGGCGCAGGCGGCCGGTCTGGATGGTGGTGGGCTCGTCAGACGCATCGGTGTTGTCGCGCACGTCTTCTTCGATCGCGCCGTAGCGGGCCAGATCGCCTGCGTCACCGGCTTTGTTGACACCCGCGAAGTCAACCTCGTTCAGGCCTTCGCGCTGCAGCGGCAAGGCGAGGTAAATGATCTCGCCCTTCACATCGGCTGGCACCTCTATCGGTGCGGGCAGCGGGTCAAGCTGGGGCATGCTGAAGGGCGTGCCGTCAGGCAGCAGGCCGCTCGCCCGCGAGATGCCCAGCTTGCCCAAGGCAAGCAGGCCTTCGTCGAGCTCCAGCTCGGTGAAGCCCCAGGCAAACGGCGAGATGCTGCGGGCCCGCGCATCAACCAGCCGCTCCAGGTAGCGGGTTTCTTGCTGAAAATGATGGGGCTGCAAAAACATGCCCGAAGACCACACGACTTTGGCGCGCCAGCTCATGTTGTTGTGCTTGGAGTGGAGGTGATGAACGGGGGCCGTTGCGTCAAGGCTTGGGCGAGGTGCGCTTGGCCTGCACCGTGATGTCGGCGAGGTCGATGGCGATCACGTTTTTCTTGCCCGCGGCCACCGGCACCACAACCCGCCAGCGGGCACGCTCCAGCTCACGGAAGGCGACCATGACGCCGATGAACTTGGTGTCAGGCGACAGCGGCTTGGCGAGCGGCTTGGTTTCGCCCGGGCGCAATACAAACTCTTCGCGGCTGACCATCTCGGCGCCGAGCACCGCCTGGTCTTTTTCGAACAGCGACACAAAGTCGGCCTGCTCAAACAGCGTCGGTGCTTTCAACTCGAACACACGCACCACCACGGGCGACGGCCGTTTGCGGGCATCGGGGTTGACCTCGGCCGAGGCCACGACCTTGGCATCGAGCGATGTCTTGCCGCCGCCAAACATGGCGCAACTCGACAGTGAGACACCGGCCAACAAGGCCGCCGCGAGCAACAGGCGGCGGGGAGAATGAGACGAGCTTGGGTTCAGATGCATGGGTGTTTTCGTTCAACGCCACGGGGGCGACAGGCACGGTCTGATGCCGTTCGCAGAATACCGGTGACACCTGGGCACGCAGCGTGACTAAGGTAATCCGGCCCACCGCGTCTCCATCACATGGTTGACGAAGGTCAGTTGGAACCCTCGCCCGGCAGGCCTACGCTTGTTGCATGAAACAGCTGACCTGCTTGGTGTTTGCCCTTGCCGCGACGGGCTTGGTCGGCTGCGCTTCCAAACAAGCAGCCGCCCCGAGCAAACCTGCCGAGCCTTCTGTGGCCGCAGCCACGGCCTCTGACAAGAAGCTCTCGAACACGCCACCCACCAAGACCGGCCCCAAGTTGCCAAGCGAGGTGCGCACGCGCAACGCCATGTTCAAGCTCACCTCGTACGACGAGCTGCCGGGCTGGCAACAAGACGACATGCGGGCCAGCTGGAGCGCCTTCCGCAACTCGTGCGACGTGCTTCAAAAGCGCGAAGACTGGCGCGAGATCTGCGCCGCCGCGAAAACCGTGCCGCCCAACAGCCGCGCCATGCGCAGCTTCTTCGAGAGCCGCTTCACGCTGCTGCGCATCTTGCACACCGACTCGCGCGGTGATGGCGACGTCACCGGCTACTTCGAGCCGCTGCTCGAAGGCCAGGCGCAGCGTGACGGTGAATTCAACACCCCGGTGATGGGTGTGCCGCGCGACCTCTACACCATCGACTGGTCGCGTGTACCCGCGGCGCAGCGCCGCTCGGTGGTGCGCGTCAAACCCGAAGGCAGCCTGCTGCTGCTGGCGCAGGCGGGAGATGCCGCCAGTTACCCGCTCGACCTGCGCCGCTTTGTGCTTGACGACCGTGACCGCCGCCTGCGCCTGCGCCTGGTCGGTGCCCCCGGTAGCGCCGCCGCCCGTGTCGACCCCTACTACACCCGCGCCGAACTCGAAGCACTCGGCCTGCCACAAGGCATCAACGCGCCGGTGGTGACCTGGGTCAACGACCCGTTGGCGCTGTACGCCATGCAGGTGCAAGGCTCGGGCCGGGTGCGCATGCCTGACGGGCAAATCCTGCGGCTGCAATACGCCGAACAAAACGGCCACCCGTTCAAGCCGCTGCGTGTCACGCCCAAGGCCAAAGTCGTGGTGGCCACACGTGGCATCGGCGGCGGCCTTGGTGGTGGCAGCAGCGCCGACAAGGCCGATGAGTTCGAGATCGAGGGTGATGCACCCGCAGACGCCGATGCCCCCGTGCTGACCCGCGGCGTGACGGTTGCGCAACGTGCGCCTGCAGCCAAGCCCGCCGGCAACGACCCGCTGGTCGACGAGTTGCTCAAGGGCGTGCGCAAGCCTGCCCCGGCAACCGCCGCGCCAGCCAAGCCGCCGTCGGCGGCGTCCCCGAGCCCCAAGTCGGCGGTGGCCGGCAGGCTCTCGTCCGACCCGAGCTATGTGTTCTTCAAGACCGTGCCCGAGCGCCCGTCGACCGAAGGCCCGCAAGGTGCGCTGGGTGTGCCGCTGACCCCCGGCCGCTCGGTGGCCGTCGACCCGCGTGTCACGCCGCTCGGCTATCCCGTCTTCCTCAGCGCGCCGGCGCCTGCGGGCTCCAACATCTCGATGCAGCGCCTGGTGTTTGCGCAAGACACCGGCGGCGCCATTCGTGGTGCGGTGCGCGCCGACTACTTCTGGGGTTTCGGCAACGAGGCTGGCCAGATGGCACGCGCCACCCGCCACAGGGGCCAGATGTGGGTGCTGCTGCCGACCGCCGAAGCCAGCCGGCTGGCCACCAGCAAGCTGGTCACGCGCGGCGTGTCGCTGGGCGGCGAGACGCAGAACTCTTGCCTGGTGCCTGACGGCGAGTTTTGCTCCGAGGCAGACTGAGCGCTGAGGCGACGCTTGCCTCGCCCTGCCTGAGCACATCACCAAACGAGCGCAGCGCCGCGCCCAGGTGGGCATCGCGGCGGCGCACCAACAAGGTTTCCACCCACAGCGGCTTCGGGCCGAGCGCGCGCACCCGCAGGTCGTCGCGCCCCCGATACGCCTCGACCGCGCTGCGCGGCAACACGCTCACACCGACGCCAGCCCCCACGCAGCCCAAGATGCCCTCCAGCGTGCCGAACTCCAACCGACGAAATGGCAGCCAGCCGCTGGCCGCGAAGTGCGCCTCCAGCCGCTGCCGGTACGAGCAACCCTGGCGGAACACGATGACGGTGAGGCCCCCTTCACGCAGCTGCGCTTCAAGCTCGCCGGCATCATTCGCGGCCACCAGCACCAGCTCTTCGCGAAACACCGGCTCGGCCAGCAGGTCGGGGTGATCGACCGGCCCTGCGACCAAAGCGGTGTCGAGCCGGTGCGCCAACACGTGCTCCAGCAGCTCGGAGGTGGGCCCGGTGCGCACCTCCAGCTGCACGTCGGGGTGGGCCCGGTGAAACCGCCCCAGCACCACCGGCAGGCGCACGGCGGCGGTGGTTTCCATCGAGCCAATGCGCAGGCTGCCGCGCACCAGGCCGTCGTCACGCACGGCCGACAGAGCCTCCATCGACAAGTCGGTCAGCCGCTGCGCATAGCCGAGCAAGCGCGAGCCCGCATCAGTGAGCGCCATGCCACGGCTGTGGCGCAAGAAGAGGCTCACACCCAGCTCGGCCTCCAGCTGCTTCAAGCGGGTGGTGACGTTGGACTGCACCGTGTGCAGCTCCTGCGCCGCCGCGCTCACCGAGCCTCGGCGGGCGACGGCGGCGAAGGTGGCCAATGCAGTTGGGTCCATGGTGACTCCCGGTATCTTGATTCAAGAACGGAGAAATCATAACAATTCGTTTTTAAAGATGCTCAACAACGACTACCTTTGGCGGCATGGACACACCACTCCCCTCTTCTCCCCGCTTGAGCACCCCGCTCACCCGCCTGCTGGGCGTGCGCCACCCCGTCGTGCTGGCCGCCATGGATCTGGTGGCCGACGCGCGCCTCGTGCGCGCCGTCACCGAAGCCGGCGGCTACGGCTTTCTCGGCGCGGGTTATGGCGACGAAACCTGGCTGCGCCGAGAACTGGCCTTGCTCGCAGGCGCGCCGGGGCGCTTCGGCATCGGCTTCATCACCTGGAGCCTGGCGCAGCAGCCGCAACTGCTCGACATCGCACTCGCCGCACAACCCAGCGCCGTGTGGTTGTCGTTCGGTGATGTGGCCCCGTTTGCCGCACGCATCAAGGCCAGTGGCGCGCTCTTGGTGTGCCAGGTGCAGACCGAAGCCATGGCCCGTGAAGCGCTCGATCAGGGCGCCGACGTGCTGGTGGCACAAGGCGCAGAAGCCGGTGGCCACGGTGTGAGCCGCGGCAGCATGGCGCTGGTGCCCGCCCTGGTCGACTTGGCCGGCCCGCGGGTGCCGGTGGTGGCGGCCGGTGGCATTGCCGATGGACGGGGCATCGCCGCAGCGCTGTCGCTGGGCGCAGCGGGCGTGGCGCTGGGCACACGGTTTTACGCCACTGAAGAGGCCGCAGGCTTTGCCGCCGCCAAAGCGCGCATCGTGGCCGCCAGCGGCGACGACAGCCAGCGCAGCATCGTGTTCGACGTGTCGCGCCGCAAGGACTGGCCCGCGCCCTACACCGGCCGCTGCCTGCAAAACGAGCACCTGCGCCGCTGGAGCGGGCACGAGCTGGAGCTGCTGCGCGAACAGGCCGCGGTGGCGGAACGTTATGCGGCTGCCCGCGCAGCGGGTAACTTCGACATCGCCGCCGTGATCGCGGGCGAGGCCGCCGGCCTGGTCCACGACCTGCCCCGCGTGGCCGAGCTGATGCCACGCCTGATCGGCGACGCCGTGGCGCGGCTGCGCCAGGCGCATTCACTCATCACATGAAAGAGAAGGAAAAAGAAACCATGCCATTCGTGAACATACAAATCACACGCGAAGGTGCCACTGCGGCACAAAAGGCCGAGCTGATCGCCGGCGTGACCGAGCTGCTGGTGAAGGTGCTCAACAAAAACCCGGCCACCACCTTCGTGATCATTGACGAAGTGGACACCGACAACTGGGGCATTGGCGGCAAGCCAGTCACCGAACTGCGGCGCCTGGCGAAAAGCGGGCCCGGCTGACCGCAGGCAGAGCGGCTGTCCTACAGCCGTTTTGCTTGCCCATGCGCACCATGGGGTGATGTACTCCCAACCCGACGACCCTTTCCAATCCCCGTGGCCCGAGCGCCGCCGACTGGCCTTGCGCTTCTCGTTGATGGGCAGCGCATTGCTGTTGCTGGCGGCCCTGGTTTACCTGGTGGTGCTGCTGCAGGCCTCGCCAGATGCCGCCGACTTGCGTGAAGCCGAAGCGGCACGCCCCTCGGTTCTGATGTCGGCCGACGGCGCGGTGCTCACCACGTTTGGCCGCGCCCAGCAACAACACGTGACACTGGCCGAGATATCGCCTCACGTTGTGAATGCACTGATCGCCACCGAAGACCGGCGTTTTCGCGATCACCACGGGGTCGACTTTCGGCGAACGGCCGCTGCCATGTTCCACACCGCCACCGGCAGCCTGCAAGGCGGCTCAACCCTCACCCAGCAACTGGCGCGCAACCTGTTTCCTGAAGAGATCGGGCGCAGCCGCTCGCTGCACCGCAAGGCAAAAGAGCTGGTCACCGCGCTGCGCATCGAACGGCACTACAGCAAGGATCAGATCCTCACGATCTACCTCAACACCGCACCGTTTCTCTACAACGCGGTGGGCATCGAGATGGCAGCCCGCACCTACTGGGACAAGCCGGCCGCGGAGCTGTCGGCCCTGGAGAGCGCCACGCTGGTGGGCATGCTGAAGGGCCCGCATTACTACAACCCGGTGCTGTTCCCCGAGCGTGCGCTCAAGCGCCGCAACCTGGTGCTGACCCAGATGCTCAAGCAGCGCAGCTTGCCCGAGGCCGAATACCGAAAACTCGTCGACCAGCCGGTGCAAGTGACGCTGACCCGCCAGGCTGAAAACCTCGGCAGCGCGCCGCACTTTGCCGCCCATGCCCGCAAGTGGTTGGTGGAGTGGGCCGAAACCCACGAACAAGACCTTTACGCCGACGGGCTGGTGATCGAGACCACGCTCGACACACGGCTGCAGCGTGCCGCCGAGCAGGCGGTGCAAAAGCAGGCCGAATCGCTGCAGCGGGTGGCCGAGGTCGAGTGGAGTTCGCCCAGCCTGGCCGCCACATTCGGTGGCCTGGACAGTTATGCCCAGCGCCTCGGCAAGGCGCAGCCCTTCGCCCACTTCTGGAAACAGCACAGCGATTTGTTGGCTGCCACCGTGCGCGACACACCGGCCTTTCGCAAGGCCGTCGAAGGGGGCGCCACCGAGGCGCAGGCTTTGCAAACCCTGATGGCCGACACCGCCTGGGTGGCAGGCCTGAAGACGCAGAAAACGAGGCTCGAAGCCGGCTTCGTGGCCATGGACCCGAGCACCGGCGAAGTCAAGGCCTGGGTGGGTAGCCGAGACTTCAACCTCGACCAATACGACCACGTGGCCCAGGCCGAGCGCCAGCCGGGCTCGACCTTCAAGCCCTTTGTCTATGGCGCCGCGCTAGAGAGCGGCCTGCGCCCGGAGCACGCCTACATCGACCAGGCGGTTGCCATACGCCATGGCACCAACGCCGTCTGGCGACCCACCGACATGTCGGGCCCGAGCGGCAACACCATGAGCCTGCGCGATGGTTTGGTGTATTCCAAGAACACCATCACCGCCCAGGTGATGCGAGACGTGGGTGTCACGCGGGTGGTGGCCTTGGCCAAGGCGGCGGGTGTGGACCAAAGCAAGCTCGACCCGGTGCCCTCACTCGCGCTGGGCACCAGCCCGGTGACGCTGCTGGAGATGACCAACGCCTACGCCACCATCGCCAACGAAGGCCAGCACCACAAGCCGTTGCTCGTGAAACGCATCCGCGACCGCCATGGCCGCGTGCTCGCGGAATTTGGCTCGCCCACTCGGCGCGCCATGTCGGCCGCCTCGGCGGTGGAGCTGATGGACATGATGCGTGGTGTGGTTTCGCAAGGCACCGGCACCATGGTCAAGACACGTTTTGGCATCGTCGCCGACATCGCCGGCAAAACCGGCACCACGCAGAACAACACCGACGGCTGGTTCATCCTGATGCACCCGCAGCTGGTGGCCGGCGCCTGGGTGGGCTTCAATGATTCACGCGTGACCATGCGCAGCAACTACTGGGGCCAGGGTGGGCACAACGCGGTTTTGCTGGTCGGCGACTTTTTTCGGGCCTCGCTCCAGGGCGGGCTGATCGACCCCGCGGCTCGCTTTGCGGCACCGCGCCAACCGCGCCCGGTGATGGCCAGCTGGTCGGCGCCCGATGGCGAACCATCTGGCGCGACCCTCGTGCGCCTGGAGGTCGCCCCTGATGTGACAGACGACGACCCGCCGCCCATGAGCGCCGAAGAGCTTGACCGCGTGTTGCGCCACCTCGAACAAGGCAGCACCGCGTCGTCACCCTTGCGCTGAATATCGACCCACATTGGCAACACAAAAAAAGGCCGGCATCTGCCGGCCTGTGTGTTTCAAGGTTCAGGTCGTTCAGGCCGCACGAGCGATGTCGCGCAAACGCTTGATCTGGTCGTGGTTGGCCTGCACGCCCAACTGCTGGCGCGCGATCACGGCACGCACGGCCTCCGGCAGGTCTTCGTCGCGCAGGGCAGCGCGGTAGCGTCCCAGCGCCGCGTCTTCGCCGCGCTCGCATTCCTCCAGCATGGCTTCGTCGCTGTAGCCCGCCAGCGAGCCGCGCACCGCCACCCAGCCGCGGTGCAGCGCCCCCGTGGTGCTGCCGTCGGTCTCGGGCTTGCCGCCGTAATCAGAGACCATGGTCTGCAGTTCGCTGGCCGCAGCCCGGCAGTCTGTTGCACGGGTGCTGAACAGCTGCTGCAAGTCGGTCGAGCTCACGTGTTTGGCGCAGGCGCTGAACCCGAGTTCGCCGTCCTTCGAGGTTTCGATCAAGTCGTTGAGGGTGTCGATGATGTCGTCGTTGCTCATGGGGTTTCCTTTCATGATCGACGCACAAGGCGCCGCGTTGCATGTCAGGCCCTGATGGCTGCCAGCCGGGTTGGCCGATCTCTCGCACACCAGAACCAGAGCCCCATGGTGGCCACGGCGGCAGGCATTGGCTGTAGGACAAGGCCCCAGATGCAGGTCGGTCACCTGCGGCAATCGGCCCTCAGCGCCGCACGAGGAATGCAAACACGCCGTCGATGGCTTGTTGCTGGTCTTCGCGAATGGTCTCTCGCGAAAGCCTCAAGACCTCAAACCCATGCTGCGCGGCCAGCTCGCGCAGGTAAGTTTCGGCGTGCGCATAGCGCAGGCTGGGCAACAGCTCGAAACCCCGGGCCTCGGGGCTGGCCATCTCGGTCGAAAAACAAAACAGGCCACCCGGCAACATCGCCGCACCCAACGCCGCGAAGACAGGCGACAGGTCACCGATGTAGATGAACACGTCGGCCGCCAGCACGAGGTCGTGCTGCGCCTGCGTTTCTTGCAAATGGGCCACGATGTCGGCGTGCACCAGTTCGTCGTAGACACCGCGTGCACGGGCCTGTTCCAGCATCTTTTGCGACAGGTCAACCCCCACCAGCCGCTGCGCCCGCTCGCGCACCAGTGGGCCACACAGCCCGGTGCCGCAGCCGAGGTCGAGCACCGAGCGAAAAGGCTGCGGGTGCATCTGCGCCAAAGGCGCGACCAGCACGTCAGGGGCGCGGTAGCGCAGCGTCTGCACCAGGTGCTGCTCGAAGTCGCCTGCGTAGGCGTCGAAGAGTGTCTCCACATAGGCGCGCGGCGCTGCCGCAGGGGGAGACGCCGCCTGCCCGAGACCGGCCAGGCAGTAACGCACCAGGTCTGCATCGACCCCGAGGGCCAGCGCCTGCTCATAGGCGGCTCGTGCCTCATCGAGCCGGCCCATGTCGCGCAAGATGTCGCCCCGGCTGGCCCAGGCCAGCCCGAGAGTGGCATCGAGGGCCAGTGCGCGATCGAACGACGGCAGCGCTTCAACCGGGCGGTTCAGCTCGAGCAGGCTCTGGCCTCGCTGGAGCCAGCCTTCTGCCCAGCCGCTTCGCTGGGCCAGCACGGTGTCGAGCGCGATCACCGCTTCGGCATGGCGGCCCAGCGCTCGCAAGGCCGCCGCGCAGTGGGCCAAGGCATCGGCATTGGTGGGCTCGATGGCAAGCACTTCTACCGCGGTGACCAAAGCGTCTACGGGCCGGTTGAGCGCCATGCGCGTGGCGGCCAGGTTCACCAGGGTGGACACACGCGCGGGCACGTGGTCGAGCGAGGCAAGAAAGGCTGTTTCAGCCTCGGCGGGGCGGCCGGCCTGCAAATGGGCCAGGCCATCGCGGAAATGAACCTTGGCTTGCTCGAAGGCGGCGGTGTGGGTTGGGTCGAGCATGCGGGCGATTATCGCGAGCCCAAGGGCGCCATCGGCGCTGCCTGCTCCTGTTCCGTCACCCCTTCCATGCGCACGGGAAAGCGGCCCACCATCACCGCATCCGGCGGCTCACCTTTTAAAACGGCCTTCTTGCAACGTTCAACGTTGAGCGCGTTCGAACCGATCGCCACGTGGGGCAAACGTGCATGCGCAGCGGCACAGGCGCTTGTTAGGCTGCGAATGAGTTGCCCCGCACGCGACCCGTTGTGCTGCACTGAACCAAAGGCAAACGATGAAAGCACTGCAAGTTCTGATGCTGGCTACCGCCGCCTTGGTCACAGGCTCTGCCCTTGCTCAGGCCTACCCCACACGCCAGATCACCTGGGTCGTGCCCTTCACGCCTGGTGGCGTGACCGACACCACCTCGCGCGCCATTTCCAAGAAGATGGGCGAGGTGCTGGGCCAGACCTTCGTGGTGGAAAACCGCCCCGGCGTCGGCGGCTCGCTTGCCACCGAACAAGTGGCCAAGGCTGCGCCCGATGGCTATACCGTGCTGTTCGGCACCTCGGGCACGATGGCCGCCAACCTCGCGCTGTACAAGAACCTCAAGTACGAGCCGCTGAAAGACTTCATCCCCGTGCACGGCATGTTCATGTCGCCCACGGTGCTGGTGGTTGAAGCCTCGCGCCCGTACAAGACCATGGCCGAGCTGATCGACTTCGCCAAAACCAACCCGGGCGTTCTGAACTACGGCTCGGCCGGTCCCGGCACCGGCACGCACCTCACGAGCGAGATGGTGCAAACCAAAACCGGCACCAAGATGGCCCACGTGCCCTACAAAGGCAGCTTGCCCGCGCTGCAAGACCTGCTCGGTGGCCGGCTTGACCTGATGTACGACTACACCGTGACTCTGCTGCCGCACATCAGGTCGGGCAGGCTGCGCGCACTGGCCGTGATGGGGCCCAAGCGCCTGCCCGCGTTGCCCGACGTGCCGACCATTGCCGAAGCCGGGTTCCCCGGGTTGGAGTCAAGCAGTTGGTCGGGCATCGTGGTGCCGGCCGGCACGCCGCAGGCCGTGGTCAAGAAGCTGTCTCAGGCCATGAACGCTGCGCTGACCGACGCGGCCTTGATCGCGCCATTCGAGCAAATCGGCAGCCAACCGCTGGTGGGTTACGACGAAGTGAAGTTCAGGGACTTCATCGCCGAAGAGATCCGCAAGTGGGCCGAGGTGGTTCGGGTGTCGGGTGCCACGCTCAACTGAGTGGGCGGCATTGCTCAAATCAGCCGTTCGATCGACTCAGCGGTAGCGGTTGACCTCGATCTCGGGCACGGCAGAGGCCTGGTTGCCCCAGGCGCTGCGCACATAGGTCAAGCACCGCGGCGGTGTCGGCGGCGCTCAACACGGTCGCAAACGGCGGCATGCCGCAGGGCCTCGGGTTGCCCGTGGTCGAGGGCGCAAAGCCGCCTTCAAGCACCACACGCACCAGGTTCGCCGGTGACACCAGCGTCACCGCACGGTTGCCGGCCAGCGCGGGGTAGATGCCAGGCGCGCCCTCGCCAGAGGCCTGGGGCGTGGCACCGTTCTTCAGCAGGTCGACGATGCTCTGCCGCGACCACTCGGCCACACCGGCCTCGTGCCGGTCGCTGAGTGACGGCGCGTACCAGTTCTGCATCGGGATCAGGCCGCCTCCCAGATCCAGCGTCACGCGGCAGACCCAGCAAGCCAGGGATGGCCGGTGCCAGGCCGGTTGAGCTGGGGCCCATGGCACTGCACGCAGTCGGGAATGCGCCTCGCGCTGTCGCCACGCAGGGCCAGCCCTTCACCACGCTGCAATGTCTCGGCCGATGCGGTGGCCGCTTGCGGTGGCGGATAGGGCACGTCGAGCGAAGCGAAATAGGCCGCCATCTCGCGCAGGTAGGCGTCGCTCGGTGGGTCGGTGAGCTTCACCATCGGCAGGTACTGGCGGCGACCATCGCGAAAGTTGAGCAGTTGGTGATACAGGTAGGCCGCCGGCTTGCCGGCAATGCGTGGCTGGTAGCCGTCGCTTGCCGCCCGCCCCTGCGCGCCGTGGCAGCCGGTGCAGGCTGGCACACGCTGGGCGATGCTGTTTTCGACCTGGGGGGCCGCACGCAGGCCGGCCGAAGCGTTCATCAGCAAACACAGCAGGGCAACACGAAACATGTGGATCAAGCCGGCGCAGCCACCAGCGTCAGACGGGTGATTTCAGAGGGTGCGCCAAAACGTTTGGGCGGCCCCCAATATCCCGTGCCGCGGCTGGTGTAGACCCACAGGCGCTTCAGCTTGTGCAGGCCGGCAGTGAACGGTTGCTGCAAGGGCACAAACAGATTCCACGGAAAGAACTGCCCACCGTGGGTGTGGCCCGACAACTGCAGCTGAAAGCCTGCCCTCTCGGCCGCTTCGGCGCTGCGCGGCTGGTGCGCGAGCAGCACGTGCATCGCAACGTGTGCCGGGGCGCCCGCCATCGCAGCCACCGGGTCGCTGCGGTGCGACGGGTCAAACAGATGCGCGCTGTAGTCGGCCACACCCGCCACCACCAACGGCGCACCACCGTGCTGCAACACCGTGTGTTCGTTCATCAAAACGCGAATGCCCAGGCGGCGCAGCTCGGTAATCCAGGCGTGAGCACCCGAGTAGTACTCGTGGTTGCCGGTGACGAAGAAAGTGCCGTGCCGTGAGATCAACCCACCGAGCGGTGCGACATGCGGCGACAGGTCACGCACACTGCCGTCGACCAGGTCACCCGTCACCGCCACCATGTCGACTTGCAGGCCGTTGACCGCATCCACGATGGCCTGCAGGTACGGGCCCTTGATGGTGGGGCCAACGTGGATGTCACTGATCTGCGCGATGGTGAAACCTTGCAGCGCCAGCGGCAGGCCCTGAATCGGCACCTCAACCGCCACGATGGCAGCGCGGCGGCGCGCGTTCACGAAGCCCCACAGAGTGGCCACACCGGCCAGCAAAGGCACGGCCCGCGCCGTCAACAGCGCAAAGTCGTCGACGCCCACAACACTCATCAAAAGCAGGCTGAGGTCACGCAGCAAGGCCAACACCAGCAGCGACGAGAACAGCCCCATGAACACAAAGCCGGCCCACGCGGCCGCCTCAGACACCGACCGCCGACGGATCAGGCGCCGCGCAAGAAAGCCCAGCGGCATCAACACCGTCGACAGCACGAGCACGGTGCCCATCAGCCAGGCTGCCCAAGGGCTGTGAAGGTCAGGGATGACCCGCCAGCCGATGTACAGGTGCAACAGGGCGACGACACAGGTCAAAGGCAAGAACGGCATGCGAACACGCTCCGGGCGGGGTGCGAAGAAGCGGTAGATGTGTGCAGCCGGTGCCCGTTCAATGAGCAGGCATAAAAAAGCCCCAACGAGTGGGGCTTCTTGCAAGGCTGGTGGAGGAGTCGGAGGGATTCGAACCCTCGATTCGCTTTTAAGGCGAATACTCCCTTAGCAGGGGAGCACCTTCGGCCACTCGGTCACGACTCCAGCATGAGGCGGCATTCTAGTTCAGAACTGTGCTCGATCAGGCAGGCTCTTGCTCCAAGTCGAAGGCTTTGTGCAACGCACGCACCGCCAACTCCATGTACTTTTCGTCGATCACTACGCTGGTCTTGATTTCGCTGGTGGTGATCATCTGGATGTTGATGCCTTCCTCAGACAGGCAGCGGAACATCTTGCTCGCCACGCCCACATGCGAGCGCATGCCGATGCCCACGATGCTGACCTTGCAGATCTTGGCGTCGCCCATCACCTGCGCGGCGCCGGTGTGCGGCAACACAGTGTTCTTCAGCACATCGAGCGTGCGGGCGTAGTCGTTGCGGTGCACGGTGAACGAGAAGTCGGTCTTGCCGTCGTGCGAGACGTTTTGAATGATCACGTCGACATCGATGTTGGCCTCGGCCACGGGGCCGAGGATCTGGTAGGCGATGCCGGGCTTGTCGGGCACGCCGAGCACGGTGACCTTGGCTTCATCGCGGTTGAAGGCGATGCCTGCGACAACAGCTTGTTCCATTTTTTCGTCTTCCTCAAAAGTGATCAGGGTGCCCGAGCGGGCTTCTTCGTTGATGTCAATGTCCCAAGGTGTGAAGCTCGACAGCACGCGCAGCGGCACGCGGTACTTGCCGGCAAACTCGACCGAGCGAATTTGCAGCACCTTGGAGCCCAGGCTCGCCATCTCCAGCATTTCTTCGAAGCTCACCGTGTGCAAGCGGCGTGCCTCGGGCACGATGCGTGGGTCGGTGGTGTAGACACCATCGACGTCGGTGTAAATGAGGCACTCGTCGGCCTTCATCGCCGCGGCCACGGCCACGGCCGAGGTGTCGGAGCCGCCACGGCCCAGCGTGGTGATGTGGCCGTCAGGGTCTATGCCCTGGAAGCCGGTGATGACCACCACCTTGCCGGCCGCCAGATCGGCACGCACGCGCTTGTCGTCGATGCTTTGAATGCGCGCCTTGGTGAACGAGCTGTCGGTGGCAATCGGCACCTGCCAGCCGGCGTAGCTGACGGCTTCCATGCCTTCAGCCTGCAGCGCAATCGACAACAGGCCGACCGATACCTGCTCGCCGGTGGCTGCAATCATGTCGAGCTCGCGCTGAACGCCGTTGCTCGCCAGCTCGGGCGAGAGCTCTTTGGCCAGGCCCAGCAGGCGATTGGTTTCGCCGCTCATGGCCGAGGGCACCACCACCATTTGATGACCGGCGCGGGCCCACTTGGCCACGCGCTTGGCGACATTGCGTATGCGCTCCGTAGAGCCCATGGAAGTGCCGCCGTATTTGTGAACGATGAGTGCCATGGAAACAGATTTCGCGGAATCGATGAAGGGGCTGCACCTTGCGGCGCAACCGCGCATTTTAGCCGCTGCGCCAGTGCAAGCTCATCTGGGCCTGACCGGGCAAGGCGAGCACCCTCGCGTCCAGCCCCAGGCCCGGCACGAACACCAGCTGGCCGCCGCTGTAGACCAAAGGGCCTTCGCGTTCCCAGGCCGGCACCTCGGCAGACTGGTACTGCTTCTTGAGGCTGCGCGCGGGCCGGGCTATGCCCGCCTGGAACCGCTCGCCGCCTGCGCGCTCACGCAACTCAAGGTGGGCCAGCCAGGCGAGCGGCACGCCGCCGTCTTTCACGCGCTTTGCCACCAGCACGCCGCCCCAGCCTGTCAGCGCAAACCGACCGGCGCGAAGAATGCTCAAGGTGCCTGCACGCGCTTTCTCAGCCTCATGCGTTGACGGGCTGATTGGGCTGATTTCGTAGCGCAGGTGGCCGCGGTATCGACGCAGCACACCGCCGGGCAACTCCCACTGCGCCGAGCCTGTCGACGGCAACTCTTGTTGCAGGCGCAGAACCAGGCTGGCTGGCGCTGCCCGTGTCGTCTGCACCTTCAACCAGGCACGCAAAGCATTCGACCGGCGCGGAGCGCTCAAGCCGCACCACGCCTTCACCTTCAACCCGGCGGTACTCGACACCTGGGCCAGGTCGAGGCTTGCAAGATCGGCCAGGCAGGCCGAGGCCTCACCGGCCCAGGCCGCCGCATCGGCCAGGCTGGCTTCAGCCTGCGGAAAGGCTGCACTTAATCCGGGCCACACTTGCAGGCGCAGGCGATTGCGCGCAAATCGCGCGTCGGCATTGCTGTCGTCATCGACGTAGCGCAGGCGGTGTAGCCGCACATAGGCTTCGATCGAGTCGCGGGAGTGGCTGAGCCAGGGGCGCAGCCAGGTGATGCCGTCGCGCTCGCTTGCCCGCGGCATGCCGGCCAACCCTGCCACGCCGGCCCCACGCAGCGCTTGCAAGAGCAGCGTTTCGGCCTGGTCGCGGCGGTGGTGTGCCAATAGCACGACCGCAGCGCCTGCCTCCGCGGCCATCAACCGAAGCGCACGGTAGCGGGCTTGCCGCGCCCAGGCTTCGATGCTTTCGCCCTTCGCGGGCTTGCTGTTCAGGCGATGCGACAGCAGCCGAACGGGCAGGCCTTGCTTCGCCCAAAGCGCGCACTGCGTTTGCGCATGGGCCAGCCATTCGTCGGCATGGGGGCTCAGCCCATGGTGCACGTGCAAAGCCACGACCTGGGCGCCCTGCTCTGCGGCGGCGCGCGCGGTGGCGTGGAGCAAGGCGGTGGAGTCGCGGCCGGCGCTGTAGGCCACCGCGATGCAAGGCCGAGGGTCAGCGGTCGCTGGTGTCGGTGTAGCGACCATAGGACTGCAAGCGTTCATAGCGCCGCTGCAGCAGTTCCTTGGGCTTGAGGTCGCTTACCTGGCGCAGCGCGTCGTTGAGCGCGCGTTTGAGGTAGGCAGCCATTTGCTTGTGGTCGCGGTGAGCGCCACCGACTGGTTCGTTGACGATCTTGTCGATCAGGCCCAAAGCCTTGAGACGATGCGCCGTGATGCCCAAGGCCTCAGCAGCGTCGGACGCCTTCTCCGCCGTGCGCCAAAGAATGGAAGCGCAGCCTTCGGGCGTGATCACCGAGTACACCGAGTACTGCAGCATCAGCACCTGGTCCCCCACGCTGATGGCCAAAGCGCCACCTGAGCCGCCTTCACCAATGATGGTGACGATGATGGGCACTTCGAGCTGGGCCATCTCGAAGATGTTGCGGCCGATGGCTTCCGACTGGCCGCGCTCTTCAGCGCCGATGCCCGGATAAGCCCCAGGCGTGTCGACCAGCGTGAACACCGGCAAGCTGAACTTCTCGGCGAGCTTCATCAAGCGCAAGGCCTTGCGGTAGCCCTCGGGCCGCGACATGCCAAAGTTGCGCGCGGCGCGCTCTTTCGTGTCGCGCCCCTTCTGGTGACCGATGACCATGCAGGCCTGGCCATTGAACCGCGCGAGGCCTCCCACGATCGACTGGTCATCGGCAAACGCACGGTCGCCGCGCAGCTCTTGAAAGTCGGTGAAAACCTCGTTGATGTAGTCCATCGCATAGGGCCGCTGCGTGTGCCGCGAGATCTGCGTGACTTGCCAAGGCGTCAGGTTGGAGTAGATGTCCTTGACGAGCTGGTGGCTTTTCTTGCTGAGCCTGTCGATCTCTTCGGAGATGTCGACGGCGGATTCGCTTTGTACGTAGCGCAGCTCTTCGATCTTGGTTTCGAGCTCGGCAATGGGGTGCTCGAATTCGAGGAAGTGTCGTTTGCTCATCCGGCTGAGATCCTGGGTTGGTGAAGGCAAGAATGCTTCTTCACATGAGGCAGAAAGAGGCGCTCAATACGCCGCAGGCAGGGGGTCGAGACTGCGCCAAATGTACCATGTGGCCACCGAGCGAAATGGGGCCCAAGCGTCGCCCACTTCACGGGCTTCGGCCCGTGAAACAGGCTCTCCGCTGAAGTAGTTGACGCTGATGCCTTTGATCAAGCCGGGGTCGTCGAGCGGCAGCACGTTGGGCCGCATCAGGTGAAAGATCAGGAACATCTCGGCCGTCCAGCGGCCGATGCCGCGTATGGCCACCAGCTCATCGATGATGGCCTCGTCGTCCATCTGCTGCCACTGCCGCACATGCACCGTGCCAGCCTCGAAATGCTGGGCCAGGTCGAGCAGGTAGTCGATCTTGCGCGTTGACAAACCGGCTTCACGCATGAGCACGGGATCGAGGGCGCCAACGGCGGCCGGCATGACGCACATCGGGTCGCCTTCGACCAGCGCCGCAAAGCGGTCCCATACCGATTGCGCGGCGTTCACCGAAATCTGCTGGCCGACGATGGAGCGCGCCAGCGTGGTGAAGGCGTCGCCACGGCTCTGCAGCCGGCCTTCGCCTTGGGGGATCAGCTTGCGCATGACGCGATCACGTTTGGAGAGGTGCTTGCACGCCTCTTCCCAATAGTCGGGGGTCGCTGTGCGCACCGGGTCAGGCCTTCGTCCAGGTGGTGCCTTGCGGCGAATCTTGCAGCGCAACGCCTTGGTCCAGCAGGTCTTTGCGGATCTGGTCGGCCAGCGCGAAATTGCGCGCGTGCTTGGCCGCAGCGCGCGCGTCGATCTGCGTCTGGATGGCTGCTTCGTCAAGACCGCTGCCCGATTGAAGGTAGCTGCGCGGGTTCTGCTGCAAGACGTTGAGCGTGGCGCCCAGGCCTTTGAGCAAGCCGGCCAGCTCAGGTGAACGCGTGCGGTTCACTTCACCGGCCAGCTCGAACAAAACGGCCATGGCTTCGGGCGTGCCGAAATCGTCGTTCATCGCCGCGCGGAAGCGTGCGGCGAGCGGCTGTGACCAGTCGACCTCTGCGATGGGCACGTCGAGATCGGCCAGCGCGGTGTAGAGGCGGCGCAAGGCATTGCGAGCATCGTCGAGATTGATATCGCTGAAGTTGAACGGGCTGCGGTAGTGCGTGCGCAGCATGAAGAAGCGTATGGTCTCGCCGTCATAGCGCTCCAGCACCTCGCGGATGGTGAAGAAGTTGCCCAGCGACTTGGACATCTTCACCTGGTCGACATTCAACAAGCCGTTGTGCGCCCATACCCTGGCGGGCGGCTTGTCGTTCGCGCCTTCGCTCTGCGCAATCTCGTTGTCGTGGTGTGGAAACTGAAGGTCGGCACCGCCGCCATGCAGATCGAACTGCTCGCCCAGGATGGCGCAGGCCATGGCCGAGCACTCGATGTGCCATCCCGGCCGGCCACTGCCGTATTCAGACGGGTACTTGGCATCAGCAGGCTCGCCGGGCTTGGCGGCCTTCCACAAAACGAAATCGAGCGGGTCTTGCTTGCCATCGAGCACTGCCACGCGCTCACCGGAGCGCAGCTCGTCAATCGACTTGCCCGACAGCTTGCCGTAGCTCGGGAACTTTCGCACCGCGTAGTTCACGTCGCCTTTCTCGGAGCGGTAGGCCAGGCCCTTGTTTTCGAGCTTGCCGATCATGGCCAGCATCTGCGGCACGTACTCGGTGGCGCGAGGCTCGTGCGTGGGGCGGGCTATGCCTAGCGCACCGAGGTCTTGGTGCATGGCGGTGATCATCTCGTCAGTGAGTTCGCGCAGCGATATCTTGCGTTCCAGTGCGCGCTTGATGATCTTGTCGTCGATGTCGGTCACGTTGCGCACGTAGCTCACGCGGTAGCCAAGAGTGCGCAGCCAGCCGTAGATGAGGTCGAACGCCACCATCATGCGTGCATGGCCCACGTGGCAATAGTCGTAGATCGTGATGCCGCACACATACATGCGCACGTGGTTCGGCTCGATCGGAACGAACACCTCGGTCTGTCGCGTCAAGGTGTTGAAGATGCGCAAGGTCATCGGTGATGTGCTGGGGTGGGTCGCTCAACGGCTGCGGGGCCCGGCTTGCAACCGGAGAGAACACCGGGCTGCTTTAGTGCCGCATACAGAGGAACAGGCGTCGGTCCGAAGGGCTTTTGGCAGTGGGGCTGCGATACAATTTTCGGAGTATAGCGGCCTGCCCTCGTACCACATTGGGCTTTGCCCGCCCCTCCTCTTGCGCGCTGATCACGGGCGCTCGCAACCCACATCAGGACGTCGATGGTCTGTACACGCAATCCGCTTTTTGGACTGATCGTCGCGGGCCTCACGCTCGCCGCCGGCCCCGCGCATGCAGATGAATATGCCGACGTCGACCGCTTGTTCAGTGCAGGCCAATGGACTGACGCGGTGCAAAAAGCCGATCAGTTCCTGGCGTCGAACCCGCGAGACGCGCGCATGCGTTTTCTCAAGGGCCTGGTGCTGTCGGAACAAGGCCATCTGGTTGATGCCACGGCGATTTTCGTCAAGCTGACCGCAGACTTCCCCGAGTTGCCAGAGCCCTACAACAACCTGGCCGTGCTCTACAGCAAACAAGGCCAGTACGAGCAGGCTCGCCGCTCGCTCGAATCGGCCATTCGCACCAACCCGAGTTACGCCACGGCTTACGAAAACCTGGGCGACGTCTATGCGAAGCTGGCCAGCCAGGCTTACTCCAAGGCCTTGCAGATCGATGGCGCGAGCACCGCCAAGGTCAGCCCCAAGCTCGCGATGATCCGTGATCTGTTCTCACCCAAAGCCACAGCGCTGGCGGCGGCTCATGCCAAGCCTGCACCTGCGGCGGTGGCTCCGTCACCAGCACCCGCCATGAGGCCAGCAGCGCCCGTGGTCGTGGCTGCGGCACCAAAAGCGCAACCTTCTGCACCTGCACCTGCCGCTGCGCCACCGGCTCCCGCTGCATCGAACCCGGCCAAGCCGGCGGCACCCACTCCTGCGGCGCCGCCTGTTCCCGCGCCATCAGGCACAGAGCCAGACGTGCAGGTCGCCGTCACGGCGTGGGCCAATGCGTGGAGCGGCAAGGACATGGACGCGTACTTCGCCGCCTATACACCCGAGTTTTCCGGTGGCAAGGCACGCAAGGCATGGGAAGACGAGCGTCGCGCCCGCATCGTCGGCAAGCGCAGCATCTCGGTGGTACTGACCGATTTCCGCACCAAGGTCCAGGGCGACAAAGCCGTGATTCAGTTTCGCCAAAACTACAGCGCCGATGCACTAAAGGTGTCGAGTCAAAAACGACTTGACATGGTGCTGGTGAACGGGCGGTGGCTGATCCAGAAGGAAAGCACGGGTTCGTGAGCAGGCCGCGGGTCGGGATCACCGGGCGGTTTCTTTCGAGCCTGACACGCCTGCCGCGGGGGCTTGTCAGCACAGCTGTGATCGCATCGTGCTGCTGGTGTTTCACCACGTCGCTCCATGCGGCACCGCTGGCGCGCAGGGCCATTCCATCAGCAACACCTCAAGCTTCGCCTGAGGCGCGCTTGTTAGCGGTCTATCGGCTCATCCGCAGCGGCGACAGCCTCGCCGCGCTGAACAAGGCCGAATCACTGTCGCGCGAGGTGCCCAATTTCCAGCTTGCTCAGCTCGTGTATGGCGACCTGCTGTTGACTCGGCGCGGCAAGCTGGGTGCGCCCGAAGTCACCCCTTCCGAGTTGCCTGCCTCGGCCGCTGCGCAATGGAGCCAGCTGCGCCAAGAGGCCGCGGTACGTCTGGCTGCGCTCACCGAGCGCCCACCTGCCAACGCGCTGCCGCGGCAATTCATTGACATTCCCGCGAGCACCCGCCACGCCATCGCCATCGACGCCAGCCGCTCGCGCCTTTACCTTTTCGAGAATGGCGCGCACGGCCTGAGGCTGGTGTCCGACAACTACGTGTCGCTGGGCCGGCTCGGGGTCGACAAGAAAGAGCAAGGCGACCAACGCACACCCCTGGGTGTCTACTTCATCACCAGCCGCCTCGGGGCGCGCCAGCTGAAGGATTTCTACGGCCCGGGCGCTCTCACGCTCAACTACCCCAACGAATACGACCGCCGGCGCGGCAAAACTGGCGGGGGAATCTGGCTGCACGGCGTGCCGCCGCAAAATTTTGCACGTACCCCGCAGAGCACCGATGGCTGCGTGGTGCTGGCCAACGAAGACCTCAACCGCGTGCTGCGCGAGGTGTCGCCGCGACGCACACCCGTGGTGATCGCAAGCCGAATCGACTGGGTTCCCGGCGCCCAGGTAGAGCACGAGCGTATGGTGGCGCGCACGCTGGTGGAGCAGTGGCGCCAGGCGCGTTCACATGGCGACATGGGCAAGCTGATGGAGTTCTACTCGCCGCAGTTCTCTAGCGGCTCAACCGATGTCGCCGAGTGGGCCAAGATTCTGGCCAAGGAAGTGAACGCCGCGCGCGGCCGTGAATCCGAACTGAAAGAGCTGTCCATCCTGTCCTGGCGCGACACCAGCGAAGTGCTCATTGTCACCTTTGGCGAGGTGCTGAAAGGCCAGCGCACAGGGTTGATGAAGCGCCAGTACTGGGGCAAGGAAGGTGGACAATGGAAGATATTTTTCGAAGGAGTGATTGGATGATCAAGCAAATGACAAGAAACCCACGTTGGCTGCCCCTGCTCGCAGCGGCCTTCCTGGGCCTGAGCGCAAGCTGGGCCGCCCATGCACAGAAGGTGAAGCTCGCCACCTCGGCGGGTGACATCGTGGTCGAGCTGAATGCCGCCAAGGCGCCCAAGACGGTCGACAACTTCGTGCAGTACGTTAAGGCAGGGCACTACGACGGCACCGTGTTCCACCGCGTGATCGACAACTTCATGATCCAGGGCGGCGGCATGAGCGCCGACATGAAAGAGAAGCCCACGCGCCACCCCATTCCGCTGGAAGCCAAAAATGGCCTCAACAACGAGCGCGGCACCATCGCCATGGCCCGCACGGCCGACCCCAACTCGGCCACTGCACAGTTCTTCATCAACGTGAAGGACAACGGCTTTCTCAACGCCGCCAGCTCGCGCGACGGCAACGGCTACGCGGTATTCGGCAAGGTCATCTCGGGCATGGACGTGGTCGACAAGATTCGCGCCGTACCCACGGCACCCGGCGACGTGCCCGTCACACCCGTGACCATCAAGAAAGCCACCCTGGAGAAATGACATGAGCAAGACCGTCGAGCTGCAAACCAACCACGGCATCATTCGCATAGAGCTGGATGACGCCAAGGCCCCCGTGACCGTGGCCAACTTTCTCTCATACGTCGAGAAGGGGCACTACAACGGCACGGTGTTCCACCGCGTGATCAAGAGCTTCATGGTTCAGGGCGGCGGTTTCGAGCCCGGCATGAAGCAAAAGCCCACCGCCGAGACGATTCAAAACGAGGCCAACAACGGCCTGAAGAATGACCACTACACCGTGGCCATGGCGCGCACCAGCGCACCGCACTCGGCCTCGGCGCAGTTCTTCATCAACACCACCGACAACGACTTCCTCAACTTCAAATCAGAAACGCCCAATGGATGGGGCTATGCCGTCTTCGGCAAGGTCGTGGCTGGCAAGGAAGTGGTTGACGCCATGGAAAGCGTGAAGACCGGCAACCGTGGCGGGCATGGCGATGTACCGCTGGAAGACGTGGTCATCACCCAAGCCACCGTTGTCTGAGTGAGCCCATGCAGGCCGAAGTAAATGCGCCGCCAGATTGGCGGTGCATCGACTTCATCTCCGACCTGCATCTCGCGGCAAACACGCCCCTCACCTTCGACGCCTGGGCGCGCTACCTGCGGAGCACGCCTGCCGATGCCGTGTTCATCTTGGGTGATCTGTTTGAGGTGTGGGTTGGTGACGATGCACGCTTCGAAGGGTTCGAGGCACGTTGTGCCCAGGAGTTGACCGCCGCTGCGCAGCAACGCAGCGTCGCGTTCATGGTCGGCAACCGCGACTTCCTGGTGGGTGACAGCATGCTGCGCGCCTGCGGCGTTCAGGCCTTCGCCGACCCCTGCGTACTCATCGCATTCGGCCAACGAGTACTGCTCACACATGGCGATGCCCTGTGCCTTGCGGACACCGAGTACCAGAAGTTTCGAGCCCTGGTTCGCAGCGCCGCGTGGCAAGCCGAGTTCTTGTCCCAACCGCTAGAAGCGCGCCGCCGGTTTGCACGCGATGCCCGCCAGCAAAGCGAGCTGCGCAAGAAAGCGCTGCCCTCGCCTGCCGATTGGGCCGATGTCGACTCCGACATGGCTGTCCGCTGGCTGCAACAGGCGGCCACGACCACATTGATTCACGGCCACACGCATCGGCCCGCCACCGAACCGATCGGCGCGGGCTGCGTACGCCACGTGCTGTCGGATTGGGATTTGGACCACCCGCCCCACCGCGCCGAGGTCTTGCGCCTCAGCGCCCAAGGGCTGAGCCGTTTACCCCTTTTGGCCGCCTTGTGATCGCAGCGCTGCGCCGCTGGCGCAATCGGCGCGCCCTCGAGCGCCGTGCCATTCCCGAGCCGCTCTGGCAGGCGACGCTCGCACGCTTCCCCTTTCTGGCCTTGCTTGACGAAGCCAGCGCCCAACGGCTACGCGAGATGAGCACGCTCTTTCTCGATCGCAAGGAGTTCAGCGGCGCGCATGGCTTGAGCATCACCGACGACATGGCCGTCGCCATTGCCGCGCAGGCCTGCCTGCCCATCGTCAACCTGGGTCTCGACTGGTATGACGGCTTCGTGGGCATCGTGGTGCACGCTGGTGAAGTGGTCGCGCAGCGCGAGGTCATGGACGAAGACGGGGTCATGCATCACTACGGTGAGCCGCTGACGGGCGAAGCCATGGAGGGCGGGCCGGTCACGCTGTCGTGGCAAGACGTGGCCGAAGCAGGCGACTCCGCCGAGTGGGGCTACAACGTCGTGATCCACGAGTTTGCACATGTGCTGGACATGCGTGATGGCGAAGCCGATGGTGTGCCGCCCTTGCCGAGCCGCGAAGCCCGCGCCGAATGGCAGGCCGTTTTTGGCGCGCGCTACGAGGCGTTTTGTGCTCAGGTCGATGCTGGCGAAGAGACCTTGCTCGATCCGTATGGCGCAGAAGCGGCCAGCGAATTTTTTGCGGTCGCGTGCGAGGCATTCTTCGTGGCGCCGCTCGACCTGCAGTGTGAGCATGCCGAGGTCTACGCGCTGCTGCGGCAGTTCTTTCAGCAAGACCCCGCCCTGCGCGTCTGAAAAGACAAAACGGGGCCTAAGCCCCGTTTGTCCTAGCCTTCCGCTCAAGCCGCTGTCGCGGGCTCTGCCTTGGGTTTGTCGCTCTTCTTGAGCGGCTGAATGTCGAGCACCGTCTTGCCGTCGGCGTCGATGTCGACCGAGAGGCGGCCCCCATCGACCAGGCGCCCGAACAGCAACTCATCGGCCAGCGCACGGCGAAGCGTGTCTTGGATCAAGCGCTGCATCGGGCGTGCACCCATAAGCGGGTCGAAACCCTTCTTGGCCAGGTGCTTGCGCAAGGCATCGCTGAAAGTGGCCTCGACCTTCTTCTCGGCCAGCTGGGCTTCGAGCTGCAGCAAGAACTTGTCGACCACGCGAATGATGATTTCTTCATCAAGCGCACGGAAGCTGACTGTTGCGTCCAGCCGGTTGCGAAACTCGGGCGTGAACAAGCGCTTGATGTCGGCCATCTCATCGCCTTGCTCGCGCGAGTTGGTGAAGCCGATGGTCGCCTTGTTCATGGTCTCTGCACCCGCGTTGGTCGTCATGATCAAGATGACGTTGCGGAAGTCGGCCTTGCGCCCGTTGTTGTCGGTCAGCGAGCCGTGGTCCATCACTTGCAGCAGCACGTTGAAGACATCCGGGTGCGCCTTCTCGATCTCGTCGAGCAGCAATACCGCATGTGGCTTCTTCGTGATGGCCTCGGTGAGCAAACCACCCTGGTCGAACCCGACATAGCCAGGAGGCGCACCGATCAGGCGGCTAACGGCATGACGCTCCATGTACTCGCTCATGTCGAAGCGGATAAGCTCAATGCCCAAGATGAATGCGAGCTGCTTGGCCACTTCGGTCTTGCCTACGCCAGTGGGGCCGCTGAACAAGAACGAGCCGATCGGCTTGTCGGGCTTGCCCAGGCCCGAGCGCGCCATCTTGATGGAGGCTGCCAGCGCTTCGATGGCTGGCTCTTGGCCGAACACCACGCTGTTGAGGTCGCGCTCCAGCGTCTTGAGCTTGGAACGGTCGTCACTCGACACGCTGGTCGGCGGAATGCGTGCGATCTTGGCGACGATCTCTTCGACCTCGTTTCGGGTGATGGTCTTCTTCTGCTTGTTCTTGGGCAAGATGCGTTGCGCCGCGCCGGCCTCATCGATCACATCTATGGCCTTGTCGGGCAAATGACGGTCATTGATGAACTTGGCCGACAGCTCAGCCGCCGCCTGCAGCGCGCCCAGCGCGTACTTCACGCTGTGGTGCTCTTCGAAGCGCGACTTCAAACCCTTAAGTATCTCGATGGTCTGCTCGACCGAAGGTTCAACCACGTCGACCTTCTGGAAGCGGCGTGACAGCGCAGCGTCTTTCTCGAAGATGCCGCGGTATTCGGTGAAGGTCGTCGCGCCTATGCACTTCATCGCGCCAGAGCTGAGCGCCGGCTTGAGCAGGTTGCTCGCATCAAGCGTGCCACCCGAGGCCGCGCCAGCGCCGATGAGCGTGTGGATCTCGTCGATGAAGAGCACGGCGTTGGGTTGATCCTTGAGGTGCTTGAGCACGCTCTTCAAGCGCTGCTCGAAGTCACCGCGGTACTTTGTGCCGGCCAGCAAGGCCCCCATGTCGAGTGAGTAGACCTGCGCGTCAGCCAGGATTTCGGGCACTTCGTTCTGGGTGATGCGCCATGCCAGGCCCTCAGCGATGGCGGTCTTGCCCACGCCGGCCTCGCCTACCAGCAGTGGGTTGTTTTTGCGTCGGCGGCAGAGGATCTGTATGACCCGCTCGACTTCATGCTCGCGGCCGATCAACGGGTCGATCTTGCCTTCGCGCGCGAGCTGGTTCAGGTTCTGAGTGAACTGGTCCAGCGGCGAGCCCTTGGATTCGCCTTCTTCCTTTTCACCTTCGTTGCCCGAGCTTTCGTTGGACTTGGGCTGCTCAGGCGGATCGGTCTTCTTGATACCGTGTGCAATGAAGTTCACCACGTCGAGCCGCGTCACGCCTTGCTGATGCAGGTAATAGACAGCGTGCGAATCCTTCTCACCGAAGATCGCCACCAACACATTCGCGCCGGTCACTTCCTTCTTGCCACTGCCGGTGGACTGCACGTGCATGATCGCGCGCTGGATCACCCGCTGGAAACCCAGCGTGGGCTGCGTGTCGACCTCGTCGGCACCGCCCACGGTGGGCGTGTTTTCCTTAATGAACTGCGCCAGGCTCTTGCGCAACTCATCAATGTTGGCCGAGCAGGCGCGCAGCACCTCTGCGGCTGAGGGGTTGTCCAACAGCGCCATCAACAGGTGCTCGACCGTGATGAATTCGTGGCGCTGCTGACGCGCCTCGACGAACGCCATGTGCAGGCTGACTTCAAGCTCTTGCGCAATCATGCGGCCTCCATAATGCATTGCAACGGATGACCACCGCGCCGTGCGGCGGTCAACACCAATTCGACCTTCGTGGCCGCCACGTCTTTGGTGTAGACACCGCAGACGCCTCGGCCTTCCTTGTGCACCTTGAGCATGATCTGTGTCGCCGTCTCGAGGTCGCGTTTGAAATACTCCTGAAGCACCATCACGACGAACTCCATCGGCGTGTAATCGTCATTCAAGAGCACCACCTGGAACATTCTCGGCGGCTCTGTCTTGGCCGTCTTGCGCTCGACAACGGCCGCGCCCTGCCCGCGATCGGGCGGGAGCCCCTTCGGTGGCACGGGTGGCTTGGGTGTGTCGTCGGGCATGGAATCATTCTATCGAGTTGATGCTCACTCATTCAGTCTCTGGGATATTGAGACAGATGCGGCGAGCTCAAGCCCAGAATTGCTTCACGCCCGGCACATATTTCGGGGCATCCAAGATGAATGGCGGGGGCGTGGAGCTCGCCTTGACAGCCCGGATACCGGGGCAGAGAATGCCGCCGATCATGGGAAGGGAGCCCCGGCATGGCGATCGGAACGGTGAAATGGTTCAACGATGCGAAGGGTTTTGGCTTCATTGAACCGGAGGGTGGCGGCGAAGACGTGTTCGCCCATTTCTCTGCCATCCAAATGGAGGGCTTCCGTACTTTGAAACAAGGTGGAAGCGTCAGCTACGAGCTGGTGCAAGGCCCCAAAGGCCAGCTGGCCCAGAACATCTGCCCGCAAGACACCTCGGCCGGCCTACTGGTGGCGGCTGCTGTCGGCCTGCCTGGCGCCAACGCCAACGCCTGATTCATCACCCCCTCAGCATGGAAAAGGCCCACCTCTGGTGGGCCTTTTCGTTGGCGCATCAGCCAATCACATGTTTTCGATCATCACCTGGCCAAAGCCGGAGCACGAGACCTGGGTCGCGCCGTCCATCAGGCGCGCGAAGTCGTAGGTAACCTTCTTGCTGGCGATCGACTTTTCGAGCGAGCTGATGATGATGTCTGCAGCCGCCATCCAGCCCATGTGGCGAAGCATCATCTCGGCAGAGAGAATCTCGCTGCCCGGATTGACGTAGTCTTTGCCAGCGTATTTGGGTGCGGTGCCATGGGTGGCTTCGAAGCACGCCACCGAGTCAGACAGGTTGGCCCCCGGGGCGATGCCGATGCCGCCGACCTGCGCGGCAAGCGCGTCGGAGATGTAGTCGCCGTTCAGGTTCAGCGTGGCCACCACAGAGTATTCGGCCGGGCGCAACAAGATCTGCTGCAGGAAAGCGTCGGCAATCGAGTCTTTGACGATGATGTCCTTGCCGGTCTTCGGGTTCTTGAATTTGCACCACGGGCCACCGTCGATCAACTCGGCGCCGAATTCCTTCTGCGCCAGCGCGTACGCCCAATCACGGAAGCCACCTTCGGTGTACTTCATGATGTTGCCCTTGTGCACGATCGTGACGCTGGGCTTGTCGTTGTCGACGGCATACTGCAGCGCCTTGCGCACCAGGCGCTCGGTGCCCTCGATCGATACCGGTTTGATACCAATGCCCGAAGTGTTCGGGAAGCGTATCTTCTTGACGCCCATCTCGTCGATCAGGAACTTGATCAGCTTCTTGGCCTTGTCAGACTGGGCTTCGTACTCGATGCCCGCGTAGATGTCTTCCGAGTTCTCGCGGAAGATCACCATATTGGTCTTCTCGGGCTCCTTCAGCGGCGAGGGCACGCCCTTGAAATACTGCACCGGCCGCAGGCAAACGTAGAGGTCTAGTTCCTGGCGCAGCGCCACATTCAGTGAGCGTATGCCACCACCGACGGGGGTGGTCAGCGGGCCTTTGATCGAGACCACGTACTCGCGCAAAACCTCGAGCGTTTCTTCGGGCAGCCACACATCGGGCCCATAGATCTTGGTCGACTTCTCGCCGGCATAGACCTCCATCCAGTGGATCTTCTTCTTGCCGCCGTAGGCCTTCTCAACGGCCGCATCGACCACCTTGATCATGACCGGCGTGATGTCGAAACCCGTGCCGTCGCCCTCGATGTACGGAATGATGGGCTGGTCAGGGACCTTGAGCGAGAAGTCGGGGTTAACGGTGATCTTCTGCCCGTCTTGGGGGACCTTGATGTGCTTGTACATGAGTGACTCCGCTCGCTGCGATGGGTATCAGGTTTCGTATCCAAAGATTCTATGCCAGGGTATCTGTCAACCGACTGACAACAAGACACGTTAGCCGCTTACCGCTCAAGGTGAGTCTGTTGATACTCAAATCTTGCTGAACTCTCGAACAGGATCACATGAAGACACGTGTTTGGCTCGCCTGTGCAGCCTGGCTCTGGAGTTGCGCAGCACTGGCCCAGGAAGGGCCGCAAAACCTGCCCACGGTTCGGCTCAATGCGGGCATCCATAACATTCAAGCCCAGTTGGCGCAAACTCCCGAGCAGCGTGCCACTGGCCTCATGTTTCGAAGCAGCATGCCCACGAACGACGGCATGCTTTTCGCCTTCGAGGCGCCGGCCAAGCAGTGCTTCTGGATGAAGAACACCTTGCTGCCTCTGTCGATCGCCTTCCTGACCGACAACGGCACGGTGGTCAACATCGACGAGATGAAACCGCAGACCCTGGATTCGCACTGCTCCAAGCAAGCGGTTCGCTTTGTGCTTGAGATGAACCAGGGCTGGTTTTCCAAGCGAGGCATCAAGGAGGGTGCCAAGCTCTCAGGGCCACCCTTCTCGCCCTGAATAACGAAAAAGGCCGGTCAGTGACCGGCCTTTCCATTTGCGAGCAAGCTTTTGTTCAAGCGAAGTTCTTGGCGGCGAACTCCCAGTTCGCCAACGACGTGAGAAAGGTCTCGACCCACTTCGGGCGCAGGTTGCGGTAGTCGATGTAGTAGGCGTGCTCCCACACATCGATTGTCAACAGCGCTTTGTCGGCCGTGGTAAGCGGCGTACCGGCCGCGCCCGTGTTAACGATGTCGACGCTGCCGTCGGGCTTCTTCACCAGCCAGGTCCAGCCAGAGCCGAAGTTGCCCACCGCGCTCTTGGTGAAAGCTTCCTTGAATGCGGTGTAGCTGCCGAACTTGGCATTGATGGCCGCCGCCAGTGCGCCCGTGGGCTCGCCACCACCCTGGGGCTTCATGCTGCCCCAGAAGAAGGTGTGGTTCCAGATCTGCGCAGCGTTGTTGTAGATGCCCCCGGATGATTTCTTGATGATGTCTTCAAGGCTCATAGCCTCGAACTCGGTGCCCTTCTGCAGGTTGTTCAAGTTCACCACGTAGGCGTTGTGATGCTTGCCATAGTGGTACTCCAGCGTTTCCTTGCTGAGGTGCGGCGCCAGGGCGTCTTGTGTATACGGCAGCGGGGGCAGTGTGTGTTCCATGCGAGTGTCCTTTCTGTGGGTCGAAGTGCTCGAACGATTGTAGGCAGCTTGCGAGAAAACCACGGCCACCTCAGCCGAATTCAACGCGCGCCGCGCGGTTTCAGCGTCACGCTAGAGAGCGTTGCCACGACCTTGCCATCAGCCAGCTCGGCCTGCACTTGCTGACCGACCGCCAGTGCTTTCGCACTCGTGAGGGGAACGCCGCTTTCGTCACTCAGCCATGCATAGCCGCGCGAAAGTACCTGGCGCGGGTCCAGCGCCGTCAATCGGCCTTCAAGTGACGACAGGCGCTGCTGTCGGCTCACCAGGCTCACCCGCAGCGCGCGACCAAAACGTGCGCTCAGCTCTGCACATCGTTGACGCTGGCGAGGCAGGCTTTGCATCACACGCCCTGCCAGCCGATGCTGCAGCATCTCCAGCCGCTGCGCATGGCGCCGCACGCCATCGGCGGGGCGCATCAGGCGCAGCATGGCGCGATCAAGCAGCTGGGTCTGGCCGTCAATCACGCGGTACACGCGGCGCGTGATAACCGACGCCACCGCCGCGAGCATGGCCAGCCCGTCCTCTTGGGTAGGCGACACCAGCTCGGCTGCGGCCGTCGGCGTGGGTGCGCGCATGTCGGCGGCAAAGTCGGCCAAGGTGACATCTGTCTCGTGCCCCACGCCACACAGCACCGGGATCGGCGAGCCGGCAATCGCGCGCACGACACGCTCGTCATTGAACGCCCACAGGTCTTCCAGCGAACCGCCGCCGCGGCACACGATGAGTACCTCGACTTCGGCGCGCGCGACGGCTGCCGTGATCGCAGCGACGATCGCTGCTGACGCTTCGGCTCCTTGCACCGGGCTCGGGTAGACGATCACCTCTAGGTGCGGCGCGCGGCGCGCAAGGGCCGTCAGCACATCGTGCAAGGCGGCTGCGGCCTTTGATGTGACGACACCCACGCGGCGCGGGAAACGTGGCAAGGCGCGCTTGCGCTGCGGGTCGAACAGGCCCTCGGCCTCCAGGCGAGCCTTGAGCTTCAGAAACTGCTCGTACAGCGCACCGGCACCTGCCCGCTGCATGGCCTCGATGACGAACTGCAATTCACCACGCGGCTCGTACACCGCCAGGCGCCCGCGCACTTCGACCAATTGCCCATCGGCCGGCGAGAAATTCAGCAGGCTCGACGCGCGGCGAAACATGGCGCAGCGAATCAAGGCCGCCCCGCCTTCGGCGTCTTTCAGGTTGAGGTAGCAGTGGCCGCTCGGAGCTCTCGAAAACCCTGATATCTCGCCCTGAATCGTGCACGCCGCAAAGCGCGCAGCCAGCGTATCCGACACCGCATGAACGAGTGCAGCAACGCCCCAAACCATGCGCTCGCCGCGCTGAGAGGCGTTCTCAATCACGAGCAAACCCAGCGCTGACGCGGGTCGAGAACTCCACAAGCGCGCCAATCAAGGCCAAGCGCTGTGTTTTGCCTGTCACACGGCTTTCACAATCGTGCAAGTGATTGATTTTCAAGGATTTTTCTATGCCTAAGTTTTAAGCAATCTGACGGGAGCCTTGATTTTGCGCGGCTTGCGCGCGGCTCAAGCGAGGTTGCCCACAAAGTTGTCCACAGTTGCAGTGGACGATGTGCGCAGGTGTCGCGTCAGCGGTTTGCAGTACGCGGCAGCGCGGTGACAAGATCGAACCAATGACAGCGTGACAGGCCTGACCTTGGGGTCATAATCGCGCCTCCCGAACGGGCCACAACATCTACCGAAGAGGACCGGATTGTTTTCGATCATACAAGCCGCTGGCTGGCCGATTTGGCCCCTTCTCCTGTGCTCCATCGTCGCTCTGACGCTCATCATCGAACGCCTTTCGAGCTTGCGCGCCGCACGCGTGGCGCCGCCGCGTTTGCTGGACGAAGTGGTGTCTGTCACGCGCGCTCACCTGCCTGGTGCCGATGTTGTCAACAAGCTTGCTGACAACTCCATTCTCGGCACTGTGCTCGCCAGTGGCCTGCGCACGGTGATCGCCGACCCACGCCTGAGCGAGGCCGTGTTGCGCAGCTCGTTCGAGTCGGCCGGGCGCGCCGCTGTGCACCGCATGGAGCGCTACATGAACACCTTGGGCACCATCGCCTCGGCCGCACCATTGTTGGGGCTGCTCGGCACGGTGATCGGCATGATCGAGATCTTCGGCTCGCAGGCGCCTTCGGGCGGCAGCAACCCTGCCCTGCTGGCGCATGGCATTTCAGTGGCGCTGTACAACACGGCGTTCGGGCTGATGATCGCCATCCCATCGCTCATGTTCTATCGCCACTTCCGTGGCCAGATCGACGCCTACACGCTCGAGATGGAGCAGGCCGCCGAACGCATGGTGCCGCACCTGATGCGCTTTTCTGTGCCTCCCAAAAAGCCAGTGGCCTGAAAGCATGGCGATGAACTTTCGCAAGCACCACCTCGAAGAACCCGAGATCAACCTGATCCCGTTCATTGATGTGCTGCTGGTGGTGCTGATCTTCCTGATGCTGTCGACCACTTACTCGAAATTCACCGAGCTGCAAGTGGTGCTGCCGGTGGCCGATGCCGACAAGCCGCGCGAGAACCCGCGCGAGATCATCGTGTCAGTCTCGGGCGAGGGGCGCTATGCCATCAACCGCAAGACGCTGGAGGGGCGCAGTGTAGAGCTGCTGGCGGCCGAGCTCGCCCTGGCATCTGAAGGCTCGCGTGACACCGTGGTCATCATCTCGGCCGACGCCACTGCTGCCCACCAATCGGTGATCACGGTAATGGACGCAGCACGGCGCGCGGGCCTCGCGCGGCTGACCTTCGCCACCCAAGTCGGGCAAGGCCGAGACCACTGATGTCGCGCGTTGCCGCCCTCTCGGGCAGCTGAGAGCCCCGCCGTGTCGGCTGCGTCGAGCTTGCAGGCAGCCTGGCTGCGGCGCGGATGGCTCGCTCGACTGCTGCTGCCCGTCTCATGGCTTTATGGCGTCATCGTCTGGCTGCGCGCAGCCTGCTATGGCCAGGGCCTGATGCAGTCGGTGCGGCTGCCGGTGGCTGTGGTCGTGGTCGGCAATCTGGTGGCCGGCGGCGCAGGCAAGACCCCAACGACGATCGCTCTCGTTCGCTTGCTGCGCGAGCGTGGCTTCACGCCCGGTATCGTGTCACGCGGCTATGGCCGGGCATCGGAAGCGGTAGCGCTCGTTGATCGCACCGCGTCGGCCAGCCTCGTCGGCGACGAACCCTTGTTGATGCATCTGCGTACAGCCGCGCCCGTTTCCGTGGGGGCAGATCGCGTCGCGGCGGGTCTTGCGCTGCTGCGCGCATGGCCCGGTGTTGACATCCTCGTCAGCGACGATGGCCTGCAGCACACGCGCCTTGCCCGCGATGCACAGGTGATCGTGTTCGATGAGCGCGGTGTGGGCAATGGTTGGCTCTTGCCGGCAGGCCCACTGCGCGAGGCTATGCCCGAGAGCGTCCCATTGCGCAGCGTCGTGCTCTACAACGCGCCAGCACCCAGCACCGCATTGGGCGGCCACCTGGCACGACGTCATCTGACGGGGCTTATGCGTTTGCGAGCGTGGTGGGCCGCAGAGCCCGCTCACCCCGATGCGCACGCGCAGCTGCAGGGGCGCAGCGTGCTGGCCGCTGCGGGCCTCGCGCGGCCCCAGCGCTTTTTCGACATGCTGCGCACACTGGGCCTACGCATTGATGAGCTCGCCCTGCCCGACCATCATGATTTCTCTGTACTGCCTTGGCCCGCCGACACTGCCGACGTGATCGTCACCGAAAAAGACGCCGTGAAGCTGCTGCCAGATGCCATGGGCAGCACGCGCGTGTGGGTGGCAACGCTAGACTTTGAGTTGGGCGACGCGTTTGCCACCGACCTGCTGAAGTTCCTGCCCTCAACCGCCCGCCTCTGAAGGATTCGCAAATGGACACTCGATTGCTTGAACTGCTGGTGTGCCCGCTCTGCAAAGGGCCGCTTGAGCACCTTCGCCCTCCGACCCAGCCGCAACAAGAGCTGGTGTGCCGAGCCGATCGCCTGGCGTTTCCGGTACGCGATGGCATCCCGCTGATGCTGGAGTCTGAGGCGCGCTCGCTGGACACCCCCGCGCCTAACGCCGAGACTGCGGCGTGATCTTCACTGTGCTGGTGCCAGCGCGTCTGCAATCGACTCGCCTGCCGCGCAAGATACTGGCCGACGTGGGCGGCTTGCCCATGGTGGTGCGGGTCGCGCAGCGAGCAGCGCTGTCCCAGGCCACGCGTGTGGTGGTGGCGGCCGACGACAGCGAAATCGTGAGCGCGTGCCAGGCCCATGGCGTTGACTGCGTGCTGACCCGTGCCGACCACCCCACAGGCAGCGACCGCCTGGCTGAAGCGTGCACGTTACTGGGGCTCGATGGCAGCGACGCCGTCGTCAATGTGCAGGGAGACGAGCCGCTCATCGACCCCGACCTCATCAACGCCTGCGCGGCATTGCTGACGACGAGATCAGACTGCGTCATGAGCACGGCTGCGCATCCCATCGATGACGTAAACGAACTCGCCAACCCCAACGTCGTGAAAGTGGTGGTCGATGGTGCAGGCCGCGCACTGTACTTCTCGCGCGCGCCCATTCCGTGGTGGCGCGATGGCCACGCGCAAGGCCTGAAACAGTTGCCCGACGTCTTGCCGCTGCGCCACATCGGCCTGTATGGCTACCAGGCCGGCTTTCTGCGCCGCTTCCCGAAGCTCCCTCCCTGCCCGCTCGAAGCCATCGAGTCATTGGAGCAACTGCGCGTGTTGTGGCACGGCGAACGCATCGCTGTGCACGTGAGTGCGGCAAGGCCGGGCCCAGGGGTCGACACCGCTGAAGATTTGGCCCGAGTGCGCGCATTCTTCGGCTGAATGCCCATGCTATTCTCATAGGCAAAACGGGGTCGCGAGCCGCTGCGGGCCACCAGAGATTCACCAATCAAGGACGACAGATGAGAATGATCCTGCTGGGCGCGCCAGGCGCCGGAAAAGGGACACAAGCCGCATTCATTTGCAAGAAGTTCGGCATTCCACAAATCTCCACTGGCGACATGCTGCGCGCGGCGGTCAAGGCCGGTAGCCCGCTGGGCTTGGCGGCCAAGAAAGTGATGGACTCGGGCGCACTGGTGAGCGACGACATCATCATCGGCCTCGTGAAAGAGCGCATCACCCAGCCCGACTGCGCCCATGGTTTCCTGTTCGACGGCTTTCCACGCACGATTCCACAGGCCGATGCGATGAAGGCTGCTGGCGTCAAGCTCGATCTCGTGCTTGAGATCGACGTACCCGATGCCGCCATCATCGAGCGCATGAGCGGCCGCCGCGTGCACTTGGCCTCCGGTCGTACCTATCACGTGAAGTTCAACCCACCGAAGGCCGCGGGCAAAGACGACGTGACCGGTGAAGACCTGATCCAGCGCGAAGACGACAAAGAAGAGACCGTGAAGAAGCGCCTGGACGTCTACCAGAACCAGACCCGACCGCTCGTCGACTACTACTCGAAGTGGTCGGCCTCCGGTGAAGCAGGTGCACCTAAGTACCGCAAGATTTCAGGTACCGGCACGGTCGATGAAATCACCACTCGTGCGCTCGAGGCCCTGAGCTGAAACGCTCGCTCGCAGCACACAACTAAGCCGCTCGATGAGCGGCTTTTTTCATCCAGAATCAAAGCACCCCACTCACCCACAGGAGCACGCCATGGACATCGCAGGCAAGGTTTTCATCGTCACCGGCGGCGCGTCGGGCTTGGGCGAAGGCACGGCCCGGATGCTCGCGGCCCATGGCGGCAAGATCGTGATCGCCGACCTGCAGGCCGACCGCGGTGAGGCCATTGCCAAGGAGTTAGGCGGCCGCTTCGTCAGATGCGATGTGAGCCAGGAAGCTGACGGGCAAACCGCGGTTGCTGCGGCCACCGCCATGGGCAAGCTGATGGGGCTGGTGAACTGCGCGGGCATTGCACCGGCGAGCAAAACCGTAGGCAAGGAAGGCGCCCATGCGCTAGCGCTCTTCAGCAAGGTCGTCACGGTCAACCTGATCGGTAGCTTCAACATGATTCGCTTGAGCGCCGAGGCGATGAGCCGCAACGAGCCCGAGGCCACAGGAGAGCGTGGCGTGCTGATCTCGACCGCCAGCGTTGCGGCCTTTGATGGGCAGATGGGCCAAGCGGCCTATTCGGCCTCTAAGGGCGGCGTGGTCGGCATGACCCTGCCCATTGCGCGCGACCTGGCACGCAACGGCATACGCAACATGACCATCGCACCCGGCATCTTCGGCACGCCGATGCTGTTCGCCATGCCACAAGACGTGCAAGATGCCTTGGCCGCTGGGGTGCCCTTCCCCAGCCGCCTCGGCACGCCGGCCGACTACGCCAAGCTTGTGCACCAGATCATCACCAACGACATGCTCAATGGCGAGGTGATCCGGCTGGACGGCGCGATCCGACTCGCGCCTCGTTGACCGCCAGTGCCCGCTACTTCTGGCGGGCGATGAGCGTCCACAGACGCGCGAGGTCGCCCGTGCCGTCGTTGCCCGTCACGGTCTTGAAGACCGTCTGCGCACGGGCCGAATCACCCGACATCAGCCAGGCGATGCCCAAGTGCAGCCGGGCATCGTCGGCGCGCTTGAGCCCGCCCTTGGCAATGCCCTGCTCCATGAGCGCGATGCCCTTCTTCGGCTCACCAAGAAAGACTTGGCCAAAACCTACGTCTACCAAATCAGCACCGCCCTTGGCGGTTGCGGCCTCAGCCTGGCGTTTGACCAAGGATTGCCTGTCTTCTTCGGCGCGCTTGACCACCAGGTCGTTTAGACGCCGATGCCGATCGGCTTCCGTCGGCGTGCCTTTGCCCAGTACACCCGCGGCAAACCCCTTCTCGACCACTTGCTTGCCCTCAGCGGGCAAGCCGGCCTGCACCGCCAGCTGGGCCATCTCCATGTAGTCGTTGGCGTTGCGCATGCTGCCCGATGCCAGCATCAGCCGATAGGTGTCAAGCGCGAGGCGGTCACTGAAGTTGGGCTTGCGTTGCACCCGGCCCAGCAGGTCGGCCCAATACTCCTTCTTCGGGTAGTGCGTGACGAGACGCTCCATCGCCATCACATAGCTGCCGTTGTCGTTCACGCGCTGGGCCGCATTCAGCAGAAGCTTGAGGCGGTCTTCGGGCGGCACGCGGCCGGCCTTCTCGTCGGCATGCAACTCGACCACCAACTCTTTGGTGGCACCCGCATAGTCACCGCTCAGGTATTGCGATTGGATCAGCAAGGTTCTGATCTGGCCGTTGGAGCCGCCATCTGCCAGATAGCGCTTGCCCCAATTCACCGCTTTGGCGTAGTCCTTGGCGCGGTAGTAGGCCACCGTCAACGATTCGAGCATGCGCAGCTGTTCGGCCGGTGACAGCTTGCCACTCGCCTTCAAAGTTTCATACGACTTCGCAGCAGTGTCCGCATCACCGGCACCCGAGGCCGCTGCGATGCGCATGCGCTCAACCATGAAGCTTTCATTCGCGTTCTTGTTGGGCACGGCATCGGCTTCGCGCACCTTGGCCAGTGCTTCCTTGAACTTCTGCGACTTGATCAACTCGTTCGCCGCCTGCAAAGGCTTGCCGACATCAGCGCGCATCCCCTCTTGGGGATGCGCGCCTGCCGCGCCCAGCAGCAGCGACGCGGCCACGAAAAAATGGAGTGCTTGTCTCTTCATGAGCTGTGCGTCACTTAATGAATTGCTCATTGCCGACCATGCCCAGCTTGGTCACGCCCAGCCGCTGTGCACTGGCCAGCACCATGGCCACGGCCTTGTACTCCACCAGCTTGTTCGGCCGCAAGTGCACTTCGGGTTGATCGGCCATCGCCGCCGTATTGGCAAGCCGCGTCTCCAACGTCGCGCGGTCAGCCAGGGCTTCGCCGTTCCAGAAGATCGTGCCGTCAAAGTCAATGTCGATCGTCACCACCACGGGCGGTGCCGTGGGTGGCGGCGGGTTGCCGGTGGGCATGTTCAGATTGACCGAGTGCAACTGGATCGGGATGGTGATGATCAGCATGATCAGCAACACCAACATCACGTCGATCAAGGGCGTGGTGTTCATCTCGACCATCACTTCCGGCTCGCCGCCACTGCTTGAACCTACGTTCATTCCCATGATTTGTCTCCTGGGTTAGCCACGCGGTGGCGGTTCGGTGACGAAGCTGATCTTTTGGATGCCGGCACGCTGGCATGCAAAGACCACCCGGCCTACCGACTCATAACGCGACTTCTCGTCACCCCGAATGTGAATCTCAGGCTGCGGCACGATCACGGCGATCTTCTTCAGCCGATCAACGAGTGCATTGTTGTCTGCCACGGCTTGAGCGTTCCAGAACACGTCACCGTCTTTGGTGACGGAGATCTCGATGTTCTCGGGCTTGGTCTGGCGAGCGATGTTGGTCTCTTTGGGCAAAGACAACGCGGCGTTTTGCGTCACGACGGGCACAGTGATCAGAAAGATGATGAGCAGCACCAGCATCACATCCACCAGCGGGGTGGTGTTGATGCTGGCCACCACTTCGTCTTCATCGCCGTCTGACGATCCGACATTCATGGCCATGAGGCGCTCCTGATGCGGTAACGGATCAACGAGCCGAGGCGCGGCTGCCCAAGAGCACGCCGTGCAGGTCAGCACCGAAGCTGCGCACGGCTTCCATGGTTACCTTGTTGCGGCGAACCAGCCAGTTGTAGCCCAGCACTGCGGGCACGGCCACTGCGAGGCCAATGGCCGTCATCAGCAGCGACTCGCCCACGGGGCCTGCCACCTTGTCGATGGAGGCCTGGCCTGCGATACCAATGGCCGTCAACGCATTCAGAATGCCCCACACAGTGCCGAACAGGCCAACAAACGGAGCGGTCGAGCCGACGGTCGCCAACACCGCCAAGCCGTCTTGCAAGCGGCTTTGCACATTGTCGATGGCGCGCTGCACGCTCATGCCGATCCAGGTGTTGCGGTCGATGTTGGCGGTAAGTTCACCCGCGTGATCTTTGCCCGCTTCGACACCGCTTTCGGCGATGAACTGGAAGGCGCTGCCGGTCTTGAGCGTCTTCATGCCGTCGTTCAGGCTGGCCGACTTGAAGAAGCTCTGCCGGGCCGACTTGGCTTCAGAGCTGAGCTTGATGCTTTCGAAGAGCTTGGTCACCAGGATGTACCAGCTCGCCAAACTCATGATGACGAGGATGATCAGCGTGCCACGCGCGACCACGTCACCTTGTGCCCACAGGTGCTTCAAGTCGTACGGGTTCTCAACGACTTCCTTGGTGACGGCGGGGGCTGGCGCGGCTGCAGGAGGCGCCGGCACTGCGGCCGGAGCGGGCTGCTCGACAGGAGCCGAGGCCGGTTGGGCCAAGGCGCCGTGCGGAAAAGCCATCACGAACGCCGCGGCGGTCAGAAGGGCTGCGGCCCACTTAGTTACGAAAAGTTTGGACATGTTGCGATCTCCTGGGATATTGAGTTGGGTCGCGCAGCCCACGCAACGGCTTCATGAGCCAAGGCACGAGCAAACGCCATGGGTAGAGAGTTAGTTGATGGTGAACGTAAATTCTTGGGTCAAGGCGGGCCAATCCCCAGGGCAGACGTACTCGCGCAGGGCGGTTTCGACCGCTGCGGCCAAGGCCCGTTGAGCACGACGATCCGAGATGCCACGGATGTTCGATATCTCGACGTTCACAACGACACCACCCTTGACAGCGATCGTGCCGAGCAGCGTCATGCGCCCGGTGACGTTGAGCCCCGGAACCTCCGGCGGCGGCATCTTGGTACAGGCTCCACGTGTGGTTGTCGGAGCGGCTGCGGTAGGTGCAGGCGCAGCGACGGGTGGCGGCACAGGCGTCATGGTGGTCGGAGCAGGCGGAGGTGTAGGCGTCGTTGCCGTGATCGTGGGAACCACCGGCGGTGGCGTCGCAATCTGCACCTCCGGCGGCGGAATGAAAGGCGGTGGCGGCGCCTCCAGTTTCGGCGGCGGTGGCACCACCACTTCCGGCGGCGGCGGTGGCTTGGTGATCTCCTCAATCACCTTGGTCTCGATCGGGGCTCGCACGACATCGATGACCTTTCTTGCGAGACCGGACATCAGCCCGTACACAAGCAAGCCATGAAATAAAACGACGAACACGATGCCAGTGAGGTGGCGTCTCGGGTCCGCTTGTCTCTTAGAAAAATCCATACCCTGGGGTCTCCAGTTTGGTCAAAGCACAACCGCTTGAGGTTAACAAAAATGCCCGCCGGCTTGTGGCCAGCGGGCACACACGAATAACAGTCGTCGTGTGGGTGCTTTGCTTAGAACTTCAAAGCTGCAGAAAGGTAAACGAACCGGCCCCGCGGGTCATACGTCGAGATGTCGTAACCCGCTTGGAACTGGTTGCTTGCCGGGATGTAGATCGGGGGGTTTTTGTCGAACACGTTCTTCACGCCAAGACCCACCCGCAGGTTCTTGATGCCCGTATAGGTGACGTTCAGGTCGTAGATGGATTGAGACGGAACCTCATGGTAGTTGCCGTTGAGATCGAGGCCGTCCTTGTAGCGCTGATAGTAGTTCTGCGCGTAGGTGAACGCCCAGCCACCCTGCGACCAAGTTGTGCTCAGCAAATGCTTCCAGCGCATCACGACACCACCGCTGTCGGCGCCGAGCACTGGGTCACCGTTCGAGTCGATCATCGTGCCCACCTTGTGGGAAACCACGCCGCCAGGACTGGTCTGATCGAATTTGATCATGTAGGTCCCGTCGAGATTCACATCCAAGCGCCCGGCGCCAAACGTCTCGCGGTATGCCGCCCCGATGTCGAGACCTCTCACAACAGCATCGCCGGTATTCGTGAGCGTTTGAACCATCGACAGGATGTCCTGCGTTGTCGGGTCGCGAGTCACCAAGCCTGCATAAGTAGGATCACCCGATGCATTCCGCGACACCACCTCCTGGGCCGAAGGCGAGGTGATGATGTCCCTCACACGGATATTGAACCAGTCGACCGAGAACGTGAGGGTCTTGCTCGGCGAAACCACCAAACCCAGCGAAGTCTGCTTCGATCGTTCGGGTTTCAGACCAGGGTTACCGCCAGTCAGCGAGTTGACCTGGATGTCAGTTTGACCCGTCACCGGGTCATTGAACTGCTCCGAAGCGCCCAGCGCCTGCGGCTGATAGAGGTCGATCAAGGTCGGCGAACGGAAGCCCGTCGCGGCGGACGTGCGAACCAGAATCTCCTTGGTGGGCTGCCAGCGCAGGGAGGTGGAGTAGGTCGTTGACTTGCCGGTGTCACCGTACTTGTCATTGCGAACCGACACGCGGCCTTCAAGCGACTTCACGATCGGGACAATCGACTCGGCAAAGATCGCGGTGACGTTGCGTGTTTTGTCCACCGGAGGCACGCTGCCGCCCAAGCCGGCAATGTCACCTGTCTCAAGCGCGGGGCTGGGGGTCGTGACGTACGCTTCCTTGCGGTATTGCATACCGACGGCATACAAGACCGGGCCGGCAGGCAACTGGAATATTTCACCGGAAACCTTGCCGTCAAGCACGGAGTTCTTGAACTTCGCATCCAGCGTGCCGCCGGTGTACTTGGCATTGTTGGCGGCCAGCGCAGCCTTGAAAGCTGCCGATTGATCCAAGCTCCAAGGGTTGTAGTCACTGTTGGCTGCGTTCACGGCCTTAGCAAATGCCACCTGTGAGAAGAAACCTTCAGGTACCGTGCCCGAGAGTTTGCTCTCGCTGCTGGAGAAGGCTGCTTCGTAGTCATTCTTGCCAAAGCTGCCTCGCAGGCCGCCCACAAAACGGCTGGCCTTGGAAGTGTCTTTGGAGGTGCGGGGCCCGAAATCAAACACGCGGGAGGTGACCGCCAGTGCAGGATCCCCTGCAGTGAAGAGCGACCCGAAACCTTGCGCAATCAAGTAGTTTTTAGCGACCACATAGTTGGGGTTGGCAGGCCGGATCAACAAAGCCTGATCAACGCCTTGCGCATCAAACAACGCATCGGTCTGCAGGAAGTCTCGGCGTACCGGGCTGGGCTGAAACGTGTTGGTGACGACGCTCTTCGAATAGAGCACGTCGCCGAAGGCCTCCATGCTGCTCGTGATCTTGAACACCCCATTGGCACTGAAATTCATCAGTTCGCGCTTGGGCGTCAATCCCACAAACGCATTGCTGTCGAACACGCAATACGGCACACCCTTAGAGGTGTTCGTCGGGTTGCGGAACATGTTCACCGATTCGCAGTTGTTGGCAACCGCCAGTGGGTTGCCATAGCTGCTGCCCGGGTTGCCGAAGCCGGCGACCGTAGTGCCAGGCACCCAGTCTCCCGTGGCGACGCTTCCCGTTCCAGGAGTGAATGCCCCCTGGATGTTGCCCTGCCCTGTGGCCGATGCCAGCAGGTACGGGGGGACATTGCCCGTCTTGGCAAAGTCACGGTCCTTGGCGAACACTGCGGTCTCGCGTTCGAAAGCCAGCGAGGTGGTCAGATTGAAGCGATCTTTTTCAAGATCGCCAAAACCCGCGACAAGGTGGGCTTTGTTGGACTTGCCACCGCCCGATCGGGTGGGCGAGCCCGTGCTGCCACCGATCTCGAAGCCCTTGAATTCTTTCGTCAAAATGAAATTGACAACGCCACCGACAGCATCTGAACCGTACACACTCGAAGCGCCGTCCTTAAGGATTTCCACGTGATCGATCGCGGCCAGCGGAATCGCGTTGACGTTGGCCGCGGCACCGTTGCCGCCCGCAAACGCAGCGACCCGGCGGCCGTTGACCAGCACCAAGGTGCGATCCTCGCCCAAACCGCGCAGAGAAATCGACGAAAACCCGTACGTGGATGAGCCCGCACCGGTAGCGTTGCTCGTACCGCCCATTGAAGAAGCCGCTGAGATTGATTGGAGCAGTTGCTCAGTGCTCGTAACGCCGCTGCGTTCGATATCAGCACGTGTGATGACCTGAACTGGAAGCGCACCTTCGGACTCAACGCGCTTGATTGACGACCCGGTGATCTCGACACGCTCTAGTTGCTGTTGCGCCAGAACCGGGAAGGCGCTGAGGGCCAAGCCGCCACCAAACGCGAGCATCAAGCCTGAGCAGATTTTTGTCTTTCTAAACATGTGATCTCCTGAACACTGAAAGGTTGATGGATAAACCACTCTCACTGCAAGCCACATGCCGGCTTTGTGAATCGGCCATGTCTTATCCATGAGGACGTGTGAACGAATTGTCACTGAAGCGAAATGAGGCTTGCCGAGGGTATTTCCTGGGTCGCTTTGTGTTGCCGGCCAAAGCTGTTGCTCGAAGGCCATGCTCCCGACACAGAAACCTAGTGTTCGTGCGGGTCTCCGGCCGTTTTTTGGCGGTGAAGCCCAGCCCTTCTCACCGCGTATTCGGCCGCTTTAGGGAACTCTCTCTCCTACCAACGTGAGCGCAACGTTGGCTGCCGGCAACATGCACGACCACCTCATTGCAACGAGCGATTCGATTTCGTTTCCTGAAGTCGCCAATGCTCAACTTTGGTGAGCATCTACTGCGTCAATCGCCTCGATTCGGGGCACCGCCGCCAACAGCGTGCGCGTGTACGCCGACTGCGGGTTGCGCAGCACCTCGTCGCTGCTGCCAGCCTCTTCGATGCGGCCGTTCTGCATCACCACCACGCGGTCGGCGATGTACTCCACCACCCCGATGTTGTGGGTGATGAACAGGTACGAAACACCGAACTCGCGTTGCAACTCGCGCAGCAGGTTGAGGATCTGGGCTTGCACCGAAACATCGAGCGCCGATGTCGGCTCGTCACAAACGATCAGGCTGGGCTTGAGGGCCAAAGCGCGGGCGATGGCGATGCGCTGGCGCTGGCCGCCAGAGAACTCGTGCGGGTAGCGCTGCAGCGCATCGGGCCTCAGGCCTACGCGGCCGACGAGTGTCTCAATCTCAGCCCGGCGCAGATCGGCCGTCATCTCGGGCCGCAAGGCCAGCAGGCCTTCTTCGAGCAGATCGAACACGCGCATGCGCGGGTTGAGAGACGCGAATGGATCCTGAAAAATGATCTGGATCGCGCTTCGCGCGTTGCGCAACGCATCACCCTTCAAACTGAAAAGATCGGCGCCTTGAAACTGGGCCGAGCCTTCGATCACAGCCTGGTTTCGCAGCAGCTGCACGATGGCCTTGCCCGTGGTCGTCTTGCCGCAGCCCGACTCACCCACCAGCGCCAACGTCTCTCCGGCCGCGATGCTGAACGACACGTCGTTCACGGCGACGAAGTAGTTGCGTGCGCGTTGCAGCAACCCTTTGCGTATCGGAAAGCGCACCGACAGGTGCTGAACATCCAGCAAGGACTGGCCGATAGGCGTCTTTTCCGGAAGCGCCTCGGTCACCCCTGGCAGCGCCGCCAGCGGGGCAAGCGTTGCGCCATCGCGGTACAAGATGCATCGCACCACATGCTCGCTGCCGGTATGGATGAGCTCAGGCAGCGTGTGATGGCATTCGTCGATCACGCGGTCACAGCGCGGCGCAAACCGACACCCTGAAAACTCTTGCCACAGAGGCGGCACCGTGCCAGCAATAGCGGCGAGCGTGCCACCGCGCTTCGCCGCATCGGGCAGTGCGTTCAGCAGCAAGCGCGCGTAAGGATGCTGCGGAGAGCGAAAGAACTCGCGCGCAGTTGCCACTTCGATGATTTGGCCGGCATACATCAGCGCCACGCGATCGGCCATGCCAGACACCACGGCCAAATCGTGCGTGATCAGCAGAAGGCCCATGCCCTGCTCTTTTTGCAAACGCTTGAGCAGGTCGAGAATCTGCGCCTGGATGGTCACGTCGAGTGCGGTCGTGGGTTCGTCGGCGATCAGAAAATCGGGCTCGGCCGCCAGCGTCATCGCGATCATCACGCGTTGTTTCTGCCCACCGCTCAGGCGAAACGGGTACTCGTCGATGCGGCTCTCGGGCTCAGGAATGCCGACCTTGCCCAGCCACTCGATGGCCTTGGAGCGCGCCGCCGCGCCGCGCAAGGCGGTATGCGCCTCAATCGCTTCGACGATCTGGTCGCCCACGCGCATCACCGGGTTCAGGCTGGTGGCCGGCTCCTGGAAGATCATGCCGATCTTGCCGCCACGCACGGCGCGCATCTGCGACTCGGCCAAGGCCAATACGTCTTGGCCTTCGAGTGCCACCTGCCCTTGCGTGATCTGTCCGTTGTCGGGCAAGAGACGCATCAAGGCCAGGGCCGTCATGCTCTTGCCGCAACCCGACTCACCCACCAGGGCAAAGGTCTCGCCGCGCTTGACGGACAGCGAGAGGCCGTCAATCGCCTTGACCAGGCCCGCGTCGGCGTCTAGCGCGACTTTCAGTTCTTCGATCTTGAGCATCTTGTGTCAGGCCAGGGAGCGCTTCAGACGCGGGCGGAAGCTGCGCGAGCGGGGGTCGAAGGCATCTCGGACGCCATCGGCAAAAAGATTGGCCGCCAGCACCAGCACCACCATGAAAGTGAAGGCTGCCGCAAAGCTCCACCAGACGACTGGGTCGCGGCTCATCTCGCTGCGAGCCAGGTTGATCATTCCGCCAAAGCTGCTCATCGACGGGTCAACGCCGACGCCCACGTAGGTGAGCACGGCTTCGTACAAGATCAGGTCAGAGAAGCTGAGCACCGTGGTGATGAGCACCAGGTGCATCACATTGGGCGCGATGTGGCGCGCCATGATGCGCCCGTGGCTCACGCCGAAAGCTGTGGCGGCCTGCACGAAATCGAGCTCGCGCAGCTTGAGCGTTTCTCCGCGCACCAAGCGGCACAGCGTGGCCCAGCCTGTAAGCCCGAGGATGACGCAAAGCAAGAATATCTTCAGGTCGGAGCGCTCCAGCCCGGTCTCAAACATCTCGGGGTTCTTGTCGAGAAACACTTGCACCATGAGCACGCAGGCGGCGATCAGCAGCACATTGGGCACCGAGCTGAGCGTGGTGTAGACATACTGGATCACTTCATCGACCCAGCCTCTGAAGTAACCCGCGAGAATGCCGAGCACCACCGCAAACGGCAGCGTCGCCACGGTCGCCAGCGTGCCGATCACGAAGGCCGTGCGTACGCTCTTCAGCGATTGATACAGCACGTCGTTGCCGGTGCGGTCGGTGCCGAACACGTGGTAGTGCGCCATCAATGCCATCAGCACCCCTGCGCTGATGCCGAGCACCAGCAGTGTGGCGAGAGCTGCGCGCAGAGGCAAGTCGGTGCGGTCTCGCGCAATGGCTTTCAATGCGGCGCGCGTGCCTCCATGGCCCTTGCCCAACCATGCTGCCGTCAGCAATGACAACACCATCACCACGACGATGCCGGCCGCGGCGCCACCGACCGCGCGGGCGATGACATCGCCGTGCCACTCGGCCTCGGGGTTCTTCAGATGCGCGCCACCGAACTCCAGGCGAGGAAAGTCGTTGGTCGATATCCCGTCGCGCACCAGCGGCACCTTGGTAAGCCCGAGGTAGGCCAGCGGCTCGGAGTAGCCGACTTCACGCGTGGCGATCTGGCGGGCGAGCAGTGCGTCTAGCAGCGACTCGGTGCTGGTGGCATAGAAGGCCTGCACATCGGGTTTGCTGGAAGCGGTGGGCTGCAGGGCGCGCCTGAAATGCACGCTGTCTGCCATCGTGATCAGCGCAAACAACACCAGAACAATGCCTGCCGACGAGGCCGCCGGATCGCGCAGCACCTTGTACCAGTTGGCGCGCAGGTTGTCGTTTCGGCTGACGCGCCACGCATAGCCGATCAAGGCCAGCAGCATCGCGTACAGCACCACATCGGTCCACAAGAATACAAACTTGGGCATGGCCGTTCTGCGCCTTCAGGACAAGCGCACCCGGGGATCTGCCCAGGTGTAGGTGAGGTCGATGACCACGTAGCTGGCGATGTAGATCAAGGCGCCAAGGAACACCATGGACCGCACGATCGCGAAGTCTTGCCCGCTGATCGCCTCGATCACAAACGCACCGAGCCCTGGTATGCCGAAGAAGCTCTCGAATACCAGGCTGCCCAAGAACACATACGGCAGGTAGGAACCGGCACTCGTGATGATGGGGATCAGCGCATTTCTCATCACATGGTTGAACAGCACCATGGCTTCAGACAATCCCTTGGCGCGCGCCGTGCGCACGTAGTCTTTGCCGATCTCCTCAAGGAACATGGCGCGATACAAGCGCGCCTCGGTTCCCAAGCGCGACAGCAGCGACAACAAGATCGGCAGGATGAGGAACTTGACCGCGTCCAGCCCCGGCGCGTAGCCGTTGATGGGCACCAGCTTCAAGACACGCGCGAAGGCGTATTGCCCCACGATGATGTAGAACAGGCTGGAGATCGAGAGCATCACCACGCACAGCACCACCCCCCAGAAGTCGATGCGCGAGTGGCGAAAAAATACCAGCAGCAGCGCAAAGGCCGTGCTCGCGATCACCTGCAGCAAGAAGAGCGGCAAGGCCAGCTGCAAGCTGACCCACATGCGGGTCTTGATCTCGTGCCCGATGTCGAGCGCACTGCGCGCGTCGGAACGGCCGAAGTTGAGGGCAAACAGAGACACCGATCGCTCCCACACGATGGTGTGCGTGAGCTTTTCTGTGCCGGCTTCGGCGGGCGCCCAGTACAGCGGTTTGTCGTAACCGCGTTCTGCCTTCCACTTCTCGATTTGGGCTTGCGTGACCCGCTTGCCGCCGATGTTGAGCCGCGCCATGTCATCGGGCGTGTTGACCGTGAAGAACAGGACGAAGGTGAAGAGGTTCACCCCGATCAGGATGAGAACCCCATAGCCGAGCCGGCGAACCAAGTAGCTCAGCATGCTCAGGCCTCCGCCACAACGGGCGCGGCCACAGGCCGTGCGGTGACGCGCTGGCGCACGCGGTAGCCGCGCCAAGCCAAGGCTATGAGCGCCAAGACCGCCGCGGCCATCAGCAGCACGGGCCACCAGACCGGCTTGTTCCACTCGGCCTGCTTCTCAACGCGCACCGCGGGGTCAACGCGGTAGTACTTGGCCAGGTCGCGCACCAGAATGCTGGGCTTGCCGTTGTGCGCCCACGGCTGGAAGGCGAGCGCGACGTACGGCCAGTAGCCCCAGGCCCAAGGGGAGTCTTCACGCACGATGGCCACCATCTGGTCGACGACTTTCTGCTTCTCGGGGCCGTCTTCCAAGGTCTGCATCACCCGGTAAAGCCGGTCGTATTCGGCGTTGCTGTAGTTGGCAGTGTTCTCGCCCTGGTTCGGGTACTTGGCATTGGGGCCGTAGAGCAGGAACAAGAAGTTCTCGGCATCGGGGTAGTCGGCCAGCCAGCCCCACCAGAAAATCTGTTGCTTGCCTTTGAGCACCTTGTCTTGGAACTGGTTGTAATCGGTCGCACGGATCTCCAGTTGCACACCCAGCTTGCCAAACTGCCTGACCATCCAGTCGAGCTCAGACTTCAACTCAGGCGTGGGTGTGCGCTGGTAGTCGTAGTTGAGTACCAGAGGTTTACCGCTGACGGCATCGCGCCCGTCCGGGTAGCCGGCCTCGACCATGAGCTTCTTCGCGTCATCGAGCGAGCGGCGCACGACCTGCCCGCCCGCGAGCTTGTGCGTCACCGGGTTGAAGCCCTGGGGTGTGCCCTCGCGTGAACCAAAGACGCCGGGCGGCACAGGGCCGTGTGCTGCCACGCCACCCTTGGTTCGAAAGATGCGCCCGTAGCCTTCTTCCCAGTCGATCGCAATCGACAGCGCCTGGCGAAGCTTGCGGTTGCGCAGCTGCTGCTGCGGCGTATCGCCTTTGCCGACCACCGGGTCTAGCCAGTTGAAGCCGAGGTACCAGTTGTTGATGTCGGTCGTCTGCGGAAAGGAGAACCCGCGCTCTTCGTAGAACTTGCGCACACGGTCGGAGTCGTCCATGTCGACGCGGAACTCCACACCCCACTCGGGCCGTTCTATCTCTGGCACATCGAGGTAACCCTGCTTGAACATCTCTTTGCGCGGCACCTTCTCCTTGACGATGGTCGACACCACCGTGTCGATGAAGGGCATGGTCTTGCCGCAATCGGCCAGCAGGCCGGCGGCCTTGTCGGTAGGCGAGCCTTCGCAGGGGTACGGTTCGCCGCGGAAGTTGGGGTTGCGCTTCATCACGTGCCGCCTGTCTTGCACGTACTCGGTCATCATGTAGGGGCCGGTACCGACTGGCCATTTCACGAGAGACAGGCCGTTACCGTTCATGCCGGGGCGCGCGTAGAAGGCGTCGGCCTCCCAGGGCACAGGAGCGGTGAAGGTCATCGCGAGCCAATACTTCCACTGCGGGTACTTGCCCTTGATTCGCATGCGCAGCGTGTGGCTATCAACTGCCTGCGCGCCCGCCAGAGGCCACTTGCGGAGGTCGAGAAACGGCTTGTCGAGGCTGGACTCGCTGAGCCCGGCCAGCAGCTTGGCATCTTCGGCTTTGATGAGTTCGCCGTACTCTTTCAGCCCGATGACGTACTCGGAGAAGATCGCAAAGATCGGTGTCTCGATGCGGGTGGTGCCGTGGCGCTTGAAAGCGTAAACGTAGTCTTCTGCCAGCAGCTCCCGCGTACCGGTCTTCTCGAACTCAAGCGGCGAGCGTTTGTCGCCCAACTGTTCACGGGTGAGCTGGTGGTAAAGATAGCCACCCTTGTCGTCTTTCGCAAAGGCGGGGTGTGGGGCATACAGGATGCCCTTCTTGATGTGGATGTCGTAGACGCTTTCGGCGATCTGCTCAACCGGCGCGTCATCGGGCAGGCGGGTGCCGTTCTTGTCGAGGTAATACGGTTTGACGACCTCTTCTGCCGCCTTCGGAATCAGCTCGTACGGCCGCTTCAGGTAGTGGTACGCGTACAGCGGCTCATAGGCCGAATAGGTGTACGGTGTTTCGGGGTTGCTGTACGAGGCGGTCGGGTCGAGGTAGCGCGGGGAGCGCTCGTCGAACGAGTTGAACAAGGTGTTGGTCGCGGCTGCCCCGTCCGGGTACGGGCTGTTGTTGCACCCTGGAAGGGTGAGACCACAGGCCATCAAAAACGCCCACAGCCATGCTCGCGTACGACGCATAGAAGCGCCCATGAAATCTCTCCAGCTCCTGCCTCTGCACCGTGCGGATAGACCGTGCAACGACAAACAAATAAAAGCGCCTGCGGCAACAACCGGGTTTTGCCCGGTGCTGCACGAGGCGAGCGCTGCGGATTCTATGCGCAGCCTTGCTGCAGGCGCCTCAGGGTAATCAGCGCGTCGTTTTAGATTGCGCTACCAGCCTATGAGCACATCCCGTGCCTGCACGAGCAGCGTGACCTTGGCGCCCACCGGCAAGCTGACCTTGGTCGGCACGTGGCCGAAGGGCAAGCCGGTGAGGATGGGCGTCTTCGTCACCGAGCGCATGTAGGCGATGGCCGCTTTGAGGCTGTAGCCGCGGTCGAGCGGAGACTTCTTGAAATCGGTGAAAGCGCCTAGCACGATGGCTTTTTGCGCATCGAGCACGCCCGCCTGATGCAATTGAAGCAGGTTGCGCTCGATGCGGTACGGGTGTTCGTTGACGTCTTCCAGGAACAAAATGCCGCCCTTGACCTTGGGCCAGTGGGGCGTGCCGAGCAAGGTGTTGAGCACGCAAAGGTTGCCGCCCCACAGCACACCCTTGGCCTCCAGCCCGTCGAAGCCGGCCTCTGTGCGAAAGCCCACAGCTTCAAGCGCTCCGCTCATGGCCTCTGCAAAACAGTCGGGCGTGATGTCGTCTAGCGTTTCGCGACCGAAGTCGTCGCAAGCCAACGGCCCGGCCCAGCTGCGTTGACCGGTGTGCGCCAGCAGGCCATTGTGCAAAGCGGTCATGTCGCTGTAGCCCACCCAGCGGGTGCCGTGCTCGACGCTGAGGCCGAGCAGCTTCCAGTCGATGCGGTCAAGCAGGCGCGTCAGGCCATAGCCGCCGCGCGTGGCAAGAGCAATGCCCGGCCCTTGTTTGGCGATGCGATGCAGGGCAGCCAAGCGGGTGTCGTCGTCGCCACCGAAGCGCTGGTGACGGGCCAGGGCAGCTTCGTCCACCTGCACATCGAAGCCCATGGCCGCGAGGCGCTTGGCAGCCAGGCGCAGAGGTGCTGCCTTCGGCAACACGCCAGCGGGCGTGAACAGCGTCAACGTGTTCGAACCCGCCTCAGGGTGCGTGTGATCGTGGGGATGGTGGTGTGGGTGGCTCAATTTCCAAAACCTCTCCGGTCGGGATGGCGGGCATGTCGAGTGGCGCAGGCTCGGAAGCCGGGCCTGCGCGGCGCTGCCGGTACAGCTCGCGCCGCTCGGCAAAGAAATCACGCAGCACCTTGCCACAGTCATCGGCCAGCACGCCGCCCTGCACTTGCGTGTGATGGTTGAGCTGCGGTTGCCCAAACAGATCGACCACTGAACCGGCCGCGCCCGTCTTGGGATCGGCGGCGCCGAACACCACGCGCTTGAAGCGGGCATGCATCAGCGCCATGGCGCACATGGCGCACGGCTCGAGCGTCACGTAGAGCTCGCACTCGGGCAGGCGGTAGTTGCCCAGCAGCGTGGCGGCGTGGCGCAGCGCGACGATCTCGGCGTGGGCGGTGGGGTCATGCTCGGTGATGGGGCGGTTGTAGCCGGTGGCAATCACCTGGCCAGCCTTCATGATCACTGCCCCGACGGGCACTTCGCCTACCAACCAGGCGTTTTGTGCCTGGTCGAGCGCTATGCGCATGGCTTGCTCGTCAGCGGGCGTGGGAGGCGCCGGCGTCACTTGTCGGCCTCTTCCCTGCGAGCGGCGCCTTGTTCCATCGCCTTGTTCAGGTCGCTGATCACTTTGTCTTGCACCTGCTGGGCTTGCTCGCGAGCGTTGCCGCCGGCAACGACCGGCATCGAGGCGCCGGTTGCCACCGGCGCGACCCCAGCGCTCTTGAGCTGCCTGCTGGCCAACAGGCCCACCACGGCCAAGACCACCAGCAACGAAGCGATACCGAAAATCGCCCTCACGCAGCCGCTCTCAGCGGCCATCGGCCCAGAATGACGTGGCGCGTCTGACGAAGAAGGCTGTGCACGAGAACCAACTCATGCACCTGCCACGACACGGGTTCAATGGCAATTCCTTCCACGGCGCGATCGTCGTACATCAGCGTGACGTGAGGCGTGAAGCTGCTCTTCGCCCAGCGGTTCAGCGTGCTTCTCTTCATGGCTTCGCCGACCGTGCGCTGGAACGCGATGAGTGGCTCGACGCCCTCTCGCCCGCGCAGCACAAAGGGTCGGTTGCGAGGCTGGCTCGCAAAGCTTGACGCGTGATCGAACGTCACCTCGAAAGGCTCAGCTGCGATGCCAGCGGCCACCTCTGCGGCGGCCGTCACAATGTCTTGCCGCAGACCCACATGGTCGCCCAAGTGATGCAAGGTGACGTGCAACCGTTCCTTCTGGATCAGCTTGCCCTTCAGGCCCTGCTCACCGCGCAAACGCAACCCAAGTTGTGTGATCTTCTCGGCAGCCGCCTCGGTCGGAAAGACGGCCAAAAATAACCGATCCGTCGGCTCCACCGCGGGGTCAAAACCTTCGAGAGAGGCCTGTTCCATGACCGGGTTCATGCGTTCATTCCCACTCGATCGTGGCCGGTGGTTTGCTCGACACGTCGTAAGTCACACGGTTGATCCCGCGCACCTCGTTGATGATGCGGCCCGACACCTTCTTCAAGAGGCTGTAGGGCAGCTCGGCCCAATCAGCCGTCATGAAATCGCTGGTCTGCACCGCGCGCAGCGCCACCACATAGTCGTAAGTGCGGCCATCGCCCATCACGCCCACGCTCTTGACGGGCAAGAACACCGCAAAGGCCTGGCTGGTCAGGTCGTACCAGCTCTTGCCGCTGGCTTCGTCGCGCGTGTTGCGCAGCTCTTCGATGAAGATGGCGTCAGCACTGCGCAGCAGGTCGGCGTATTCCTGCTTCACCTCGCCCAAGATGCGCACGCCCAGGCCGGGGCCAGGGAACGGGTGGCGGTACACCATGTCATGTGGCAGGCCTAGCGCAATGCCCAGCTCGCGCACCTCATCTTTGAACAGCTCGCGCAGCGGCTCCAGAAGCTTGAGGCCCAGCGTCTCGGGCAGGCCACCCACGTTGTGGTGGCTCTTGATGGACGTGGCCTTCTTGGTCTTGGCACCGCCGCTTTCCACCACGTCGGGGTAGATCGTGCCCTGGGCCAGCCACTTGGCTTGCTTGAGCTTCTTGGCTTCGGCCTGGAAGATTTCAACGAACTCACGGCCAATGATCTTGCGCTTGGCTTCGGGGTCGGTCACGCCGGCCAGATGGCCGAGGAACTGTGCGCTGGCGTCCACACGAATTACCTTGGCATGCAGGCGCCCGGCAAACATGTCCATCACCATGTCGCCTTCGTTCAGACGCAGCAGGCCGTGGTCGACGAACACGCAGGTGAGCTGGTCGCCAATGGCGCGGTGAATGAGAGCCGCCGCCACGCTGGAGTCAACCCCGCCGCTCAAGCCCAGGATGACCTCTTCGCTGCCCACTTGCTCGCGAATGCGCGCCACCACCTCATCGACATAGTTGCCCATCACCCAGTCGGGCTTGGCGCCTGCGATGTCGAGCACGAAGCGGTTGAGCAGCTCGCGGCCCTTTACGGTGTGCGTGACCTCGGGGTGGAACTGCACCGCGTAGTAGCCGCGCGATTCGTCGGCCATGCCGGCGACGGGGCAGCTCGGCGTAGACGCCATCAGCTTGAAGCCTGGCGGCAGCTCGGTGACCTTGTCGCCGTGGCTCATCCAGACCTTGAGCATGCCGTGGCCTTCGGGCGTGGCGAAGTCTTCAATGCCTTTCAGCAGCTGGGTGTGCCCATGCGCCCTCACCTCGGCATAGCCAAATTCGCGGTGGGCGCTGGCCTCAACCTTGCCGCCCTGCTGCACGGCCATGGTGAACATGCCGTAGCAGATGCCCAGCACTGGCACGCCCAAGTCCCAAACCGCTTGCGGCGCGCGCAGGTCATGCTCCTCGTAGGTGCTGGCATGGCTGCCGGAAAGAATGATGCCCTTGGGCGCGAACTCGCGAATGAACGCATCGCTCACGTCATTGGGGTGGATCTCGCAGTACACATGGGCCTCGCGCACGCGGCGCGCAATCAGCTGGGTGACTTGGGAGCCGAAATCGAGAATGAGGATCTTGTCGTGCATGGTTCAGACTCTCGCGGCATCGGTGCCCGCGCCGGATTGAAGGGCAAGCCGCTCGTCGCGCTGCTTGCGGAAATGCGTCCAGGCCAGCGCCAGCGCGCACAGCTGCAACGCGGCACAGAAGTAGAACGGCGCGCCGATGCGCCAGTCGCCTTTGGGCAGGTTGGCCACCATGGCCAGCAGCGGCGCGCCAATCACCGGGGCCAGCACGGCCGCCATGCTGTTCACGCCGCTCACCGCGCCCATGGTCTGGCCCTGCGAGCTGGCGTCTGCCGCGCCGGAAATCAGGCTCTGGATGGCCGATGCAGCCGTGGAGCCGAGCAAACCGCAGATGATCACGGCGTACATCATCCAACCCTCGGTGACGGCGCCGAAAGCGAAGTACGACAGCGTGGAAGACGTGAGCCCTATCAGGGCCAGCCGCCTGGCGCCGAAGCGCTTGAGCAAGCGCCCCAGAAACACACCCTGCACCAACGCAGCCGACACGCCCACGGCAAACAATGACAGGCCGTTTTCCATTGGCCCCCAACCGAACTTGAAGGTGGTGTACAGCACCCAGCTCGTGTGCAACACGAACTGCGCAAGCCCAGAACATGCCACCACCGCCACCAGCCGACCCACACCGCGCAGCTGGCTCAACGCCGACAGCGCTGCCACCGGGTTGGCAGCGCGCCACCGAAAGGGCTTGCGGCGCTCAATGGGCAGCGATTCGGGCAGCACGAAGTAGCCGTAGAGCAGGTTTGCAATCGCCAACCCGCCGGCAACGAAGAACGGCAGGCGCAGATCGACGTGGCCCAACAGCCCACCCATCGACGGCCCGAGAATGAACCCCAGCCCGAACATTGCCCCCAGCATGCCAAAGCGCTTGGCGCGCATCTCAGGCTCGGTGATGTCGGCTACGTAGGCGTTGGCCACGGCCATGTTGGATTGCATCGCGCCGCTGAAGAGGCGCACCACGATCAGCATCCAGATGGCCGTGGCCAGGCCGGTGACGAAGAAGCTCAAAGCAAGGCCGCAAAAACCGACCAGCAGCACCGGCCTGCGCCCGTACTGGTCAGACAACGCGCCAATGATGGGCGAGCCGAAGAAGTTGGCAATGCCGAAGGCAAAACCGATGGCGCCCGTCCACAGCGCCTGCTCGGTCTGCGAACTCGTGAAGGTGCCGACCAGCACGGGCAGCACCGGGATGATCAAGCCTATCGACACCATGTCGATCAGCACCGTCAGCATGATGAAACGCATGGCGGCCTGACGCTCGGCCGGTGCTGCCACGGTGGTCACGACGGGCTCATTCGGCACGGTAGTTCGGCGCTTCCTTGGTGATCTGCACGTCGTGCACGTGGCTCTCGCGTATGCCGGCTGAGGTGATCTCGACGAACTCGGCCTTGTCGCGCATGTCGTCGATGCTGGCGCAGCCGCAGTAGCCCATGGAGGCGCGCAAGCCCCCCGCCATCTGGAACACGATGCTCACCAGCGAGCCCTTGTAAGGCACCCGACCTTCGATGCCTTCGGGTACCAGCTTGTCGGCGTTGGGGTTGGCGCCAGTGTTGTCTTGGAAATAGCGGTCAGCCGAGCCCTGCTGCATGGCACCAATCGACCCCATGCCGCGGTAGCTCTTGTAGCTGCGACCTTGGAACAACACGATCTCGCCAGGCGCCTCTTCGGTGCCGGCAAACATGCCGCCCATCATCACGGTGTTGGCACCCGCGGCGATGGCCTTGGCGATGTCGCCGGAGTAGCGCACGCCGCCATCAGCGATCAGGGGCACGCCGGTGCCGGCCAAGGCCTTGGCCACGTTGTCGATGGCGGTGATTTGAGGCACGCCCACGCCAGCCACGATGCGGGTGGTGCAGATCGAGCCGGGCCCGATGCCGACCTTCACGCCATCAGCGCCCACCTCGGCCAGTGCCAATGCTGCAGCGCCTGTGGCGATGTTGCCGCCGATCACGTCGACATGCGGGTAGTTTTGCTTGACCCAGCGCACACGCTCGATCACGCCGGCGCTGTGGCCGTGGGCCGTGTCGACCACCAGGGCGTCGACACCGGCTTTCACCAGCAAATCGACGCGCTCCTCGGTGCCTTCGCCCACGCCCACCGCCGCACCCACGCGCAGCTTGCCGTGAGCATCGCGTGCAGCGTTGGGGAAATTGGTTTGCTTGGTGATGTCTTTCACCGTGAACAGGCCGCGCAACTCGAAGGCCTCGTTGACGACGACCACGCGCTCCAGCTTGTGCTTGTGCATCAGCGCCTTGGCCTCAGCCAGCGTGGCGCCATCGCGCACGGTAATGAGCCGCTCGCGCGGTGTCATGATCTCGCGCACCGGGATGTCCATGCGCGTCTCAAAGCGCAGGTCTCGGCCTGTCACGATGCCCACCACCTTGCCGTCTTCCAGCACCGGGAAGCCCGAGATGCCGTGCTGGCGCGACAGGTTGATCACATCGCGCACCGGCACCCCGGGCGAGATGGTGATCGGGTCGCGCAGCACGCCCGACTCGTAGCGCTTGACGCGCGCCACCTCGGCAGCTTGCTGCTTGGGCGAGAGGTTTTTGTGGACGATCCCGATGCCACCCTCTTGCGCGATGGCGATGGCCAAGCGTGCCTCTGTGACCGTGTCCATGGCGGCAGACACCAGGGGCAGGTTCAGGCGGATGTTGCGGGAGAACTGGGTAGAAAGCGTGGTGTCGCGTGGCAACACCTGAGAGAAAGCCGGCACCAACAACACATCGTCGAAGGTGAGCGCTTTGCCTAGAAGGCGCATGAGAAAGCTCCTGACGCAAAAGCGAATTATACGGATGGCCGCGAAGTCGCCTTGTGCCTTCCTGACCCTCCGGGCCAGCCCTTTCAGAACACGCACTTGGTAACGTCTGCGGCAATAGTTCACGAAATGCGTTGGCGCATGCCCCCCAAGGGGCTCCAAAACCCCGACGAGCCCCTCTGGTGCTGCCCTGCAAGGCTCTCTCACGACTACACTTTCGGGATGAAATTCGCATGCAATCACCCCTCTGCGCGGCTGGCCGTTTTGGCACTCGGAGCCCTAGTGACATTCACCTTGAGCAACCCTGCGTTCGCTCAGTGGAAATGGAAGGACAAGAGCGGGCACGTGCAGTACAGCGACCTGCCACCGCCGCAAACGGTGAGCGATGCCGAAATCCTTCAGCGCCCAAGCGGAAGTTCTGGCAAGGCAGCCCCGGCATTCGCACCCAACAGTGCCCAGGCGGCGGCGGCCTCGATGGCAGCGTCTTCGGCTGCGGCAAGCGCCCCCTCTAAGGCCGCCGAGCCCGAGTTGGAAGCCAAACGCCGCAAAGCCGCAGATGAGGAAGGCGGCAAGCGCCGCGCAGACGAAGAGAAACAGAAGGCCGCCCAGGCTGACAATTGCCAACGTGCCAAGTCTCAGCTGCGCGCGCTCGAAGACGGCATGCGCATGGCGCGTGTCAACGCCAAGGGCGAGCGCGAAGTGCTCGACGACAAGGGTCGCGCCGACGAAAGCAAACGCGCTCGCGACATCATCGGCGCCGACTGCAAATAAGCTTCAGCGCCGGGCCTTGGCGCGGTGGCTTTGGTAGCGCTGGCGTCTGGCCTCTTTCGGGTCGACCAGCAGGGGGCGGTAGACCTCCACGCGGTCCTTGTTGCGCAGGGCGTCGCCCAGGGCGCACACCCTTCCCCACACCCCGACTGTCAGGCCCGGTAACGCCAAGCCTGGGTAAGCGGCTGCTAGCGCAGCCTGCACCGTGCTGCCCTGCGGCAGCTGCAACACCGCCTGATGGGTTACGCCCGGCGCCGGGCTGTACACCACCTCGACGCTCAGCTCAGCGGGCGCCATGCACTTGCTCGGCTCTCTTCACGAAGGCGTCGACAAAGGTGTTGGCAATGCGGTCGAACACGGGGCTCACCAGTACCTCAAGCGGCATGTTGGCAAACGCGTAACGCATTTCGAATTCGATCTTGCTGGCCGGCGCGTCGCCCGCGATTGCCAGCGGCAGGAAGCGCCATGAGCCCTCAAGCATGGAGAAGGGCCCGTCCACCAGCGAGACCAGCACGCTGCTGTCGGGCACATGGGTGTTGCGCGTGGTGAAGGCATGGCGCAGGCCGCCGTAGGCGAGCTGCAGCCGAGCCGTCATGCCCGATTCGTCCCGGCTCAGCACCTCGGCCCTTTCGCACCAGGGCAGGAACTGCGGATAGTCGGTCACCGCCGTGACCAAGGCGTACATCTCGTGCGCCGAATACGAGAGGAGAACTGACTTCTTGACGTGCTTCATACAATGCCCCAATTGTATTGAGCACTTTTCGCCTCATCTCCTTGACTATGTCGATTGCTGAAAACCGCCGCGCCCGCTTTGATTACCACCTCGAAGAGAAGTACGAGGCCGGCATGGTGCTGCAAGGCTGGGAGATCAAGGCCATACGCGCCGGCCAGGTGCAATTGACCGATGGCTACGTGGTGATCCGCAATGGCGAGCTGTATCTGATCGGCTGCCGCATCAACGCACTGCGCAGCGCCTCAACCCACATCAGCCCTGAAGCCGACCGCACCAAGAAGCTCTTGATGCACAAGGAAGAGATCAAGCGGCTGGTCGGCAAGGTGGAGCAGAAGGGCTTCACGCTGGTGCCCATCGACCTGCACTACAAGGACGGCCGCGTGAAGGCGGAAATCGCGCTCGCCAAGGGCAAGGCCGAACACGATAAGCGCAACACCGAAAAACAGCGCGATTGGGACCGGGAGAAAGGGCGACTGATGAGGCACAAGGTCTCATCAGGCCCCAAGGAATAGCTTACGGGCCTAGCGCGCTCAGGGCGTGCTGGCAATCGTGGATCAGATCAGCGGGAGCCTCAAGCCCCACCGAGAAGCGCACCACGGTGCCGCGGTACGCAGGCTCCGTCCGCATGCCGGCCAGGCTATACGGCACCACCAAGCTCACCGGCCCTGCCCATGAATAGCCAATTCGGAAGAGCTGCAACGCATCGATGAAGGCATACACCTGCTCAGCCGTGTAGCGCTCATTGAAAACGACCGAGAACAAGCCGGCCGCACGCGTGCACAGCTTCTTCCAGCACTCATGCCCTGGCGCGCCAGGCAGCGCAGGGTGCAGCACCTGGGTCACCTCGCGCCGCTGCGACCACCACGCGGCGAGCGTGCGCGCCGCAGCGTCGTGCGCGTCATAGCGCAAAGGAAGCGAGGGCAGCGAGCGCAGCACCAGCTCGGCATCGTTGGCACCTATGCCCCAGCCCATGCGCATGTGGCAAAACTTCAGCCTCAGGTGCAGCGCTTCATCTCTCGTGGTCACCGAGCCCATCAGCACGTCGGCGCCCCCCGAGGCGTACTTGGTCAGCGCCTGTACTGAGATGTCCACACCCAGTGAATCAGCACCCGGCGTCAGGTCGAAGGGGTTGAAGGCCAGCCCCGCTCCCCAGGTGTTGTCGAGCGCCGTGGTCACACCACGCTCGCGCGCCACCTTCACCAACGCCGGCAGGTTGGGAAACTCCATCGTCACCGAGCCTGCAGCCTCCAGCCACAGCAGCTTGGTCTGGGGGCCGATCAAGGCCGCCAGGCCGAGCGCGTCCATCGGGTCGTAAACCTTGTGGGTGATGCCCCAAGCGGCCAGCTCGTTGCGTGCGAACTCTTTGTTGGGGCCATAGGCGTTCTCGGGGATCAGCACCTCATCGCCCTGCTTCAGCAAGGCCATGTCGACCAGCGTGATGGTGGCCAGGCCGCTGGGCACCAGCAGGGTCTGCAGGCCGCCTTCGAGCGTGGCGATGCGCTCCTCAAGCGTGAACGACGTGGGCGTGCCGTGCAGCCCATAGGTGTAGCCGGCCTTGGACTTCCAACTGCGCGCCTGCAAGGCCGCCACCGTCGGAAACATGACCGTCGACGCCTTGTGCACCCCCGGCGCAACTGCGCCGAAACCGGCTGGCGGCACGTAGGCGTGATGGATCAGCTCGGTGCGCTTGTCGTGGCTCATAGATCAGATCGGTTGTGCCACCAGGTCGTGGCCTTGCGTGCCGACAATGCGCGCCTTGGTGAACTCGCCCACCTTCAGCGTCTTCGATGCTTTCTCGGGCGGCAGCAGCTTCACGCTGCCATCGATCTCGGGGGCATCAGCGTAGCTGCGCCCCACGCCGCCTTTGCGGCCAAGGGCGGGCGCTGAATCGATCAACACCTGCATGGTCGCGCCGATACGGCTGCGCAGCTTGGCGGCTGAGACCTCTTCGGCGACCGCCATGAAACGCGCCCTTCTCTCTTCGCGCAACTCGGCCGGCACCGGGTCGGCCAATGCATTGGCTGTCGCACCGTTCACCGGCGAGTAGGCGAAGCAGCCAGCACGGTCGATCTGCGCCTCGCGCATAAACCCGAGCAGATGCTCGAACTCGGTCTCGGTTTCGCCAGGGAAGCCCGCGATGAAGGTGCTGCGCACCACCAGCTCGGGGCAGATCTCGCGCCAGCGCTGCAGGCGGTCGAGGTTCTTCTCGCCATTGGCCGGGCGCTTCATGCGCTTGAGCACATCGGGGTGCGAGTGCTGGAAGGGCACATCGAGGTAAGGAAGAATCAAGCCCTGGGCCATCAACGGCAGCACCTCGTCCACATGCGGGTACGGGTAGACGTAGTGCATGCGAACCCAGGCACCATGCTGCGCGGCCAGCTCGCCCAGCTTCTCGCAGAGGTCGAGCATGCGGGTCTTGACGGGCTTGCCGTCCCAGAAACCGGTGCGGTACTTCACGTCAACGCCATAAGCGCTGGTGTCTTGACTGATCACGAGCAGCTCTTTCACGCCGGCCTCAAACAGGCGCTGTGCTTCGCTCAGCACGTCGCCAATCGGCCGCGAGACCAGATCACCGCGCATGCTGGGGATGATGCAAAAGCTGCAGCGGTGGTTGCAGCCTTCGCTGATCTTCAAATACGCGTAGTGGCGCGGCGTGAGCTTGACGCCTTGCGCAGGCACCAAGTCGACGAAGGGGTCATGCGGCTTGGGCACATGCAGGTGCACGGCGTCCATCACCTCTTGCGTGGCATGCGGACCAGTCACCGCGAGCACGCTGGGGTGCATCTGGCGCACCAGGTTGCCGCCGGCCTCGCCTGCCTTGGCGCCCAGGCAGCCGGTGACGATGACCTTGCCGTTTTCGGCCAGGGCTTCGCCGATGGTGTCCAGGCTTTCTTTCACCGCATCGTCGATGAAGCCGCAGGTGTTGACGATGACGAGGTCAGCGCCGGCAAAGGTCTTGGAGGTGTCGTAACCCTCGGCACGCAGCTGCGTGAGGATGAGTTCGGAGTCGGTCAGCGCCTTGGGACAACCCAGGGAGACGAAACCAATCTTGGGGGCCGAGCCCATGGTGGGGTTGGCCAGTGCGTCTTGTGTCATCCGGCGATTTTCGCCGGAAACGCTGCGCAGCCCTAACGTTTCGGCGGGCTGAAACCTGGCATGCCCGGAAACAGCGTCTCGGCCTGTTTGGCCATCTGCTCCTGCATCTGCGTGAACATGTTCCTCGACTGCTCCAGGTAGTTGCCCATCAAGCCTTGTACGGCCGGCGCCTGCCCGTTGAGGAACTGCGTCCACATCTCGGGGTTCATCACGTTCGGCTCCAGCAGCCCTTTGGACTGGTCGGCTAGCCGCTTCTGGATGTCGGTGAAGGTCTGGAGGTTCTTCTCAAGGTAAGAGCCCATCATGCCTTGCATGGCGTGGCCATAGAAGCGAATGATCTGCGCCAGCATTTGCGACGAAAACATCGGCCCGCCACCGGATTCTTCTTCCAGGATGATCTGAAGCAGGATGCTGCGCGTGAGGTCGTCACTGGTCTTGGCGTCGCGCACCACGAAGTCCTCGCCTTCGAGCACCATCTTCTTCACGTCGGCCAGCGTGATGTAGCTGCTGGTCTGGGTGTCGTACAGGCGCCGATTGGGGTACTTCTTGAGGATGCGCGTGCTGCTGTCGGCGCTGCCGTCGTCGGAAGTCGATGCGCGGCGGGTTTGTGCCATTCAGAAAGCTCCTGGTGAACCAGATGTGCAGGTGTACAAAAGATTCTAGAAGGCCACCCTGGCGTGCCGCGGAGGGTTTTCCCGCCTGCGCTCAAGCGTCGGGTGCACCGGAGGCTGGCGCCTCCGGGTCAAAGGGCTGCACCCCCAGGCGCTCAGCGGTTTGCGCGAGGTCCGCCGCCAGCTTGGCCACTTTTTTGCTCAAGCCTTGCCAGTTGCGTATGCATTCGTTGACCGGGTCCATCGGGTAGTAGACCTTGTGACCTTTGTCTTTGGCCGCCGACAGCGCGAAACGCACGAGGTCATTGAGCTCGAAGGCGTAGCCGGCCATCAGCGCATGCGTCTCGGCAACGTGGGCATCGATCATTTCCTGGCGACGCGGTGTCATGTGCATGTGAAAGCTCCCGAGCAATGAAAAAGAGCCTGCCCCTTGCGGGACAGGCTCTGGTTCGTCGACGTGTTTGGTGTGTAGCTGGTGGGCGGTGAGAGGGTCGAACTCCCGACATCCTCCACGTCAAAGAGGCGCTCTACCACTGAGCTAACCGCCCGAGCCCACGACTATAGCATCACCCGCCAACGGCAGGACCACATGCGAGCGCAGCGAAGCAGTCCTCGAGCAACGCCCTTGGATCTGGGTTTGCCGGTCCGATGGGCGGCGCCCTTGGGGGCCGAGCCAGGACAAGGCGGCAGCGAAGCGACTGAGGGGCCTCATTTCCGCCGCGCTCCGCGCACGCCGTCGATGCGTGACACGGCACTCAGCACCTGGCTCAGGCGCGCCGAGTCAGCCACTTCTATGGTGAAGGTCATCCAGGCGGTGCCGCCGCGAACATCTTTCACCGTCTGGGTGCTGACGCCGGTGACGTTCATCTTGTCCTTGGCAAACACTTCAGAGATGTCGCGCAACAGGCCCGACCGGTCGGCGGCTTCCACCAATACGTCGACCGGGTACAGCGCAGCCTTGTCGCCGCGTGGGGCACCCCAGGCCACGCCGATCACACGCTCAGCCGTGCGCGCAGCCATCTGCTTGAAGTTGCTGCAATCCACTCGGTGAATGGCCACCCCACGACCGCGCGTCACATAGCCGCCTATGGCATCGGGCGGCGCCGGGCGGCAGCAGCGTGACAAGCTCGTCAGCAGTGACTCCACGCCGACCACCAGCACGCCGCCCTTGGGCACGCCTTCATTGCTCGGCCGTCGCAGGGCAATGATGTCGTCGGGCTGCTGCACGGGCTCGGCCGGGCGCAGCAGTGTCTCGATGTTGCGCAGCGAAAACTCGTCTTTGCCCACCACCTCGAACAAAGCCTCGGCATTGCGAAAGCCCAGGCGCGTGGCCAGGTCGTCGAGCTTCAGAGCGGTCTTGCCTTCGCGCTGAAGCAGCTTCTCTACCGCCTCACGGCCTCGGGCGATGGTGTCTTGCTGCGCCAGCGCGTTGAACCACGCCCTCACCTTGGCCTTGGAACGCGCGCTCTGCAAGTAGCCCAGCTCCGGGTTCAGCCAATCGAGCGAGGGCCCGCCCTCCTTGATCGTGCTCACTTCAACGGTCTGGCCGCTCTTCAGCGGCGTGTTGAGCGGCACCATCGCGCCGTCGACCTTGGCGCCGCGACAGCGGTGGCCGAGCGTGGTGTGCACGGTGTAGGCGAAGTCGATGGGCGTGGCGCCCGCTGGCAGCTCGATCACCGCAGCCTGGGGCGTGAAGACATAGATGCGATCGTCGAACACGGGGCCGGCGGGTGCGGCCTCGTCATCTGACTCGACGAAGTCGCGCTCCCAGGCCAGCAGCTGGCGCAGCACGGCCTTGCGCGCTTCGGCCACCTGCGCATCGAAATCGCCTGCGGCGCTCACGCCGGCATAACCTTTGGTGCCCGCCTCTTTGTAGGCCCAGTGCGCCGCCACGCCGTGCTCCGCGTGCTCGTGCATCTGGCGCGTGCGTATCTGCACCTCGACAGGGCGTTCGTTGGCATCGAGCACCACCGTGTGCAGCGACTGGTAGCCATTGCCCTTGGGCCGCGCGATGTAGTCGTCGAACTCGCCGGGCACCGCTTGCCACAGCTCGTGCACGCGGCTGAGCACCGCATAGCACTCAGGCACGTCGCCCACGATGACCCGCACGGCGCGCACGTCGAACACGCGCGCAATGTCGATGCCCTTGCCGCGCATCTTTTTCCAGATGCTGTACAGGTGCTTGGGCCGACCTTGCACTTCAGCACGCACACTGCTGCGCGCTAGGTCATCGCTGAGCGCTTGGCGAAACGCCTCTACGCCCTGCTCTCGCTCGACACGTTTCTCGTCGAGCATGCGCGCGACAGTCTTGTATTGCTCAGGCTCCAGGAAGCGGAAGGCCAGGTCTTCCATCTCCCACTTCATCTGCCAGATGCCCAGGCGATTGGCCAGCGGCGCAAACACTTGCATCGACTCGCGCGCCAGCAAGGGCGGGCACGCCTGCTTGCTGGTGGCGTAGTGCCGCAACGTCTGCAGCCGCGAGGCCAGGCGCAACAGCACCACGCGCAGGTCGCGCGAGAACGCCAGCAGCATCTTGCGCACCCGCTCGGTCTGCTCGGCGCGCTTCTCGTCTTGCACCTGCGCTTCGCGCGCGGCACGCTGAATCTGCACCAGCTTGCGGGTGTGCATCACCAGCCCTGCATACGCCGGACCGAAAGCCTTGCTCACCACCTCGTCTGGCTTGCTGAGGTAGTCGCCTGCATAGACGAGGTAGGCCGCCGCACCCATCGACGGTGCTGCCCCTATGCCAAGAAGTATGTTGGCCACGCCCTCCGCATGGGCCAGGGCATGCTCGCCCGTGTCGAGCATCTGCCCCACCAGCAAGGGCTCGGCAAACGCACGGGCGCGCGCCAGCTGCGAGGCCTCGGCTTCGCGCGATTCTTCCGGGGCCACATCGGCCAGTTGGACTATGGCGGGAGCCGCAGAGCGGCTGTCCAGCGGGCCGGTCTTCATGCGCGCAGTAAAAACTCCCGCACCACTGCGATCTGGTCTGCGGAGGTGAGCATGGGCGCGTGGCCGACACCGGGGAACTGCCGCAGCTCAGCCTTGGGGCCGCGCGTCGTCATGGCCTGCGCGGTGTCGGGTGTCAGCAGGTCGGAGTCGGCACCGCGCAGCAGCAGTGTGGGGCAGCGCAGGCTGTCGTACATCGTCCACATGAGCGCTTCGCCCGCCTTGGCGACTTCGGGCGTGATGGCGCGGAATGGCGTGGCGATCTGCAAGTCATAGTGCGGAATGAAGCCGTCGCCATCGGGCTTGAGCATGGGCCGCGTGAGTGCCAACCACTGCTCGCGAGTGTGCGGGCCGAAGCCTTGCGAGATGGCCCACAACGCGTCGGCCGCTTCATCCACGCTCTTCCAGCGTGCAGGCAACCCGAGGTAGCTGCCGATGCGCACAAGCGAGCCGGGGTCGATGGCAGGCCCGACGTCGTTGAGCACCAGACGTTGCACCGGCGATTGCCTCAAAGCCGAGATCACGAGCCCGATCAAGCCGCCCATGGAAGTGCCCACCCAATGCACCGTGCTCGCGTGCAATCGCGCCAGCAGCGTCACCATGTCAGCCGCATAAGCCGGAATCTGGTAGCCCGCGGGGTCGGCCAGCCAGTCGGACTGGCCGCGGCCCACGACGTCGGGGCAAACCACGCGGTACTCGCCTTGCATGGCTTGAGCAAAGGTGTCGAAATCGCGACCCTGCCGCGAGAGGCCGTGCACGCACACCAGCACGCGCGGGTTCGCGGGGTCGCCCCACTCCCAGTAGGCCATGCGGTGCAAGCCTTGCGTGTCTAGGCATTGCACATGGTTCAGGCGTGGTTCGTGCATGGTCATTTCTCTCGTCGATAACGGACTGTATCAATCTGAAGCTTCGATCATGCTGAAAGGGAAACCCGCTCTCGTCACCGGCTCCACCAGTGGCATCGGCCATGGTGTGGCGCCATCTGCCCGGGCTGGGTGCTGACGCCGCTGGTGCAAAAGCAGATCGACGACCGCGCTACACGCGAGGGCATCACGTCGACCTGCTGAGCGAGAAGCAGCCTTCCCTTCAGTTCGTGACGCCCGAGCAGCCGGGCGAGTTGGCGGTCTTCATGTGCTCGCCGGCAGCAATGTGCGCGGCGTCGCCTGGAATGTCGACGGCGGCTGGGTCGCGCAGTAGTTCAAATGACCGCTCACCCTGAGCCTGTCGAACGGCCCCGTGCCCAGCGCCAGCTTCGACAGGCTCAGCCCGAACGGCGGAAATGCGGGCGCTCGATCACTTCGTCATCTGGACTGACCCGTTGACCGTCACGGTCACGGTTCCCTTGCCCAGCTCTACGGGCAACGACGATTCGGCATCAGCCGACTTGGTCGACATGCGCATCATCGGCGCCGAGGCGTAGGCCATAGGCTCGTTGCTGTTGATGTTGACCTCGCGCAGCGTGTAGCCGGTGAAGCCGAACTGCTTGGCGTAGTCGGCCGCCTTGGCGCGGTAGCGTGCAATGGCTTGCGCCGACACATCGCTCTCCACCTTCTCGCGCTGCTCGCGTGACAGGTTGGTGCCCACGCGGGCAATCGTCAGCGTGGTGATGCGGCCGGTGAGCTGCGCAATGCCAGGGATGTCACGGCCCTCCACCACCATTTCGGCCGTGCCTTGCCAGCCGGTGATCACGCCCTTGGTCGAGTAGCGGGGGAAGAGCGAGAAGTTGCCTGTCTGCACCTCGATCTGGTTGGGCTTGGCCACCTTCTTGGCTTCGACCAGCGCTGCGTCAAGCGCTTGCTTGAGGGCGGTCTGCACGCCGCCAGCATCAGTGCCGTCGCGGGTGGTTGACAGCGTCACGTTCAGCACGTCTTTCGTCACTTCGAGGCTGGCGCTGGCCTGCAGGCTCACCACGTTTTGCGGTGGCACATCAGCGGCCCACACCGGAGCGGCGGCAAGCAAAGTCAACAGGGCAAACGTGTTCTTCATTCGGTTCTCCTCAGGCATCAATAAAGGGCAGCAGGTCGAAGCGCCCCCGTACCACCGGCTCGGGGTCCAGCCCCCACCAGCGCCGGGCGATGGTCGCATAGACCTGTCGAAAATCGGCTGTATGCACAAGGTTCTGAGTGGCATCGAGGCGATCAAGTTCAGGCATGCTGCCGACGATGCCACCGCGCACCGCCCCGCCGAAAGCGAAGTGCGCTGCCGCCGTGCCGTGGTCGGTGCCACCACTCTGGTTCTGGCGCGCACGCCGGCCAAACTCGGAATAGGTGACGACGAGCGTGCGGTCCCACGCGCCCGCTTCCACCAAGCCTGCACGCAAGGCAGCCAGGCCTTCCGCCAGCTGCTTGAGCAGCGTGGCGTGCGTGCCGAGTTGCCCGCGGTGCGTGTCGAAGCTGCCATGCGTCAGGTGAAACACCGGCACGCCACCTCGGCCTTTCTGCCCGGCCACGATCTGGCAGGTAGCGCGCACAGCTTGGCCAAAGCCATGTGCAGGGAACTCTGTGGCGAGCGGCGAAGCGCCCTGCCCTCGCAAGCCTTCGGCGGCTTGCAGCACGCCGGCTTCCACACGCAACACATGCTCCAGCGCCGCGTTGCCACGCGCACTGGCCGGCTTCACCAGACGAGATTGGGTGACGAAGGCTTCGGTGTTGGTGAGCGACACCGCATTCGCACCGCTCAGCGCGCCCAAGCCGGCACTGCCGATCGCCACGCCCTCGGTGGTGAAGCGCGCGGCATCGCGCAGCCCGGCGGCCATGGCCCGCGCGACCCAGCCTTCGTCGAGGTATTCGGTGGAGCGAGAGGCCGTGTCCCAGATCTCGATGGAGCGAAAGTGCGACAGGTTGGGCTGCGGGTAGCCCAGCCCCAGCAGCAGCGCCATTTCGCGCCTCTCCCACAGCGGCAGCAGCGGCGCGAGCGAAGGGTGCAGGCCGATGGCCGAGTCGAGCTTCAGCACTTCGTCTGGCTTGATGGCAAGGCTGGGCCGCAGTTGCGCGTAAGCCGGGTTGGCAAAAGGCACAACGGTGTTGAGGCCATCGTTGCCACCCTTCAGCTCCACCAGCACGAGGATGCGGTCGGCCGCGCTGGCCGCACGCTGCGCCCAGGCCAGGGACGGAAGCCCAGGAAGAGCGAGGCCGCTCAGGCTCAACAGTTGACGACGGTCAATCATGGCGTTTCTCACTTGAGCTGAAAGGTAGGGTCTAGGCTCAGCGCCCGCAGGTACGACAGGCCAACCGTGCCGGCCGGCACCGGGTTCACAGGCGGCGCGGCCAGCACGGCTGCGACGATCTGGGCTTGTGCTGCGACATCGGGCTCGCGGTCAGGCCAGGCGCCTAGTGGCCGCAGCCAGGCTTCGGCGTCGAAGCGCATGCTGAAGCTCTGGCCGCCGCCTGCTTCCATGCGCGCCTGGCGCAATGCTCGGCGCTCGCGGCCACGGGCTTCCTGGATCATCTCGCGCACCATCGGCGTCGCGTTGGCCGCCATCGCACCGTCGTCGCCCACTTCGAGCGCTCGAAAGAGCCGCTCGGTGAAACGCTTGCGTTCAAGCAGGCTCGTGCTGTTGATCCAGTCGGTGTAGCCCGGCCAGCCTTTTACGTTGGGCGGCAGGAAGAGCATCTGGCCGAGGCGCGAAGTCACAGCAACCAGCGGCAAGGCGCCTTCGAGGCGTATGTCGAACTGCCGCAGCGTGCCCACGGTCAGCTCTACTGGCGACTTGATCAGCGCCGCACGCGATTCGGCCGCCCAGAACTCATCGCTCAGCAGCAGCTCGCGCAGCGCCGCGTCGGTGCGCCAGCCGCTGCTGCGCAAGCGTTGCGCGATGCGTTCAACGCTCTCGGCCTTCGGTGTAGGCGACACGAACTCGCGCCAAAGCTTGCCGGTGATGAAGCGCGCGGCCGCGGGTTGGTCGAGCATGGCGTCTAGCGCGCTCTCGGTGTCGAAACGCGCCGTGCGGCCAAACAGCGTCTTCGGCCCGTCATCGTGCTGACGCGGTCTCAGCTGGGCGCGCCAGCTTTCACGGTCGACCGACCATCCAGAGAAAGCGCGGGCCGCTTCCTTGATGTCGCGCTCACTGTATTGGCCCTCGCCCAAAGTGAACAGCTCCATCACCTCACGCGCAAAGTTTTCATTCGGCGCCTGCGCGCGGTTGGCCGCACCGTCGAGGTAGATCAGCATCGCCGGGTCACGCGCCACGCCGTGCAGCAGCTCGCGAAACGAGCCCGTTGCGTGCTGGCGAAACAGCTGGTGCTGGAAGAACATGCCCTGCGGCTGCTGCACCTTCTGCATCGAGGTGGCGAAGTGGTTGTGCCAGAAAAGCACCATGCGCTCGGCCAAGGGCGAGGGGCTTTCGCGCATCTCTTGCAGCCACCAGGCCGCGAGCGCGACGGTGTCGGCCCGCGCCTGCTGGCGCGCAGCCTTGCGGGCCTCGTCGTCGGCCAAGCGGCCATAGGGTGTTTGAATGGCGTCGCGGGTAAAGGCTGGCGCCGCATGCAACGGCGAGGCACGCCGGGCATCAGCCAGCAGCTTGTCGACAGCCGCCTGCGCCGACATGCCGACCCAGGGTGCTACTTCAGCAGGCGATGGTGCAAAGCCGGTGCGTGTGAGCAGGTGCCGCACATCAGGCGGTGTCAACGAAATGGGAGCGTTCATGGTGCCTGCGCCGAAGCGAAAGTCGATGCAAGCCTAACGGCTCGCCGCGCAAGGCCGCCGACACGACATCAGGGGCTTCACAAAGCTTCACCTGGACAGTTTTACCGTGAAGTCATAGATTTGTAACAAGTGGTCAGGTCTGCCGAAAACCCCGCTTGAACCTGCGCACAATCGCCGCTGTTACAAATGACGGAGAGGCCCGCATGACGCCCAACACCAACGCCCGCCCCGACCGAATCGTCGTGGTCGATGACGACGCCCGCATTCGCGACTTGCTGCGCCGCTACCTCACGCAAGAAGGCTTCGAGGTGCTGCTGGCAGAAGACTCGAAGGCATTGAACCGCGTGCTCACCCGCGAGACCGTCGACCTGATCGTGCTCGACCTGATGCTGCCCGGCGAAGACGGCCTGTCCATCTGCCGACGCCTGCGCGCTGCCAATGACGTGACGCCCATCATCATGCTCACCGCCAAGGTGGAAGACGTAGACCGCATCGTCGGCCTGGAAGTCGGCGCCGATGATTACCTGCCCAAGCCCTTTAACCCGCGTGAGCTGCTGGCGCGCATCCATGCCGTGCTGCGCCGCCGCCCGGCAATGGAAGCACCCGGCGCGCCGGCAAAAGACGCGCAGACCGTCACTTTCGGCCCTTTCGAATTCGACCTGGCGCTGCGCCGCCTCTCGAAAGACGGCGAGCAGATTGCGCTCACCACTGGTGAGTTTTCGATGTTGAAAGCCCTGGTGCGCCACCCGCGCCAGCCCCTGTCGCGCGACAAGCTGGCCCAGCTGGCCCGCGGCCGCGAGTTCGAGCCGTTCGACCGCAGCCTCGACGTGCAGATCTCGCGCCTGCGCAAGATGATCGAGCCCGACCCGGCACAGCCCCGCTACATCCAGACGGTATGGGGCGTCGGATACGTATTCGTACCTGATGGCGCGGCCTGATACCAAGAAACAGCGCAAGGGCCCCAAGCTGGGGCCTTTTTTTGCGCCGACGGTGCCCGACCCACTGCCCCCCGCCATGCCGCGCAAAGCCGTCGCGCTGAGTCTCTTTTGGCGTACCTTTTTTCTGCTGGCCATCTTGCTGGTCGGCGGTGTGTTCGCGTGGGTGCAGACCTTTCGCGCGCTCGAGTTCGAGCCGCGCGCCGTGCAGTCGGCCCAGCAGATCGCAAGCCTGGTGAACCTGTCGCGTGCGGCCATGAAGTACGCCGACGACATCAACCGCATCACGCTGGTGAAGACCATGGCGAACCAAGACACGGTGAAAGTGCTGCCGCGTGAGCCGGGCGACAAGTGGGAGCCGTTCGAGTCCGACCGCTTCTCTCGGGCCATCAGCGAAGAGCTGCACACACGCCTGGGCGCTGACACGCTGGTCGCCTCGGCGGTAAACGGGGTGCCGGGCTTGTGGGTGGGTTTCTCGGTCGAGAAAGACGCCTACTGGCTGCAAGCCGACCCCACCCGCGTGCGGCCCATGGCCGGCAGCAGCTGGCTGCTGTGGGTGACCATCGCATTGTTGGCCACCGTGATGGGCTCGGCCGCCATCGCGCGCCTGATCAACCAGCCGCTGCGCGACCTGTCGTTTGCCGCCAGCCGCATACGCGATGGCGAATATGAATCGCAGCTCGATGAAAACACGCTGACCAGCGAGATCCGCCAGGTCAACATGGGCTTCAACCGCATGGCGCGTGAGCTGGCCAAGGTGGAAGAAGACCGCGCCGTGATGCTGGCCGGCATCTCGCACGACCTGCGCACACCGCTCGCCCGCCTGCGGCTCGAAGCCGAGATGAGCGTGCACGATGAAGAGGCCAAGAAAAACATGGCGCTCGACATCGACCAGCTCGACGCCATCATCGACAAATTCATGGACTACGCCCGCCCCGGCGAGACCAAGCTGGTGCCCGTGCACGTGAGCAGCCTGGTCGAGCGCGAGATGCAGGGTTTTCGGGACCCGTCGCAAATTCGCATCAGCTCGCGCGTGGCCATAGACACCAAGGTCATGGCCGACGAGGTGGAGCTCGGCCGCGTATTTCAAAACCTGTTCGAAAATGCTCGCCGCTACGGCCGCTCTACCGACACCGGCATTGCGCGCGTGCAGGTGAGCTATGCGCGCACCGGGCCGTGGGTGATCTTGAGCGTGCGCGACTATGGCCAGGGCGTGGCGCCCGAGAAGCTCAAGCAGCTGACCACGCCATTCTTCCGCGGTGACGCGGCGCGCACGGCGGCCACCGGTGCCGGCCTGGGTCTGGCCATCGTCGAGAAATCAGTGCAGCGCATGGGTGGCAGCTTTGAGCTGGCCAACGCGATGGACGGTGGCCTGGTCGCGCATGTGCGACTAAAGAAAGCGCCGTGATCCGTTCGGGGCGAAGAAACACGCAAGACAACGCGCAAGACGACACCAGCGCGCCCCAGCGCGCGATGGTCGTCACTTTGTCGGCACTTGCCACGCTGTTCGCGCTGCTGGTCTGGAACGACACGCGCGAAGCCTGGTTCTCTCCGGGCTACGAGAAATACACCGTTGTCAGCCTGTGCATTTACTGGGGCTTGTGGACGGTGTGGCCTCTGATGGCTTGGCTGTCGTGGAAGGCGGCGCGCGCGCTGCGCGAGCGGCGGCTACTCGCCGGCATCACGATGCTCGTCGCACTTGCGCTGAGTGCTGCGCTGGCCTGGGCGCGCTTCATCGAGCCCACGCAATTGGTGGTGCGCGAAACCACTTTGGGCCAGCAGTGTGGCGTGCGTGTCGCGCTGATCTCTGACATTCACCTGGGTTTGTTCATGCGCGAGCCCGACCTGCAGCGACTGGTCGACCACCTCAATGCCTTGCCCGTCGATGCCGTACTGGTGGCCGGCGACTGGACCTACCAACCCCCACGCGACCTGGCCCGCGCTTTCGCCCCCTGGGCCGGGCTCAAGCACCCCACGCTCGCGGTCACCGGCAACCATGACGAAGAGATGCCGGGCCCGCCGCTCACCCAAGACCTGCGCGACGCCCTCACCGCCGTCGGCGTGAAGCTCATCGACGGTGAAGAATTGCCCCTGGGCCGGTGCGCGTTGATGGGTGCCGGCGACCTCTATGCCGGCTCGGCGCAGACCGATCTGGCCCACCTGCGCCTGCAGGCCTCTGCCCAGCCTGTGGCCAGGCGCGTGCTGCTGACCCACAACCCCGATGTGGCCAGCCTGCTGCCGCCTGGCACGGTTTCTTTCGTGCTCGCCGGCCACACGCATGGCGGGCAGGTGTGGCTGCCCTACTTCACAAAACTCATGCTGCGCAGAGCGACGCGCGGTGCTTTCGAGCAAGGCCTGTACACCCTGCCGCAGGTCAAACTCTTCGTCACGCCCGGAGTGGGCTTCAACCTGCTGCCGCTGCGCTTTCTGGTGCCGCCGACGATCGACGTGCTGACGCTCTGATCAGGCCTTCACCAACAGGCACACCGCCCGCGCCTCGATGGCCTCGCCGAGGCCAACCGGCCCCATGCCCTCGGCCGTCTTGGCCTTCACGTTGATCTGCTCCACCGGCACGCCCAGCGCAGTCGCCAAGCGCTGGCGCATGGCCGGAATGTGCGGCGCCATCTTCGGTGCCTGCGCCACGATCGTGCTGTCGACGTTGCCGATGATCCAGCCCGCCGCACGCACGCGCCGTGCCGTTTCGGTCAGCAGCGCCAAGGAGTCGGCTCCTTGGTACTGCGGGTCGGTGTCGGGAAAGTGGCGGCCGATGTCGCCCATGGCCGCAGCGCCAAACAGCGCATCGGTGATGGCATGGCACAGCGCATCGGCGTCCGAGTGACCTTTCAAACCATGCGTGTGGGCGATCTCTACACCACCCAGGATGAGCTTGCGCCCGGTCACCAGAGCGTGTGTGTCCCAGCCCTCGCCGATGCGCCAGCGTGGCACTTGCGGTTTCAACATGTGCGTGTCCTCAACAAACGCTCGGCGAGCGCAAAGTCACCGGGGTAGGTGACCTTGAAATTTTCAAGCCAGCCCGGCACGAGCCGAGGCGCACGGCCGGTGGCCTCGATGGCGCTCGCTTCATCGGTGACAGCACTGGCGCCCGCCAGCGCTTGCTGCAAGTCAGCCAGGCGAAACATCTGCGGCGTTTGCGCCTGCCACTTGTGCGCACGATCGACAGTGGCCGCCACACGCCCGCCGGCCTCATGCTTGAGCGTGTCGGCCAGCGGCAGCGCCAGCAGGCCGCCCACGTCGTCATTCAGGCAAGCGTCGATCAAGGCGTCGACCCACTCGGGGCGCAACAGGCAGCGCGCGGCATCGTGCACCAGCACCCAATCCTGCGGCTGCGCACCGCGGCGGGCGAGCTCGCCCAGGCCGTTGGCGACCGATTCGGCGCGGCTCGCGCCACCGACACGGGCCGCCCAACCGGTGAAACCGGCTGCATGCGATTCGAAGGCGTCGTCATTCGGGCTCAACACCACCAGGGTCTGCTGCAGCCGTTTCACCTGCGACAAGGCGAGCAAGGTGTGCGACACCAGGCTGCGGCCCGCCAGCGCGGCGTACTGCTTGGGCCCTTCGGCGCCCGCACGCTCACCCACACCGGCACAGGGCACAAGAGCGTAGAGGTGGGCGGGGAATGTGGCAGTCATCAGCGCGAACAGAGGGCCGAATTCTATAATTCAGCCAATTCATCGCCCCGGAGGAAAACGCCTCACCGGGGCTGTTTTATTTTTGCCTGCCCTCCATGCAACTGCCAGCCCTCGCTCCCGGTAAGCGCTACACCCTGCCGCGCCCCATCGGTTCTGCCGATGCCCTGCTGCTGGCGCGCTTCGCGCAGGCGCAGAAAGCGCAGAGCAGGCTCACTGCCATCATCAGCGCCGAGCCAGCCGACACGCAGCGCCTGGAAGGCGAGCTCGCCTTCTTTGCGCCCGAGCTGCGCATTGCCGTTTTCCCCGACTGGGAAACACTGCCCTACGACACCTTCTCGCCCCACCAAGACCTGATCTCTGAGCGGCTGGCCACGCTGTGGCGCATCCAGCAAGGCGAGGTCGACGTGGTGCTGATGCCCGCGTCAACCGCCCTGGTGCGCCTGGCACCGCCGAGCTTTCTTGCCGGCTACACCTTTCACTTCAAGCAAAAGGCCAAGCTCAACGAAGCCGCACTGAAAGCGCAGCTCACACTGGCCGGCTACACGCACGTCAGCCAAGTGGTGTCGCCCGGCGAATACGCGGTGCGCGGCGGGCTGATTGATCTCTTCCCCATGGGCTCGCTGGTGCCCTATCGGGTCGACCTGTTTGGCGACGAGGTCGACAGCATCCGCACCTTCGACCCCGACAGCCAGCGCAGCCTGTACCCTGTGCCCGAGGTGCGACTCTTGCCTGGCCGCGAATTTCCGATGGACGAAGAGGCTCGCACCGCCTTTCGCGCACGCTGGCGCGAGAAGATGGAAGGCGACCCGACCAAGGTGCGCTTGTACAAAGACATAGGCAGCGGCATCGCCACCGCCGGCATCGAGTACTACCTGCCGATGTTTTTCGACAGCACGGCCACGATCTTCGAATACCTGTCTCCCTCCCCCGTGGGTGCGGCTCTCGTCTTGCACGGTGACATCGACGAATCACTCAAGCGCTTCTGGACCGACACGCGCGAGCGCCACCGCTTCTTGCAGCACGACCGCGAGCGGCCCATCCTTCCACCGGAAGACCTGTTCCTGCGGCCCGAAGATTTCTTCACGCTTGCCAACGCGCATGCCACGCTGGTGGTGCGCGGCAAGGAGCCGGTCGAATGGGCCCGCCCCCTGCCCGACCTCAGCGTTGACCGCGGCGCACCCGACCCGCTGAAGCGGTTGCAGCTGCATCTTGGCGCCACACCGCACCGCGTGCTGGTCATGGCCGAGAGCCAGGGCCGCCGTGAAAGCCTGCTCGAACTTTTGCGCGACAACCGCATCGAGCCGCCGAGCGTGGCCAGCCTGGCCGAGTTCGAAGCCGGCGACGAGCGCTATGCCATTGCGGTAGCGCCCATGGCCGAAGGCTTCTTCTGGACCGAGCCCGAATCCGCCAAAGCGATCCAGTTCATCACCGAGACCGAGCTCTTCGCCACCAGCCCCACCGCGCGGCGCAGGCGCAAGCAAGAGCAGGTCAGCGACGTCAATTCGCTGATCAAAGACTTGTCGGAGCTGAAGGTCGGCGACCCGGTGGTGCATGTGAACCACGGCATCGGCCGCTATGTCGGCTTGAGGACGATAGACCTGGGGAATGACGAAGGGGGGCCATCAGAGTTCCTGCACCTCGAATACGCCGACAAGGCCACGCTTTACGTACCCGTGGCGCAGCTGCACCTGATCAGCCGCTACACCGGCGTGAGCGCCGAAGAAGCGCCGCTGCACCGCCTGGGCTCGGGCCAGTGGGACAAGGCCAAGCGCCGCGCCGCCGAGCAGGTGCGAGACACCGCCGCCGAGCTGCTCAACCTCTATGCCCGCCGTGCGGCGCGCGAAGGCTACGCTTTCCGTTTCTCGCCGCACGACTACGAGGCCTTTGCCGCGAGTTTCGGCTTCGAAGAAACACCCGACCAGAAGGCCGCCATCCACGCCGTCATTCAAGACATGGTGTCACCCAAGCCCATGGACCGCCTGGTGTGCGGCGACGTGGGCTTCGGCAAGACCGAAGTGGCCTTGCGCGCCGCTTTCGTGGCTGTCACCGGCGGCAAGCAAGTCGCCATCCTCGCGCCCACCACGCTCTTGGCCGAGCAACATTTCCAGAACATCTCTGACCGCTTCGGCAAGTGGCCGGTGAAGGTGGCCGAGCTGTCGCGCTTCCGTTCAGCCAAGGAAATCAAGGCCGCGCTCGAAGGCATAGAAGACGGCACGATAGACATCGTCGTCGGCACGCACAAGCTCATCAGCCAGACGGTGAAGTTCAAGCGACTGGGCTTGTTGGTGATCGACGAAGAGCACCGCTTCGGCGTGCGCCACAAAGAGGCGATCAAGGCCATGCGCGCCGAGGTCGACGTGCTCACGCTCACCGCCACGCCCATCCCGCGCACCCTGGGCATGGCCCTGGAGGGCCTGCGCGACCTGAGCGTGATCGCCACCGCACCGCAGCGGCGCCTGGCCATCAAGACCTTCGTGCGCAGCGAATCCAGCGGCACCATCCGCGAAGCGGCGCTGCGCGAGCTCAAACGCGGCGGGCAGGTCTACTTCCTGCACAACGAAGTCGAGACCATCGAAAACCGACGCGAAAAACTGCAAGAGCTTCTGCCCGAAGCGCGCATTGCCGTGGCCCACGGCCAGATGCCCGAGCGCCAGCTCGAATCGGTGATGCGCGACTTTGTGGCCCAGCGCCACAACGTGCTGCTGTGCTCGACCATCATCGAGACCGGCATCGACGTGCCCAGCGCCAACACCATCGTCATCAGCCGTGCCGACAAGTTCGGCCTGGCCCAACTGCACCAGCTGCGCGGCCGCGTGGGCCGTTCGCACCACCAGGCCTACGCCTACCTGCTGGTGCCCGACGTCGAGGGCCTCACCAAGCAGGCCGCCATGCGGCTAGAAGCGATTCAAAACATGGAAGAGCTGGGCTCAGGCTTCTATCTCGCCATGCATGACCTGGAGATTCGCGGCGCGGGCGAGGTGCTGGGCGAGAACCAGAGCGGCAACATGATGGAAGTGGGCTTCCAGCTCTACAACGACATGCTCAGCGAGGCGGTGAGTTCGCTGAGGGCGGGTCGTGAGCCCGATTTGCTGTCGCCGCTGAGCGTCACGACCGAAATCAACCTGCACGCGCCCGCCTTGCTGCCCAACGATTACTGCGGCGACGTGCACACCCGCCTCAACCTCTACAAGCGCCTGGCCACGGCCGACAAGGCCGAGCAGATCGACACCTTGCTCGAAGAGATCACCGACCGCTTCGGCAAACTGCCCACGCAAGGCCAGACGCTCTTCGACGTGCATCGCCTGCGCGTGCTTGCCAAGCCGTATGGCGTGGTGAAGATCGACGCGGCGCCGCAACTGATGATCGTGAGCTTCCGCCCCAATGCGCCGGTCGATGCCATGAAGATCATCGAGCTGGTGCAGAAGAACCGCCACATCAAATTGGCCGGCAACGACAAGCTGCGCATCGAGCGCGAAACCAAAGAGCCTAAAGACCGCGCGCAGCTGATACGCGACGTGCTGCGCTCGCTCGGCACGCCAAAGGCCACGGCCTGAAGGCGCATCAGGGCGCGGCGCGCAACACCAGCTGCACCGCGTGCGCGCGGGCCTCGCGAATCGGCTCGTAGCGCCACTGGCTGATCGCCTCGACCACTGGCGCATCCAGCAATTTCATCGGGCTCGATCGCACTGCCACGTCCGACACCGAGCCATCGGCGTTGACAGTGAAGCCCACCACCACTTCCACATCGGCGCGCAGCCGCCGCAACACATTGCCGGGCAGTGACGGCTCCACCATCTGCGCCAATTTCAGCGGCACCAAGGGCAAAGGCTCGGCCTTCGGTGGCAATGCCACCGCGGCGGATGTGGCTGGGTTCGCAGGCGGCGCCTCTGTCAGCTTGGCCACGGCCAGCTCGGGCGACGCGAGCGCCGCCGAAGCGGCTGGCCGCGCGAGCGGTGAGGCCGCCGCAGTGGCCGAGTTGGGTGCTGGTGCTGCGCCACGCGATGCAGCAGGCCGTGGTGCCACACGCTTCTCGGGCGCACGCCCGTCGATGGCCTCGCCATCGGGCTTGGTGCGCACCTTCAGCTTGCTGGCTTCGATGATGACCCGCAGCGGGCTGTCGGCTTCGCGCGCTGCCCGAGTGGCGGCAGCGGGGTCGCTGACTGACGGTGTCTGGGCCCATGCCCCCGGTTGGCCAACCACGCAAAGCGCGAGGGTGAATACGCTGAGGGCAAATATGAGCGAGGGGGTGGGGATGGAGAACCGATGGTTGTGCATGGTCTGAGCGCTTAGCCTTGTGAGCGGGTTGTCTCGTTTCGATGGAAACGCGCGGCCACCGGAATGGCCAGCCCATGGCGTCGCAAGCCACGTGCCCACCAGCAGCACAACAAGGCCGAGACTTTGGTCATTTTTCTCGCCAAAGTCGAGAGCGAATACGCCAACCTTGTCTCGCGGATCGCAAGCCCGCCTCACCGCATGCGGGACAATCCCACTTTTGTCACACTCCGCGCCTGCCCCATGACCGCTTCGCCGCCCGGCCTCGTCATCCAGACCCTCACGCCCCCGTTGCGCCTGAGCGACTTCAAGCTCATAGCTTTCGACATGGATTCGACGCTGATCAACATCGAGTGCGTGGACGAGATCGCCGATGCCGCCGGCCGCAAGGCCGAGGTGGCCGCCATCACCGAAGCCGCGATGCGCGGCGAAATCACCGACTACAAAGAGAGCCTGCGCCAGCGCGTGGCCCTGCTCAAGGGCGTGCCCGTGAGCGCGATGCAGCAGGTGTTAGACGAGCGCCTGCGGCTCAACCCCGGCGCGCAGACCCTGGTGCAAACCTGCCAGGCCGCCGGGTTGAAGACACTGCTGGTCTCGGGCGGCTTCACGTTCTTCACCGACCGCGTGCGTGACCAGCTGAAGATCGACTTCACCCGCAGCAACGTGCTCGAAGTGGCCCACGGCGCCCTCACCGGCCGCATGGTCGACCAGCCCTGGGGCGACATCTGCGACGGCGAAGAAAAGCGTCGCATGCTGCTCGCCACTTGCGCCCAACTGGGCATTGCGCCGCAGCAAGCCATTGCCATGGGCGACGGCGCCAACGACCTGCCGATGATGGGCGAAGCCGGCTTGAGCGTGGCTTATCACGCAAAGCCCAAAGTGCGCGAGCAGGCCATGGTGGCCATCAACGAAGGTGGGCTCGACCGGCTGCTGGAGGTCGTGCCACCCACCTGAGGCCCCGGCCAACGGCGACGGCTAGTGCAGCGCGCCGGCCGACAAGCGGATGTCGGCGTGGTGCATGAGCGCCGTCTCCACTGCAAGTTGAAGCCCGGCCGCGATCTGCTGCAATGGCAGTTGATCGAGCCCCGGCACATGCATGAAGCCGCCGCGCACACTGCTGAATGCGGGCTCGGTCGCCAGCATGTGCATCAAACCGTAGAAGGCATGGTTGCAGACGAAGGTGCCCGCTGTCTGCGACATCTCGGCCGGCAGGCCAGCCCTCTGCAACGCATCCAGCATGGCCTTGAGCGGCAAGCTGCTGAAGTACGCGGCGGGGCCGTCAGGCACCACAGGCGCATCGACCGGCCGCGCGCCTTGGTTGTCGGCCATGCGCGCATCGTCGATGTTGATCGCCACGCGTTCCAGCGACAGGGCCTGGCGGCCTTCAGCCACACCCACGCCGAGCACGAGCACCGGGCGGTGCTGCAGCAGCAAGGCTTTCAGACGCGTGACCGATGCGCCAAACACCGTGGGCAGGCAAGAGGCCACCACGCGGTGGCCCGCCACCTCTCGGCCCTGCAGGGCCTGCACGGCGAGCCAGCTGGGGTTGCTCGGGGCAGTGCCGAAGGCGTCGAAGCCGGTCAGCAGCACCACCGGGTTACGCAGGGCACGCGCGCGCTCTGCACTCACGCGGCAGGGCCGGCCATCACCACGATGCCGTCTCCATCGGCATACAGCCAATCACCGGGCCGCACCCACACGCCTTGAATCTGCACGGCCACGTCGCGCTGGCCTTCGTTGCGCTTCTCGGTGGGCAGGGGCATGAGCGCCAGGGCGCGTATGCCGAGGTCGCAGGCGGCGAGCTCGGCGCTGTCGCGCACACAGCCATCGACCACGATGCCGGCCCAGCCGTTCTTGGCGCCGGCCGCACCCAGGTTACCGCCCACCAGCGCGCGGCGCAGCGATGCGCCGCCATCGACCACCAGCACGCAGCCTTGGCCAGGCGTGTCGAGCGCAGCCTTGACCAGCGAGTTGTCTTCGAAGCATTTCACCGTGGTCACGGGGCCGGCAAACTTGATGCGCTTGCCGTAGCCGTGGAACACCGGTGGCAGCACGCGGAAGCTGCCGTCGCTGCTGTTCTTGTGGGCGTCACAGAGGTCGCAGGTGGCGAAGTCGGATGAGGTCATGGCGATTGCATCGTGTTGTTGAGTTTTTGATGGGCGGCGGCACGAATTGCACTCAGCGTGGTGCGGCTCGTGCTCACGTCGGCGTCCAGCTTGAGGTGCAGCAGCGCTGGCGTGCCAGTGCGCAATGCTTCGGCGAAAGCCGGCTCAAACTGCGCTGTGCTGTCAACTCGTTGCGCCTGCCAGCCATAGGCCCTTGCCAACGCGGCGAAGTCGGGGTTGAACAAATCGCTGCCGCTCACACGGCCCGGGTAGTCGCGCTCCTGGTGCATGCGGATGGTGCCGTAGGTGCCGTTGTCGACCACCACGCTGATGAGCCGCTTGGCACCGTAGCCGGTGGCGGTGGCCAGCTCTTGCCCCGTCATCAAAAAGTCACCGTCACCCGCAATGTTGACCACCGTGCGCTGCGGGTACAGCAGCGCCGCGGCCACGGCAGCCGGCACGCCGTAGCCCATCGCACCCGAGGTCGGGGCGAGCTGGGTGCGACCATGGTGCTGCAGGCCGCCGTAGCGGCAGTAGCGGTGCAACCAGCCGGCATAGTTGCCGGCGCCGTTGGTGTAGACCGTGTCGGCCGGCGCGAGGCGCTGAATGGTCTTGATGACCACGGCCATGTCTAGCGGTTCGACGGCAGGCGCAACCATGTTGGCTTCGTAGTCGGCGTGGGCCTGAGTCGTCCATTCCGACCAGGGCACGCTCAACGGTGCGGCCAGGGCTTCCAGCGCTTTGGCGGCACTGGCCATCGACGATTGAAGCAGCAAGTCGGCCGCATACACGCGGCCCAACTCTTCGGCACCGGCGTGCATGTGAATCAGCTTTTGCACCGGCCGCGGCGGCTGCAGCAGCGTGTAGCCGCTGGTCGTCATCTCGCCCAGCCGCGGCCCTACGGCGAGCACCAGGTCGGCTTGCTTGATGCGCTCGGCGAGCCTGGGGTTGATGCCTATGCCCACGTCACCGGCGTACTGCGGGTGGTGGTTGTCGAACAGGTCTTGAAAGCGAAAGGCACAGCCCACGGGCAGCTGCCAGTTCTCGGCAAAGCGCTGCATCGCGTTGCAGGCGGCGGCGTCCCAGCCGCTCCCGCCCACGATCACGAAGGGGCGCTGCGCGGCCATCAGCATTGCGCGCACATCGCGCAGGCCGCCGGGTGCAGGCCACGCCAGCGCCGGCTCGGCACGCGGCAGCACGGGCGCGGCGGTAAGCTTCGTCAGCATGTCTTCGGGCAGCACCAGCACCACTGGGCCGGGCCGGCCTTGCAGCGCGGTGTGAAAGGCACGCGAGATGTACTCGGGCAGGCGGTCGGCGTCTTGCACCTCGCCCACCCACTTGGCAAAGCCCAGCGTGCCGGGGCCGAACATCTGGCGATAGTCGACCTCTTGAAACGCCTCGCGGTCGCGCTGATCGCTGGCCACCTGGCCGATGAACAGCACCATCGGCGTGCTGTCTTGAAACGCAGTGTGCAGCCCGATGCTGGCGTTGGTAGCCCCCGGCCCGCGCGTCACAAAACACACACCCGGGCGGCCCGTCAACTTGCCTTGCGCTTCGGCCATGAAGGCCGCGCCACCCTCTTGTCGGCAGGCAATGAAGCGGATGCTTTCGCGGTGCTCGTGAAAACCGTCAAGCACCGCAAGATAGCTCTCGCCCGGCACACCAAAGACGGTGCTCACGCCCTGCGCGATGAGCGCCTCGACCAGCACATGGCCGGCAAGGCGTTGAGAGGAAAGGGCTGTGTCGGTGAGCGTCGTCGTCATGCGGCGACTTTACGGCCCCCGCGCATCTGCGCAACACCCATGCCCACCAGAGATGCCGACGCGACGCCCACCACCAGCGTGAGTGCCGCGCCATAGAACACGCCCCGTGCCGAGCCATGGTCGAGCAAGGCGCCGAACACCGGCGCCGCCACGGCAAAGCCCAAGTCAAGCCCGGAGTACACCGTGCCGTACACCCGACCCGTGGCGCCCGGGGGCGAAGCCTGCTTGATCAGCATGTCGCGCGACGGCCCGGCCAAGCCGGCACCGAAGCCCGCCAGAGCCGCCACCCCAGCCGCAAGCAGGCCAGGCAGCAGGCCGCTGCCCACCACGCACAGCAACACCGCCGCGCCCAGCAGGCAAGCGCCGATGATGCGTTCGAGCCGGTCGGTCTTGGCCGTGAGAAAGCCGCCCACCACCATGCCGGCAGCTCCGAAAAGCATGTAGCCCGTGACCACGAAGGCCGTGATCGACAGGGGCAGCCCATACATGTTTTGGAGCGCGGGGCTGGCAAAGCTCTGTATCGCGCTCAGTGCGCAGGTCGACCAGAAGAAAAACGAGAAGCACAGCCACACCGAGGGCAGGCGCAAGAAGGCCAGCGGGTGTTCGTTGATCGCCGCCGCGCCGCTCTTGGCGGCCGTCTCGTGCGCCCAGCTGCCGGCCTTGTCGTCGATGGCCTCGCGGTTGATCCACAGCACGGCCATGACGAAGAGCGCCCACACCCCCATGCCAACAGCCGCCATGCGCCAGGAGCCGGTGGCGGCCGTGAGCACGGTCAAGAAGACGGGCGCTGCCGCCCAGCCCAGGTTGCCGGTGATGCCGTGAACCGAAAAAGCATGGCCCAGGCGCGACTGTGAGACGCGCTTGTTGAGGATGGTGAAGTCAACCGGGTGGAAAGCCGAGTTGCCCAAGCCGGCCAGGCCTGCGGCCAACATCAGGCCGAGGTAGCCCTGCGCCGTGGCCGTGGCCACGGCCGCCAGCACGAAGCAGCTCAAGGCCACGAACAGCACCGGGCGTGCACCCACACGGTCGACCAGGAAACCGGCCATGGCCTGGCCCACGCCGGAGATGACGAAGAAGGTGGTGACGAGCAGGCCCAGCTCCGAGTAGCTGAAGCCGAACTCTTTGATGAAGAGCGGGAACAGCGGCGCCAGCAGCATGTGGAAGAAATGCGAAGTGCCATGCGCCAGGCCGATCAGGCCGATGGTCTTGGCGTCTTGCCGTAGGGGAACGGAAACAGCAGTCATGGGAGCCATGAGTCGAGGGAATGCCCGCACTCTAGGCGCGAGCAGAACGGCGGGGTTACGATAGTTTGTCAATTTCTATCGAGATCCAGCCATGCCGCGCCCCACCGCACCCCGACGCCACACCAGCCTGCCGCCGGTTGACCCCCAGCGCTACGCACCGACCGAGGCCTACCCCGTGCGCGCCAAATCGCGCCGGCTCGCCGCCGACACCCACATCGAGCCGCACAGCCACCCGTGGGGCCAATTGGCCTTCTCGGTGACAGGCGTGGTGCGCATGACGGCCGGCCGCGGCACCTACATCGTGCCGCCGTCGCGTGCGGTGTGGATCCCGCCCCACGTGGAGCATGTGGTGACCGTGGTCGAAGCCGCCGAGTTGCGCACGCTCTACCTGCACCAGGACGACACGCACTGCGGCCCTGAGGCCCATGCCGCCCCCGACTCACCGTGGCGCGAGTGCCGTGTGGTCGAGGTGTCCAGCCTGCTGCGTGAGCTGGTGACGCATTTGTCGATCGAGCCTGGCGCCCTGCTGCCGACAGAACGCGAGCGGCACCTGAGCGCTTTGGTGCTCGACGAGCTGTGCCGCGCGCAGCCGGTGCCCATCGGTGTCGACCTGCCCCAAGACAAGCGTCTGCGAGCACTCTGCGAGGCCGTGCTCGACGACCCCACGCGCTGGTCCACGCTGGAAGCCTGCGCACGCAACACGGGCGCCAGCCCCCGCACGGTGGCCCGGCTGTTTCGCAGCGAGCTCTCCACCACCTTTTTGCAATGGCGCCAGCAGGTGCTGCTGGCCAAGGCCCTGGCCATGGCAGCGCGCAAGATACCCATGGCCGTGATCTCGGCCGAGCTGGGCTACGCCAGTGCCAGCGCCTTCACCGCCATGGTGCGCCGCTCGGTGGGAGCGCCCCCCAGCCGCTTCTTCTCCTGATGGTCCTCTTGTGAGCGCATGCGCACCCCCTGAATCGATGCCCCTTTTCAACGAATGGTTGCATTCAACGGGATGGTGACTCTGCGGCGCCCGCCTAGACTTCCGCCCTAACAGCGCCGTTCGATGCGCATGGCAGGGGAAGAAAAAATGCTCACGTCACTCTTCGGAGATTTGCGAACCATCCGAGGTACCACACGCGACGGCCACCCCGCTCCAGAAGAGCGCGACCAGGGTTTTGCCGCCACGGCCATCCTGGAAAGTGTGGCCACAGAGGTCAACGACCGTGGCCAGATGGTCGACAGCCACCTGCGAGACCTGGTGGTGTCGGGCTCGCCGGCCCAGGCCATACGCGACCACTTTGCTTCCACCCGCGCCGACCTCGACACCGCGAGCCGGATGATCGCCCTCTTCGACCCCACGGGCGTGTGGGCGGCCTCGGTGATCAAGGCGCTTTCCGATGCGAGCGGGCGTCCCATTGAACGCCTGCACCTGCGCGAGCAAGGCACGCTGCGCACGCTGGCCATGATTGAGCGCACCACACTCGAACGCCGCCATGAAGACGCCCTGCGCATCTACCAGGCCGATGTGCGCGCCCCTGGCAACGACAACGCTGCCGTGCCGCTCGCCCTGATGGAGCGCAGCCACATGACGGCCGTGATCGTGGGCGCCATGCAACCCCACGCAATCGACGAGATGCTGACCACGCTGCAAACGGCCGTGGCCCACCCCAACTGGCGCTGCCCCACCCTGCTCTTCATGCTGCCGCCCAACGCGGTCTGGATCGCCAACAAGATCGGCATGACCGAGTGGCCGGCCAGGCTCAAGGTGCAAGTGCTCAACGAGGCGCTCACCAGCGCATCGGCGGTGTGGAATTCACTGCTGGGCATGTGGAACCGCGTGAAGAAAGAGCCCGTCTGGGCGCCGCCTCAGGCCCCCGCTGCTGGCGGCCTCGATGGCTTCCAGATCAAGGTGGCCGACCTGGCGGTGCCGTCGGCAGAGGCCTCTGGCGCCACGGTGACCATGCCGGTGGTGGCCTCGTCGGGGGTGGCCGCCGCCATGCGGCGCCACGCCCTGGACCCCGCATTGGCGTCACAGGCACTGACCGCCTTGGCCGGGCTGGACGGTGTGTTCGCCTGTGCCGTGGTCGACTCCGGCACCGGGCTCATCCTGGCGCGGTATTCGCGCGAAGACCAGCCGGTGCAGCTGGAGCTGGCCGCTGCCGCCAGCACGCAGGTGCTGCGCGCGCATCAGCAGGCAGCGCGCCATCTGGGGCTGACCACCGAGGTCGACGAGGTGATGACCAGTGCAGGCCCGCGGCACCACGTGATGCGCACCGTGGCACGCCACCCCGGCTTGTTCTTGTTTGCCGTGCTCGACAAGCAGCGGACCAATCTGGCCCTTGCGCGCTACAAGCTGATGGAGGCTGAGCAAGGGTTGGAGTAGTTCGGGCCCCCCAGTCGCTTCGCTGCCGCCTTGCAGGCCGCGCCGGGCCAGTGGCCCGGCTCCTCGCCAGACACAGACAGTCCGCTGGACTGTCTGTGTCCGGGCTCGGCCCCCACGGCGCGCCGCCTGGCGGCCCGGCAAAGCCAGTTCCGCGGGCGTTGCTTGATGGGCACTTTGCTCCGCTCGTGCGAGGCCATTGCGCAGCCGGTACCATCATCGGCATGAGGCCGCGATGGCCCCGCCACTATGCCAAGCCATGAGCCAAGTGTTGTTTGACTTCCCCCTGCAGGATGCCACCGGTGCGACCTGCACTTCACAGGCGTGGGCCAAGGTTCCCGAGCCACTCACGCCCGCAGGCCGACAGGAGTGGAAGGCGCGCGCCAAGGCCTTGCTGGCAAGGCACAACGCGGTGCTCGTCGCCCACTACTACGTCGATGGTGATCTGCAAGACCTGGCGCTGGAAACCGGCGGCTGCGTGGCCGACTCGTTGGAGATGGCGCGCTTCGGTCGTGACCATGCGGCCAAGACGCTGGTCGTCGCGGGGGTGCGTTTCATGGGTGAATCGGCCAAGATCCTGAGCCCCGAGAAGCGCGTGCTCATGCCCGACCTCGACGCCACCTGTTCGCTCGACCTCGGCTGCCCCGCCGACGACTTTGCCAAGTTCTGCGACACCCACCCCGACCGCAAGGTGGTGGTCTATGCCAACACCAGCGCCGCCGTCAAAGCGCGTGCCGACTGGATGGTGACGAGCTCTTGCGCGCTGGCCATCGTCAAGCACCTGAAAGACCAAGGCGAGAAGGTGCTGTGGGCGCCCGACCGCCACCTGGGTCGCTACATCCAGGAAGAAACGGGCGCCGACATGCTGATGTGGAATGGCGTGTGCATCGTGCACGATGAGTTCAAGGGCCTGGAGCTCGACCTGCTCAAAGCCCAGCACCCCGGTGCTTTGGTGCTGGTGCACCCCGAGTCACCGAAGAGCGTGATCGAACAGGCCGACGTGGTGGGCTCGACCTCGCAGATGCTGAACGCCGTGGTCAACATGGATGCGCAGACCTTCATCGTGGCCACCGACAACGGCATCCTGCACCGCATGCGCCAGATGGCACCCGGCAAGACGCTGATCGAAGCCCCCACCGCCGGCAACAGCGCCACCTGCAAGAGCTGCGCGCACTGCCCGTGGATGGCGATGAACGCGCTGCAAGGCGTGGTCGCCTGCCTTGAGCAAGGTGCAGGCGAGATCCATGTTGATGAGCCGATTCGCTCGCAAGCGTTGGGCTGCATTGATCGCATGCTCGATTTCGTGAAGCGCAACCCCACTGTCACCCAGAAGCCAGGGCTGGTGCCGAACGTCGGCGCGGCCTGAAAGAAAACATGTTTGATTTCAACGAATCACTGGAGCAAGCCCGCGAGCGCAACATTCGCGACGCCTTGATGGAAGACATGGGCCGCAACGACTGGACCGCCATGCTCGTGCCCGCCACCCAGCGCGTGAAAGCCCGCGTGCTGGTGCGAGAAGAGGCGGTGCTGTGCGGCCGCGAGTGGTTCGATGGCTGCGTCCATGCGCTCGACAAAGACGCACGCATTCAATGGCACGCCGATGAAGGCTCGATGATGGCCGCCGACACGCTGGCCTGCCACATAGAAGCCAACGCTCGCGCCTTGCTCAGCGCCGAGCGCCCTGCCCTCAACTTCCTGCAGCTGCTGTCGGCCACCGCAACCGCCACCCGCCGCCACGTTGACGCCATCGCTGGCGCCTCGCCCAACCCGCGCGGCTGCGCCGTGCTCGACACCCGCAAAACCTTGCCCGGCCTGCGCCAGGCGCAGAAGTACGCGGTGCGCACGGGTGGCGGGCAGAACCAGCGCCTCGCGCTGTGGCACGGCGTCCTCATCAAAGAGAACCACATCGCTGCGGCCGGTGGCGTGGGCCAGGCCTTGCGCAACGCGCAGGCGCTGAAGTCGGGCGTGGACATCCAGATCGAAGTCGAGAACCTGGCGCAGTTGCGCGAGGCGCTCGACGCCGGTGCCACCAGCGTGCTGCTCGACAACTTCACCGAACCGCTGATGCGCGAAGCCGTGGCGCTCAACGCGGGGCGGGCACTGCTCGAAGTCTCGGGCAATGTGCAACTGGGGCAAATGCGTGAAATTGCCGCTACTGGCGTCGACCGTATCTCCATTGGCCGCTTGACCAAAGACGTGAAGGCCGTCGACTATTCGATGCGGGTACTCGAACGCATTTGAGTCGAGCTCTTGCCACCATGAGCGCAGATTTCGAATCGATACACAACCACTACGAGCGGATCATCTTCGAGGCCGTCTCGACCTCGTCTTCAAGCTATCCGCAGGTGCCACACAAGCTGCTGGCCGACGTGGCCTGCGTTGCGCTGAACCGGCTGCCGCCACGCTACGTTCGCCACGATGTCGACCTGGTGTTTTACCTCACCGAGAACGAACGCGCCCACAACGAAGTGGCCATTGCCGAGGCGGTGAAGTACGCGTTTGAATTCGTGCAGGCACGCAGCGCCATGCGGGCACGCGGGTAGCCCATCACGGGCTCCAAACCGGTTCAGCGCCCCGTGAACTTGGCGGGTCGCTTCTCCACAAACGAGCGCACGCCTTCGGCCCAATCTTCACTGGCGAAAATCTTCTTGCTGATGGCGCCGAAGTCGGCCACCGCTGCCGCCGGCCCTTCTTCCACTGCCTTGATCGCGTTCAGGCGTGTGGCCGCCACCGCGAGTGGTGCCTGCTCGGCGATGCGTTGCGCGATGGCCAGCGCTTCGTCTAGCACCTGCGCATTCGGCACCACCTTCTGCACGAAGTTGAGACGGTACGCCGTGGCCGTGTCGAACTCGTCGCCGGTCAACAGGTACAGCATGGCGTTGCCCAGGCCGGCGCGCTCCGACATGCGCAGCGTCGCGCCCGCGCCGGGCATCAGGCCGCGCTGCACTTCTTTCTGGCTGAAGCGGCAGTCTTCACCGGCCACCACGATGTCGGCCCCGAACATCAGCTCAAGGCCCACCGTGAAGCAGATGCCCTTCACCGCGGCGATCACCGGCTTGGTGCGACGGCGGTAGCCGGGCTTGCCGAAGTCGTGAGGCTCGACCATGCCCTCAGGCACCAGCTTCTCGCCGCGCTCCAGGGCCGCTTGTACCGACGGCATGTCCAGCCCGGCGGTGAAGTGCTCGCCCATTGCATGCAGCACGCCCACGCGCAGCGCGGGCTCGTCGTCGAGCCGCGTGTAGGCCTCGCCGAGCTGGCGGAACATCTCGGGCGTCCAGCCGTTGCGCTTGGCCGGGCGGTTGATGCCGATCAGCAGCACGTCGCCCACGACCTGGGTGTCGATGCAGCCTTGGGGCGGAGGCGGTGTGGTGGTGTGAAGTTGCATGGGGTTTACCCGTCGTAGCGAGACCTCGAATGATCCGACATGCCACGCCGAAACCGTGACTCGCACGCGACTGCGGCGCGCATGTCTTGCGCCTATGCTTTCCTTCTTTCTGCCCGTAGCGAGAGGCCCGCAATGACTGCACCCTTCCCCGACACCCCCGAGCCTGCACTGTGCGGCCCGCTGCGCAAACCGCACCAGATGCTGGCCGAGCAATCCTACGACGGCCATCTGTCCATACACGACGACAAGACCGCCGAAGAACTGGGCCTGCGTGCCGGCCCGATCGAAGGGCCTACGCACTTCAGCCAGTTTGACCCGCTGCTGTTCAAGCTCTTCGGGCGAGCCTGGTTCGAGAGCGGCTGCATCAGCTCGCACTACCAGAACATGGTGGTCGAAGGCGAAGAGGTGCGCGCCTTCGTTCAGCCGCCTGCCGAGGGTGAGCGCGTGGTGCGCATCTGGGCCGAGAAGCGCGACGGCACGCCGGTGCTGACGGGCACTGCGTCGGTCGGTGACATGCCCGACACGGCGCACGAGATTCCACAGCGCATTGCCAAGCTGCGCCCCGCCACCGGCCTGGTGATCAACCGCGACCTGCAAGTGGGCCAACGCGGTGCGGCGAAAGAAACGATCGCCATGGGCTTCGAGCAGAACATGGGCCACCACTACCCATTCACGCTCGCCTCCAAGCTCAAGGCCATCACCGAGCCATCGCCCTGGTACACGCCCGAGGGTGGCAAATCATCGCCCTGGGGTCGCGCCATCATCCCGATCGAGATGATCAGCGTGCTGCTGGGCAGCACCGTCAACCAGGCGGGCTTTCGTGGCCAAGGGCCGGCCGTGGGGCTGTTTGCGGGGCAGCAGATTCGCCTGGTGCAGGGCCCGCTGTTCGTCGACCAAGCCTACGACCTGGAGCGAGAGATCATCGCGCTCAGCGAGAGTGCACGCACCGAGTCTTGCTGGATGCTCACACGCGTCTACGAAGCCGGCACGCGCAAGCTCGCGGCCGAGATGATCTTGAACAGCGCCACGCTGAAGGCGTCGTACGCCAACTACGACAAAGAGGCGCGCGAACTCGGCCTCGTGAAATGACCTCAGGAGACAAGCACATGAGCACACTCGACACCGGCACCCCCGACCTGCAAGCCACTCTGGCCGACGGCGTGTTGACGCTCACAATGAACCGCCCCGATGCACGCAATGCGCTGTCGCGCCCGATGGTGCAAGCGCTGCAACAGCAGCTCACCGCCGCCGAGTTCGACCCGGCCGTGCGCTGCATCGTGCTCACAGGCGCTGGCAAGGCCTTCTGCGCCGGCGGTGACGTGAAGAGCATGGCCGCGGCCGGTGACGGCACCGTGGGCCAGCGCACCATCGACGAGGCCATCCACCAGCAGCGCCACAACCAGCGCGAAACCGCGGGCCGCCTCTTCAAGATGCCCAAGCCAACGGTCGCGCTGATCCCAGGCCCCGCGGCAGGTGCCGGCCTGGCACTGGCACTGGCTTGCGACCTGCGGCTGATGGCCAGCACCGCCTTCATGACCACCGCCTTCGCACGCGTGGGCTTCTCGGGCGACTATGGCGGCACCTACTTCATGACACAGCTCGTGGGTGCAGCGAAGGCGCGCGAGCTGTTCTTGCTCAGTGACCGCGTCTCGGCAGATGAAGCACTGCGCCTTGGGCTCACCAACTGGGTGTGCCCGCCTGAAGCCCTGGCCGAGCGCGCAACTGAGATCACTCATCGCCTGGCCCACGGCCCCACGGTGGCCTACCGCTACATGAAGGAAAACCTCAACCGCGCCATGGCCGGCGAGGTCGATGAGTGCCTTGATCTCGAAGCCACGCACCAGATTCACACCGGCCAGACCGAAGACCATCGCGAGGCCGCGAAAGCCTTCGTCGAAAAACGCGAGCCGGTGTTCAAGGGGCGCTGACAGCCATGCAACCCATGATGACCCGGCAGGAGGCCATCGCCGCCCTCACCGCCCCCGGCCAGCCGCACGAGTTCGAGCACGTCGTCGCCCACGGCCGCCGCGTGCGCGCCTTCAAAAATGCACCGCCTACGCTGCGTGCCTACTACGAGGCTTGCATCACCGAGCTGCCCTTCCTCGTCTACGAAGACGAGCGGCTCACCTTTGCGCAAGCCTGGCAGCAGGCCTCGCGCATAGGGCACGTGCTGGTGCACCAGTGCGGCGTAAAGCCCGGCGACCGCGTGGCCCTCTCGATGCGCAACTACCCCGAGTGGATGCTGGCCTTCAGCGCCATCACTTCCATAGGCGCAGTGGCCGTCGCCATGAACGCGCACTGGCAAGCCGACGAGATGGCCTATGGTCTGGTCGATTGCGGTGCCAAGGCCTTGCTGGCCGACCAAGAGCGGCTGGATCGCGTGGCCCAACGCCCTGCCATCGAGGGCCTGCACGTGCTCGCAGTGCGCGCAACAAAGCTGCCGCCCGGTGCCCGTGATCTGAAGCTGATGACCGAGGCGCTCGGCGAGGTGCCCATGCCGCCGGTCGACATGCAGCCCGATGACCTGGCCATCATGCTGTACACCTCGGGCAGCAGCGGGCGGCCGAAAGGCGTGCCGTCGACGCACCGCATGGTGTTGTCGGCACTGCTCTCGTGGGAGCTCGACTACGCCATCCTCGACAAAGTGAGCGGCGTTGAGCGCCCCGCGCCCACCGAGCAAGGTGGCACGCTGCTGGCCGTGCCGTTGTTCCACGTGACGGGGCTGCATTCGTCCTACCTGGGCAGCTACCGCACGCAGCGCCGCATCGTCAGCATGTACCGCTGGGATGCCGACAAGGCAGCCGAGCTGATCGACCGCGAACGGCTTACCTCGCTCACCGGACCCGCCGCCGTCACCGGTGACCTGCTGCGCGCGGCACAGTCGGGCCGCTACAGCCTGGCCACGCTGGCCTCGCTGGGCGGCGGCGGCGCGCCGCGTGCGCCCGAGCAGGTGCGCCAGATCGACGCCACCTTTGAGCAAGCCGCACCCAACATCGGCTGGGGCATGACCGAGACCAACGCCATCGGCGCCGGCATCGTCGGCGACGACTACGTGGCCCACCCCAGCAGCTCGGGCCATTGCTCGCAGGTGCTCGAGCTGCGCGTCACCGACGAAACCGGCCGTGTACTGCCCGCGGGTGAGCGGGGCGAGCTGTGGGTACGCGGCACGTCTGTTTTCACCGGCTACTGGAACCTGCCCGAGGCCAACGCGCAGTCTTTCGATGGCGATTGGTTTCGCACCGGCGACGGTGCTTATCTCGATGACCAGGGCTACCTCTACATCGTCGATCGCATCAAAGACCTGATCATCCGTGGTGGCGAGAACATCGGCTGCGGTCATGTGGAGGCTGCAATCCTCATGCATCCCGAGGTGCACGAAGCCTCTGTCTACGCGGTGCCCGACGAGCGGCTGGGCGAAGAGGTCGGGGCCACCGTCCACGGCAGTGCAGCGCTAGACCTCGACGCACTGCGCCAATTCCTCCAAGGCCACCTTGCGCGCTTCGAAATGCCGCGCTACCTGGTCAAGTCAACCGACCCGCTGCCGCGCACGCCCTCGGGCAAGATTCTCAAGCGCCAGATCCGCCAGGCCGCTCTCGCCGACATGCAAATCTCAAGTCAACAGAAGGACCATTCATGAAGACACGCATCACCGAACTGTTCGGCATCGAGCACCCCATCATTCAGGGCGGCATGCACTACGTCGGCTTTGCCGAGATGGCCGCTGCGGTATCGAACGCCGGTGGCCTGGGGCTCATCACCGGCCTCACGCAGCGCACGCCGGAGCTGCTGGCGAAAGAGATTGCGCGCTGCCGCGAGATGACCGACAAGCCTTTCGGCGTGAACCTCACCTTCCTGCCTTCGCTCACGCCGCCCGACTACCCCGGCTATGTAAAGGCCATCATCGAAGGCGGTGTGAAGACCGTCGAGACCGCTGGCAACAACCCGCAAAAGTGGATGCCGCAGTTGAAGGAAGCCGGCATCAAGGTGATCCACAAGTGCACCTCGGTGCGCCATGCACTGAAGGCCGAAGCCATAGGCTGCGACGCGGTGAGCGTCGACGGCTTTGAGTGCGGCGGCCACCCTGGTGAAGACGACGTGCCCAACTTCATCCTGCTGCCGCGCGCGGCCGAAGAGCTGAAGATCCCGTTCGTCGCTTCGGGCGGCATGGCCGATGGCCGCTCGCTGGTGGCCGCGTTGGCGCTGGGCGCCGAGGGCATGAACATGGGCACCCGCTTCATCGCGACGAAAGAGGCGCCCGTGCACCAAAACGTCAAGGACGCACTCGTCGCGGCGAGCGAGCTCGACACGCGTCTGGTGATGCGCCCGCTGCGCAACACCGAGCGCGTGCTGAAGAACGCCGCCGTCGACCGGCTGCTGGAGAAAGAGCGCGAACTGGGGTCGGCGCTGAAGTTCGAAGACATCGCGGCCGAGGTCGGCGGCGTCTACCCGCGCATCATGAAAGAGGGCCTGATGGACGCCGGTGCGTGGTCGTGCGGCATGGTGGCCGGGCTGATACACGACGTGCCGACCGTCAAGGAGCTGATCGACCGCATCATGGCCGAGGCAGAGGCGATCATCGGCCAGCGGCTTGCCCGCATCAACGCAAGCGGAGTGAGATGAAGCAGTGAAGAGGACGCAGAGGTCGCGAAGGAAGACGCAAAGGACGCAATGAAGTCCGAAGGTGTTTCTCTCTTTGCGATCTTTGCGTCTTGCTTCGCGCCCTTTGCGTCCAAAAACCGGCTTCGCGCAGCTCAGCCTCGCGCTCTATCGCCAAAGCCCCGTCGGGCCCGCGCCCTGCGGTTGCGGCTCGCCCCGCGCGCGCCCAGCGGGGCGCATCAGGATCGTTGGAAAGCTCACCGGCAGCGTCTGCGGGAAGTCTCGGCTGTAGTGCAGCCCGCGGCTCTCGTGGCGCATGAGCGCCGAGCGCACGATGAGCTCGGCGCAGTCAACCAGGTTGCGCAACTCCAGCAGGTCGCGCGTGACGCGGAAACTGCCGTAGTAGTCGTCGATCTCGCTGCGCAAGAGGCTGATGCGGTGCAGTGCCCGCTCCAGGCGCTTGGTGGTGCGCACGATGCCCACGTAGTTCCACATCACGAGCCTCAGCTCGTCCCAGTTGTGCGAAATGACGACCTGCTCGTCGGCGTTTTCAACCTTGCTTTCGTCCCACGCCGGCAGCACCGGGTGCGGGCCGGTGTCTCGGCTCAGCACGTCGTCGGCGCAGGTCTTGCCCAGCACCACACATTCAAGCAGTGAATTGCTGGCCAACCGGTTGGCGCCGTGCAGGCCGGTGTAGGTGGTCTCACCCACCGCATACAAGCCTGGCAGGTCGCTGCGGCCTTTCAGGTCAGTGACCACGCCGCCGCAGGTGTAGTGAGCCGCCGGCACCACGGGGATGGGCTGCTGGGTGATGTCGATGCCGAGCTTCAGGCATCGCGCGTAGATGGTGGGGAAGTGCTCTTTCAGGAAGTCAGAGCCCAAGTGCGTGGCGTCGAGCAGCACGTTGTCGACACCATGCTTCTTCATCTCGAAGTCGATGGCGCGGGCCACGATGTCGCGCGGCGCCAGCTCGCCGCGCTCGTCGTGGGCCTGCATGAAGCGGGTGCCGTCGGGCAACAACAGGCGCCCACCCTCGCCGCGTAAGGCTTCGGTGATCAGGAAGCTGCGCTCTTGCGGGTGGTACAGGCAGGTCGGGTGGAACTGTATGAACTCCATGTTGCCCACCCGTGCACCCGCCCGCCAGGCCATGGCAATGCCGTCGCCGGTCGAGGTATCGGGGTTGGTGGTGTAGCGGTACACCTTGCCGGCGCCGCCGGTGGCCATCACCACCGCCGCAGCGGCCAGGGTCTCGACGCGCTGCTTGTCGATGTCAAGCACATACACGCCGTAGCAACGCGCTGGCTCTTCGCGCTTCAGGTGGCGCGAGGTGATCACGTCGACCGCCATCCAGCGCTCTAGCAGGCGAATGTTGGGGTGGGCCGCCGCTTCTTTCAACAGCACGTCGTGAATCGCCTTGCCGGTGGCATCGGCCGCATGGGCGATGCGGCGCACGGCATGGCCACCTTCGCGGGTGAGGTGCAGGCCCAGCGGGCCGCTCGGGTCGGGAGAGAAAGGCACGCCGCGCGCCACCAGCCACTCGATGGCCTCAGCGCTACGCTCAGCAATGAATCGGGCGGTGTGTTCGTCGACCAAGCCGGCACCGGCGTCCTGGGTGTCGCGCACATGCGAGTCGATGCTGTCGTCGGTGCCCAGCACGCCGACGATGCCGCCCTGCGCCCAAGCGGTGGCACCTTCGTCCAGGTTGCGCTTGGCCAGCACGACCACTGGGCGGTGCTGGGCCAGGTGCAAGGCGACCGTCAGGCCTGCCAGGCCGGCCCCCACGATCACCACGGGGAGCGTCGACAAAACGGGCTGGCTGGCTGGCATGAGGGTACGGCGGGCGTGAAAGCGGCAGATTCTATCGACCGCCCCGCAACGGAGCTCGCATGGTCTAGGGATTCCCGCTTGCCGTGGCGTGTGAAATCATCCCGCAGCGCCGCGTCACGTCTTGAAACAACAACCCTACACTGCGGCGTAGCCAGGGACACCATGTCGACTTCTTCACCCAACCAGCCCTCAGACCCTGCCGACGACGACGGCTGGCAAGCCACACGCTCCCAGACCACGGTCGCCACGCAGATACAGCCGCGCGAGGAAGACGAGGTCGACGCCGAGAGCCCCAATGACATCGGTCGCCAGATCAACGCTTCGCAGCGCGAGCTGTTTGTTTCGTGCGACCCGGCCGAGGCCATGCAGCAGCAGTTCGATCACCTGCGGCCTGAGTACATCGCGTTGCATGACGTGGGTACCTCGTCTTCACGCAAGCTGCTGGCCGGTGTGGCCGCTGCCAGTGGGCGCGGTGTTCAAAAACTGGTGATTCGCCGCCAGGGCTATGGCACGCCGCTGGCCACGCTCGAGTTCATCGACTTCCCCGCGGGCAAACAGTCTCTTCGCATCTACACCACCGAAGCCGATGCCGACACCGTGGCGCGGCAAGAGCTGGCGCGCGTGCTGCTGAGCTACAGCCGACTGGGCGTGCTGATGGTGGGCGACATGCCGCCGCACCTGATGAACTCGTCGTTCGAGCCATTGCACCAGGCCATGATCAAGAACAACTGGCAAAACCGGCACATGCTGCTGCTGCCCTTGGCGGCCTCCAGCGCGCTGAGCGGCCACGGCACCGAGCTGGGCCGCGGCACCGGGGTCAATGTGCGCACCACGCCGCAGGTCACGCGCCCGGCCGATGCCTGGTCGTTCATCAGCGGCACCTGGAATCGCCTGCGCGACCAGATTCACACCGAAGCGGGCCAAGACCTGCCCGCCCTGCCGGGGGCGAACAGCCGCTCCAGCGGTGCGGTGGTTTCGGCGCCTATGCCGCTCTCGCCTTCAGGCCCTGTTTCGAGCCCGGCACCACTTGCGATGAAGCCCATGCCCGCTGTGCGCAGCGCCGAGCCGCGCCCTGCCGATGCGTCACCCATGGGCCGCTACGTCAACCAGCTGATCGAGCTCACAGGCATGGTCAGCGTGTGCATCTTTGACACCGCCACCGGCCAGGGCCTGCTGCACGCCGGTGCCCGGCCGAGCGCCGAAGAGCTGGGCCAGCACGGCGCGGCCTTGCTCGCAGCCATGACGCAGGCCAGCCGCACGCTCGGCATGGGCCACACCCTGCCCGAAGCCGCCATCACCCTGGGTACCCACCATCTGCTGCTGCGCGCCTTGCCCCACCACCCGGGCCTCGCCCTGCATGCCGTGCTCGACAAGACGCACGCCAACCTGACCCTGGCCCGCTTGCAAATCATGCGCATGGACAGCGTGCTCGATGCATCGCCCGCGCAGTAACTGAGCCTTGCCCTAAGGCCGCGTGAGCCGCCCCGTGCTGAGCGCGTTCACGGGCTACGGCAAGTAGGCGGGCTCGTCATTCCGGCGCAGGCGGGAATGACGCAGGTCAGTGCACCACCCGCTCGAACACGAACTCGCCCGCCTCTACACCCACCGGCACCACGTCCTTAGGGCCAAACTTGCCTTCAAGGATCAGCTTGGCCACCGGGTTTTCAATGCGCTGCTGTATGGCCCGCTTGAGCGGCCGAGCACCGAACACCGGGTCGAAACCCACCTTGGCCAGCTCGGCCAGCGCCTGTGGTGACACCACGAGCTTCAGGTCCATTTTTTCCATGCGCGCTTCCAGCACCTTGAGCTGGATCTTGGCAATGGCTTCGATGTTGCTGCGGTCTAGCGCATGGAACACCACCGTCTCGTCAATGCGGTTCAAGAACTCGGGGCGGAAGTGCTGCTTCACCTCGACCATCACCGCGTCACGAATATCCTCGATGTCTTGCCCCGCCATCTGCATGATCTGGTGCGAGCCCAGGTTGCTGGTCATCACGATGACGGTGTTTTTGAAGTCGACCGTACGGCCTTGTCCATCGGTCAGGCGGCCGTCGTCCAGCACTTGCAGCAGCACGTTGAACACATCGGGGTGGGCTTTCTCCACCTCGTCGAGCAAGAGCACGCTATAGGGCTTGCGGCGCACGGCTTCGGTCAGGGCGCCGCCTTCGTCATAGCCCACGTAGCCGGGCGGCGCGCCGATCAGGCGCGAGACCGAATGCTTCTCCATGTACTCGCTCATGTCGACGCGAATCATGTGATCTTCACTGTCGAACAGAAAGCCAGCCAGTGCCTTGCACAGCTCGGTTTTTCCCACGCCGGTGGGGCCGAGAAAGAGGAAGGAGCCGGTCGGGCGGTTCGGGTCGCTCAGGCCCGAGCGTGAGCGGCGAATGGCGTTGGACACCGCAGCGATGGCCTCGTCTTGCCCGATCACGCGGTCGTGCAGCTTGGCCTCCATCTGCAGCAGCTTGTCGCGCTCGCCCTGCATCAGCTTGGCCACCGGGATGCCGGTGGCGCGGGCCACCACCTCGGCGATCTCTTCAACGCCGACCAGGGTGCGCAGCAGCTGCGGGCGGCCCGTCGCAACGCCCTTCTTCACTTCCTTGTCCTGCGCGTCTTTCAGCGTCTTTTCCAGCTCAGGCAGCTTGCCGTACTGCAGCTCGGCGACCTTGTTGAAGTCGCCCTTGCGCTTGAACTCTTCGATCTGCGTGCGGATGCGGTCTATCTCTTCCTTCACGTGGGCCGAGCCCTGCGCGGCAGCCTTCTCGGCCTTCCAGATGTCTTCGAGGTCGGCAGCCTCGCGCTGCAAGCGGGTGATCTCCTCCTCGATCAAGCCAAAGCGCTTCTGCGAAGACTCGTCTTTCTCGCGGCGCACCGCCTCCCGCTCAATCTGCAGCTGGATCAACCGGCGGTCTAGCCTGTCCATCACCTCGGGCTTGGAGTCGATCTCGATCTTGACCTTGGCCGCGGCCTCGTCGATCAGGTCGATGGCCTTGTCGGGCAAAAAGCGGTCGGTGATGTAGCGGTGGCTCAGCTCGGCCGCGGCCACGATGGCCGGGTCGGTGATCTCCACACCGTGGTGCACTTCGTACTTCTCTTGCAGGCCGCGCAGGATGGCGATGGTGGCTTCCACCGTCGGCTCGCCAACCAGAACCTTCTGGAAGCGGCGCTCCAGCGCGGCGTCTTTCTCCACGTACTTTCGGTATTCGTTGAGCGTGGTCGCGCCTATGCAATGGAGCTCGCCGCGCGCCAGCGCAGGCTTCAACATGTTGCCTGCGTCAATCGCACCTTCGGCCTTGCCCGCACCGACCATGGTGTGGATCTCGTCGATGAAGACGATGGTCTGGCCTTCGTCTTGCGCCACTTCCTTGAGCACGCTCTTGAGCCGCTCTTCGAACTCGCCGCGAAACTTTGCGCCCGCCAGCAGCAAGGCCATGTCGAGCACCAGCACGCGCTTGTTCTTGAGCGAATCGGGCACCTCGCCGGCCACGATGCGCTGGGCCAGGCCTTCGACGATGGCGGTCTTGCCGACACCCGGCTCGCCGATCAGCACGGGGTTGTTCTTGGTGCGGCGCTGCAGCACCTGGATGGCGCGGCGGATCTCGTCATCGCGGCCTATCACCGGGTCTAGCTTGCCTTTGCGAGCCCGCTCGGTCAGGTCAATGGTGTATTTCTTCAGGGCTTCGCGCTGGCCTTCGGCCTCGGCGCTGTCGACCTTCTGGCCGCCGCGCACGGCGTCGATGGCGGTGTCTAGCGCCTTGCGGGTCAGGCCGTGTTCTTTCACCAACGGGCCGATGCTGTTCTTGATGTCGGCTGCGGCCAGCAAGAACATCTCGCTGGAGATGAACTGGTCACCGCGCTTGCTGGCCTCCTTCTCGGCCCCTTGCATCAGCGAGGCCGTGTCGCGGCTGGCCTGCACCTGCTCGCCGCCCTGCACCTGCGGCAGCTTTTTGATGTCGGCGTCTAGCGCGGCCTGCAGCTTGACGGTGTTGACGCCAGCGCGCTCCAACAAGGCCTTCGGCCCATCGGTCTGCGCCAGCATGGCGGCCAGTACGTGGACGGGTTCGATGTACGGGTTGTCGCCAATGACGGCCAGGCTCTGGGCTTCAGCCAGCGCTTCCTGGAACTTGGTGGTGAGCTTGTCGAGACGCATGGATCAATCCTCCGATAGCAGGTGATCTGAGGCGCATCGGCCCAAAATCAAGCCAAAAACATCAAACCAAGAAACTGCGCGCCAGACGAAAACCGAGGCCCGCGCATGCCAATGCGCCGAGTACATGGGCCAGAGTGTGAGCGACGGCCCAAGCCCACTCGTTGCGCTGCATCAAGGCCAGCGACTCGCCAGAGAATGCCGAGAAGGTGGTGAGGCCACCCAGAAAGCCGGTGATCAGCAGCAAGCGCAGCAGCTCGTTGGGGCTGCGGTCGAACCAAAACAAGGCCACGCCGATCAGCAGGCCGCCCAAGCAGTTGACGAGCAAGGTCCCGAGCGGAAAGCCGCTCCACTGCGCGTTGAGCCACAAGCCGGCGCCCCAGCGCAGCAGCGCCCCCACAGCCGCCCCCACCGACACCGCCAGCACCTGGGCCCACGGCACGGCCGAGCTCATGCTGCGTTGCCACTGGCAATGCCCCAGCGGGCCAGGGCGTCGTCATCTTGCACGCGGGCATCGACCCAGTGGGCGCCTTCTGGCGTGTGCTCTTTCTTCCAGAACGGGGCTTGGGTCTTCAGGTAGTCCATCAGGAACTCGCAGGCCTTGAAAGCTTGTTCGCGGTGAACCGAGCTCACGGCCACCAGCACGATCTGGTCTTGCAGCTGCAGCGGGCCCACGCGGTGGATGACCCGCACGCCGCGTATGTCGAATCGCGCCTGGGTGGCATCGATCATGGCCTCGATCGCGCGCTCGGTCATGCCGGGGTAGTGCTCCAACTCCATGCCCGTGACCCCCTTGCCATCGCTGCGGTCACGCACGGTGCCGATGAAGCTGACCACCGCGCCCACGCCGGCATCTTGGCTGCGTAGCGCAGCAAGCTCGGCACTGAGGTCGAAGTCTTTTGTCTGGATGGCCACGCGCGCTGCACTCATCGCTCGAATTGTGGCACCGGCTCCGGCACAATCGCCGCCATGCTTGCGCTGCAAACCACTGCCCTCGCCCTTCGCGGCACCGGTGCGGCCGCGCTCAAAGCCAAAAAACAAACGCTCATCTGACCGGAGCGCTTGCGGTTCCGTCCTCAGATGAGCGACGGAACCAGACCAGGCTCGGGCACCTTCCTCGCCCTCTACCTGCTCCTACGCTCCTCTGACCGGCACCCTTCATCGGTCTTGTCGTCAAAGGAGAAGCTCGTGGGTCAATTCTATTTTTCAGGTTTGTGGATTCCGCTCGTCACGCCGTTTCGCGATGGGCGTGTAGACGAGGTCGGCCTGCGCCGCCTGGTGCGCCATTTGGGTGAAGCGGGTGTCAGCGGCTTCGTGGTGTGCGGCAGCACGGGCGAGGCCGCCTCGCTGACGCACGCCGAGCAGCTGGGCACGCTCGATGCGGTACTCGCGGCCGGCAGCGGCAAGCCCGTACTCATGGGGCTGTCGGGCACGCAGGCAGGCGAGATGCTGGGGCGTTTGCGCGAGGTCGCGCAGCGGCCGGTGGCCGGCGTGCTGGTCTCGGCACCGTATTACCTGCGCCCGTCGCAGGCGGGAATCGTGACGCATTTTCGCGCGCTGGCTGACGCTTCGCCGATGCCCATCGTGCTCTACGACATCCCCTCACGCACAGGCGCAGAAATGACGTTGAGCACCCTGCTTACCCTTGCCACGCACCCGAACATCAGCGCGCTCAAGGACAGCGCCAACAACACCGAAAAGACCCGTGCGGTGATCGCCGATGGCCGCCTGGCCGTGCTGGCAGGCAACGACGACAGCATCTTCGCCACTTTGTGCATGGGCGGCGCAGGTGCCATCGCGGCGTCAGCCCATTTGCTGCCGCAGCACTTCGTGGCCATGGTGGCAGCGCTGCGGGCCGGCCGGCTGGCCGAGGCGCGCCCGCTGTACCACGCGCTCGCGCCGCTTTCGCACGCGCTGTTTGCCGAGCCCAACCCCTGCGTCATCAAGGCGCTGCTGGCACAGCAAGGGTGGATGACGGATGAGCTTCGCGCCCCGCACAGCCCCGCCACGCGCGAGGGCGTGCAGCGCGCCGTGATGGCGCTGGAGGCAGTGGCTAGCCGCCTGTGACCGGCGGAAAGAACGCCAGCTCGGCACCTTCGTGCAAGGGCTGGGCCTCGTCGCACAGCGTCTGGTCGAGCGCCGTGCGTACCGCCCGCCCGCGTGCCAGCGAATGGGCGTGCGGCGCACCGCGCGCGATCAAGGCATCGCGCAACTGGCCGACGGTGGCGCCCTCGGCGGCATCCACCGTCTCACCGCTGCCCAGGGCTTCGCGCAGAGACGCGAAGTAGCGCACGCCGATCTTCATGCGACCCACTCCGCCAGCGAGATGAAGCGCACGCTGTCACCCGCGCGAATGGGGGTGCTGGGCGGGTTGTCCACCAGCCCGTCGGCCCAGACGGTGGATGTGAGCACGCCCGAGCCCTGGTTCTGGAACAGGTCTAGCCCACCGTTGGCATTGCGCTTCACGCGCAAAAACTCGCGGCGGGTGTCGGCACGCGGCCAGTCGAAGTCGGCACGCAGGCTCAGCCCCAGGGGCGGCTGGGGCGCAGCACCTTGCAGTTGGAGCAGCACGGGCCGCACCGCAAGCAAGAAGGTGACGAAGCTCGACACCGGGTTGCCTGGCAGGCCGATGAACCAGGCGCTGCCGCTGTCTTCGCGGCGCACGCTGCCGAAGGCCAGGGGCTTGCCCGGTTTGATGGCCATCTGCCACAGGTCTAGCGAGCCTTCGGCTTGCACAGCAGGTTTCAGGTGGTCTTCTTCCCCCACCGACACACCACCGCTGGTGACGATGAGGTCGTTGCCTTGCGCCGCTTGCCGCAAAGCCGCGCGGGTGGCGTCGAGCCGGTCGGGCACGATGCCCAGGTCTATGCACTCACAGCCCAGCGACTGGATCAGCGCGCGCAGGGTAAAGCGGTTGGAGTTGTAGATGGCGCCGGGTTTGAGCACCTCGCCTGGCATGGCCAGCTCGTCACCAGTAGAAAACAAGGCCACCCGTGGGCGACGTGCGACTTGCAGCGTGGCGGCGCCCGCTGCGGCGGCAAGGCCGAGTGCCTGTGGCGTGAGGCGCAGGCCGCGCCGCAGCACCTGGGCACCGCGCGCCAGGTCTTCGCCACGGCGTCGGATGGCCAGGCCGGCGGTGGGCACGGTGTTCACCCGCACCGCACCGTCCAAAGCCTCGCATTGCTCTTGCATCACCACCGCATCACTGCCATCGGGCACGGGCGCGCCGGTGAAGACGCGGGCAGCGGTGCCGAGCTTCAGTGCCGACCCCACGCTGCCGGCGGCCACGCGCTGGCTCACGGGCAGCACGGCGCCTGCCGCGGGCACATCAGCGCAGCGCATGGCGTAGCCGTCCATGGCGCTGTTGTCGGCCGGCGGCACGTCGACCAGCGAATTCACGTCGCGCGCGAGCACGCGACCCAGCGCGTCAAAGGTCGACACCGCCTCGCTGCCCGCCAGAGGCTGCACCGCACCGAGCAAGCGGGCGAGTGCCTCGTCAAGCGTCAGCAGTGTCGTAGGGCGAGATGTAGTCATAGCGGCTCGGGTTGGCCAGCAGGAAATCGGCGATGGCCTGCGCGTCGCTGAGCAGGAAGACCGGCAGCCCCGTGGGCGTGGGCAAATTCTGCGGCAGGTCGGTGGCCACCGCGACGATGAAGGGGTCGTTGGGGTAGTTGGCCGCGTTGCCCGTCTCGGCGCGCCAGACCTCGATCTTCAACAGGTCGGCGTGGCGAAAGCCTTCGATCAACGCCCAGTCGCATACGCTCAGCTCGGCCAGCAGCTGATGCGGCGTGGGGTCACCAGGCACTTCGTACTCGCGAATCTTCGCCAGGCGGCGATCCGAGGCCACCACGACCTCGAAGGCACCCGCCTTGCGGTGGCGCCAAGAGTCTTTGCCTTCCTGGTCGATCTCGAAGCTGTGGTGGGCGTGCTTGACCACCGACACGCGCTGGCCCGCCGCCTTCAGGCAGCCAATCAGCTGCTCGATAAGCGTCGTCTTGCCCGAGCCCGAGTAGCCGCTGAAGCCTATGACTTTCATGGCGTCAGGCGTGCGCTGTCGCGTGCTCGCTGATGTATCGCTTGACCACAGCCGCATCTGCCTTCATGACCGTGAAGCGCTTGGGCAAGGCCTCGATGCCTTGCAGCGCAGCCGGCCGCTCGGGTTCGCGGCCCAGGGCTTCGACGATGGTCTCGGCGAACTTCGCCGGCAGCGCCGTTTCGAGCACGATCATCGGCACGTGGGGCTCTAGGTACTCGCGTGCCACCTTCAGGCCGTCGGCGGTGTGGGTGTCGATCATCACGCCCTTGTCTTGCCACATCTGACGGATGGTGGCGAGGCGGTCGGCATGCGTGCTATGGCCCGACAGGAAACCATAGACGCCGATGCGCTCGAACTCGGCGGGGCTGAGCTGGAAGTGGCCTTGGGTCTCTAGCTGCGCCTTGAACATGTCGCGGGTGCGATCACCGTCACGGCCCAGCAGGTCGAACACGAAACGCTCGAAGTTCGAGGCCTTGGAAATGTCCATCGACGGGCTGGAGGTTTCGAAGGTTTCGGCGCTGGCACGCGGCCGGTAGGCGCCGGTGCGGAAGAACTCGTCGAGCACACGGTTTTCATTGGTCGCGAGCACCAGGCGCTTGATCGGCAGGCCCATCATCCGCGCGACGTGGCCGGCGCAGATGTTGCCGAAATTGCCCGAGGGCACAGCAAAACTCACACGCTCGTCGAGAGGCGCGCGGTCTGGGTCCAGCCCCATGAGCCGGGAGTCGAGGGCCATGCGCCTTGAATCGGCACCCGCCCGCCCCGGGGCATCGGGCGACGTGGCCTGGAAGTACCCGGCGAAGTAATACACCACCTGAGCCAGCAAGCGCGCCCAGTTGATGGAGTTGACGGTGCCGATCTTGTGGCGGCGCTTGAACTCAAGATCGTTTGAGGTGGCCTTGACGATGTCTTGGCAGTCGTCGAACACGCCTTCGATGGCGATGTTGTGGATGTTGGCGTCTTGCAGGCTGAACATCTGCGCCTGCTGGAACGGGCTCATGCGGCCCTTGGGCGACAGCATGAACACGTTCACGCCCTTCTTGCCGCGCATGGCGTACTCGGCGGCGCTGCCGGTATCACCCGAGGTGGCGCCCAGGATGTTGAGCGTCTCGCCGCGGCGGCCGAGCTCGTACTCGAAGAGGTTGCCCAGCAGCTGCATGGCCATGTCTTTGAAGGCCAGCGTGGGGCCGTTGGACAGGGCTTGGAGGTAAAGGCCGGGTTGCAGCACCTTCAGCGGCGTGATCTCGGGCGTGCCGAAGATGGCCGGCGTGTAGGTGCGATGCACGATGTCGTAAAGATCGGCCGCAGGGATGTCGTCGATGAAGAGCGACAACACCTCGAACGCCAGGTCGGCATACGACAGCTTGCGCCACTGCGCGAGCGTGGCGCGCGGCACGATGGGGTAATGCGTGGGCAGGTACAGGCCGCCGTCGGGTGCCAGGCCTTCGAGCAGGATGTCGGAGAAGCCTCGCGGTGCGCTCGTGCCAAGAGAAGAGTCCCCGCGGGTAGAGATGTACTTCAACTGAGTTCTTCTTTCCGAATGCGAACGATGGGGGCCAACACCGTGGGCAAGGCTTGCATCTGCGCGATGGCCTTGTTCATCTCGCCTTCTACGGTGTTGTGCGTGAGGATGATCACGTCGGTCTGGGCTTCGCCCTCGGCCGACTCGCGCTGCAGCAGCGCGTCGATCGAGATGCCTCGCTCGGCCAGGATGCCGGTGATGCGCGCCAGCACGCCCGCCTGGTCGGCCACCTGCAAACGCAGGTAGAAGGCCGTCACGACCTCGTCGATGCTCAGGATGGGCGTGTTGGCCAGCTCGTTGGGCTGGAAGGCCAGGTGCGGCACGCGGTGGTCGGGGTCGGCGGTGTGCAGGCGGGTGATGTCGACCAGGTCGGCCACCACGGCCGAGGCGGTGGGCTCGGCGCCTGCGCCCTTGCCGTAGTACAAGGTCGTGCCCACGGCATCACCATGCACAACCACGGCGTTCATCGCGCCTTCTACGTTGGCAATGAGGCGCTTGGCTGGCACCAGTGTCGGGTGCACGCGCAGCTCGATGCCGCCAACACCGCCAGCCGTTGTCGTCAGGTCATCGCGCCGCTTGGTGATACCCAAAAGCTTGATGCGGTAGCCCAGCTGCTCGGCGTAGTTGATGTCGGCCGCTTGCAGCTGTGTGATGCCCTCTACGTGCGCCTTGTCAAACTGCACCGGGATACCGAAGGCAATGGCGCTCATGAGGGTGACCTTGTGGCCCGCGTCCACGCCTTCGATGTCGAAGGTGGGGTCGGTCTCGGCATAACCAAGTTTCTGCGCTTCTTTCAGCACCACGCCAAAATCGAGCCCCTTGGCACGCATCTCAGACAAGATGAAGTTGGTGGTGCCGTTGATGATGCCGGCGATCCACTCGATGCGGTTCGCGGTGAGGCCTTCACGCAGCGCCTTGATGATCGGGATGCCCCCCGCAACGGCCGCCTCGAAGGCCACGATCACGCCCTTGGCGTGGGCGGCGGCAAAGATCTCGGTGCCGTGCACGGCCAGCAAGGCCTTGTTGGCCGTGACCACATGCTTGCCTGCGGCAATGGCTTCCATCACCAGCGTTTTTGCAATGCCGTAGCCGCCGATGAGCTCGATGACGATGTCGATCTCGGGGTTGGCGATCACCTGGCGTGCATCTGCCACCACTTCGACCGAGTCGCCCACCGTGGCTTTGGCGCGTGCGGTGTCTAGGTCGGCCACCATGGTGATCTGAATGCCGCGGCCGGCGCGGCGGCGGATTTCTTCCTGGTTGCGCTTGAGCACGGCGAAGGTGCCGCTGCCGACGGTGCCGATGCCCAGAAGGCCGACTTGGATAGGCTTCATGTGATGTCTCAGTGGTGACGCTTGGCGTAGTGGTGAAGGAAGCGCGCGATGCGGCCGATGGCGTCTGTCAGGTCGTCGGAGTTGGGCAGGAAGACCACCCGAAAGTGATCCGGCTGCGTCCAGTTGAAGCCCGTGCCCTGCACGATCAGCACCTTCTCTTCGGCCAACAGCTCGTAGGCGAACTGCCTGTCGTCGGTGATGGGGTAGAGCTTGGGGTCTAGCCGCGGAAACATGTACAGCGCGGCCTTGGGTTTGACGCAGGTCACACCCGGAATCTCGGTGAGCAGCTTGTGCGCGAGGTCACGCTGGCGACCCAGCCGGCCGGTGGGCGCCACCAGGTCCTTGATGCTCTGGTACCCGCCCAGCGCCGTCTGGATCGCAAGCTGCCCCGGCGTGTTGGCACACAGGCGCAGCGAGGCCAGCATGTTCAGGCCTTCGATGTAATCCTTGGCATGGCGCTTTTCGCCTGACACCACCATCCAGCCGGCGCGGTAGCCGCAGGCGCGGTAGTTTTTGCTCAGGCCGTTGAAGGTGACGAACAGCACGTCATCGGCCAGCGAGGCCATGCTGGTGTGGGTGTGACCGTCGTACAGTGTTTTGTCGTAAATCTCGTCGACGAAGATGGTCAGCTCGTGCTGGCGCGCGACCTCGATGATGTCGAGCAACACGCTGTCGGGGTACAGCGCGCCAGTCGGGTTGTTGGGGTTGATGACAACGATGGCGCGCGTGTGGGGCGTGATCTTGCGCTTGATGTCGGCCACGTCGGGCATCCAGTCGGCCTGCTCGTCGCACATGTAGTGCACCGGCGTGCCGCCCGAGAGGCCGGTCACGGCCGTCCACAGGGGGTAGTCGGGGGCGGGGATCAGCACTTCGTCGCCGTTGTCGAGCAGGGCGTTGAGGCTCATCGCAATCAGCTCGGAGGCGCCGTTGCCCAGGTACACGTCATCAACATGCACACCGGCGATGCGCTTTTCTTGCGTGTAGTGCACCACCGCCTTGCGCGGGGCGAAGAGGCCCTTGCTGTCGGTATAGCCCGCGGCCACCTGCGAGGGCAGGTTGCGGATCATGTCTTGCACGATCTCGTCGGGTGGCTCCAGCCCAAACGCGGCCACGTTGCCGATGTTGAGCTTGATGATCTTGTGGCCCTCTTCCTCCATCTGGCGGGCCTTCTCCAGCACCGGCCCGCGGATGTCATAGGCCACGTTGGCCAATTTGCCAGACTTGACGATGGGCTTCAACGGGGTCTCCTGAGCGGCGCAAAGCCTAGAATTATCGTCGAACACCACACCCGGCAGCCTGCTGACGGCCCATCCATTTTCCGAGTCCGTGAATTGAAGCTCCAACCCGATCGCATCGAGGGCGTGAACGTCATTTCAGGGCTGCTGCACGACGCCGTGTCGGTCAACGGCATCACCCACCGCAGCAGCATCCTGATTCCCTGGGTGGGCGACATCGTTGCCTGGGGCGAGGCCGGCTTCGAGGGCCTGACTACTGCCGATTTCGACCGCCTGGCCGAGCTTCAGCCCGAGTTGGTGATCTTCGGCAGCGGGTCGCGCATCCGCTTCGCGCCGCCGGCCGTCATGCGCAATCTCATGGCCCGACGCATCGGCGTCGAAACCATGGACACCGCCGCCGCCTGCCGCACCTACAACGTGCTGGCGGGCGAGAACCGCCGCGTGGTCGCCGCGCTGCTGCTGGGCTGAGCGTCAACCCCTACTTCGCGGGCGCTCTGCGGCGAACCGCCAAGTGCCTGTGCCCTTATAATCACGGGCTACGCCTGACGAGGCGCAACTTCAGAATTCTTCATGACGCCAGCTCTCAATAAACCCCTTCCGGAATTTGAAGCGCTCGCAACCGGTGGCGTGAAGTTCACGCCGCAGGCGTACATCGGGCAAACGGTGGTTCTGTACTTCTATCCCAAGGACAACACCCCCGGCTGCACCACCGAAGCCATGCAGTTCCGCGACCGGCACAAAGACTTCGTGAAGGCCGGTGCCGTGGTCTTCGGCGTGTCGCGCGACAACATGGCGTCGCACGACAAATTCAAGCAAAACCTCGAGCTGCCCTACGAGCTGATCGCCGATACCGAAGAGAAGCTCTGCCACATGTTCGGCGTGGTCAAGAACAAGATCATGTACGGCAAGAAGGTCAAGGGCATCGAGCGCAGCACCTTCATGATCGACGCTTCGGGCATCTTGCGGGCCGAGTGGCGCGGCATCAAGGTCGCAGGGCACGTAGACGAAGTGCTCAAGGCCGTGAAGGGCGTGAAGAAGGCCGCGGCCTGATCAGCGCGCCTCCCCAGAGGAAAAGCCGGCACGAGCCGGCTTTTCTGTTTTTGGCTACCGCTCACCTTTGTTTTTCAACCACGCTCTTCGCAGGGCGGTTGAGTCGTCACTTCACTTGTGCATAATGGGTTTCATGCCTGTGAGTTGTGAATTACGCAAGCTCCAAACCAAGCCGCACAGGCGACTGTGCGGCTTTTTTGTTTCTCTCGCGCCCCTTCCTCACCCCACCTGAACCGAGCCCATGCCACTGCCCAAGCCGCCTGCCAAACGAGCCGCCCTCCTCACCCCCGCCGACTTCGAATCTCAGGCCGCGCCCAAACCGGGCAAACGAAACCCTAAACATGCCGCAGCCGAGCCCGTGGGCCCTGCGGTGATGGACTTGCTGGAGCCTCCGCGCGAAGCGGCGCCCCTGACGCCCCGGGTCACGCCGCCGCCCGCCGCGCCTGTGGTGCGGCCGTCGCATCCCCAGCCGCAGCGGCGCAAGCCCCGTGGCACGGGCCCGGCCAAACTCTTCGTGCTCGACACCAACGTGCTGATGCACGACCCCATGAGCCTTTTCCGCTTCGAAGAGCACGACATCTACCTGCCGATGATCACGCTCGAAGAGCTCGACGATCACAAAAAAGGCATGTCGGAGGTAGCCCGCAACGCCCGCCAGGTGAGCCGTGACCTAGACGCTCTGGCCGCCAGCCTCTCGGAGCGCGAGTCGGCCGACATGGCCGATGGCCTTCCACTCAACCACACCGGCCACAAAGACGCTGGCGGCAAGCTCTTCTTCCAGACCACGCTGCTCGACGTGCACCTGCCGGTCGGCCTGCCCCAGGGCAAGGCCGACAACCAGATCCTGGGCGTGGTGCAGGCCCTGCGCGAGCAAAGCCCGAAGCGCGAGGTGGTGCTGGTGTCGAAAGACATCAACATGCGCATCAAGGCTCGCGCCCTGGGCCTGCCCGCCGAAGACTATTTCAATGACAAGACGCTGGATGACGGTGACCTGCTCTACACCGGCGTGCTCACCCTGCCCAGCGACTTCTGGGAGTTGCACGGCAAGACCATGGAAAGCTGGAACCAGGCCGGCCTCACCTACTACCGCATCAGCGGCCCGCTAGTGCCTTCGCTGCTGATCAACCAGTTTGTCTACCTCGAAGCGCCCGGCGCCGCGCCGCTGTACGCCAAGGTCACCGAGATCACCGGCAAGACCGCCGTGCTGCGCACGCTGCGCGAGTACACCCACCAGAAAAACGCCGTCTGGGGCGTGACGGCGCGCAACCGCGAGCAAAACTTTGGGCTCAACCTGCTGATGGACCCGGACGTCGACTTCATCACCCTCACCGGCAACGCAGGCACCGGCAAGACCTTGATGACGCTGGCCGCCGGCCTGAGCCAGGTGATGGACGACCGCCGCTACACAGAGATCATCGTCACTCGCGTGACCGTGCCGGTGGGTGAAGACATCGGCTTCCTGCCCGGCACCGAAGAAGAAAAGATGGGCCCTTGGATGGGCGCGCTCGACGACAACCTCGAGGTGCTGTCCAAAACCGAAGGCGGCGCGGGTGAATGGGGTCGCGCGGCCACCAACGACCTGGTGCGCAGCAAGATCAAGATCAAGAGCCTGAACTTCATGCGCGGGCGCACCTTCCTCAACAAGTTCGTCATCATCGACGAGGCGCAAAACCTCACGCCCAAGCAGCTGAAGACGCTGATCACCCGAGCCGGGCCAGGCACCAAGATCGTCTGCCTGGGCAACCTGGCCCAGATCGACACGCCTTACCTCACCGAAGGCAGCTCGGGCCTGACCTACGCGGTTGATCGCTTCAAGGGCTGGCCACATTCGGGCCATGTGACGCTGGCGCGCGGCGAGCGTTCGCGCCTGGCGGACTTCGCTTCAGAGGTTCTCTAGCCGCGCAAGCCAAACTTCGCGCACCCTCAAGCAGCGCCCACGGAACCAGCTTTGCCGGGCCGAAGGGCGGCGCCCGTTGGGGGCAGGAGCGAAAGCGACTGGGGCGCTCTAGAGCAAATCGCGTATCTGCTGCAGCGCGCTCGGGTCTTCAATCGTCGTCAGATCGCCTGGGTCACGCTGCTCGCACACCGCCTGAATGGCGCGACGCAGCATCTTGCCCGAGCGGGTCTTGGGCAGTGCCGTCACGAAGCGCACGCGCGCCGGCCGGGCAACGGCGCCCAGTTGCTGGTCTACCGTCTTCATGATCTCGCCTTCAAGCCGCAGCTTGGCGGCGTCATCAGGGATCAGCGCCATGTCTTTCACCACCACGAACGCCATCGCCACCTGGCCCTTGAGCGCGTCGGCCACGCCCACCACGGCCACCTCGGCCACCGCCGCATGGCCGGAAATGCTCTCTTCGATCTCGCGTGTGCCCAGGCGGTGGCCGGCCACGTTGATCACGTCGTCGGTGCGGCCCAGGATGAAGTAGTAGCCGTCTGCATCGCGCACGCCCCAGTCGAAGGTGTTGTAGACCATGCGGCCAGGAATCGTCTTCCAGTAGGTCTCGACAAAGCGCCTGTCATCGCGCCAGATGGTTTGCATGCAGCCCGGCGGCAGCGGGCCTTCGATCACCACCACGCCCTTCTGGTTCGGCTCTGTCAGCTCCTGCCCGGTGGCGTCGTCAATCAGCTTCACGTCGTAGCCGTACATGGCAAAGCCGGGGCTGCCGAACTTGCTGGGCGCTTGCTCCACGCCTTTGGCAATTGTCAGGATGGGCCAACCGGTTTCGGTCTGCCAGTAGTTGTCAATCACCGGCTTGCCCAGGCCTTTGGAAATCCACTGCGCGGTGGGCTCGTCCAGCGGCTCGCCGGCCAGAAACAGAGTACGCAGCGAACTCAGGTCGTGCTTGGTCAGGTAGCTGGCGTCGTGCTTCTTCAACACGCGCACCGCGGTGGGCGCCGTGAACATCAGGTTCACCTTGTATTTCTCGACCAGGCGCCACCACACGCCCGCGTCGGGCCGTATCGGCAGGCCTTCATACATCAGCGTGGCCATGCCGGCAATCAAGGGGCCGTAGATGATGTAGCTGTGGCCCACCACCCAGCCTATGTCGCTGGCGCAAAAATAGGTCTCGCCTGCCTTGCCCTGGAAGATGTGCTTCATGCTCGCGGCCAGCGCCACGGCATAGCCACCGGTGTCGCGCTGCACGCCCTTGGGTTTGCCGGTGGTGCCGCTGGTGTAGAGCGTGTAGCTGGGGTGCGTGGCGTCCAGCCAGACGCAGGGCACGACAGTCTTGAGATGCTGCTCTCGCAGTGCGGCGTAGTCTTGGTCGCGCCCTTGCGCGAGGGCCATTGGGGCCAGACCGCGATCCACCAGCAAGACCTGCTTCGGTTTGTGCACCGACAGGCGCAGCGCCTCGTCCAGCAAGGGCTTGTAGGCCACCACCTTGCCGCTGCGGCTGCCAGCATCGGCGCTGACGATCACCGTGGGTGTGGCGTCATCGATGCGGCTGGCCAGGCTGCCGCTGGCAAAGCCGCCGAACACCACCGAATGAATGGCGCCTATGCGCGCGCAGGCCAGCATCGCAAACGCAGCCTCCGGAATCATCGGCATGTAGACCAGCACCCGGTCGCCCTTGCGCACCCCCATGGCCTGCAGACAAGCGGCCATGCACTGCACCTCGGCATGCAGCTCGCGGTAGTTGTAGACGCGCTCCTGCCCCGTTTCGGTGGAGACCCAGATCAGCGCGCTTTGCTCCTGGCGCGTCGCCACGTGACGGTCGACGGCGTTGTGGCAGAGGTTGGTCTGCCCGCCCACGAACCAGCGCGCAAACGGCGGGTTGCTGTAATCGCAGACCTGATGAAAGGGCTGGTGCCAGTCGACGAGTGAGGCCTGTTCAGCCCAGAAGCCATCGCGATCGGCCAGCGAGCGAGCGTGAAATTCGGTGTAACGGGTCATGCGGCGTCTCCCCGGCTTCTTGGTGCAGCCCCGCAGCTTAGGTGTCAAATCTTGCGCCAAGCTGTCCATCAGTCGCCATCCGGGAGCGACTAAAACATGAAGAACGCACGCCAAGCCTCTGTCACTGTTAACTTTTTCATTGACTGAGGCCCCACTGCCACCTATGCTTTCAACCATGTTTGGCGCGCTACCCGTTTTGGTTCGCACGGTGCTGGTGGCGCTGGCATGTGCCCTGGCCGCCCCTTTTGCACAGGCCGCGCCCGACAGCAACGACCCCATCGCCAGGCTGCTGATCGAAAAGGGTGTGATCGAAGTGCGCCACGCTACTTCAGATCTCGTGCTCTCGGCGATGAACTTCCTCGGCGTGCCCTACAAGCGTGGTGGCAACAATTCCGACACCGGTTTCGATTGCAGCGGCTTCACCCGCCAAGTCTACGAAAGCAGCCTAGGCCTGCTGCTGCCCCGCAAGGTCGACGACCAGGCCAAGGCTTCGGGCTTGGCGAGCGTCAAGCGTGCTGAGCTAAAACCGGGTGACCTGGTGTTCTTCAACACCCTCAAGCGCACCTTCTCGCACGTGGGCATCTACCTCGGCGACGACAAGTTCATACACGCCCCCAAACCAGGCGGTGAGGTGCGGGTTGAAAGCATGAGCGTGCGCTACTGGGCTAAGCGTTTCACCGGCGCAAGGCGTGCTCCGCAGACTGCGGTGCCGACCACGGTCGCCGTACCGGCCGCCATGACTCCTGTGACCGAGCAGGCCGCGAGCGTCATCCCCAACGATCTGGCGCCTTGATCGCCCGCCCGCCGGGGCACCCGGGTTAAAGCCAGCCGGGCACAATCGCGCGATGGTCGACAAAGTCATTCCCCTCGCAGACCACCGCTACGCCGCGGCGCTGCCGCGCATTCCGTTGCAGGCCATCGCGAGCACCGGCTTGCTGGCAGACACCCTGGGCCGCCCTTTGCGCGACCTGCGCATATCGGTCACTGACCGTTGCAACTTCCGCTGCAGCTACTGCATGCCGAAAGAGGTGTTCGACAAGCAATACGCCTTTCTGCCGCAAAGCTCGCTGCTCAGCTTTGAAGAGATCACCCGCACCGCGCGCCTCTTTGCTGCCCATGGCGTGCAGAAGATTCGCCTCACTGGCGGCGAGCCGCTGCTGCGCAAGAACATCGAGGTGTTGATCGGCATGCTGAGCGCGTTGCGCACGCCCGAAGGTCAGCCGCTAGACCTGACGCTCACCACCAACGGCTCCTTGCTGGCCAAGAAGGCGCAGGCCCTGAAAGACGCAGGCCTTAATCGCGTGACCGTGAGCCTCGATGCGCTAGACGACACCACCTTCCGCCGCATGAACGACGCCGACTTCCCTGTGGCTGAGGTGCTGGCCGGCATCGCCGCCGCCGAGCGCGTGGGCCTGGGGCCGATCAAGGTCAACATGGTGGTGCAGCGCGGCGTCAATGACCACGAGATCGTTCCGATGGCACGGCATTTCCGCGAGCACCATGGCGGCCAGGTCGTGCTGCGCTTCATCGAATACATGGACGTGGGCGAGACCAACGGCTGGCGCATGGACCAGGTACTGCCGTCTGCCGAGGTGGTGGCCCGCGTGAACGCGGCCTTTCCCCTGCAGACCCTGGGCGCCAACGTCGTCGGTGAAACCGCCGAACGCTGGCGCTATGCCGATGGCGGCGGCGAGATCGGCGTCATCTCCAGCGTCACGCAGGCCTTCTGCCAAGACTGCAACCGCGCGCGCCTGTCGACCGAAGGCAAGCTCTTTCTGTGCCTCTTCGCAAACCAAGGCCATGACCTGCGCTCGTTGCTGCGGGGCACGTACACCGACGAGCAGATCGCCAGCGCCATCGGGCTCATCTGGCAGGGGCGCGCCGACCGCTACTCCGAGCTGCGCAGCGGTCAGGCTGCCGACACGGGCGGGGGCGCCAAGCGCGTCGAGATGCACTACATCGGTGGTTGATCGAGAGACCATCACCGGCCTGATCCTCGCCGGTGGCCAAGGCAGCCGCTTGGGCGGCGTCGACAAGGGCCTGCAAGACTTCGCCGGCCAGCCCCTCGCGCGACACGCGCTGCAGCGCCTCTCACCGCAGGTGGCAAGCGTGATGATCAGCGCCAACCGCAACCTGGAAACCTATGCCCGGCTGGGCGTGCCGGTGTGGCCTGATGCGGCATCAACTGCCGGCCACGAGGGCCCACTGGCCGGCTTTCTGGCCGGCCTGCAGCACTGCGTAACGCCCTACCTGGTGACGGTGCCTTGCGACTGCCCCCACTTCCCGCTCGACCTGGTGCAGCGCTTGTCGGCCGCACTCGCCGCAGAAAACGCCGCCATCGCCATCGCCAGCACCGGCCAGCTGGAGCCCGCGTTTTGCCTGATGAAGCGCGAGCTGGCGAGCAGCTTGCTGCTGTTCATGCAAACAGGCCAGCGCAAGATCGAGCGCTGGACGGCCCAGCATCGGCGCACAGAAGTGATATTTGCCGACGCCACCGCCTTCTTCAACATCAACACGCCCGACGATCTGAAACAACTCACCACGCCCGACTGATCAGGCGTGAATGACGGTCGACGCCTCATCCGGGTTGGCCGGCGTCTCGTTGGCTCCCGGCGCTTCGGGCAGCGACGAGACAGGAAATCACGTAGAAACGGTATCGACTCCACGGTTGGCGAGCGCATCGGCGCGCTCATTTCCCGGGTCTCCGGCGTGCCCTTTCACCCAGCGGAATTCAACCTGGTGCAGGTTGCGCTGCGCATCGAGCCGCTGCCACAGGTCGGCGTTCTTCACCGGCTTCTTGTCAGCCGTCTTCCAGCCCCGTTGCTTCCAGCCGTGTATCCACTCGCTGATGCCTTTGCGCACGTATTCGCTGTCGGTGTAGACGATCACGTTGCAGCTGCGCTTGAGCGTCATGAGGGCCTCGATCACGGCGGTGAGCTCCATGCGGTTGTTGGTGGTCAGTGCTTCGCCACCAAAGAGCTCTTTCTCGTGCTCGTTCATGCGTAGCCAGGCGCCCCAACCACCGGGCCCCGGGTTGCCCTTGCAAGCGCCGTCGGTGTAGATGATGACGTTGGGCCGCTGGATGGTGGGTTGTGTGTCAGTCGAAGTCATGTTCTGTTTGAGTTGTCGTGTGATGGCGGTGGCTGCTCACCACCGCGGGGGCTGCTTTGGTTACCAGGCGCTGCCCCTTTACCAGCCCCACGAGGCGCATGCCGCGCACGCGCTTCACCGCCACCAGCAGGTAAACGGCCCCCAGCACCGGCCACCAGCGGTCGCCCGTGCGCTCCATCCATTCGAAGCGCGAAAGCCAGTGCGCTGATGCAAACGGCGGCCGGTAGCAGCCGAAGCGGCCCTGTTCCACCTCAAAGCTGAGCAGGCGCAACCAGTCGCGCAGCCGCCAATAGCCCAGAAAGTCGCCTTCGCTAGGCATGAAGAGGGGCTGGCCCTTGCCGATGCCCATGCCGCGGCCCATGCGGCCGAAGCGCTGGCGCAACGCCCACAGGCCGCCAGGGTTGAAGCCGATGATGACCACCTTGCCTTCCGGCACCAGCACGCGCTCCACTTCGCGCAGGGCCTGGTGCGGGTCGTGTGCCAGCTCTAACGAATGCGGGAGCACGATCAGGTCCAGGCTTTGGCTGTCGAAGGGCAAGGCATCGAATTCGCACTGCAGCATCACCGCACGCGGCGCGGTTTGCGGCTTGTTGATGCCAGGCGTAAGAGAGGGAACTTCGATCCGGCGCGCCGAGTCCATCGCCGGTGCCAGCTGATCGACCGCCAGCCAGCGATGGGGCATGCGGTTGGCACGCAGTGCATCCAGCTCGGGTCGGCCCAACTGGAGCGCATGAAAGCCGAAGATGTCGACCACGCAACGATCCAGCTGCGCTTGCTCCCAAGCCAGCAGATAGCGGCCCGGCGGCGTCTTCAGCCAGGGGGCCAAACCTATAATCCCACCCGATTGCGCCATATAAATTGCGCCCTAAAAATTGCGCCATGAACCTGCAAGCACTGCCAGCCTTCTCCGACAACTACATCTGGATGCTTCACGATGGCCGGCAGGCACTCGTCGTCGATCCGGGGGAATCAGCACCGGTGATTCGCGCGCTCGACGCGCAAGGCCTGGTGCTCGCCGGGATTCTAGTGACCCACCACCACGCCGATCACGTCGGCGGGCTTTCAGATTTGCGGCCCCGCTTGCAAGGCCCCGTGTACGGCCCCGCACGCGAAGACATTCCTCAACCCTGCACGCCCCTCAACGGCGGCGACCACATTGAGATGCTTGGCTGCCGCTTCGACGTGATCGATGTGCCAGGCCACACCGCCGGCCACATCGCCTACTTCCACGCACCGCTGGACGCTCAGGCGCCAATACTCTTTTGCGGCGACACGCTCTTCTCGGGCGGCTGCGGTCGGCTCTTCGAAGGCACGCCGGTACAGATGCACACCTCGCTGTCTCACCTGGCTGGCCTGCCCGGCGCCACGCGTGTGTGCTGCGCCCATGAGTACACCTTGTCCAACCTGAAATTCGCACGCGTTGTGGAGCCTCTCAACGACGACCTGCTCGCCTACACCGCACACTGCGAAGCCTTGCGCGCGCAGGGCGAAGCCACCTTGCCCAGCTCGATCGAACGCGAGCGTCGCATCAACCCCTTCATGCGCTGCCACCAGCCCGACGTCGTGCAGGCAGCCCTCGCACAAGGCGCCACCAGCAACAGCGAGACCGATGTACTGGCCGCGCTTCGCCTATGGAAAAACAACTTCCGATGATTCATTTCCCCGCTCTGCGGCTCGGTTTTGCAACGGCCGCAGCAACGCTCAGCCTCTTGCTGAGCGCATGCGCCACTTTGATAGAGCCTCCTGACCAGACCGGCGACATCCAGGCCGTCATCGCCGACGCCACGCTGCCAGCCCGCGCAGCCTCGCCGCCGCAGCCTTCAGCGGCCGCGTCGGCGCCGGCCAACGCTGCCTCCGAGCCCACGCATGCAGAGTCACCCGTCGTCGCAGCGCCGGTCGACCCCTTGCGGCCCGAGGAGCCGGTCGACCTCAATTCGAAGGCCGCCACCATCGACCTGTGGGAGCGCCTGCGCCGTGGCTTTGCCATACCCGATCTCGACACGCCACTCGTGCGCAGTGGTGAGCAGTGGTACTCAAGCCGACCCGACTACGTGCAGCGCATGACTGAGCGCGGCAGCCGCTATCTTTTCCACATCGTCGAAGAAGTGCAGCGCCGCGGCATGCCCACCGAGCTCGCGCTGCTGCCTTTCGTCGAAAGCGGCTTCAATCCGATGGCGCTCTCGTCGGCCCAGGCGTCCGGGCTCTGGCAGTTCATCCCGGAGACGGGCGCGAAATACAACCTTGCGCAGAACACGCTGTACGACGGCCGCCGCGATGTGGTCGCCTCTACCGGCGCCGCGCTGGATTACCTGCAGTTCCTGCACAAGTACAACAACGGCGACTGGCAGCTTGCGCTGGCGTCCTATAACTGGGGCGAGTCGGCGGTCGCGCGGGCAGTGGAGCGTAACCGCGCGCGCGGCTTGCCCGGATCCTACGACAGCCTTTCGATGCCGGAGGAGACGCGCAACTACGTGCCGCGCCTGCTGGCGATCAAGAACATCATCATGGACCCGACGGCCTTCGGGCTGCGGCTGCCGGAAATCCCCAACGAGCCGGTGTTCGGCGTCGTGCGGGTGAAGGACGATCTCGATCTCAGGCTCGCGGCGCAGTTTGCCGGGATCCCGTACGAGGAATTCCTTACGCTCAACCCCGCGTTCAACAGCAAACATGCACCGGGTGCGACCGGCGCGGGGCTTGTGATTCCGCTCGAGAAATCCGAGGCCTTCAAGGTCAATCTCGAGCGCCATCGTGCGACGCTGGCAGGCCAGGCCGGCACGCGGCACGCGGCAAAGAAAGCGTCCAAAGCTTCGGACGTCACCCGCTTCTGAAAAAAAA
>NZ_JBKJOQ010000040.1:0-58183 GCF_046595475.1 Rhizobacter sp.
TGACGCAAGGACACGGTGTTCTTCTCCTGCCAGACCATGGTTCGCTTCCGGGGCTACGACCCCCAAAGCGTTACCCATGTCCGCGCACACCCGTTACCCATGTCTCCGGTCTAAACAGTCGACAAGAAAAGTAGGCAAAGAAGCGACCCCTGCCGACTCGGCCCTCGCGGTGCGAGGGCTGCCTTGCGCTGCTCGGTCTTTGCGGGTCGGGCAGAACTCGCTGCGCGGCCTGCGGCCGCTGCGCTCAAACAGCTGCCCGAAGTCAGAGGTTGATGCGCGCTGCGCGCGCCCCGCAAAGCCCTGTGCTGCTCAGCTCGTCCGAAGGGGAAGATGACACGCCTCGCTGCGCATCGGCGTCATCCAGACGATGCGCAGCGAGGCGAGTGGTGAAGAAATCGCAGCAGGTGTGCGGCTTGACCCGAGCATGGCGTTGACAGGCCGTAGCTTGTAGCCACGCAGCTGTGACATATGGAGAGCGCCTTTGCTTTGGTTACTTTCATTTGGCGCGACAAATGAAAGTGACTCGCCTGCCGGGGCGACTACCCGGCGCCGACGAACAAGACAGGTAGAAGCCAATACGCGAAGCGGCACGGGCCTTCGATACCTCAGGCTGAGCGGACTGAGCTTGTCGAAGGGTCAGTCTGAGCGGACCAAGCCGACTGGGCCAACTGGGCGGACTAAAGAGCGACCCCGGCAGCCGATGCCATTTACCTATCACCCACCCGTTTGCTTCATCTTCTGAGTTGGCACACCAGAACCGACCATCCCCTCGGTCGCAGACCGCCACCCACAAAACATGACGCAGACCCACGCCACAGAACCCAAAACCTACCGCCAACTCATCGCCGGCGAATGGGCAAACGCCGAAGGTCAGCGCACCTTCGACACCCTGAACCCCTACACCGGCGAAACGTTCGCACGAGTCCCCGCGTCCACCGCCATCGACGCACAGCGCGCCATCACCGCCGCCGACCAGGCGTTCCCCGCGTGGGCCGCGATGGGTGCGCGTGCGCGTCAGGCGCTGTTCCTGAAAGCCGCCGACATTCTCGAGCGCCGTGCCGATGAGCTGGTGCGCCTGATGGCCGAAGAGACCGGTGCTGCCAGCCCGTTCGCACGCTTCCAGATTCAATGGGCGACAGGCCTGCTGCGGCAAGCCGCCGGCTACCCCTATCTTTCCGGCGGCGAGATCGTGCCGTCTGACACCCCCGGCGTGTTCGCGATGGCCCTGCGCAAGCCGCTGGGCGTCGTGGCGGGCATCTCGCCCTGGAACGGCTCGTTGGCGCTGGGCTTTCGCACCATCGTCGCGCCGCTCGCCTGCGGCAACACCGTGGTGTTGAAACCCTCAGAAGACGCTCCCGTTTGTGCCGGCCTGGTGATGGGCGAAATCATGACCGAAGCGGGCTTTCCGCCCGGTGTGCTCAACGTCGTCACGCATGCGCCCGGGGAGGTGGGGCCCATTGCCGACCTGCTGTTCGAAAGCCGCCAGGTGCGCGCCTACAACTTCACCGGCTCATCGGCCACCGGCGCCCTGCTGGCCGCGCGCGCAGGCCAGCACTTGAAGCGCATCGCACTCGAGCTGGGTGGCTACAACCCCATGCTCGTGCTGAAAGACGCCGACCTCGACTACGCCGTCGACACCGCGGTCTTTGCGGCCTTCTTCCACCAGGGCCAGATCTGCATGAACACGCGCAAGATTCTGGTCGACCGCTCGCTGTTCGATGCGTTTTTGCAGCGCTTCGTGGTGCGTGCGAAGGCCATCAAGGCAGGTGACCCATCAGACCCCAAAACCCGCATCGGGCCCTTGATCAACGACCAGGCGGTGGCCAATGTGAAAAGGGGCATCGCGCAAGCCGTGGCCAAGGGCGCGCGGGTGATGGCAGGCGGGTCGTGCACGGGCCGCTGCTTCGAGCCCACCGTGCTCGTGGACGTGCCCAAAGACGCACCCATCCATTGCGAAGAGGTGTTTGGGCCGGTGGTGCTGGTCGAGCCCTTCGACAGTGAAGAAGAGGCGGTGGCAAAGGCCAACGCCACCCACTTCGGCCTGTCGGCATCGATCATGACCGCCGATGTGTGGAGGGGCATACGCCTGGGCGGGCAGATCCAGGCCGGCATGGTCAACATCAACGGCCCGACCATGGGTGGCGAGCCGCAGATTCCCTTCGGCGGGGTCAAGGACAGCGGCTGGGCGCGCTTCGGCAAATGGGCGGTGGACATGTTCACCGACCTCAACCTCGTCACGGTCAGCCAGCACAAGCGCCAGTACCCACTGTGACGCGGCGGCCCACAGACGGCCGCCACGCAAACCCCATTCGAGGAATCAGCTTTGAAGAAGATCGACATTTACAACCACGTCTTGCCGCCCGAGTACTTCGAGCTCGTCAAGGCGCATTCGAAAGACGCCGGTCTCGTGAAGCGCATGGCCGGCCTGCCCCTGTTGTGGGACCTGCAGGCGCGCGCGGCCATGCTGGCAGAGAAGTTTCCCGACGTGGCCCAGGTGCTGACGCTCAGTGCGCCGGCACCCGACATGCTGGGTGACCCGGAGCAAGCTGCCGAGTTCGCCCGCGTGGCCAACGACGGCATGGCCAAAATATGCAAGCAATGGCCCGAGCAGTTTCCAGTCTTCGTGGCCTCGCTGCCGATGAGCAACGTGCCGGCCGCACTGCGCGAGATGGACCGCGCCATCCAGGAGCTCGGTGCACGCGGCGTGCAGGTGATCACCAACGTGAACGGCCGGCCGCTCGACGACCCCGAGTTCTTCCCCGTCTTCGAGGCGATGGCCCTCAAGCACGAGCTGCCGGTGTGGATGCACCCGTTCCGGCCCGGAACGCGCGCCGACTACCCCGGCGAAGAACGCTCCAAGTACGAGATCTGGCAGGTGCTGGGCTGGCCCTTTGAAACCTCGGTGGCGATGTCGCGCATGGTGTTCTCAGGCCTGCTTGAGAAGCTGCCCACGCTGCGCATCATCACCCACCACTGCGGTGGCATGCTGCCCTACTTTGCAGGCCGGGCCGAGTCGCTGTGGGCACAGCTGGGCAGCCGCAGCGCCGACGGCAGCGAGGCCGAGGTGCTGAAGCGCCTGTCCAAGCCGCCCATCGAATATTTCAAGATGTTCTATGGCGACACGGTGCTGGGGGGCTCTACCGCGGCGCTGCGCTGCGGCCTCGATTTCTTCGGCATCGACCATGTGGTGTTCGCGTCCGACTGCCCATTCGACCCCGAAGGCGGCCCCATGTTCATCCGCGAAGGCATGCGCTCCATCGACGAGCTCGGGCTGAGCGAAGGCGACCAGGAAAAGCTCTACCTGGGCAACGCGCTGAAGCTGATGCGCTTGTCGCGGCTGGGGGGCAAGTGAAGACAAGCCGCTCCCAGGCCCACCACCCCCGACACAACAGCCCACCCAGCACAAGCGCCAAATCTCAGCCCTTCACGGCCCCTCGACGCGCGTCGCTTTCTGTCATGAAGGTGGCGAGGGCCTGGTTGAACTCATCTGAGATCTGCTGCGGAAAGTGATGCGGTGACTTGATCACCTGCCAGCGCCCACCGCCCACCGCAGCCACGCGCTCGGCCGTGGCATCGAAGGCCGGGCTCCAGCCGCCCGTCACCACCCACAGCGGAATGCCGGCACGGCGGATCGCGGCCAGCTGCTGCTCCAACACCGACTTTGATGGCAGCTTCAGGCGCGCAATTGCCTTGCCCATGCGCCGCTGCTCTTGCACATCTTGCCCACCGCGTATCTCGGGCGGGATGTTCACCAGCTGCACGAAGCGCTGAATGCGCGTGATGGGTGAGAACGACAGGAACAGCACCTTGAGCATCTGCAGGCCGAAGGCGCGCACCACCGGGTTGTCCATGGCCAGCCGCAGCATGGCGGGCTCGATCAGCGTCAGCGAGCGCACGGCCTCTGGGCGCTTCGCCGCTGCGGCCAGGGCCACGCAGCCACCGAAAGAATGGCCGACCAGGTGTGCGCCCTCGCCGAGCAGCGGTGCAATCAGGTCACCATCGGCCTGCGCGTCATCGGGCCGGCCCGGTGAGGGGCTGAGCCCGTGGCCCGGGCGGTCAGGCACAAGCATCTGCCAGTGTTGCCCGGCCAGGCGCTGTTGCGCGGCAAAGTGGCGGTCGCCGCCCAGCGCGGCGCCCTGGGCGCTGCCATGCACCATCACCACCAGGGGGCCGCTGTGGCCCCAGCGCGTGATGTGAAGAGTGTTTGAGGGCATGAAGGCTCCGTGTGGTGATGTGATCAGCTGGCGGGTCTGGCTGGGCATCATGACAGCGCACCTGCCGCACGCACCGCCTCGAAGGCCGCGTGCTGGCGGCGCGCGTAAGCCTCGAAGCTGGTGGGCTCGCGCCGCAGCAGCCAGCGCAGCACGTTGGGGTTGCCGATGAAGTCGTGGCTGCTGTAGCGCGTGGTGATGGCGTGCAGCACGCGCGCCTGGTGCGCGAACTGGCTGGCATCGCCCTCGCCCACCCAAGCCTTGAGGTAAGCGTCGGCGGCGATGCGCTCGACAGCAATGCACCGGCCCAGCACGCGCGAGAGAATTTCGCCCAGCTCGTGCGCGGTGTAGCGCCCCGGGCCCACCAGCTCGTAGGTGGCGCCGGCGTGGCACTCGCTGTCGGTGAGCGCCATCACCGCCACATCGGTCACGTCGCCCAGGTCGACCAACGACTGCCTGCGCTCCAGCGACCAAGACAACTGAAACACGCCGCGCTCGAACACCGGCTTGAGCTTGAGCGGCAGCATGTAATTCGAGGGCTGCAGGATGGTGAATTCGAGGCCAGAAGACAGCAGGTGCTCTTCAACGTCACGCTTGATCTCGTGCTGCACCAGCTCGGTGGTGATGGCGTGCAGCACCGAGCTCAACACGAAGTGCTTCACGCCTTCGGCGCGCGCGGCATCGACCACGGCAAAACCCATCTCGCGCTCGCGCGGGTGGAGGGTCGGGCCCACGTGGTAGACCTTCTCCACGCCGCAAATGGCGCGCGCCAACACGGCGGGCTCGCTGATGTCGCCCACCACCACCTCGTGCACACCGAAGGCGCGCAGCTGCACGGCCGAGGCCTGGCTCTGCACGCAGGCCCGCACCAGCTGGCCGGCAGCCAACAGCTTGGGAATGAGCAACTTGCCCTGGTTGCCGCGGGCAGCGGTTACGAGAATCATGGTGTGCCGGGCTGCTTGTTCAGACGCCCACGTGCGCTTGCAGCAGCTCGGGCCGGGCTCGCAGCTCGTCGGAGCGGCCGCCCCACACCACGCGGCCTTTTTCCACAATGAAGTGCCGGTCGGCCAGGCCCATCAGCGGGCCGATGTTTTTGTCGATCACGATCAGCGACAAACCCTCTTGCTTGAGCCGCGTCAGGCAAGCCCAGATCTCGGCGCGTATGAGTGGCGCCAGGCCTTCGGTCGCTTCGTCGAGGATCAAAAGCTTGGGGTTGGTCATCAGCGCGCGGCCAATGGCGAGCATCTGCTGCTCGCCACCCGAGAGGTTGCAGCCCAGGTTGCGCTCGCGCTCTTGCAGGCGCGGGAACATGGCGTACACGCGTGCCAGCGTCCAGGGCGCGCTGCGGTGCAGTCGGTTGCCCGCGGTGGCCACCAGGTTTTCGCGCACCGACAGGTTGGGGAAGATGCGCCGCCCCTCTGGCACCAGGCCGATGCCGCTGCGCGCCACCTGGTAGGCAGCGCGGCCCGTGATGTCGCGGCCCTGCAGCGTGATGCGGCCTTTCTTCGGCGCCACCCAGCCGGTGATGCTCTTTACCGTGGTCGATTTGCCCATGCCGTTGCGGCCGATCAGGGTCACGACCTCGCGTTCGTTCACGTCGAAGCTCAAACCGAAAAGCGCCTGGCTGGCGCCATAGTGCGTCTCGATGCCGTCGACTGCCAGCAAGCTCGTCATGCGGGCTCCAGCTGGTCGCCCAGATAGGCCAGGCGCACCTCGGGGTCGCTGCGGATCTGCTCGGCCGTACCGCAGGCGATGGGCCGCCCGTAGACCATCACGGTGATGCGGTCGGCCAGCGCGAAAACGGCGTCCATGTCGTGCTCCACCAGCACGATGGCGCAGTGCCCCTTGAGCTGGCGCAGCAGCTGCACCATGTGCGCCGACTCGTGGTGGCTCATGCCGGCCATGGGCTCGTCGAGCAGCATCACCTTGGGCTTCAGCGCGAGCGTCATGGCCAGCTCGAGCTGGCGCCGCGCGCCGTGCGCGAGGGCCGCCACCCGGGTGCCCGCCTGCGCCGCCAGGCCCACCTGTTCCAGCAAGGCGTGGGCCGGTTGCACCAGGCTTGCATCTTTCAGCACAGGCCGCCAGAACGAGAAGCTGTGACCGCTTGCGCCCTGCACCGCCAGCATCACGTTTTGCAGCGCAGTGAACTCATGGAAGACCGAAGTGATCTGGTAGCTGCGCGCAATGCCGCGCCGCGCCCGCACCTGCACCGGCTCGTGTGCCACCTCCACGCCGTAGAGTTGAATGCTGCCTTCGTCGGGCAGAAACTCGCCCGAGAGCTGGTTGATGAGCGTCGTCTTGCCGGCACCGTTGGGGCCGATGACGGCATGGATCTCGCCGGCCTTCACTTCCAGGTCGAGGCGGTCGTTGGCGGTGAGGCCGCCGAAGCGTTTGACCAGGCCTTGCACGCGCAGTGCTGTCATCGGCCGGCCTCCTCGTCGCGCCTGACCAGCACGCCGTAGAGGCCGTCTTTCAGCGCGATGGCCACCACCACAACCACCAGGCCCAGCACACCCAGCCAGTGGCTGCGCACGAACTCATCTGCCACACCCACGCCAGACCCGAATGACGACAGCAGCTCTTCGAGCGTGAGCCAGACGACGGCGCCGAGCATGGGGCCTACCAGTGTGCCCACGCCGCCCAGCACCACCATCAACACCAGGTCGCCCGAGGCCACCCAGTGCATGTAGGACGGCGACACGAAACGCGTGAGGTTGGCCAGCAGCATGCCGGCCAGCACGCACACCAGGGCCGAAATCACATAGGCGGTGAGCTTGACCTGCAGCGTGGGGAAGCCCAGCGCCCGCATGCGCCTCTCGTTGGAGCGGCAGCCGCGCAGCACCATGCCGAAGCGCGCATGCACCAGCCGGTGCAGCCCGAGCAGCACGCCCATCAGCAGCGCAAAGATCAGGTAGTAGAGAACGACGCTGTCGTTGAGGTCGATGAAGCCAAAGTCGCTGCGGGCCGGCAGCGGCATCCCATCGTCGCCACCGTACTGCTTGAGGCTGACCGCGAGAAAGTAAAACATCTGCGCGAAGGCCAGCGTGATCATGATGAAGGCCACGCCGCCGGTGCGCAGGCACACGAAGCCGATGAGCGCGGCGCACAGCGCGCCCACCGCCAGCGCGCAGGCCAGATGCACCCAGCCGTTGGCGATGCCGTGGTGCGACAACAGGCCCACCACATACGCCCCCAGGCCGATGTAGAGCGCATGGCCGAAGCTCACCATCGCGCCGTAGCCAAGCACCAGGTTGAGCCCGGTGGCGGCCAGCGCAAAGATCATCATGCGCGACACCAGGGTGACGTAGAAGCTCTGCCCGGCCCAGGCCGACAGCAGCGGCACCGCCGCCAGCAAGAGGATGAGGGCTGCGGCGACCACGGCGCGCAGCGACAGCCGCATGCGTGGCGCGCGCGGCGTGGCCACAGTGTCCAGAGGTGCCATGCTCAGGCCGCGTGCATCAGCCATGCTTCACCGGGAACAGGCCAGCCGGCCGCACCGCGAGCACCACCGCCATCAAGAGGTAGATCAGCATCGACGCAATGGCCGGCCCCGCGGCCTGCGCCACCCCGCGCTCGACCACCTCGCGCAGCAAGCTGGGCATGAAGGCGCGCCCCATGGTGTCGACCGTACCCACCAGCAGCGCACCGTAGAAGGCACCGCGAATGGAGCCGATGCCGCCGGTGACGAGCACCACCAGCGTGAGAATCAAAATGGGTTCGCCCATGCCGGGTTGCACGGAGAGTATGGGCCCGGCCATGACGCCGGCCAGGCCCGCGAGCGCAGCCCCCACGCCGAACACCAGCGCGTTGAGCCGGGTGATGTTGACGCCCAGCGCGGCCACCATGGCGCTGTCAGACGCGCCGGCCCGTATCAGCATGCCCAGGCGCGTCTTGTGTACCACGAGATAGAGCGCCGCGCCCACCGCAAGGCCGGTGCCGATGATGGCGAAACGGTAGGCCGGGTAGGCCACGCCGAACAGGTCCACCGTGCCCGAGAGCGCCTCGGGCGCGTTCATGAAAATCGAGGCCTGGCCCCAGACCATGCGTGCCAGCTCGTTGAAGACCAGGATCACGCCGAAGGTGGCAAGCACCTGGTAGAGGTGGTCGCGCGCATAGAGCCGCGCCAGCACCACCCGCTCCAGCAGCAGGCCGAGCAGCAGGCTGCCCGCCACCGCGGCCGCCACGGCCAGCAGGAAGGAGCCGCTCCAGTCGTACGCCGTGGCACCGAAGTACGCGCCTATCATGAACAGCGAGCCATGCGCCAGGTTGATCACATTCATGATGCCCAGCACCAGCGTGAGCCCGGCCGACAGCAGGAACAGCAGCACGCCGAGCTGGAACCCGTTCAGCAACTGGGTGAGCAGCAACGAAAACGTCATGGCCGCAGCTTCACTTCAGCGGGCACAGCGCGTGGTAGGCGTCTTGGTGGTCTTTCAGCGGTGTGCCGATGGTCTTCAGGCTGACCCGGTCTTTCGCGTCCTTCGCCACCTCGAAGGCGTACCAGTCGTTGATCGGGAAGTTGTTGTTGCCAAACTTGAGCACGCCGCGCACCGACTTCGGGTTGCCTGCCTTGAGTGCCGCCATCAGGGCCGGCTTGTTGGCCACATCGCCCTTCACGCGGGTGAAGGCCACGTCGATCAACAGCGCCGAATCGAAACCCTGCGCCGCAAAGTTGGACGGAATGCGGCCGTACTTCTTCTCGAAGGCCTCGACGAACGCATGGCTCACCGCGTTGTCGGTGTCAGGTGCCCAGACGTGGGTGCTGATGAGGCCCAGTGCCGACTCCTTCAGCGACGGCAGGGTGGTGCCATCGAGCATGCCCGAGGTCTGCAGCGGAATGGTCTTGGCCAGGCCCGCCTGCTGGTACTGGCGAATGAAATTGACCGACAGCGCACCGGGGAAGAAGGCGTACACCGCATCGGGCTTGGCAGCGGCAATCTGGGCGATCTCGGCCGAGTAATCGGGCTGGCCCATGCCGGGCAAAAGCTCTTCGAGCACAGTGCCTTTGTAGGTGCGCTTGAAGCCTTGCAGCGCGTCTTTGCCCGCCTGGTAGTTGGGCGCCAGCAGCACCATGCGCTTGTAGCCCTTGTCGCTGGCGTACTTGCCGGCGGCTTCGGCGTGGCCGTCGTTTTGCCACGAGGCGATGAACTGGTAGGGCGAGCACTGCGCGCCGGCAATCGCCGATGGGCCCGCGTTGCCACCCACCAGGAACACCTGCTTCTCGGTGATGAGCCGGTGCACCGCCATCATCACGTTGGAGCCGATCACGCCGGTGATGATGGGCGTGCCTTCCTTTTCGATGAACTTCTGCGCGATCTGCAGACCCACATCGGGCTTGAACTGGTCGTCTTCCTTGAGCACCTGCACTGGCACGTTGCCGAGCTTGCCGCCGCGCTGCTCGACGGCCAGCATGAAGCCGTCATAGACATCTTGACCCAGCGTCCCGATGGGCCCGGAGAAGGTGCCGAGAAAGCCGATCTTGACCGGTGCCTGCGCCTGCGCCGGGCCCGCCAGGGCCGAGCCGCAGCCGAGTATCACGAGAGCAACGGCCTTGCAAAATCTGGTCGTGAGCATGTGTCTCCTTTGATGCTTTTGTGTGCCTGAAGCGGCTGCATCGTAGGCACAGGCCAGCGCTCTCAGAAGATGCCAAAACGGGCTTCTCGATAAGCGCGCGGCATCGGCCGCACCGCCACGCCGCAGCAGCGAGAGCGATGCCGAAAGCGCATCGAAGCCCCCGTTTCTCCATCTTCATCGGCAGCAGGGGGGCGACCTAGCATTCCGTCGCACCCGCAGGCGGATTGCCGCGGGCAGACCCCACAACAATTGGAGATATGCCATGACACAGGCCGCGCTAAGCGCCCCCAACCTGATGTTCAGCCACATGGGCCTGAGCGTGAAGAACGTGCCGGCGATGGAGCGCTTTTACACACAGGTGCTGGGCTTCACCGTCACCGACCGCGGCCATGCCGGCGGCATGGACCTGGTGTTCCTGTCGCGCAGCCCGCAAGACCACCACCAGATCGTGCTGGCCAGCGGCCGGCCTGACGAGCTGCCGCCCAATACCGCCAACCAGCAGTTTGGCCCCAGCATCAACCAGATCTCTTTCAAGATGGGCACGCTGGACGATCTGCGCGAGATGAAAACGCGCCTCGAAGGCAACGGTGCGAGCGACCTCTTCCCTGCCAATCACGGCGTGGCCTGGAGCATCTACGCCCACGACCCCGAAGGCAACAACCTTGAGTTCTTCGTCGACACCGAGTGGTACTTCCCGCAGCCCTTCTTGCTGCCGCTGGACTTCAGCCATTCAAACAGCGAGATCGTGGCGCAGACCAAGACCATGTGCGAAACCCAGCCCGGCTTCCTGCCCTATGGTGACTGGCGCACGAAGATCGCCCGTCGCATGACGCCCTACATTCCGGCGCAGGCCTGAGCCATGTGGGTACGCTCCGCATTCTGGGTGGGTGCACCCAAGCCCGGTCAAGAAGAATCGTTCCAGTCGCAGATGAACCGCACGGTGGTGCCGGCCATGCGTGCACTGCCCGGCGTGCGCAATGCCAGGGCCCTGTGGCCGCGCGTGCGTGAAGACGACCCACCGGCCATTGCATGCCAGATCGTGGTCGAGTTCGACAGCCGGGCCGACCTGGAGCAAATGCTCGCCTCGCCCGAGCGGCGCGCGCTGCGGCCCGAGGTGCTGGCGGCGATTGCGATGTTCGACGGCAAGTTCAGCCACATCGAGTACGAGGCAGGTGCCGACTGAGTGGTCATTCCGCCTCCCCTCCCAGGGATCGCACGGGCTCAGAATGAACACGAGTTCACGTTAGCCTTGTGAGAGCGATGACCAAATCTGATCGCTCGACCCGAGGTACCCATCGATGAAGCTCAACTCCCTGCGAGATTTCATGGCCGTGGCCGAGCGCGGCAGCCTGCGCGCCGCGGCACGCCAGCTAGAGGTGACCCAGCCGGCGATCACCCGCAGCATTCAAGAGCTTGAAAAAGAGCTCGGCGTGGTGCTGTTCGAGCGCCGCGCCAAAGGCGTGTCACTGACCAAGATGGGCGAGGTGTTCTTGCGCCGCTCCAAGGCCGTGCGCGGCGAGCTGGCGCGTGCGCAAGACGAGCTCGACCAGCTGCGCGGCGAGATCCACGGCCACGTCACGGTGTGCCTGTCAGGGGTGGCCCACATGGCCATGCTGCCCAATGCACTGGCTGACTTTCGCAAGCGCTACCCCGACGTCACGCTCGAAATCATCGATTCACTGCTGCCCAGCGTGGAAGGCGAGCTGAAGGACGGCATCATCGACTGCTACGTGGGCCCCACGCTCGACGATGTGTCGGGCGAGCTGTCGGCCGAGAAGCTGTTCGACAGCGTGCGGGTGATCGTCGGACGCCAAGGCCACCCGCTGGCACAGGCACGCTCGCTGCGCGACCTGGTCAACGCCGAGTGGGTCACCACCTCCGTCACCTACCGCGCCGAAGAAGAGCTGGGGCCGCTGTTTGCAAGCCACGGCCTGCCACCGCCGCGCGCGATCGTGCAGGCGCGCTCGGCGCTCACCTTCCTCTTCACCGTGGCCTACTCAGACCTGCTGATGCTGCTGCCCATTCAGTGGACGCAGGCGCCGCTCTTTCGCCACGCGCTGCAGCGCATACACGTCGAAGAGCACCTGCCCTCGCCGCCGATCTGTATCGTGCGGCGCACGAGCTTGCCGCTTACGCCGGCGGCCGAGTACTTCTGCGACATGATGCGGCGCGCGGCCGGCCACCGGGACGCGCTGATGCGCTGAGGGCTCGCGCGGCCGCCCCCCGCGCCACGCCTCAAACGACGCGCTGGCGCTGCTGGCCCAGCGGCCCACCCGACAACGTCATCACGTCGCCGCGCTTCAAAAAGGTGGGCGGCTTCATGCCCAGGCCCACACCCGACGGCGTGCCGGTGATGACCACGTCGCCCGGCAGCAGCGTCATGAAGCGGCTCAGGTAAGACACGATCTCGGCCACGCTGAAGATCATGTCGGCGGTGCTGCTGCGCTGGCGCAGCTCGCCGTTGACCGACAGCTCCAGCATCACGTCTTGCGGGTTGGGCAGCTCGTCGGTGGTGACCAACCAGGGGCCTATGGGGCCGAAGCCGTCGAAGCTCTTGCCCTTGGTCCACTGGCCGCCGCGCTTGATCTGCCAGTCGCGCTCAGACACATCGTTGGCCAGCACGTAACCGGCCACGCGCGACAAGGCCTGCTCGGCCGACACCTGTCGCGCCACGCTGCCGATGACGATGCCGAGCTCGATTTCCCAGTCGCCTTGCAGTGCGCCTTCGGGCAGCACCACGTCGTCGTTCGGCGCGGCCAGTGAAGTGATGGCCTTGGTGAACACCACCGGCTCGGCCGGCACCTCAAGGCCCGCTTCCATCGCATGCTTGCGGTAGTTGAGGCCGATGGCCACGAACTGACGGCTGCCCGCCACCGGCATGCCGATGCGCGTGTCTTCACTCAGCAGCGGCATGCGGTTGAGGTCGATGCAGGTGAGCGCATGCAGCTTGGCTGGTGACAGCCATTCGGGCGTGAGGTCGGGCACCAGCAGCGAGAGGTCACGCATGCGGCTGTGGGCGTCGAGTGCACCGGCTTTTTCTTGGCCCAGCGGGCCATGGCGGAAGAGCTTCATGTGGTTTCCTGTTTCATGTGGTTTCGTTGAGGAGGTCTTGGGCAATCGTGGGGCGGCCGGTGCTGTGCAGCAGCACCTGCAGGCCGTTGTCGGGCCAGGCGTCGCCGCGCCAGGCCACGTGTTGGTCGGGGCGGATGAGCGCGTAGCGTGCGCGGTACAGGTCGCGCAGCGCGGGCTCGCGCGGCTGCACCACCCGCAAAGGCACTTGCGCGCGATGCGCTGCCTGGCGCACGGCATCGATCTCCGCGGGCCTGGAGCCATCGGTCACGAGCAGCGTGAAGCCAGGGCCGAAGTGGTCGTAAAGCGATGTGCCGTCGTGCAGCCATGCGTGCGGCGCCAGGTGGCCAGGCCGGGCCGATGGCACGTAGTTGAGAAAGTCGGGCGGCGCCGCCTCGCTGCCATCGCCCGTGATCACAGGCGAGTCGTCATAGCGGTAGCCCAGCACCACACCCAGGGTGTTGAACTCGCGCAGCTTGGCCGCAGCCACGCGCGCACCCACCTCGCGCCGCAGTGCCGCGCCGCGCTCGTCGTCGTCTTCCAGGCCGTCTTGCCAGAGCTGGTTGCCCAGCGTGGCGTGGTTGGCCACGGCCTCGTCCATCACATAGCGGTGCACCGGGCCGCGCTCGCGCTCGTAGCTGTCGAGCAGGCGAGCGCCGCCCCAGCCCTGCAGCACGGCAGCGAGCTTCCAGCCCAGGTCAACCCCATCGGCCACGCCCATGTTCATGCCGTAGCCACCCATGGGCGGGTGCAGGTGGCAGGCGTCGCCGGCGAGAAAGACACGGCGGTCGCGGTAGCGGTCGGCCACCAGCCGGCTGGCCACCCATTCGTCGGCACTCAGCACCTCGTAGGGCAGGTCGATGCCGGTGGCTTTGCGGATCAGGTCGGGGGCCTGACCGGGCTCGAGCTTCGTGCCGTCGGCCACGCCGGTGGGCATGAAGAACCACTTGTCGCCCCGGTCCATGGGGCCCACGATGCTGGGCACATCGGCGTTGACCTGCCAGTACATGATGGCCGGGCCATGGCGGTGCGCCTGCGCCAGGCCGGGCGCATGAAAGACGATGTTGTAGTTGCGCGAGAGGCCGTAGTGGCCTTGCATGCGTGCGCCTATGGCATCGCGGATGGCACTGCGCGCGCCGTCGGCACCCACCAGGTAGTCGCAGCGCACGGTGAACTCGGTGCCGCTGGCCTCGTCGCGCACGCGGGCCTGCACCTGTTGGCCGTCTTGCTCCATGCCGCGCATCTCGCAGCTGAAGCGAATCTGCACGCTGGGCAGCGTCTGCGCATGGGCGCGCATCACCTCTTCCACCGAGTACTGCGGTATCCACTGCGCATGCTCGGAATAGAAAGGGTTCTTGCCGGGTGCGCAGTACAGCGCATTCTCGAAGCGGGCCAGCTCGTGCCCGGCCAGGCGAGTGACGAAGAGCACGTTAGAGGGGTAGTCAATGCCCAGCGGCGACGCCGCGCGCAGATGGCCTGCAATGCCCCAGCGCCGCAGGTGCTCACGGGTGCGCACGTTGGTGGTTTTGGCCCGCGGGGCGAAGCCGACGCGCGGGTTGCGCTCGACCAGCAGGCAGGCGATGCCGCGCTGCCCCAGCTCGATCGCCAGAGCGAGGCCGGTCGGGCCCGCGCCAATGATGAGCACCTGCTTTTGCAGCACGGCCTTGTTGTTGTCCACGCCATCCCTCTGTCGAAATGCTGAAGGACTCGATGCTAGGCAAGCACCTGCATCAGGCCCAGATTCCAAAAACACTGCAGCGATGCCGAACTGGGCATCGCTGCAAGGGAGCGATGCCCGCGGCGAATCGCCTCCCGGTGTTGTGTGAGTCTCAGAACACGTGACGCATGCCGAGCTGCAGGCCCGTCACGGTGGCGCCTGCAGTGGGCAGGCCAGCGCCAGCAGAGTCGAGGCGCGACGGCCACAGGCCGAAGGCCGCGTTGCCGTGGTTGGTTTGGCGCGCGCCGCCCACATAGACCAGCGTGCGCTTGGACAAGAAGTGCGTGTACTGCAACGCAAAGGTGCTCGCATCGGAATTGGCCGCGTCTTCCACATCGCGGCGCAGCACCGAGGTGGCGATCTCGCCCGCGCCCACGGGAATGCTGGCGCCCAGCATGCCGCCTCTCATACCGGTCGAGCCGTCGACCTGCGTCTTGATGTAGAAGCTGTGCAGCTTGATGGCATCGAAGCGATAAGTCGCGCCGAGCTCCCAGGTCGTCTCGTCTACGCCCACCTGGGCCGGCTGGCCCACGGCCGCACCTGCCACCTTGACACGCGAATAGGCGGCGCCGACGAAAAGGCGGTCACTTGAGAAGTCGAGGCTCGCACTCAGCGGCCGGCCACCCGGCGCCGCGCCCTCGGTGGCCGCCACCAGCAGCCGCGCAGAGACGCCGCCCAGCGTGGGGCTGAGGTACTGCAGCGAGTTGTTGTACTGCACCGGGTAGCCGAGGATGCCCGCCAGCCCTTGCTGGAACATCGGGAAGATGGCCCCGGTGTTGCTGCGCCGGAAGGGGTCCAGCCTGGTGGTGAGGATCAGTGCGGGCGTGTACTGGCTGCCGATTTGCAGCGTGCCGATCGAGTTGCTGCCCAGGCCGACCCAGGTCTCGCGGTTCCAGAATTGCGGGGGCACAGAGGCCGCGCCGGTGTCGGCGTTGAAGCCGTGCTCCATCTTGAAGGAAGCGCGCATGCCGCCTCCCAGGTCTTCGGTGCCACGAAAGCCCAACCACGAGGTGTCGCTCGACACGTACTTGGCATTCTTCGCCGAGGCTGTGGCGGTGGCGCCAAAGCGGTGGTAATTGGCCGACATGTCGATGCGGCCGTAGATCTGGGCACTGCTGGTCTGCGCCATGGCGAAGGCCGGCAAGGCGGCGACAGGGAGGGCGAAAAGTGCTGTCGCCAGCGAACGGGTTGTTTTCATCATCAGTCTCCGGGGTGGTAAAGCAGGCATGCAGCGGCTGCACCACTGGCGCACAGGCGTCAGGGGCTCAACGGCATCGGGGTTAGTGAATGGCGACGTGCCTCAGCCGAACCCCGTTCGCCCTGGGCTTGTCTCAGGGTGCGCAGTGCACCGCGCCGGCTTCTACAGGCTCAGCCCGAACGGAAAAGGCAGGCCTGCTCTGATGGCTGCCTGCACCGCACGCCGACTTGGCGCACGCGTGAGTACCCTCTTTGTTGCTGTGAGATGAATGCTAGGGTGCTCTCTGCCTGGGCGGCAGATGGTGAAAGCGTCAGCCCGATGCCGCGACTGCATCGAAGGTGCTTCGGGGCAAGCTCAGCCGAACTCCGTACGTCCGTACGCCGCGAACGGATTTTCTAGCTCAGGGCAAACAGATTTTCTGGCTCAACTCAAACGGACAGGCGCTGGAGCTGAGGCACGTCACCGATCCGTCAGACCCAGAGCCTCCAGCACCGCGGCGCTCACGCGCTCTGCTGTGATGCCGAAGTGCTTGAAGAGTTCAGGTGCGGGCGCCGATTCGCCGAACGTCGAAATGCCAACAACCCTGCCTTCGAGACCCACGAATCGGTACCAGCCTTCGGGGTGGCCGGCTTCCACCGCCACGCGTGGCACGCCGGGAGGCAGCACGGCCGCCCGATAGGCCGCCGGCTGCGCATCGAAGGCAAACACCGAGGGCATGGACACGACACGCACCCCATGGCCCTGCGCTTCAAGCGCATCGGCCGCCGCAACGGCAAGGCTGACTTCGGAGCCTGTGGCGATCAGCACCGCACGCAAGGCTGTGCCCTCGCGCCTGAGCATGTACCCGCCTCGCGCCACACTCGACAAGGCCTCGGCGTCGCGCGGCTGGTGCTTGAGGTTTTGACGCGACAGCACCAGCGCGGTCGGGTGATCGCACGACAGCAGTGCTTGCTGCCAGGCCACCAGTGTTTCGACGGCGTCGCAAGGCCGCCAGAGGTCGAAGTTGGGGATCATGCGCAGCGTGCCGGTCTGCTCCACCGGCTGATGCGTCGGGCCGTCTTCTCCCAGCCCGATGGAGTCGTGGGTAAACACGTAGATGGGCGCGATCTTCATCAACGCCGCCATGCGCAAGGCATTGCGCGCGTACTCCGAAAACATCAGGAACGTACCGGCAAACGGCCGCACACCGCCATGCAGCACCAGCCCATTGAGGATGGCGGCCATGCCGAACTCGCGCACGCCGTAGTGCAGGTAGTTGCCGCCGTCACCGCGGGTCAGCGCGCGGCAGCCCTTCCATTGCGTGAGGTTCGACGGTGCCAGGTCTGCTGAGCCGCCCACCAGCTCGGGCAACTCGGCGCTCAAAAGCTGGATGGTGTTTTGCGACGCCTTGCGCGTGGCAATCGTCTCGACCTTCGCCGCGACAGCCTCCAGCTGCGCCTGCAAGCCAGCCACGAAGGCCGGGGGCAGCTTGCCCGACAAGCGTCGCGACAGCTCGGCGGCCAGTGCCGGGTGCGCGCGCCGGTAGGCCACCATTGTCTCGACCCACGCGGCTTCGGCACGCTGGCCAAGCGTGTTCGCGCTCCAGGCCGACGAGACATCGGGCGGAATCTCGAACGGGGCATGCGGCCAGCACAGGGCCGCGCGCGTGGCGGCGATCTCGGCATGACCCAGCGGCGAGCCGTGGCATTCGTGTGTGCCCGCCTTGGTTGGTGCCCCTTGGCCGATCACGGTCTTGCAGCAAATCAGCGTGGGGCGCTGGGTGTCGGCCTTGGCCGCTTCGATGGCCGCGCTGACCACCGCCGCATCGTGCCCATCCACATTGGCAATCACCTGCCAGCCGTAGGCGCGAAAGCGCGCCGGCGTGTCGTCGGTGAACCAGCCCTGCACATCGCCGTCGATGGAAATGCCGTTGTCGTCGTAGAACGCGATCAGCTTGCCCAGGCCCCAGGTGCCGGCCAGCGAGCAAGCTTCGTGGCTGATGCCTTCCATCAGGCAGCCGTCACCAAGGAACACATAGGTGTGGTGGTCCACCACCGCCATGCCTTCGCGGTTGAACTCGGCGGCGAGCATCTGCTCGGCCAGCGCCATGCCCACTGCATTGGCCAGCCCCTGGCCCAGCGGGCCGGTTGTGGTTTCGACGCCGGGGGTGTAGCCGCGCTCGGGGTGCCCTGGCGTGCGCGAATGCAGTTGGCGAAAGCGCTTCAGTTCCTCGATCGGCAGGTCGTAGCCGGTGAGGTGCAGCAAGGCGTACAGCAGCATCGAGCCGTGGCCGTTGGACAGCACGAAGCGGTCACGGTTGGCCCAACCCGGGTTCGCCGGGTTGTGCCGCAGGTGGCCGTGCCACAGCGCCACCGCAATGTCGGCCATGCCCATGGGCATGCCGGGGTGGCCGGAGTTGGCCTGCTGCACAGCATCCATGGCCAGCGCGCGGATGGCATTCGCCATGTCTTTCAGCGTCGCGCTCATGCCGACAAGACCTGGTAGTTGAAGTAGTCGAAGTCGGCATGCAAGCGCAGGCCCGCCAGGTCCTGGCAGGCGAGGCCGATGAAGTTACCGGTGAAGCCAAAGCTGCGCGCGAAGCCGTTGACAAAGCGCGTGGCGTGTTCGTCGGACAGCATGGCCGCGGGCAAGGGGTCACCGAACATTTCCCAGCGCCCTTCGGCCAGCGCATACGAGAACTGCAGGCGCTCGCCCTCGAAGCGCAGACGCAGCAACACGCGCGGTGCGTCGCCGATCGGCACGGCAAGCGCAGGCTCGCTCAGCGCACCGTCGTCGTTCACCGACAGCCGCAGCACCCTGCCCTGCACCGCTTCGTCGTACGTGACGTGCAGGTAGGCGTGGTTCTGCGTGTTGTAGTACGCCACCAGACCTGCCATCTGCTGGAACACCGTGGGCGAGAACGCCACCACCGTCTCGGCCTCGCAATCAAAGTGCTGCTGGCGCCGTGCCACCAGGCTTTGCTCGAAGGTGGACATCAGCGAGGCGCGGCCCACCAGGCGCAGGTGGCCGGGCCGGGCCTTGAGCGACATCCACGAGGCCTCGAAAGGCTCGCGCAACGAGTTCCAGTGGCCGGACAGGCCCGGGGCGTCGAAGTCGTCGCGCGTAGGCTCACGCGCTACCGGCGCTGCTGGCAGCGCGGGCGCGGGCGGCGTGGTCTCGGGCGCCGAGCCGCCGTGCGCCAGGCGCAGCCAGCCCTCGGGTGTCCATTCCACCCGCTGCAGGCCAGTCTCGCGGCCAAGTGGGCTGTGCAGTGTGTCGTAATCTGCAGCGCTGGCCTGCTGGGGCGCGTTCTCGCGCCATTCGAGCGGCCGGCTGCACAGGTGGGCGATGTACCACTCGCCGTTGCCGGCATCGACCAGGCTCGCATGGCCGGCACGCTGCAAGCCCGAGGGTGAGGCCTGGCGCGCGGTGAGCAGCGGGTGATGAGGACTCACCGCGTACGGCCCGTCGATACAGCGCGATCGCGCGAGCGTCACCGCGTGCTCGTAGAAGGTGCCGCCTTCTGCCGTCATCAGGTAGTACCAGCCGTCGCGCTTGTAGAGGTGCGGGCCTTCCACCACGCCGAGTGAGGTGCCAGCGAAGATGTTCTTCACCGGGCCTGCCAGCGCTTGCTTCTCGTGGCTGTATTCCTGAAGCAAGATGCCGAGGAATGGGTTGTGCCCAGCGCGGTGATCCCACTGCTGGCTGGTCACCCAACTGCGGCCATCGTCGTCATGAAACAGGGACGGGTCGAAGCCGCGGCTGTGCAGGTAAATGGGCTCCGACCAGGGGCCGCTCGGGTGCGCTGCCGTCACCACGTAGTTGGGCGTGTCCTTGTAGGCCCCGGCCAGGCTGCGCACGTTGGTGAACACCATGTAGAACACACCGTCGCGATGGCTCAGGCAGGGTGCCCAGATGCCGCAGGAGTCAGGGCTGCCGCGCATGTCTAGCTGGCTGCGCCGCGTGAGCGCATACGACAGGTGCTGCCAGTGCACCAGGTCGCGCGAGTGGTGGATGCGCACGCCCGGCCACCACTCGAAGGTGGAAGTGGCGAGGTAGAAGTCGCGCCCCACCCGCAGGATGGACGGGTCTGGGTGGAAGCCCGGAAGCACCGGGTTTTGGATGACCGTTGTCATGTGATGCAAGCGTGATCAGACGAAGCGGTTGACCCAGTTCTCCAGCGCCTCCTGGCGGCCAGAGCGTGGTGCGGTGTCGGTGTTGCGCTCCAGCGTGCGCTGGGCCAGTTCGCCCAGGCCGATCTTGCCGTTGCGTATGTCTTGCCCGAGGGCACCCTGCCAGCCGGCGTAGCGCGCCGTCACCGCACGCGCAAGGCCACCGTCGTTGATCATCTGCTCGGCCACAAGCAAGGCCTTGGCCGACACGTCCATGCCGCCCACGTGGCCGTGGAACAGGTCTTCGATGTCAAGCGACTGGCGCCGCACCTTGGAGTCGAAGTTGAGCCCGCCGGTGGTGAAGCCGCCGCCTTGCAAGATGTAGTACAGCGCGAGCGCGGTGTCGGCCACGCTGTTGGGGAACTGGTCGGTATCCCAGCCGCACTGCATGTCACCGCGGTTCATGTCGATGGAGCCGAACACGCCGAGCGCGATCGAGGTGGCAATCTCGTGCTCGAAGCTGTGCCCCGCCAGTGTGGCGTGGTTGGCCTCGATGTTGACCTTGACCTCGTTCTCCAGCCCGTGCGACTTCAGGAAGCCGAACACCGTGGCAACGTCGAAGTCGTACTGGTGCTTGGTCGGCTCGCGCGGCTTGGGCTCGATCAAGATGGGCCCCTTGAGCCCGATCTTGTGCTTGTACTCGACCGCCATCTTGAGGAAGCGGCCCAGATTGTCGAGCTCGGTCTTCATGTCGGTGTTGAGCAGGGTCTCGTAGCCTTCGCGGCCGCCCCAGATTACGTAGTTTTCGCCGCCAAGCTTCAGGGTCGCGTCCATGGCCTCTTTCACCTGCAGGGCGGCCAGCGCAAAGATCTCGGGGTCGGGATTGGTGGCCGCACCACTCATGTAGCGGCGATGGCTGAACACGTTGGCCGTGCCCCACAGCAGCTTCATGCCAGTGCGCTGCTGGTGCTCGCCCAGCACGTCGACCATGCGCTTAAGGTTGTCGACGCTCTCGCGCAGCGTGGCACCTTCGGGCGCGATGTCGCGGTCATGGAAGCAGTAGTACGGCACGCCCAGCTTGCCAAAGAACTCGAAGGCGGCGGCGGCCTTGGCACGCGCGGCTTCCATCGGGTCGGCAACCTGGTGCCAGGGGCGCTCGAAGCTGCCGTCGTAGCCGAACACATCGAAGCCGTTCCAACAGAAGGTGTGCCAGTAGCAGACGGCGAAGCGCAGGTGTTCTGCCATGCGCTTGCCCAGCACGACTCGGTCTTTGTCGTACCAGCGAAAGGCGAGCGGGTTGCTGCTCGTCGGGCCTTCGTAGCGGATGGGTTCGATCTGGCTCAGGATACTCATTTGCTCTCTCCTCGGTGCGCCCTGTTCGGGCATCAAAAGTCAGGTTTCAGGAATCGGGTTCGGGCTTGCGGATCAACCCGCGAAAAACACGTGGCGCGTGGCGGTGTACAGCGCGCGGTAGCGCTCGTAACGCGCGGCGAAGGCTGTGTCGCGCGCCCCGTCGGGCGTGTACCGCTGGCGCACCGGCGGCATCTGGCACACGCGGGCCTCATCGCCGCCATCGGCCAGCCAGGCCAGGCGCGCAGCGCCCAGGGCACCGCCTGTTTCGCCGCCTTCGAGCGTGAAGACCTCGATGCCCAGCACGTCGGCATGCAGCTGCGCCCAGAAGGGGCTGCGCGAACCACCGCCCACCAGCGCCAAGGGGCCCACCTCGGTGCCGGCGGCGCGCAGGGCGTCGAGCCCGTCGCGCATGCCAAAGGCCACGCCTTCGAGCACGGCGTAGCAGAGCGATCGTGCATCGGTGTCGTGGTCCATGCCGAAGAAGACGCCGCGTGCCCGTGCGTCGTTGTGCGGCGTGCGCTCGCCCGACAGATAAGGCAGAAAGAGCGGAGACGCGGCCTGCTCGGCATGCGTGAGCGTCTGCATGCGGGCGAGCAGCGAGATTTCGTTCTCTGCGCCCACCAGCCGGGTGACCCAGCCCAGGCACGAAGCTGCAGACAGCATCACCGTCATCTGGTGCCAACGCGCGGGCAAGGCGTGGCAGAAGGCATGCACGGCCGAAGCTGGGTTGGGGCGGAAGCGGTCGTTGACGATGAACATCACGCCGCTGGTGCCCAGGGAGATGAAGCCCTGACCCGGCTGCACCGCGCCGATGCCCACGGCGCTGGCGGCGTTGTCGCCGCCACCGCCCGCGACGATCACCGCGGGCTTCAGGCCCCAGGCCGCCGCCAGCTCGGGCGAGATGCGCCCCGTCGAGGCGCTGCCCTCCACCAGGCTGGGCATGTGCGAGCGGGCCAGGCCGGTGGCAGCCAGCAGCGCGTCTGACCAATCGCGTCGCGCCACGTCGAGCCAGAGCGTGCCCGCGGCGTCTGACATCTCGCTCACGAAGTTGCCTGTCATGCGGTAGCGCAGGTAGTCCTTGGGCAGCAGCACCTTGGCGATGCGCGCAAACAGCTCGGGCTCGTGCGCCCTCACCCACGCCAGCTTGGGTGCCGTGAAGCCCGGCATGGCCAGGTTGCCGGCGATCTGCGCCAATGACGGCAGCGCGGCCGTGAGCGCGACGCACTCGGTCGCTGAGCGCGTGTCGTTCCAGAGGATGGCCGGGCGCAGCGGCTCACCGCTCTCGGCCAGCAGCACCGCGCCGTGCATCTGGCCCGACAGGCCGATGGCGCGCACCTCGGCCCACAGCTGCGGCGACTTCGCCTTCAGCTCTTGGACGGCCTCGGTGGTGGCTGCCCACCAGGCCGCGGGGTCTTGCTCACTCCACCCCGGCGCAGGGCGCAACACAGCGAGCTTCACGCCCGCGCTGGCGACGATGCGGCCGTCGGTGGCCAGCAGCACCAGTTTGACCTGAGAGGTGCCTAAATCGATGCCCAGGTACATGGTGTGTCAGGTCTCCAGATGCTTGAAATCGTTGCCTCGACGGTGCGCCGAACTTTAATTAGTTTTTTTGTCGAAGTAAATAGGAAAAGCCTCGCCAGACCGACATTTCTCACGCACTCAACGGCCCGCCGGCACTCCGGCTTCGAAGACCGTGTGATCGTCTGCAGCCTTGAGCCTGAACAGCAAGTGCCCGCCCTCCACGGCATCGAACGCCACGTTCGCAGCAAGTGCCGATTTTCTGGAAGGCGCAAGTTCACCGGCGCCGATCACACGGCCGTTTTGAAAGGCCTCGAATCGCAATGCGGCCTCGGGATAGACGCTCGTCACCCTCGCGCTCAGGTGCCCGTCTTGCACCCACACGTGGGCAATGAAGTTGTCGTTGGCGTGAGTGGCCGTGGACAAACCCATGGTCGGCGCGTACACCTCTTTCAGGCGCACCACACCGCCGGGCTCCAGCACGCCAGGCCGGAAGAATTCCGTGCTCGTGCCACCCCACAGCTCGATGAAAGGGCGCGCCGGGTCGCGGCTCGTGAGCGGGTCGACCTTTGCGCTGTCACGCCCGAAGGTCCACAGCTTGAAGCCGCGCGTCACGTGGTTATCGGCCACGCGCATCAGGCCGTCGCCATTGGCATGGTTGATGGCGCCCCAGAAATTGGCGCCGCGCATGTCGGGCTCGGCGTAGAAGATGCCCCACTGCGCCCAGTTGCGAAACCAGCGCAGCTTGTCGAAAGCGAAGACACCCTGCCGCTGCGTGGGTGTCTCCACTGCTGCGGTGGCGCTGCAGCGCGGCTCGCTCAGGCACCACGACGAAGACAGGTAGTGCACCGGCGCCACGATTTCCACTTCGGGGCCGGCCACCGGCGCTTCGGGCGGCGAGCCCGGGGCCAGGCCAACGTTGGTCCAGTACTCGTAGCGCAGCGCCTGCGGGCCGGGGTTGGTGAGCGTCATCTCGGTGTCGAGCGCTGCGCGGCCGGCGCGCAACGTGACGCGGTAGTCGAGCTGCGCACCGCTGGCGCCGCGATAGGTCGCAAAGCGCGCCGGCGTGCGCGTGCCGATGATGTCAGCGAAGCGCATGCGCAACGTGACCGCCTGCGGCGTCTGCTGCTCGACGACGAGCGACCATGGCTGGTTCCAGGTCTTGCCATGCTCAGGCCCCAGGGTAGGAAAGATGCCACCCACGATCTGCAGCCAGTCGAAGTGAAAGTTGCCCTCGCCCACGCCGTAAGGCACCGCCACCGGGTTGCGGTAGAGCGTCTCGCGGCCTGTGGTCTTGTTGACCAGGGAAAGAATGCGGCCGCCGTAGCCCGGCAACAGCGTGGCGCGCAGAAACCGGTTCTCGATCACCCAGGTGTCGAGCAGCTCTTCAACCAGCGCGCCACCCGTTTCGCGCTCATCGCCGCCAGATTCCAGGCGGCCATCGGCCCGCTGCTCGTAGCGGGCGTGCCAGAAGTGATGGCTGCCGCGGCTCAGGCTCACGCGGTCGTCGCTGGCCGGCTCGAAGAGCGGCGTGCGCACCGGCGCTGCAACGGTCTGCTCAACCTCGTCTTGCAGCTCACGCGGGCGCGCAGCCGTCGCCACACCGGCGGTGAGCAGCACGGCCAACGCCGACGCGATGGCCTGGTGCAGGGTGAGCATGGTCATGCCCGAGCGGCCTCGATCAGCGCGTCTAGTGCCTGCGCGTCTTTCACGAACACGCGTATGCCCTCAGAGAGCTTCTCGGTGGCCATCGCGTCTTCGTTGAGCGCGTAGCGAAACTCGGCTTCGTCGAAGTCGACCCGCGGCTGGGCCTCGCCCACCGCCCCTGCACCGCCGAGCGCACGCACCAGCGGCTCATGGTTGGCCTGCAAGGCAGCGAGTAATTCGGGGCTGATGGTGAGCAAGTCGCAGCCAGCCAGGGCTTGAATCTGGCCGAGGTTGCGAAAGCTCGCGCCCATCACCTCGGTGCGTATGCCGTGCTGCTTGTAGTAGTGGTGAATGCGGGCGACCGATTGCACGCCCGGGTCTCGCGCACCGGCGTTGTCGGCTTCCTGCCAGGCCGCGCCCGCGTGCTTCTTGGCCCAGTCGTAAATGCGGCCGACGAAAGGCGAGATGAGCTGCACGCCGGCGTCGGCACAGGCCACGGCCTGCGAGAAGCCGAACAACAACGTGAGGTTGGTGTGCACGCCCTCGCGCTCGAGTGCGCGCGCAGCGGCGATGCCTTCCCAAGTGGCGGCGATCTTGATCAGCACCCGCTCGCGCGGCGCGCCAGCGCCTTCGTACAGGCCGATGAGGCGGCGCGCACGCGCCAGCGTGGCACCGGCGTTGAAGGCCAGGCGCGCATCGACCTCGGTGCTCACGCGGCCCGGCACCAGTTTCAGGATCTCCAGCCCGAAGCGCACCAGCAGCGCGTCGGCCAGGTCGTCGAGCGGCGCCTTCGGATGGCGCCGCACCGTGTCTTGCAGCAGCGGTGCGTAGTCGGCCTTGCGCACAGCCTTGAGGACGAGCGAGGGGTTGGTGGTGGCATCGCGCGGGGCGAAGCGCAGGATGTCGTTGAAGTCACCAGTGTCGGCAACCACCGTGGTGAACTGCTTCAACTGGTCGAGCTGAGTACCAGCAGGTTCCGGTGCGGACGGGCGTTGGGTCATGAAAGAAAATAAGGTTGCCGCCCGGCCGCAGGCGATCAGCCCGCTTCGGCCTCGGCGAGGAGGGAGGATGCGATCGCGTTGGCACGCGACGATGGGCCATAGGGGCGCAGCAGCGAGTGCAGCGCAAAGGCGGCGCCGCCGACGGCGGTGGCCAACTCACCGTACTTGGCGACACGCACCGTGGGGCTGGGCAGGCCAGCCTGGCGGGCGAACATTTCCAGGCGCCCGATGGCGGCATCGAGAAAGTGCTCGCCGCCGAGCGTCACGGTTTCGCCGCCCAGCACGATTACTTGCGGGTTGAAGGTGGTCCACACGTTCTGCAGCAGCACGCCCACCACGTTGCCGGCCACCGCAAACGCCTCACGCGCCCTGGCGGCACGCGTGCCCATGTGCGTCTTGAGTGTCATGCGGTCGACGCCGCCGCCCTTGAGCAAGCAGCCTGCATCGGCTGCAATCGCCTTGAGCCCGACATATGACTCGGCACAGCCCAGGCGGCCGCAGGAGCACTGGCGGCCGTCGACCACCATGGTGGTGTGGCCGATCTCGCCGGCCGAGCCGGTGGCGCCGGTGAAGAGCGAGTCGTTGAGGATGATCCCCGAGCCCACGCCCACGCCGCAGCTCACGTAGACCAGCGGGTCTTCGACCGGGCGGATGCCGAACTCGCTCTCGCCCATGGCGGCCAGGTCGGCCTCGTTCTGGTAGTACACGGGCACCGAGGCCAGGCCGGCCGCGGCCATCTCGGCCGCGAGCCGCTTGCCCACTTCAACCTGGCGCCAGCCAATGTTGGGTGCCACTTGCAGCACACCCGAGACGGTGTCGACCGAACCCGGCAGGCCCACGCCTATGCCCAGCAGCTCGATTGAGCCCCTGGCCACTTTGGCGGCCTCTGCGGTCACCATCTCCACCAATTGATGGCAGGCGGCATCGGGGCTCTTGGAGCGCAGCGCCGCTTGGTTCATCTCCAGCACGTCGCCGCGGATCGAGGTGGCCACCACGCGGATGGTGTCTGGCCCCAGCTCGGCGCCGATCAGCACCAACTGCTGCCCATCCAGCCGCAGCGGGGTTGGGCGGCGGCCGAGTGCGCCGGTGGCCGTGGCCCCGTCTTCCGCCAGCCAACCTTCGTCGATGAGCTCCTTGATGATGAGGCTCACAGTCGACTTGGTCAGCCCGCTGCGGTTGGCCAGGTCGACGCGCGACAAGCCCGACTCATCGCGCAACAGGCGCAGCAGCGCCATGCGGTTGAGGGTCTTGACGAAGCGCTGGTCTCCGGTGATCGGGGTGGTCGGCATGGGGTGGTGCTCCGCTGACATGTGGTGAGGAAAGTTGCCTTTGGTTCGACAACCTGCCTAATTTTGCATGGTCAGCAGAAGTTCGCGTGGATCTTGCAGGGGGCGGTGCGCAATCAGCGTCGGCGCACGCGGCGCTTGAGCTTCTCGTCGGCCTCTTTCAACGCGGCGTCGATGTCCTTGCTGTCTTCCAGCACGTCGTCGAGTGCGGCCCCGATAATCTCGGCGGCCACCGAGTCGTAGCGGTCGGGGCGCACCGGCGGAATCTTGCCTGCGGCTTCGGCCCACAGCGCGCGTGCCTTCTGCCCGCCCAGGAAAGGAATCGGCTCGTTGAGGAACTCTTTTTCCTGCGCGCTCACGATGGCCGGGTAGGCCCCCATCTTCTTGAATGCGGCGAGCTGCATTTCCTTGTTCGTCGTCATGAACTTGACGAAATCCCAGGCTTCTTTCTTGTGCGCGGCCTTCTTCGGGATCGAGTAGAACGAGCCACCCCACGAGGCATAAGCGCCGTTGGGCAGCGCCGCCGAGCGCCACTGGCCAGCGGCCTCGGGGTTGAGCCAGGTCTGCAAGTGGCCGGCAAGCCAGGCGCCCATCATCTGGGTGGCCAGGGTGCCGCGGCGGAAGGCCTCGCGCCACTCGTTGCTCCAGGGGCCGATCTTGCCGTCGATGTCGGCCTTGCGTGCCGCCACGGCCAGCTCGAAGCCCTTCTTGAAACGCGGCGTGTTGAGCAGCGAGTTGCCCGCCTTATCGAAATAGAGGCCTTCGCCCGGTTTCAGGTTGGAGCGGATGTAGATGCTGTAGATATCACCCGCGCCGGTGACCAGGTAGGCGCCGGTCTTCTCGCGGATCACCTTGCCCGCGGCGATGAACGAGTCCCACGACTGGGTGAGCTGCTCGACCGTGACACCAGCCTTGTCGAGGATGTCCTTGCGGTAGAACAGCGTGCCCGGGCCCACGTCGGCCGGGATGGCCTGCACCGTGCCCGCCGCGTCCATGCCCTGTGGGAAGGCGAAGCTGTGAAACAGCTTCTGCATCTGCATGGCGTTGTAAGGCGCAGCCGACAAGTCCTCCAGCCCCTTGGACTCGGCAAACTTGCCGATGTAGGCGATCTCGATGCCCATGACGTCGGGCACGCCCGCACCGGTGGCCATGGCGGTGGTCATGGCGTTGTGGTGATCGTTGAACGACAGGCTCACCAGCTTGATCTCGACCTCGGGGTGCAGCTTCTTGTACAACGGGATCGCGAGCTTGACCGACTCGTCGAAGCTCGGAAACGAGGCCACGGTCAGCGTGGTAGCGGCCTGAGCGCCACTGGCAGCAGCCAGGCCGAGCGTGGCCGCGAGCAGCGCGCGGCGCAAGGGCTTGAATGCGGGAGTGTTCATTCGGACTCAGTCATCTTGTAGGGAGCGGGGACGGGCGCGCCGCTCGGCTGCCCCGGCACGTCTTGCACACGCTTGAGGTAACCCAGTGAGTTCCAGGTGCCTTTCTCTTCGTATTCGATCTTCAGCCAGCCCTCGGGGGTGAGGCTGAACTGCTGCACCTGAGTGGTTTCGAACTGGCTCATGATCTTCTTGCTGGCAGGGTCCCAGCGCGCCTTCAGCCTGGGCCGCGCGACCAGCTTGCGCATGATGTTGTAGGCCGGGGTGATGCCCACCGAGTGCGCGTACATCACGTTCTCGGCATCGTCCAGGCTCTCGAACGTGAGCACCACATTCATCACGCCGTTGTACTGGCCAGCCCAGCGGCCAGCAAACTTCTTCAGGTCGGCCGGCGTCTTGTCGCTGATCGGCGTGACCTTCAGGTCCTTGGGGTAGCGCAGGTCGGCCTTCAGGTCGAAGTCGGTCTTAGGCTCGGGGATGCTCTGTGCCCAGCTGTTCATGGCCACCACCGTGGCGGCCAGCAGCAAGGCGAGGCTGCGTCTGTTCATGGGTGTCTCCTGTCGGATAGATGCATTGCAGGGGTGCCAGCGGCAGCGCGCGCCGCCGCCGGCAGGTTCTACATCAGAAGCTAACTTGCACGCCGGCTTCCAGCGTCGAGGCGGTGCCCTTGGCCGAGGCCGCGCCGTCATCGGGCGTGGAGTACTTCTTGCTGATGGTGTTGTAGCGGGCATAAGCCTTCACACCGTTGCCGATGTCGTACTGCGCCCACAGATCGATGTCGGTGCGCGTGATCTTGATGCGCGGGCTGGAAATGCCCGACTCGACGAAGGTGTAGACCGGTGCGCCCCAGGGTGCCGCGCCGGAGAAGTCGCCCTTCTCTTTCTCGACGCCCACGATGCCGATGAAGTTCCACTGCCCCATGGGGTAGCTGAGCTTCATGCGCAGGTCGGTCATGTCGCGGCCGGTGCTGGTGGGGGCGCCGGTGTTGGTGTCGATCTTCACCTTGCCGTTGAAGGCCGAGACGCCCACGCCCACCGGGCCGATGCTGGTGCGCACGAAGGCTGCCGTGGTGCCGCCGTACTTCAGGCCGGGGCCGGTACGCGGGTAGGGGTTGCCGGCTTGTGCGTTGCCAGTGCCGAAGCCCACGCCCACCAGGGTGCCGGCAAAGTCATAGGTCAACAGGCCGGTGAACACATTGCCCTCGCGGGCGGCGTTTTTGTCGCGGTTGCCGCTGTTCACGTTGACCTGCAGGTCGATGCTCAGGTCACCGATCGCGTGGCCGTAGCGCAACGCATTGCCCCGGTAATCGGAGGTCATGTAGTACGTGCGCTGGTTGCCGTAGTACGGGTCGACGGTAGAGCTGTCGTAGATGCTGCGCAGCGGGTTGATGATGTTGCCCGCGGCGATGGTGCCGAAGGGCGTGGCCAGGTAGACACGGGCCTCGTCGTTGCAGAACACGCCGTTGGTATCGCCGAAGTTGTCGGCGTAGGCACCGAAGCCGCCGCCCGGCTTGTTACCGTCTGCGTCTTGTGCTGAGAAGTTTTCCTGGCCCGAGAAAACACCGGCCCAACTGTGGCGCACCGGCAGCTTGCTGTTGTCGCCCCAGCCCGTCATGGCGCCGTCAGCGGAAGTGGCCACCGTGGCGCAGCCGAAGCCGGCTGAGTAGCCGTTGCCAGCATTCTTGGAGCCGGCCAGGAAGAGCACGAAATTGCCGCCGACCAGCCCGTAGCTGCTTTTGGCGGTTGGCGCCATGCCCGAGGTGGCGACAGCGCCTGCACGCAAGGAGCCCAGGCCGGTGATGCTGAACTCGGCATGAGCCTGCAACGCGCCCGTCATCAGCAGGGCGGCAATGGCCACGGGGCGCAGCGTTGATTGAATCTTCTTCACGTAGTCTCTCCTCGACAAAGTGGTTGGTTTGGTAGAAGCGCCATCGAGACCAGGACAGCGGCCCACCCCTCAGATGAACCGCCTGTCTGGCACCCGTGCTTCGTCTCGCAGCCAATGGGGGCGATCGCAGCGCTGGCAGGGCTGAAATCTAGGGCCGCACAAACATTAGTGCATTAGGGATACTAATTACCCACCCTCAAGACCGCAATCTGAGCAAGGTTGACCCTCTCCCTCTCCTATACACATCGGTGTGAGCGAGCCATCACGGAAAAAAATGGCAGCCTCTTCAGCAGAAACCCCTATTAAATTCGTCAGTCGAACTAAATAGCATTTACACACATTCCTTGCCGCAACCAGAACGTCGGCTCACGCCGGCTCACGCCGGCCCACGCAGTTGCCTTTGTCTCCCATCGCCAGCCCGCTGGCACTACCCGACCACACCGAGCCCATCCCATGAGCGACGCATTGCAACCCAGCCTCGCCCGACTCACGACGCCCCCGCCCGCTGCTGCGCGCAAGCCCAAGCGCACCTTGAAGCAGTGGCACTGGGCGCCTTACGTCTTCATCGCGCCCTTCTTCGTGCTGTTCGCGGTGTTCGGCGTGTTCCCGCTGATCTTCTCCATCTACCTCTCATTCCATCAATGGGACCCGGCCTCGGGCCTGGGCGGCATGACCTGGGTCGGCCTGGAGAATTACGTTTTCGCGTTGAAGGACGACTACTTCCGCAAGAGCCTGTGGAACACGGTGTGGATCGCCGTCGTCTCGGGCGTGCCGCAGCAGTTGGTGGCGCTGCCGCTGGCCTTCTTCCTGCACACCGCCTTCGGCCGCTGGCGCAATGCCTTTGCCGGGGCGTACTTCCTGCCCTTCATTACCTCGACCGTGGCAATCACGCTGGTGTTCACCTCGATGTTCTCGCGCGACTTCGGCGTCTTCAACGCGGTGCTCACCTGGCTGGGTCAGTGGCCGGTGCTGGAGTGGATATTCCCGGCCAAAAACATCGACTGGTTCAGTGCAGGCTACACGCGCTGGATGGTGTCGTTCGTGGTGTGGTGGCGCTACACCGGCTGGATCACGGTGCTGTACCTGGCTGCGCTGCAGACCATCCCGAAAGACCTGTACGAGGCCGCCACCGTCGACGGCGCGAGCCGCTGGCAGCAGTTCTGGCACGTGACCCTGCCCATGCTCAAGCCGATGATGTTCTTCACCGTCTCGCTCAACGTGATTGGCGGCCTGCAGCTGTTCGAAGAACCTTTCATCATCACCAACGGCACCGGTGGCGTGGGCCAGATCGGCAAGACCGCGGCCATGCACCTCTACGCCACGGCCTTCATCGACAGCGACTTCGGCACAGCCTCGGCCGTGGCCTGGCTGATGTTCTTCTTCATCGCCGTCATGGCCTGGCTCAACAACAAGGCCTTCTCGCGCGGCGGCATGAAAGACTGACATGACAGCGACCAGCACCACTTCCCACCCCCTGAGCATCCCGCGCCGACGCAAGAGCCTGCGCAAGCGCCTGCCTTCCACCAGCATGCTGATGGGTTACCTGCTGGTTGGCCTCGGCGCCATGGTGATGCTGATGCCCTTCTGGTTCATGTTTGTGTTCGCCACACACACCAATTCGGAGATCCTGTCGGTGCCGCCGCCTTTGTGGTTCGGCAGCGCGCTGCCCGACAACCTGCGCGTCCTGTTCGAGCGCCTGCCCTTCTTTTGGCACAACTTCGCGATGAGCCTGTACGTCTCGGGCATGACGACCGCGCTCAACCTGCTCTTTTGCAGCATGGCGGGCTACGCGTTCGCGATGTACGAGTTCCGCCACAAGAAGCTCGCCTTCGCGATGGTGATGAGCACGCTCTTGCTGCCGCAGTTCCTGGGGCTCATTCCCAGCGTGCTGATCATGTCGTGGTTCGGCTGGCTCAACGAACCGCGCGCCCTCTACGTGCCAGCCGCCTGCGTGGCCATCGGCGTGTTCATGATGCGCCAGTACATCCTGTCGGCCATCCCGCGCGAGCTGATCGAGGCCGCGCGGGTCGACGGCAGCGGTGAGTTCAGCACCTTTTTTCGCATTGTCGTGCCGCTCATCGGCCCCGCCTTCGGCACGCTCGGGCTCATCACCTTCATCGGCTCTTGGAACAACTTCATGGGGCCGCTGGTGATCATGCGCGACATGGACCGTTTCACGGTGCCGCTGGCGTTGCGCGCCCTGTCGGGCATAGGCGAGGTGCCATGGGGCGCGATCTCGGCCGGGTCGGCGCTGGCCACGCTGCCGCTCCTGGTGATGTTTGTTTTTTCCTCGCGGCGCCTCATCGAAGGCATGACCGCCGGGGCCGTCAAAGGTTAAGGAGCAGTCATGGCAGAAGTTCGGATGAATGGCATACGCAAGTCCTACGACAACAAACAGTCGATGGTGATCCAGGGCGTGAACCTCACGGTGCGCGACGGCGAGTTCATGGTGTTCGTGGGCCCCTCGGGCTGCGGCAAGAGCACCATGTTGCGCATGATCGCGGGGCTGGAGGAAATTACCGACGGCGACCTCTTCGTAGGCAACGTCATCGCCAACGACATGACCCCGGTGCAACGCGGCGTGTCGATGGTGTTCCAGAGTTACGCGCTCTACCCGCACATGACGGTCGAGGAGAACATGGGTTTCGGCCTCAAGATGGCCGGCGTCAAGAAGGCGGAGATCAAGCATCTGGTCGGGCAAACCGCCGAGATGCTGCGCCTGAACTCGCTGCTCGACCGCAAGCCCAAAGCCTTGTCGGGCGGGCAGCGACAGCGCGTGGCCATCGGCCGCGCCATCGTGCGCAAGCCCAAGGTCTTCCTGTTCGACGAGCCCTTGTCCAACCTCGATGCCGGCCTGCGGGTGCAGATGCGCATCGAGCTGGCCAAGCTGCACCAGGAGCTCGGCACCACCATGATCTACGTCACCCACGATCAGGTGGAGGCGATGACGCTGGGCGACCGCATTGCCGTCTTCAACCGCGGCGTGATCGAGCAGGTGGGCTCTCCGCTGAGCTTGTACGAGCACCCGGCCAACCTCTTCGTGGCCACCTTCCTCGGCTCACCGACGATGAACGTGCTACCGGCTCGTGTCGAGGCCATCGACGCGCAAGAACTGGTGCTGCGGGTGGGTGAGGCCGGCGCGCTGAGGCTGCCTGCTGCAGGCCTTTCCGGACTCAAGGCCGGGGCCTCGCTGTCGCTGGGCCTGCGCCCCGAGACTCTCGCCTTCACCGCCGATGGCGCGGGCTTGCGAGGCCGGGTCGACGTGGTCGAGCACCTCGGTGACAACGTGATCGCCTATGTGCGGCTCGGCCAGTTGCCCCAGCTGGTTGCGGTCAAGCTGCAGGTCGGGCAGGACGTGCTGCCGCGCGAGGGCGCGCTCGTGGGCCTCGCGGCAGGCCTGCAGGGCGTGCACCTGTTCGACGACACCGGCAACGCCTTGCGGCGCGCCGCCGCCAACGCCTGAGGCTGCCATGCGTGCCGCCCGCCGCCACCTGCTGCGCCTGGGCGCAGCCGCCGGTCTGGTGGGCTGCGGCGTCGTGCGCGCCGCCCCATCCCTGAAGATCGGCCTCACGCTGCCGCTCACCACACACTCGGCCAAGGCGGTGGTCTCGACCAGCGCCTTCACGCCCGACCTGGGCCAGGACTACCTGATGGCCTTGCGCGCGGCGATCGAGGGGCAGCGACTGGCGACACCCGTCGAGGTCATGGCCCTCGACGATGCCGGATTGCCCGAGCGCGCGCTCGACAACGTGAAGCACCTGGTCGATGGCGGCGTGGTGGCGTTGTCAGGCCTGTGGACCACCGACATCGCGCGCGCCTGCGCCGACACCATCCGAAGCGCCGGTGTACCGACGGTCGGGCTGCGCTCGGGGAGTGGCGAGCTGGTCACGGCCAACTTGGCGGAATACTTCTTCCTCAAGCCGACTTGGGAAGACGAGGTGGCAGCCTTGGCCAAGGCGCTGCAACAAACCGGCTTCTCGAACTTCGCACTGCTGGTGGGCAAAGGGTCGGATGGGCAGCGCCTGCTGAAGGCCTTCAGCGCCACCGGTGCACATGCCGTGGCCACGCAGGCGGCCGACGAGCAGGCCGATGCCAGCGCGCTGGCGCGCCTGCTGGCCAACACCGACGGCGCGCACGCCATCCTCCTGCTGGTGCAGGGCTTCGCACTGGCGACGGCGGTGAGCGAGCTGCGCGGCGGCGACGCGCCCTTCCTGCGCCCGGTCTGCACCCTGTCGATCGGCCTCACGCGCAGCCTGGTCGAAACGCGTGACCGCCGCTACGCCGGCATGGTGGCGGCGAGCCCCTACCCCAACCCCGGCACCTGGAACGCCCCGCTTGCGCGCCGCTTCCGCGAGGCCATGACCGACCTCGACCTGGACCACGCCACGCGCTCGTTCACTGCCTTCGAAGGCTATGTGGCGGGCACACTGCTGGCGCGCGCCATCGCCGCAGCGGGCGGCCGGCCCGGGCGCGATGCGCTGGCCACCATGCTGCGCTCACGCGCTTGGGAGCTCGATGGCGTGCGCATTGCCTTCGACAAACAACAGGTGGGCAGCCGCACCGCGCAGCTGCTCTTCAAGTCGCGCGACGACGGGCGATTCAAGGGCTGACCCCCGCCGCGCGCTTCATTCCCTACAGGACCTCTGCATGTCCCCCCTCCAACGGGCCCTGGCCCTCGCTTTCACCACGAGCATGAGCATCTCCCTCGCGCAAGCTGCCGCCAAGTTCGAACCGCCTGATGGGCAGACCATCCTCATGGTGGGCCAAGAGCGCGGCGAAATTGCAGACTACTGGCGCGAGGTGGGGCCGGCCGGTGGCTACATGCTCTACACCAGCATGGCCTCGCTTTCGGGCATGGACTCGGACAGCCGCGGCTCGGGCTGCGCCGACAGCGGCGTGATGTCCTTCCCCGACTGGGTGAAGAACTACCCCGACACCGTGGCACAGATCGGCCTCTACATGGTGGGCATGCTGCCCGACGTGATGAGCGGCGACATGGACGGCTCCATCGAAGACCTGGCCGCGGCGCTGCGCGCGGCCAAGCGGCCGGTATTCCTGCGCATCGGCTACGAGTTCGACGGCCCCTGGAACCGCTATGACCCGGGCCTGTACCGCAAGGCCTATGAGCGCATCGTTCGCAGCTTTCGCGGCGAGAAGCTCGACGGCATGACCAAGGCTTTGGAGCCGGTGACCAACGTCGCCTTCGTCTGGCATTCGGCGGCCTACAACCGCTACCGCGGCCATGAGCTGGAAGCCTGGTACCCGGGCGACGAGTTCGTCGACTGGGTGGCCCTGAGTTGGTTCGCCTGGGGCCCCGACAACGACAACGTGGCCGCCGCCCGGGCGCGCGAAGAGGTGGCTGCGCTCGCACACCAGCACAAGAAGCCGCTGATGATTGCCGAGGCGGCGCCCAAGCAGTACTACCCTGCCAACAGCGCCCAGGCCTGGGCCGGCTGGCACCAGCCAGTGTTCGACTGGATCACGCGCCACAACGTCAAGGCCTACAGCTACATCAACCAGGACTGGACGCGCATGCCCCAGTGGCGCAACGCCAGCTGCGGCAACGGCACCGACTGGGGAGACACACGGGTGCAGAAACCGGGCAGCGTGCTGCTCGAACAATGGAAGGCCACCGTGAGCGACAAGCGCTTCCTGCACCAGGGGCCTGCGCTGATGCGGGCGCTGGGCAGCCAGAAGTGAAAGCGGCGCGAGTTGCTCGCTGCCATGTGCTTGCCCACCGCGCTCGCAGCCTGTAGAGGCGGTGGGCGGTGGGCGGTGGGGCCGGCACGCCGGCCGACGGGAGCGCCGACACCCGAACCTCCCAAGCCTCAGCGCCTGAACGCCTCCACCTTCGTAACCATCGCGCCCGACTCAGCTGTGACCGTCAGCGTCTTGCTGCCCGTGCCCACGCCCGAGAAATCCACCGTCTGCACGCTGCCCGTGCCGCTGTCGACCGCTGCATTCGCGCTGCCGCCGTTGAAGCCGGTGGTGACGAGCTTGGAGTTAGCGCTCGAGCTGTAGCTGATCACAAAGTAGTAGCTGCCGGCGGCCGTCACGTTGACGGTGTAGCTCTTGCTGCCGCCAAAGGCTGTGGTCGTCACCACGCCGGGCAGGTTGGTGCTGCCGCCTCCACCTTCGCCGCCGCTCAAGGTCACGTCACCCACGTTGGACCAGGCCGACGCACCAGCGCTGTTGCGGGCCCTCACCCGATACTGGTAACGCGTGCCGATGTCCAGGCCGGTGTTGGTGTAGCTGCGCGCGTTGGCGCCTACCACCGCGAGGTCGTTCCAGGCCCCCGTTCCCACCAGTCGTTCAATCTGGAAGTCACTCTCGTTGCCGGCGTTGTCAGCCCAGCCCACCGCGACCGAGGTCGTCGAGGCCTGAGTTGCCGACAAAGCCGACGGTGCTGCCGGCACGGTGCCGCCACCACCGCCACCACCACCACCACCCGTGCCGCACTGCGCCAGGAAGCCCTGCGCACTCAGGCCGTTGCAAAAGGCCGTCTTGTAGCTCGCGTACAGCGGCAGCTGCACGTTGTTGAACCACATGTCGTCGTAAGGGAAGGCGAAACCATCGGTCTGGCCGTAGTAGCCGTCCCAGCCGTAGCGCAGGTCGAGGTTCATGTAGACCACCGCCTTGATGACACCCGACAGGTCGAAGCTGCCCGCTCGGTTGGGCAGCGGGCCGTTGTAGTTCATCAGGCCGAAGTAGCGGTTGGCCCAGGTGGCGGACAGCGCATCGGAGTCGGTGCCGTCGCCGTTCTGCCCCGCCACGAAGTTCATCGGCGACGACTCCGAATAGATCATGGGCTTGCCGTGGTCTTTGGAGAACTTCACCATCTCCAGCACGTTCATGTCGTAGTTGAAGCTTTGCGGTGCGGCGTTCAGGTTGCCGTTCACCGTCTGCAGGATGTATCCCTTGCACTGGTTGCTGGCCACGTCAAAACCGCTGCCTGGTGTGCCGTTGTAGAGCGAGCTGGTCTGGTTGTAGATCGGCATGCACAACTCGTGGTTGAACACCGACAGGCCGATCCAGTCGACGTTTGCGTCGCCTGGGTACAGCTGCGCAAACTCACCGCGCACCGGGTGATAGACGAAGGCCACGTTGCCCGCCGCCACACGGCCGCGTATGTACGCGGCGATGCTGTTGAAAGCGCCCTTGTACGAGTTGCAGCTGGCGTCGGTGCAGTGGAAGGCTGACGACACCTCGTAGTCCAGCCGCAGCAGAAACTTCGTGCCCTGCTTGCTGTTGATGTAGTTGATGAGGTTGTCGAAGAGGTTCAGGTAGCTGCCGTTGGCCAGCGCCTGCGTCGCGTTCTTCGAGGCCTGCTCCTTCGCCGCGTTGTCGCCATTCCACCCGGGCGGGTTGTCCTTCCAGCTCACGCCGACCTGCAAGAACTTGCCACTCTTGCTGGTGACGAGGTCGGCAAAGCCCTGGTGGATGGGCACACTGCCCCTGCCGGTGTTGAAGGCGGCCGCCTTGAGCTCGTAGTAGACCGAGCCGCCGTTGGCCTCCTGGCCGATGGTGTTCCAGTTGTCCCAGGCCGCCCGGTTGGACTGGCCGACGAGAAAGAGCTTGCCCGTGGCGGGCGCAAAGCTCGCGGCTTGCGCGGCCGTGGCCAGCGCGCAGGCTGACGCGGCCAAGCACAGGGCGCGCAGCGCCCCGGTGATGTGGTTCATGAAACCTCCTTGGATAAACCTTCAAAAAAGGCCGGCGACAACCCCCCGGCGCCACCGGCAAGCGCGTTGATCAGCGCTTGAAAGCTTCGACGCGGGTCACGGTCACGCCCGACTCGGCATTCACGGTTACCGTCGCGCTGCCAGTGCCCACGCCATTGAAGTCGATGGTCCGCACGCTGCCCGTCCCCGTGTCAACAGCGGCATAGGCCGTCGACCCATTGAAGGTGGTGCTGACCAGCTTGGAGTTGGCGCTGGAGCTGTAGCTGATGACGAAGTAGTAGGCCCCGGTGGTGCTGACCGTCACGTTGAAGGTCGCGCTGCCGGTGAACGAAGCGCTGGTGACCGCGCCGGGCAGTGTGCTGCCGCCACCACCACCACCGCCGCCATCGCCGCCACCGCCCGGCAGCGTGACGTCGCCGACGTTGGAGTAGCCGGAGGTGCCGGCGCTATTGCGCGCCGCCACGCGGTACTGGTAGCGCGTGCCCGCGGTGAGCCCGGTGTCACTGTAGCTCGTGACGTTGGCGCCGAGGGTGGTGAGGTCGGCCCACGCGCCTGTGCCCACCAGCCGCTGCAGCACGAAGCCGGTTTCGTTGTTAGCGCTGTCGGCCCAGCCGATCGCGATCGAAGTGCTGGAAGTCTGGGTCGCGCTCAGGCCACCGGGTGAGGCGGGAATGGTGGTGCCGCTGCTGAGCGTGAGGTCAGCCACGTTCGAGTACGACGAGGTGCCCGCGCTGTTGCGTGCAGCCACCCGGTACTGGTAGCGCGTGCCCGCGGCGAGCCCGGTGTTGGTGTAGCCGGTGACGTTGGCACCCACCGTGGCCAAGTCGGCAAAGGCACCGGTGCCCTCGGACCGCTGGATCAAGAAGCCGGTCTCGTTGTTGGCGTTGTCAGCCCAGCTCAGGGCGATCGAGCTGGTTGACGCCTGCGTGGCGCCCAGGTTGCCAGGCGCGCTGGGCACGGTGGTGCCACCCCCTCCGTCCGCGCCGCAGCTGGCCGCGTTGCCCTCGAAGCAGGCATCGGCCAGGCGCGTCTTCACGTAGTTCTTGATCGTGGTGTTGGCCTGCAGGGCCGAGTTGCCCCAATAGCCGTCGGTACAGCTGGGCGAGCCGGCAGCGCCCTGGCAATTGAACTGCTTGATCGCTTCCCAGTTGGAATTGATGTACGAGACCGCGCGGATCTGGTCCTTGTTGGCGAGGATGAAATCGAAGAAGTTCTGGTACCAGAGCTGCATCTCGGCCGCGCTCACGGCCACCGGGTTGTTCTCGACCACGCAGCTGCCGGTGCTGTTTTGCAGGTGGTAGCCGGTGGGGGAGGACTCGGCAATCATCACCGGCTTGGCCCGCGACTTGGCGAAGTTCACCATGTTGTTGTAGAGCGTGTTCGGGTTGTTGCTCACGCCGGGCGAGCCCACGCCGCGGCAGGTGTACTGGCGAGTGCGAAAGGAACCGTCGAAGAAGAAGGCGCTCATCGCAACCCAGTCGACCACGTCGTCGCCCGGGTACCAGTCGGCCAGGTGGTTGGGGTTGCCGAAGTCCTGCGCGAACGCGGGGTCGCCGTCGGTCGGGTAGGTGGCCGACTGCCACACCATCGCTACGTTATTCGCACCCAGCGCATTGACACGCCCCTTGGCAAAGCGGAAGGCCTCCTTGAAGTGCACGCGGCTGTAGCGGTTCCACGGGCCGTCGAACTCGTAGCCGAAGCGCAGGAAGACCGGGCGGCCGGTGTCCCTCAGGTAGGTGATGAGCGTGTCCAGGCGGCTGCGGTAGCCGTTGACCACGTCGTCGGTGAGATCGGTCTGCGCGCCCGGGAAGCCAGCCTGCACCGCGAGCTGCTCCGACAGGGCACGCCCCAGCAGCGCACGCACCGGCTGGTTGGCGCCGCCATCCGCCAGGAAAAGGCCAACCGCCAAAGAGGCACCGGGGTTTTCGGCCAGCGTCGCGTTGAAGTCCATCACGTTGCCGCTGAAGCCCAGGTCGCACCTGCCCGACAGGCCGTTGCAGCCAGTAGACAGGTGCGTGTAAAGGGTCACGCCCGTGGGCTTGAGAAAGCCGCTGTCCTGTAGCACTGTGTTACGGAAGGCGCTGATGTCGGGCGTGTTCTGGCCGACGATGAAGCGGATCTTGTTGCCGGCCGGCAGGTTGCGCGCTGTGGCAGCGGGCGCGGCCAGCGCGCGCTCGGTGGTACTGGTAGCGGGAACGGCGACGCCGTCGTTGCCGCCGCCGCAAGCGGCCAGTGCCCAGGCGGTTGCCAGCGCCAGGGCCCAGCCGCGTCGGCTGGTGCGTGAACTCATGAGCATGTCGTGTCTCCAGGTGGTGAAATTGGTCATCGCACTGCATCCCGGAAGGCACGTCTGTGGCGCGTTGAGCAGCAGCGATGGACGATTGTTTTCTTATCGAACAAACACAGGCTTGCCCAGATTGCGCACCTGGGCGAGCAAACCCTGATGGGGCAAACCGGGTTGACAGCACCACGCCGATCGAGTCCCCTGGGAGGGGAGAGACGCTCATGCATGACACACGCCACACCGACCCCGACCTGAGCTTTGTCGAGGCCCGCCTCAACCGGGTGTTGGACCACATTGACGGCCACCTGGCCACGCCGCTCGAGCTGGAATCGCTGGCGTCGCTGGCGGCGTATTCGCCGTTTCACTTCCTGCGCGTGTTCCGCAGCAAGCTGGGTGAAACGCCTTACGACTTCGTGCGCCGCCGGCGCATCGAGCTGGCTGCAGGCCGCCTGCGCCTGGCCTCCGACGAACCCATCGAGCACGTGGCCATCACCACCGGTTTTGCCAGTGGCGAGACCCTGGCGCGTGCATTCCGTAACACCTATGGCATGAGTGCAGGCGAGTGGAAGCGTGGCGGCTGGCGCCAATGGGCCGAGCGCATTGCGCCGCGCCCGCACAACCTGCCCTACGCCAGTGTCACCGTCACCAAGCAGGCACGCCGGCTGCTGTTGTACCGCCGCGTGCGCGGCGACTACCAGAAGACGGTGGCGCAGACCTGGGCCAGCTTCGTGCCCTGGGTGCGCAGCATGGGCCTGCAGCCGTCCGAATGGATGGGCAATGGACTGGACGACCCGGCGCTCACGACGCCGGAGCAATGCCGCTACGACGTGTGCGCGGTCATCCCCGCGAGCCAGATCGACCTCGCGCAGGTGGCGCTGCGCCACGCGCCGGCCATGGTGTCGATGAAAGATTTTCTGCCTGGCTGGTATGCCAGCATGCGTTACGACGGGCCCGCCTCGGGTTTGCCGCAAGCCTGGCGCTCGATGCTGGAAGACTGGCTGCCGTCGAGCGGGTTTGCGATGGGCACAGGCCAGTTCACCGACGCCTTTGCGCGCGTCGAAGACATCCCGGGCCTGCGCCTGGACATGCGGCAAGTCAGCGACCTCTTGATGCCGGTGCGCACCACGATGCACGCGCGCTGAGCGGCGCTCCCGCATCCCATTTTTTGCGCATAACGACAAGAGCCGCCGCACCCGCGGGATGCGGTTGCGGCGGCTCAAGTGCCGGGGTTGCCTAAAGCGTCTGAACGAATTTCACCACGTTCTGCCGCTGTTCTGGCGTGAGCGCGTTGTAGGCACCGCGTGCTGCAGCGCCATCGCCCGTGTGCTTCTGGATGGCCGCATCGACACTGGTGGCTGAGCCGTCGTGCATGAACAGCGTGGCCCGCCCATTGCGGTTGAGGATCTCCAGGTTATGCCCCAGGCCCCATAGCGGCGCCGTGCGGAAGTTGCCACCGTTCACGTTCCAGATCTTCATGTCGGTATAAGGGCGCAGCGTGAGGTTGCGCAGGTGCGTGTCGGCCGTCGCGCTGGTGCGTTGCACCGGCGTGTGGCAGCCGCCGCAGCCCGCCTGCATGAAGAGCTTGTCGCCTTCGTCTACCCCGGGCGTGTCGTAGCTGTTGGGGTTGCGGCTGGGCACGGTCAGCGTCTCGGTGTAGGCCGTGAGCAGCTCCAGCACGCGGCCCGGCAGCGAGGCCGGCTCCACACCGTGGTCGATGCGCAGGGCGCTCTTCACCTGCTCGGCCACGCTCGTGACCATGCCGTCCCAGGTGAAGCCCGCGCTGCGACCCGCGATGGATTCGAGCAGCTTGGTGCCGTAGATGGGCGGCGGCAGCCGCATGCCCTTGCCGGGGATGTTGACTGGCTCGGAGCCGCGGCCATCGCGGAAGTGGCAATCGCCACAGGCCCGGGTGCCGATCTTCACCGCACCGAAGGCAGTAGTCGCGCGCACCTTCGGGTCCAGCCCATGGAAGAGGTGGTGGCCGACGATGAAGTCGTCGATCATGTCTTCCTTGTGGATGGTGACCATGGGCTGTGTGAAGACGGCGTTCTTCTCCAGGTTCGAGTAGGCCCCGGTGTCCGAAAAAATCTGGCTCGTCGAGGCCTTGCCGGCCGATTGCAGGCGCGGGTCGCCGTACTTCGAACCCCAGCCGTAGCCCACGATGTAGTGCGTGAAGTCGTTGTAAGTCTGCGCACCGGTGCGCCCGGCCACAGCAGTGATCTCAAAGCTGATCACTTGGCCGTAGCTGAAGGCGTCGTCAAAGCCGGGGTTCTGGTTCACCGCAAAGAACTGCTGGCCATTCACGTTATCGGCGCGCGTCATCGACTCCACACGCAGCACATTCCCTGAGATCTGGAAGTTGAGCTTCACGTTGCCCGGCGTGTCATTCACCCACAGCGTGTAGCGGTCGAGGTGGCGCAGCAGGTCGTTGTTGTGCTGCGCATCTAGGATGGCCGCCGTCACGCCGTCGTGCGAGATGGGGTGGCGAAAGCGCATCCAGTTGGCCGACCCGTCGACGAAGGCGGTGTAGGCGCGCGGGTTGACGCGGGAGCCAGCGGTCGTGAAGTACGCGGTGTAGACCCAGGCCGTGGAGGGGTTGCTGTTCAGCTGGCCCGGCTGCTTGTAGCGGAAGAAGTAGGTGTAGGTGCCGGTGCAGGGAATGGTGGCCACGCCGCTGACCAGGCTGGTCTTCCTGAAGGTCATGCCGGCATCGGTGGAGCAATGCATCTCCAGGCTCGCGTCGTCCGGTGCCTTGACGAGGCTGGGGCCCCAGCGCCAGCGCAGCGTGCTGCCGTCGATGTCGAAGGCGAAGCCGTGCGAGGTGGGCGCTGCGCCGTTGGTCGGCGTGGCCAGTGCGTCGGGCGGGTTGGGCCGCGGCGCCGGGCCGACGTTGTGGTCGGAGTATGCGTTGGTCGTCCAGTCGAGCACGCTGGGCGTGCCGTTGGTCGCCACGCTGACGGCGCCCGACTGCGCCGAGCAGTTGCCGGCCGCATCACAGGCACGTACGCGGTAGCTATAGTTGGTGGCGGGCGAAAGGCCGGTGTTGTTGAAGTTCAGGCCCGTGCTGGAGCCTGCGAGCGAACCGTCGCGGTAGAGGTCGTAACGCGTGACGCCGGTGTTGTCGCTGGCCGCGTTCCAGCTCAACGCAATGCTATTGGGTGAGATCGCCGTGCCCTGCAGGCCGCTCGGCACCGTGGGGGCCTGCGTGTCGCCGCCGCCACCTGCTGGCGTGGACACGTTGATGGCCGCCGATTGCGCCGAGCAGTTGCCCGCCCCATCACAGGCGCGCACGCTGTAGCTGTAGCTGGTGGAAGCCGCGAGGCCAGTGTTGGTGAAGCTCAGCCCGGTAGCCGAGCCGGCAAGCGTGCCGCCACGGTAGATGTCGTAGCGCGTGACGCCCATGTTGTCGCTGGCGGCACTCCAGTTCAGTGCGATGCTGCTCGAAGCGACGCCAGTGCCGGCGAGCCCGGCAGGGATCGTGGGCGCTTGCGTGTCGCCCCCGCCCCCGCTCCCGCCCCCGCTGCAGGCGGTCGACGCGATGCTCGCACCACCCGCCAGGTAGGTGAGCTGTTGGTTGCCTGTGAGGCACTGGCCGGTGGCGTTGTCCTGAACCTTGAACTCGAGGGTGTAGGTAGTGCCCGGCGTCACCGACACGCTGCGCTCGAAGCGCCCGCCGGTGCGAGTGCCGGTGTAGCACTCGCCGTTGAGGCACAGGTAGTTGAAGCTGGCCGACCAGCCTCGATCCACGTGGTAGAGCTTGCCGCTGGCATCGATGCCGAAGGCCTGGGCCGCAGCGTCGTGGGCATAGCCACAGGTGGCGGCCAGCAAGGCCAGGCCCGCAAGGCCAGGCAATCGCCGCATCTGAAGAGTTTGCATGATGTCTCCTATGTTTCAGGGATGCTTCGACGCGTCATAGACGCCAGACCGCACGCACACGCGCGCCGCCCGCAGAGCATCTGAAAACCAGTCTAGGCGGCGATGTTCGTTTCGGTCTTGCTGCGGTTGCGGACCTGATGCCGCGCGTCAAAAGGCCACGCGTCAAGACTGCCGACGCAGGCGCACCGGCATGAGCAGTTGCTTGGGGTGGTCTTCGCCGTTGAAGCTGCTACCGGCCGCGAAGGCTTCGCAAAAGTTGCCCACACCGACCGAGTAGCCGCTGGTGGGCAGCCAGGCGCTCAACAGGTACTCCCACGCCGAGCTCGACGCGCCGGAGACACCGCGGCATTGCATCTCGGCATACAGCCCGCCCACGAAGCGCTTCCACGAGGCGCGGTGGCCCAGGCCGGGCAAGGGCTTGTTGTCAAGCAGCTGCGCCTGCTCGGGCGAGAGCACCGCACACACGTCGAAGCGGCACTGCGACGGCGGTGTGAGGCCTGGGTCGTCCATGCCCATGCCCAGCCATGCCATCGGCTGCACCCCGAGCTGCCGCAACGCAGCCGAGAAGAAGCCCCAGGCCTGCGGCACCACGTCTTCGTAGCGGCCGCGCACACGCACGTAGAGCAGGCGCTGCTCGTCACGGTGGGCCACCTTCACTGCGCCGACGGCGCAGGGCGCGATGGCGGGCGCGGCCTGCAGCTGACCGAAGCGCCATCCGCCGTGGCGCCACTCGGTTGCGTTCATCGCATAGGCCTGGCGAAAGGCGCGAGCCAGTGTTTCTTGCGACGAGAAGCCGCACGACACCGCCACGCTGTTGATGGGCTCGTGCACGGAGAAGCGCAGGCGCGATGCCGCAAGTGCGATACGCCGCCGCCGGATGAATTCATAGGGCGTCTCGCCGAAGCAGGCGTCGAAAGCACGGATGAAGTGAAAGCGTGAGTACGACGCGAGGTTCGCCAGGCCGTCGAGCTGGATGGCATCGGCAATGTGGTCGTCGATGTAGTCGAGCACGCGGTTGAACCGCGGCTCGACGGCGTCCGGCCTCTCGGGGGGGCGCTGCTCAGTCACGGCGCCTCAGGCGACCCGCTCCTCGATCACGCTGTTCGAGGCAAAGGAGTAGCGCATGTTGCGGTACACGCAGATGTCGGTGATGTCTTCGGGCGTGCCCGCGGGCGTGGCCCGGTAGTTGGTGGAGACACGGTAGCGGCCCGTGACCGGCAGCACCTTGTGGTACGTGTGGCCGTGCAGCAGCACCAGTGTGCCGGCACGCGGCGAGATCACCACCTGGCCGTCGAAATCGACCTCGGGTTCACCGGCCGGCAGCAGACCCGCGCGGTGCGAACCGGGCAGCACCATGGTCTGCCCACCGGTCTGCGCCGTCACGTCGTGCGTGTAGACCAGGCGGTTCAGGTTGAAGCGGGCGGCGTCTTCGGGCGGGCAGTCCTGATGCCAGGCTTGGCCCTTGGTGCCTTGCTTGGAATACATCACCATGCAGTAGAGGCGTGCCCACTGCGGGCCGAGCACCTCATCGGTGAGGGCCGACAGGCGCACGTGCGCATCGAGCTCGGAGAATGCGCCCACGCCCTCCTTCTGAGGGAACCAGGGGATCACCTCGGTCTGCGCCTTCTGCAGGAACTCGGCAGTGTGCAAGAACTCGGCCGAGCCGCCGAACTGATCGAGGATCAGTGCGTTGAGCCGCTGCACCTGCGGCAACTCGAAGAAGTCGGGCAGCACCAGGTAGCCATCGCGCCAGAACTGCCGGGCCAGATCAAGGACAGTCATCGCCTGCACCATCAGCGCCTGCGCACACGGCGCTTGAGCTTGTCGTCGGCGTTAGCAAGCGCCTTGACAATGTCGACACCGTCTTCAAGCACGTCGTCGAGCGCTGCGCCCACGATCTCGGCTGCTACCTGGTCGTAGCGGTCGGCTGCTACCAGCGGAATGCGCGCGGTGGCGTCCTTCCACAGCATGCGGGCCTTCTGCCCGCCGAGGAAGGCCAGCGGCTCCTGCAAGAAGGCCTGGTCGTCCATCGCGCTGCGCAGCGCGGGGTAAGAGCCGACCTTGCGGAACACGCTCTGCTGCACTTCCTTGTCGCCAATCAGGAACTGGATGAAGTCCCACGCTTCTTTCTTGTGAGCCGCTTTCCTGGGAATGGAATAGAAGGCGCCGCCATAGGCCGTGTACGCGCCTTCGGGCATCTGGGCGGCGCGCCACTGGCCGCGGCCTTCAGGGTTGAGCCAGCTCTCCAGGTGGAACACCAACCAGGCACCCGACATCTGCGTGGCCACCTGGTCGCGCTTGAAGCCTTCGCGCCACTCATTGCTCCAGGTGGAGATCTTGGCTTCAATGTCGGCCTTGCGTGCGGCCTGCGCCAGCTCGAAGGCGCGCTTGAAGCGCGGCGTGTTGACGAGCGAATTGCCGGCCTTGTCGAAGTAGAGGCCTTCGCCGTCTTTCAGGTTGGAGCGGATGTAGGTCGAGTACAGCTCGCTCGCATGCGCCACCAGATAGGCGCCGGTCTTCTGGCGCACCACCTTGCCGGCATCAATGTAGGAGTTCCACGACTGGGTGAGCTGGGCTTCGGTGACGCCGGCCTTGTCGAGGATGTCCTTGCGATAAAAGAGCGTGCCGGGGCCCACATCGGCCGGCAAGGCGATCTGCCCGCCCGCGAGGTCTTGCCCCATCGCCACGCCGAAGCGGTGCAGCTTGTCAGCGAGTGCGCGTGCGTTGTACGGCGCGGCGTTCAGGTCTTCCAGGCCTTTGGATTCGGCGAACTTGCCGATGTACTGCACCTCCAGGCCCATCACGTCGGGAATGCCCGAGCTCGTGGCCAGCGCGGTCGTCATCGCGTTGTGGTGGTCGTTGAACGACAGGCTGGTGAGCTTGACTTCGACCTCGGGGTGCAGCTTCTTGTAGCGCGGAATGGCCAGCTTCACCGCCTCGTCGAAGCTGGGGAATGACGCCACCGTGAGGGTGACGGCTTGCGCCGCCGTGCCCGCAGTGGCAATGACGGCGAGTGCGAGCGAGCGCAACACCGCTTTGTGCTTGTGGTTCATTGCTTGTTTCCGTTCATGAAAGATGAGCCCCGGCCGCACGCTCGAAGGGGTAGCGCAGGCCGATGTGCTCGCGTATGTCGTCCAGGCAGGCCATGACCTCCAGCGAGTCGGCCCAGGGCATCACCTCGCTTTGCGTCGCGCCTCGGGCAAGGCACTCGTGCACCTCGCGCACCTGGTATTCGAAGCCGTTCAAGTCGAAAGGCGCCGGCGCTGACACCACGGGCTGGCCTACAACCATCAGCAGTGCCTGCCCGGCGTCCCAGAAGTTGTCGGTGATGACGATGCGCCCACGTTCGCCGTGGATCACAAAAGCGTTGTAGAACTTCTGCCGCAGGCTGGACTTGAATCGCATCTCCACGCCGTTCGACAGCGACAGCCTCACGCTCAGGTCTTCGTCAACGCCGGTGCTGCCGATCTGCCCACGCGCTTCCAGCACTCGCAGAGGGCCGCGAAGCAGCCACTGCGCGATCGACACGCAGTACACGCCCGCGTCGAGCAGTGAGCCGCCCGCCACCGAGGCGTCGTACAGGCGCTGCTGGGTCGATGGCGGCTGCTCGTAGCCGAAGTAGGCCTCTACCCCGCTGATGGTGCCGATGGCCATTTCACCCAGCCAGCGGCGCACCTGCGCGTAGACCGGCAAGAAGCGCGTCCACATCGCCTCCATCAGAAAGCTGCCTTCGGCTCCGGCCGCGTCGATCATCCGAGCCGCTTGCCGGAGGTTCACCGTGAGCGGCTTCTCACACAGCACCGCCTTGCCATGCGCAATGGCTAGCAGCGCGTGCTCGAGGTGAGCGTTGTGGGTGGATGCGACGTAGATGGCATCGACGCCGGGGTCGCTGCACAGCGACTCGATGTCGCCGCCGCATAGCGTGGCACCGTAGGCGCTGCCGAACGCGTGCGCCCGCTGAGCATCACGTCCAGCCACGCCCACGAGACTGGCACTCGACACCGCAGGCAGGCACTGCGCAAACTTGTGCGCAATACGCCCTGGTCCCACCAGCCCCCACCGCACCTTGTTGCTGTCCAATCTGCTGACTCCGATACCCCACATGGGTGACGTCAAGCGTATCGGGACGGAATTGGTTCGGAATGCGAACTTTCACCAACCTGGCCTTGCTCAGATTGCGGAAATGGGTTTGGGAGCAGCTGCCATTCGGGGTGTAGGAGCATGCCTACCGGCACTGCACACCTTGTCTTGCGCACATCGCTGCGGCTGAGAGGCATATTGGGCTCTTTCCATTGCCCAGGAGCAGCACATGCAAACCGCAAGCAAAGACCTCATCAAGCTCGAAAACAAGTTCTGGCAATCGATGGTGGACGAAGACACCGACACCGCCTTGAGCCTGCTCGCCGAACCCTCACTGATGGTCAGCTCACATGGTGCGATGAAGTTCGACCACGCCAGCTACCGGCAGATGGCGGAGAAGGGCACGATGGTGATCAAGTCATTCAAACTGAGCGACATGAACGTGATGTTTCCAACTGAAGACACCGCCTTGCTGACCTATCACGCCAAGCAGGCGCTCTCGAAGCGAGGCGACTCTGCCGAGACCGAGCAAGAGATGACGGACTCTTCGGTGTGGGCTCGCAAGGACGGGCAGTGGCTGTGTGTCATGCACACCGAAACACCCGTGGCACCCGAGAAGCACTGACATGCCTTGGCGCTGCCAGGCCCCAGGTTTGGCAGCACTCTCGTTTGGTCGAACCGCGCGCCAAGCGCGCGTCAAGGGAGTGGATCGATCGGTGGCTCGGGCGGTGGCTCGACCACCTTGCCGTTCACGAAGCTGCGGTCACCGATCACTTCGATGAGCATGCTGCCAAAACGGCTCTCCCACACATAGCGCAGCACGCTTTGTGTTGCCAGAGGCAGGGGCACTTGACCGTCATCCCCTTGCCGCAGCAGTTTCTCGGGGAGCAGCGGGGCATTCATGGCACGCGAGCTTGCGGTTAAAGGCAAAAACGGTTCAGAGCCAGCGCCACAGGCGCAGCAGCCAGGCGGGAGCACGCTGCGGGCCGGGGCGATAGTTTTGGCGAAGCGACGGGTACATGGCGGGCTCCTTGAATACTGTATGCAAACACAGTATAGAGCTTAGGCGCGGGGCCGGGCAAGTCACCCTAGGGACGACGGGGCCTCCATGCCCAGCTGCGCTTTCAGGGCGGCGTGCTCGGGCGAGCCCATGAACTTGAGCAGTGCGCGGGCGGCGCCAGGGTGCGGTGAAGAGCGGCCCAGCGCGCCAACAAAGGTCGTGGTAACTGCCACCGGCGCCGGCATGCTCCCCAGCAGCGTGATGCCCTTCAGCGCCAGCAGCTCGCTCAGCTGCTGGAAGCCGATCTCGACCTCGCCATTCGCCACCAGCGTGCCCACAGGCACGCCGGGGCGTGCCTGCACCAGGCGGTCTTTTACCGCCTCGGCCACGCCCCAGCGCTCGAACAAGCGCAGCAGCGCCGTGCCGCTCGGGCCGGTCGAGTAGCCGATGCTGCGTGCCGCCAACACGCTCAGGCGCAGGGCGTCTTCAGACGCGATGTCGGGCCGCGGCGCGCCTTCGCGCACGGCAATCGCCACCGATGAATCGACGATGGCGCAGCGGCTGTCGCCTTGCACCGCGCCTGTCGCCGTCAGCGTGTCGATGGCATCGCTGGCCAGCACCACCAGGTCGAAAACCTCACCCTCTTGCACGCGGCGGGCGGCATCGACACCCCCTACCGACTCGATCTCGATCTTGATCTCGCCACCACTCGCGACGCGGTAGGCATCGGCCAGACAGGCCAAGACCTGCCGGGTGGCCATGGAAGAGATGATGCTGATGGTGCTCATGGGCAGCGGGCCTTGTCTGGCGAAACTGCGATTTTGCGCAGCCTGGGGCCATGTGAGCACGCTGGCTTGCGCCCTAGCTGATATTCACATCTGGCATCGTGCGCCCACGGGTCGCGCCACGCCAGCGCGCTGTGCCTCATTCACGTTTTCACGGAATGAACACATCAAAGCCGCATCAACGCGTGCTGCACGGCCTCGTCACTGACGGGCTTGGTCAGGTGCAGGTCGAAGCCCGCCCGAAGAGAGCGCCGCTGGTCTTCTTCGGCGCCGCGGCCCGTCACCGCCACCAGCAGCGCCGACGCGTGTGCCGGGTCTAGTCGCAACCGCGCGGCCACTTCGTAGCCGGTCATGCCTGCCATTTCGATGTCGCAGAAGATGGCATCGGGGCGAAACTCATCAGCGGCCCGCAAGCCCGCCGGCGCGCTGTGGGCCTTGCGCGTGCTGTGGCCGTGAGCTTCGAGCAGCATGGCCAGTGTCTCGGCTGCGTCGGTGTTGTCGTCGACGATGAGCACGCGTATGGGCTTGTCGATTGAGAGGCCAGGCGCCTCGGGAGGCGCCGCTGCATCGAGCACCGAATCGGCGGGCAGCAGGGGAATGCGTACCGTAAAGCGGCTGCCGCAATCGAGCCCTTCGCTGGCGGCCTCGACCGTGCCGCCGTGCAGCTCCATCAGGCGCCGCACCAGAGACAAGCCGATGCCCAAGCCACCCTGCGCTCGGTCTAGCGTGCGGTTGACCTGCGCAAACATGTCAAACACATGCTTGAGCAAGTTGGCCGGAATGCCCACCCCGCTGTCTTCAACGCTGACCACCGCCTGGCCGCCCTCTCGCACCAGCTCAACCCGTATGCGACCGCCATTGGGCGTGTACTTGGCCGAGTTGTTGACCAGGTTGCTCACCACCTGCGCCAGCCGAGAGGGGTCGCCCAGCACCCACACCGGCTCGTCGAGCAGCGCCACATGCAAGCTGTGTTGGGCGGCATCGACCAGTGGCTGGCTGCCTTCCAGCGCCAAGGTCACCACCGAGCGCATGTCGACCCGCTCCTTGCGCAGCACCACCTTGCCCGTGGAAATGCGCGACACCTCCAGCAGCTCGTCGATCAGCTTGACCATTTGGCCCATCTGCCGCTCCATGATCTCGTGCAGCCGCTGCGCCCTTTCGTTGGCACCGGGCATCTTGGCCAGAATCTGCAGGCCGGTGCGTATGGGCGCGAGGGGGTTGCGCAGCTCGTGCGCCAGCGTGGCAAGGAACTCATCCTTGCGCCGATCGGCCTGCATCAATGCCTCTTCGGAACGCGCCTGCTGTAGCAGCTGGTCGCGGATGCGGTACTGCTTGCGGCGGTCGCGCAGCGCCGATTGCAGCGCGCTGATCATCGAGCGGGTGGAGACAGGCCGGTCGAGCACGGTCACGTTGCCCAGCAGCTCCAACCTGCGCACACCCGAGGTGGGGCTCTGGTGGTCGCGCATGAGCATCACCACCGGCACGTCAGACCACGCCGGCTGCTCACGCAGCGCGGCCAGCAGCATCGCAATCTCCGGCTGCACCAGAGCCGCCTCAGTGAGCATGAGCGCACCCACGCCGTGATCGACCTCGGCGGCCATGCCGGCGAGGTCTTTGCAAACGACGCAGGCCACGCCGGCCCGTTCCAGAAGCTCGCAGGTCACCTCGCCGTCGCGCCGCGTGACCGGCAGCACCAGCACGCGCTCGTCGTGGGGCTTCGCGTCAGGCAGCATCGGCGGGCCGCGAGACGGGCCTGTCTTCGGCTAGCGCATGCAGGTCGACCGGCACCCCGCTGAGCACACCGCGCAAATGGGCCAGCGGCTCGCTCAGGTGTACACCCTTGTCGTCGAACCACACCTGGCGTATCGACTCTTCATGCAGGCCACTGCGTTTCTTCAGCGCCGAGATGGCCTTCTTGACCTTGCCGGCGTGCTCGTACATGCGCAGCATCACGACCGCATCGGCCAGGTAGCTGGCATCCACCGGTGACCGCATGCTGGGGCCGATCAGGCCGCTCTGGGCCGCAATGAGAAAGGTGGCGACGCCGTGGTTGTTGAGGTAGGACAACAGCTCGTGCAGTTGCGCCGTCAAGAACTTGTCTTCGGGCATGGCGTTGAGATAGCCGTTGAGGCTGTCGATCACCACCACGCGCGCGCCGTCTTGTTCGACCGACCGCCGCACCATGTGGGCAAACTCGCCGGGCGCAATCTCGGCAGGGTCGATCTGCCGCACCATGATCTGGCCCGGGCCCACGCCCTCGTTGATGGGCATGCCCAAGCCGACGGCGCGTTCTAGAAGAATGGTTTTCGATTCCTCGAAACCGAAGATGGCCGCATGGTCGCCTCGCGCGGCGGCGGCCGATGCGTACTGCAGCGCGATGGTCGATTTGCCCGAGCCGGGTGGGCCGATCAGCAGGGTGGAGGTGCCGCGGTCTATGCCGCCCCCGAGCAAGGAGTCCAGCGCGTGCACGCCGCTGGGCACCGTCTCGCGCGGGAAGGTGGTGCCGTGCTGCGCACCCGACAAACGCGGAAACACGACGAGCCCGCCGTGATGAATGACGAAATCGTGCAGCCCGCTGCGAAAGTCGCTGCCGCGAAACTTCACCACCCGCATTTGCCGAAGCGTGCGCCCATACGGCGGCGTGGCCGAGTCGAGCGAGATCACGCCGTGCGCAATGCTTTGCAGCTGCATGTCTGGGCCTTCGGCGGTGCGGTCGTCGAGCAGAAGCACGGTGCAGTTGAGCCCCACCAGATACTGCTTGATGCCGAGAATTTGCCGGCGGTAGCGCAGCGAGCTTTGCGCCAGCAGGCGCAGCTCAGACAACGAGTCAAACACCATGCGCTGCGGTTTGAGCCGCTCCACGGCGTCTAGCGCCTTGCGCGTGGTGGTGTTGAGCTCTACTTCCGACGGGTGGTACATCGTGAGGTCGCTCTCGCCGTCAACCTGCAGCTCGTCAACAAAGAGCTCCAGTATCTCGATGCCTTCAAGCGACCAGCCGTGCGACTGCGCATTGGCAACCAGCTCGCTGCGCGTCTCGGACAGCGTGACGTACAGGCATTTTTCGCCAGCCCGCACGCCGGCCAGCAAGTACTGCAAGGCCAGCGTGGTCTTGCCGGCACCCGGGTTGCCGTCGACGAGGTAGAGGCGGCCTGAGATGAGCCCACCGTGAAGAACCTCGTCCAGCCCTGCCACACCGGTGAGTGAACGGGGGATGCTCTCGCGGTTCATGGGCGTGGTGTAGAAATGAACATGCAAGCATCTTGCCGCCCTGTCACCACGCCCGTCTGTAGGACTCCACCGCTTTGGGGAGCAATCGACGTGCCCGCGTTTGCCGGGCGTCAGAGGGCCGAAGTGATACTCATTCCCGGCGCTGCGTCTCGCCCGGACCAGCCCACACGACGGTCGCGCTCGGGGTCGTCGAGCACCTGGTCGCGCTTGTTGAAGACCAGGGTGGCGCGCCGCCCCGCCTCAAAGGCCGGCCAGCCGCTGGCCGGGTGGCCGCCGCGCACAAACGCGATCCAGTGGCTGCGCATGCGCTGGGCCAGCGCCAGGCGCTTGCCCCACAGCGGCCCGCCGCGCGCCAGGGCTGCGAGCGCGCCGCGAAGATCCCACAGGTACAGAAGCTCCAGTGCATGCGTGGCCCCGAGCAGCGGGTGCGCACAGTCGAAACGGTAAAACCACGTCGGGTGCTGCATCGCATGGCGCTCGGCGAAGTGCAGCGTGGGCATGGCAAAGCTCATCTGCGTGCCGAGCTGGCGATTGCCCGCCTTGGTGTCGGGGTAGGCCGCCAGCACGCGGTCGGCAGCCGCGTCGCCCAGTTGCTTGCGCAACAAGCCCGCCATGCGGCTGCGCGACAGAAACAGCTCGGCCACGCCACGCCAAAGCTCGAACAGGCGTATCTCATCGCGGTTGAAGCCCGCCAGCAAGGGAATGGGTGGCGTGGGCGCCGCGCGTGCGGCTTCGAGCGAGGCCGGCAGCAACGCGCCGTCGAACCAGGGCGCGGCGGGAATGGTGTCGGGCAGCTTTTCTTTCACTGCGTCTTGCGCGGCCAGCAAAGCCTCAACCGGCAGTGCTTGCAAGGCCTCCAGGGTGCGCACACCCAGCACGTCGAGATAGTGGCGGGCCACCTGCAGGCTCTTCTCGTGGTCGTAGATCAAGGTGAGCGCGCCGCTCTCCAAGATGGCGCCGTGAAACAAGGGCCTGGCATCGGGCGCATGCATCAGCAGCGAGACCGACATGGAGCCGGCGGACTCGCCCGCTATCGTCACGCGCTCGGGGTCGCCCCCGAAAGCCGCGATGTTGTCGCGCACCCAGCGCAGCGCTTGCACCTGGTCGCGCAGGCCGAGGTTGCTCTCGATGCGCGCATCACCCAGGGCCTCGCCGAAGTTCACGAAGCCCAACACACCGAGGCGGTAGTTGATGGTCACGACGACGATGTCACCCTGCTCCGCCAAATGCGCACCGCCATAGAGGCGCGCACTGCCGATGAGAAAAGCCCCGCCGTGGATCCACACCATCACCGGCCGCTTGGCCTGGTCGGCCGCCGGGCTCCAGATGTTGAGCACAAGACAGTCTTCGTCACGCTCCGGGCTCAGCGACTTCATGCGGCTCGCCACCTTCTGCGGGCAGGCGGCACCGAAGCGGGTGGCGCTGCGCACGCCGGCCCACGGTTGCGCCGGCTGCGCGGCCCTGAAGCGCTGGTCGCCCACCGGCGGCTGCGCATAGGGCACCCCGAGCCAGGCGCACACGGCGCCGTCTTTCATGCCCTGCACGTCACCGAGAGGGGTGTGGGCAATGGGCTGCATCAAACGCTTCCAAGCTGGAGGTGCTGGCCCCTCACTGCCGCGCCGGCCGGTGTGGCCAGGAAGGCGATGGCCTGCGCCGCGTCGGCCAGCGACACCCAAGCCGAGCGGTCGGCATCGGGCATGGACTGGCGGTTGGCGGGGGTGTCGAGCGTGGTCGGTGCCACGCTGTTGACGCGGATGCCGTCGGCCTGCAACTCATGCGACAGCGATTCGACCAGGCGCTGCAACGCACTCTTGGACGCACAGTAGGCGCCCTTCAGCGCTGCGCCCTCGCGTGCGGCGTTGGCCGACACCGCCACGATGCGCCCGCCGCCTTGTCGCTTCATCAGCGGCACCACCGCCTGCGCCAGGTTGACGAAGGACCATGCATTGAGGTCCATCATCCGGTCCCACGAGGCACGGGTGATCTGATGCACGCCCTCGCCCATCTCGAAGCCCCCCGCAATGTGCACCGCCGCATCGACACCGCCGAAGGCCTGCTCGGCCTGCGCAACGGCCGCTGCCATGCTGTCGGCAGAGGTCACGTCGGCGGCGAGCATGAGGGTGTCGACCGGCGTGCCAAACACCGCATGCAAGCGGTCAGCGCTCTGGTCGAGCAGCACCAGACGCTGGCCGCCCTTATCAAGAAGGTGGCGCACCACCGCCTGGCCGAGACCACCGGCCGCGCCGGTGATGAGAAGTGTGAATGCAGGGGGCGATGCTGGGCTCATGGTCGTTCGATCCGCTGAACTGAAAACCGCATTGTCGATGTGTTCACAATCACGGTTTTCAACAGCCGGCGGAGCCCCATCATGAAGAGAGAAGTTGTAGTTGTCAGCGGTGCGCGCACTGCCATCGGTACCTTCGGTGGTGCACTGAAGGATGTGCCCCCGACCCAGCTGGGCGCCATCGCCACGCGCGAAGCGCTGGCCCGCGCCAAGGTCGACGGCAAAGACGTGGGCCACGTGGTCTTCGGCCATGTGATCAACACCGAGCCGCGCGACATGTACCTGGCCCGCGTGGCCGCCATCGAAGGCGGCGTGGCACAAGAGACACCCGCCCTCACCGTCAACCGCCTCTGCGGCTCGGGCCTGCAGGCAGTGATCAGCGCGGCGCAGTGCATCTTGCTGGCTGACACTGACATCGCATTGGCCGGCGGCGCCGAATGCATGAGCCGCGGCCCCTACTCGATGCCACAAGCCCGCTGGGGCGCACGCATGGGCAACGCAACCCTGGTCGACATGATGCTGGGCGCCCTGCACGACCCGTTCAACAACGTGCACATGGGCATCACCGCTGAAAACGTGGCCGCCAAATGGGACATCAGCCGGGCACAGCAAGACGAAGCGGCGCTCGAGAGCCACCGCCGCGCGCAGAAAGCCATTGCGGCCGGCTACTTCAAGGAGCAGATCGTGCCGGTGGAGCTGGCGGGCAAGAAGGGCACCATGCTGTTCGACACCGACGAGCATGTGCGCAACGACGCCAAGATCGAAGACATGGCCAAGCTCAAGCCTGCGTTCAAGAAAGAAGGCGGCAGCGTGACCGCCGGCAATGCCTCGGGCGTGAACGACGGCGCCGCAGCACTGGTGTTGATGGAGCGCGCCGAAGCCGAGCGCCGCGGCTTGACGCCGATGGCGCGGCTGGTGTCGTATGGCCATGCAGGCGTCGACCCGCTGTACATGGGCATAGGCCCCGTGCCAGCCACGCGCAAGGCGCTGGAGAAGGCGGGGTTGAAGGTGTCAGATCTCGACGTGATCGAGGCCAACGAGGCTTTTGCTGCACAGGCCTGCGCGGTAGCCAAAGACCTGGGCTTCGACCCGGCCAAGGTCAACCCCAATGGCTCGGGCATTTCGCTCGGTCACCCGGTGGGGGCCACCGGGGCGATCATCACGGTGAAGGCGTTGTATGAGTTGCAGCGCATCAAGGGGCGCTATGCGCTGGTGACGATGTGCATTGGGGGTGGGCAGGGGATTGCGGCGGTGTTCGAGCGGATGTGAGCTTATTCGTGAGCGGTGCGCAGGCCTGCCGCGTGCCGCTCACGGGTTTGATGCAGGCAAGCAGAGCACAACATCGCCCTGCCGAATCAACCCACTGGCCAGCACCCGCGCCGTCACGCCGCCATGGCCACGCATGGCGTTGTAGCCCCCATGGCCCAGCACCTCTTCCATGCGCGAGCACGGCTCGCAGGGGCCGGTGACTTCAAGCACCACATCGGCACCAATGCGCAGCACCAGGGGCTGGTTCTTGAACAAGGTCTTGGCGGCGAGCAGGTTGAGGCCTGAGATCAAGAGGTTGCGGCGCAGCTGCAAAGGGTCAACCTGCTTCAGCCCTGCCAAGGCTGCGATCACCGGCAGGTGCTCGGCTTGCATGAGGGTCACCTGCCGCTTGCTGTCAGCGCCGGCACGAGGCAGGCGCTCGGCAGCGTGATCGCCTTCGAGGCCGCGACCTTGCAGGGCCATGGTGGCGTTCACCACACCAGTGGCGACACGTCGCGCGCCGCGCAAGGCGATCAGGTCCACGCGGCCAGGTCTGGGAAACTGCTGAACCAGCGCGTGCAAGCCTGAGGCTTCGTCCATGAGCGTGCCGATCAGCCGCCGTTCACGGCCTCAAGAATCGCCGCAGTGGTGTTCATTGCATGCGCAGCCACTTGCTCGTGGTTCATCGCAATGATCGCCAGCGGGTAGGTGCCCGAGACGTAGCCGCCATAAGCCACTTCGACGGCGACAACATCGGGCGAGAGCCCTTCGATTGCGGCCACCAGGCAATGCATCACCGAGCTGAAGCCGGTGTCGTCAAACAGCGGCTCGGATTCGTGGGTGACGCGGTAGTCGAAGGTTTCGCTGTCGGAAGAATCGATGTCGATGCGGGGGATCATGAGGTGTCTCGGTACGGGCAGGCCCATCGGGCGGCCAGTATGGCGGCTTTGCGCTGTCCACCCCCCTTGCGGTTGCTTGCCGGCAAGGGTGACCGTGCTTGCTTTTTATGAGGCGTAAAGCCCGGCCGCGCCCATTCAAAGGCCATGCGGTTCACCGCTGCCACGCGTTCGGCGGGTTCATGCTGGCGTTTTTCACATAAGGGTCGTTTGGCTCAATACGGCAAGCGGCTTCAATATCGGCGGGCCACACCGGGGTGCGGCAGGTCAGGCCAGCAACCCAGCGGCCGAGCACGCATAGCAGCCAAAAAGGCAACAGCATGATCCACAGCCACAGGCCACCTTTGAAGTTGAGGTAGAAGCGGTTGAGCGCGAAACGCAGCGTTTCACGATGCTCTGCAATAGGCAGACAGACCTGCACCAGCTTGTAGGCTTCCTGAGGGCCGTCTTCCATGTAGCGGCGCAAGAATTCCCAATGGGCACGCAGGCCCTCAAGATCGCCTTCGTTCCAGTACATGCTGAACGCGAACGTGTCGAGAACTGTCTTACCGTCGCCTGCCAACACGTGACCACGGATGTCCCAGTTCTGCCCGGGCTCCACGCCTTTGTTGCAGCGGCCGAGGGTGAAGAAGAGCTTGTCCCAGTCCGCCACCAGAATGGGTTTGTTCGGACGACCAGGGCGGAACACGTAGACCTTGTGGGTCTTGCGGTTCAGCCTGATGGGGAAGTGGGTACAAGTTAAGAACTCCGGCGAGGAAAGCCACGCCCCTAAGAGGGTGATGTCCCACGAGGTGGTGTAAGTCTTTAAGGTCGGCGGCCCGATGAGGGTGGCCATCGTGAGTCCGGATAAGGTTGAGGTGCGATCCACCAACTTTGATCCACAAGGAATACA